>NZ_QOIO01000037.1 GCF_003332305.1 Microvirga aerophila | reverse complement strand
TGGGACGCCTCCCGACCGACTACAACCAGCCCAATGGAATCAGCGATCCCGATTCCACGCAACCGCTGCACGCTCTAATCCATTGCACAGGGACAATCCGTGCCATGCTAAAGCGCTTTTGATTTCAGTGTAGGGCATCTTGTGCGGTGATGGTGTCGAGGGCTGGTTTGAGCTCCGCCTCCAAGGCTTCAAGAGTGCGTGCGGCTTTGGCTTTGAGCCGCTCTTTCACCTTGGCCCAGGCCTGCTCGATCGGGTTGAACTCAGGTGAGTAGCGCGGCAGGTACAACAGCCCGATCCCGGCCTGCGCGAGAAGCTCACTGACTTCGGTTGCATGGTGCGGGCGCAGGTTGTCCATCACCAGGATCGCATCCGGCTTCACCTGCCGGAGCTTGGGCACCAGCACCTGCTCGAGATAAGCCAGCAGCACAGCGGTCGAGGTGGATGATGCCTCGATGCTCATGGTGGCCACCAGGCCGTCACAGGCCAGCGCCCCCACGACCGTCAGCCGCTGCCAGGAGCCGAGCGGGATACTTCCGTACGCCCGCTGCCCGCGCGGGGCTCGCGCACGGGTGCGCGCCATCTTGGTGGTGACGCCGCTCTCGTCCAGGAACACCAAGCGGTCTGCGGGGATGTCGCTCATCTGCTGGCGATAAGTCTCACGTTCGGCTCCAATCTCGGGTCGCTCCTGCTCGGCCGCCCGGAGGGTCTTTTTTTCGGACGCAGCTTGAGGCGCTTGAGCGCCTCACAGATCACCGCCAGACACACCGTCACGCCGGTGCGCTCGGCCAGGCGCTCACGGTACTCGCGCAGCAGCGCGTCATTGTCCTCGATCACGAGCTGACGCAGCACCTCCAGAGCTGCTACATCCAGACGCGAGGGCACGCCACCACTGTGCGGCTTCGGAGCACGCCGGCCCTCCTCACGCTCTTGGCGGCGCCAGTTCGACACGGTGGCAGGGCAGACTTGGAAGCGGTGGGCAATCTCGACCTGAGGAAGGTCGCCCCACGCGCAGGCAACCAGACCACGCTCACGCATATCAGGAGAATAGGGCTGGGGCATGGCTTGCCTCCCGGGCCATAGCCCCATCAACGCTCAGACCACCCGAATGGGTTTAAGCCCAGATCAAAAGCGCTTTAGCATCTGTATCGACGTGGCCTTGCCTGTGCAGACATTGATGACTTCCGCGGAAGCGGCTTGATGCCCCTGCAATCTTTTCATCGCGGCCCGGCACGCCTCAACCATATCCGCTACATAAACGAAGTCCCGAACCTGCTCGCCGCTTCCATGAACGGTAACCGGCGCCCCGTCGAGCGCGAGACGCATAAATACCGCGATGACCCCGGAATAGGGCGAGCTTGGGTCCTGGCGCTGACCGTAAACGTTGAAGAAGCGAAGGCCGAAGGAACGGAGGTTCCGGTTGCGCGCGCCGGCGGAGGCATGAAGCTCCATCGCGTACTTGTCCGCCCTATAGGCGGAAATCGGAAGTTTCGGATCGTCCTCACCAATAGGCGTTCGTTCAACGTCCCCATAAACCGCCGAGAATGAGGTGTACACAACAGGGATGTTCAGGCTGGCCGCCAACTCGAAGATGCCGATGGATGCCGACAGGTTGATGCTGTGCGAGTCGCGCCATTGCTGGGTACATTTCGGAACGGACGCGATGGCCGCGAGATGAAAAATCCCACCGCATCCTTCCGATACCTGTACCAAAAGATCTTGGTCTCGGATGTCCCCGACAATCAGTTCTGCGGCGTCTGTCAGGTTGCTGCGCTGGCCGGTCGAAAGATCATCGAGAACGACGACCTGAGAGCCGTCGGCGATGAGGGCATCCACCAAATGGGATCCAATGAACCCACAGCCTCCGGTGACAAGATAGCGCTGCGACACGGCACACCCCTGTAGGACGGCGATTATTGCTGCCTGAGCGCCAGCCGCACGAAGGCATGCAGTCCAAACCGTCAGAACTTTAAGCTAATGAGGGTAAAGAGTCTCACTCAGCTATGGCGATTGCATCTCCCGAGGTAGTTCGTCCAACCTCGACGCAAGCAAATCTGCGCCGGCATAGCGAACTGATACGATGAAAGATCAGATCGGGCTATTTGGCGGATCTGTTTTAGGCCCGGTACGGCGGCCTTTATGGGAGGCCTGAAGACTTCACGTGGCTTGGCTCGGGAGTGTTGGGTTGTCTTGCTCAGGCCGAACGGAGCAGGCGGCCGCCAGCACGGTCCTCCAGGATCATCGCTGCTCCCTTGTCGGCAATCATGAGGGTAGGGGAGTTGGTATTGCCGCTGGTAATCGTCGGCATGACCGATGCGTCAATGACGCGAAGTCCTTCCACGCCGCGCACACGCAGGCGCGAGTCCGTAACAGCCAGGGGATCGCCGTCGATTCCCATCTTAGCGGTGCCAACGGGATGGAAGATCGTCGTGCCGATGTCGCGTGCTCCTTGGAGCAATTCGTCGTCGGTTGTTAAGTCCGGCCCCGGTTTGTACTCTTGAGGGTGGTACTTTTGCAGCGACGGCATTGAAACGACGCGGCGAACCAAGCGCAAGGCGTCGACGGCGACCTGCTGGTCTTCCACGGTAGAGAGAGAATTGAGCCGGATGGTCGGCGGATCCGCGGGCTCGTTGCCCCGAAGCCTCACGCTACCGCGGCTGGAAGGACGTAGATTGCAGACACTGGCCGTGAAGGCCGGGAAGGGATGAGGATCCTCACCGAACTTGTCCAGGGACAACGGCTGGATATGGAACTGCAGATTAGGGGTCTCATACGCGGGCGAGGAGCGCGTGAAGGCGCCCAACTGCGACGGCGCCATCGTCAATGGCCCTCGACGGAAGAGAGCGTATTCCAGCGCCATATGGCCCCTTCTGACGAGGGATCGGTAAATTTCGTTGAGCGTTCTGACACCCTCAACCCGGTAAATCGGCCGAAGCTGCAGGTGATCCTGCAAGTTTTCCCCCACTCCAGGGAGGTGATGAACGACATCGATTCCATGCTGTTGCAACAGGGACCCGTCGCCGATGCCGGAAAGCTGCAGGAGCTGCGGCGACGCCACCGCGCCGGCGGAAAGCACGACTTCTTGATTTGCCAGGACGCGCCGCAATTGTCCGTGTTGCCGGAACTCGACACCGACGGCGCGTTTGCCCTCGAAGAGGATGCGTGTGGCGTGGGCGTGGGTTTCAACCTTGAGATTGGGGCGGGACAGCGCAGGTTTCAAAAACCCGCGAGCCGCAGACCAACGCCGGCCGTTCTTCTGATTGACGTGAAAGTAGGAAATGCCTTCGTTGCTTCCGGTATTGAAATCCTCGACACGGGGAATGCCTGCTTCGACCGCCGCCTCGATGAACGCATCCAGAAGCTCCCAGCGCACCCGTGGCGCTTCCACCCGCCATTCGCCTCCAGCGCCATGGTGCTCGCCTTCGCCCATATAGTGGTCAAGGTGCTTGCGGAAGATCGGCTTCACATCGTCCCAGCCCCAGCCTTCCAGGCCCATCTGACGCCAACGGTCATAGTCTTCCCGCTGGCCCCGCATGTAGATCATGGCGTTGATGGCTGAGCTGCCGCCAAGAACTTTTCCGCGCGGGTAGTTCAAAATCCGGTTGTTCAGGCCAGGCTCGCTTTCGGTCTTGAACATCCAGTCGGAACGGGGATTGCCGATGGCGAACAGATAGCCGACCGGAATGTGAAACCAGATCCAGTTATCCTTTCCGCCAGCTTCGAGAAGGCAGACGGAATTCCGGGGATCCTTCGAGAGCCTGTTGGCAAGAACACAGCCCGCCGAACCCCCACCGATAATCACGTAATCGAATGTATCGCTGGCTGACATGGATAAGCTCGACAGTATGAAAGCCTGGAGAAAGTATAACTGATTAGCCTCGTGCTAGGTGGATCTATTGAATCTGGTTTTGAAAAATTCCATGACCTCGCCGGCAATGCCGCGACGGAAGAGCAGCACGCAGACCACGAAGATGATGCCGATCAGGACCGTTACGGGAAAGTCGGACGCCGCGAGATAGTTTTGCAGCGCGAGCACAAGCCCTGCGCCAATGGCCGGGCCGACCAGAGTCCCGATGCCGCCGAGCAGGGTCATCAGGATAACCTCGCCGGACATTTGCCATTGCACGTCTGTCAGAGTGGCGAACTGGAATACGATCGCCTTTGTGCCCCCGGCAAGTCCGGCCAAGGCCGCCGACATCACGAACGCCCCGAGCTTGTACCGGTCGACCCGATAGCCCAGCGAGACCGCCCGCCGCTCGTTCTCACGAATGGCTTTGAGAATATTCCCGAAGGGAGAATTCACGATGCGCCAAATGGCGAAAAAGCCAAAAAGAAAAATGGCCAAGGTGACGTAGTACATCGCCAGCGGCTCGTTGAGGTCGATGAAGCCGAGGAGATGGCCGCGGGGAACGCCCTGGATCCCGTCCTCGCCGTGGGTGAACGGCACCTGCAGGCAGATGAAGGCGAACATCTGCCCAAGTGCAAGCGTGATCATGGCGAAGTAGATGCCCTGACGGCGAATGGCCAGGAAGCCGACCACGAAACCCAGGGCCGCGGCGCCGGCGGCGCCCAGTAGGATTCCGGAGAGCGGCTCCCAGCCCCACACCTTGACCGCATGCGCTGTGAAATAGGCTGCTCCTCCGAAGAAAGTGGCGTGGCCGAAGGACAGAAGGCCTACATAGCCGATGAGCAAGTTGAACGCGCAGGCAAAGAGCGCAAAGCAAAGAACGCTCATCAGGAAGATCGGATAAACCACGAAGGGAGCCACCAGAAGCGCCGCAATGGCGATTGCGCCAAGTACCGTCGTGGTCGCGCGGAGCTTGGGCTGTGCGGAAAGGTACTGCGTCTCGACAGTCATGATGTCATTCCTCGCGGCCGAAGAGGCCTGCCGGCCGGATGAGCAGAACGATGGCCATGATCACGAAGATCACAATGCTGGAGGCTTCAGGATAGAACACTTTGGTGAGACCCTCGAGCACACCGAGCATGTATCCGGTCACGATGGCTCCGAGGATCGAGCCCATGCCGCCCACCACCACCACGGCAAAGACGATGATGATGAGGTTGGAGCCCATCAGCGGGCTCACCTGATAGATGGGAGCGGCCAGAACGCCGGCCACGGCCGCCAGCGCCGCTCCCAGCCCATACGTGAGCGTCAGGAGCCTTGGCACGTTGACGCCGAAGGCCTGGACCAGCGTAGCGTTTTCTGTGGCGGCCCGCAGATACGCGCCCAGCCGCGTCTTCTCGATGAGAAGCCACGTGCTGAGGCAGATGATCAAGGACGCGACCACGACCCAGCCTCGATAGATGGGCATGAACATGAAGCCGAGATTGACAGCGCCGGTCAGCTGCGACGGGGGCGAATAGGGCTGTCCAGCGGCTCCGAACCAGTAGCGGAATACGCCTTCCAGGATCAGTGCGAGCCCGAAGGTCAGGAGAAGCCCGTAAAGCGGGTCCAGGTTGTAAAGCCTGCTCAACATCGTGCGTTCGATCACGACAGCGGTAACGCCGACGATCAGGGGCGCCAGAATGAGAGAGGGCCAATACCCGATCCCCGCATAGCCGAGGAGCAGGTACGCGGCGAACGCGCCGAGCATGTACTGCGCGCCGTGAGCGAAGTTGATCACACGCAAAAGACCGAAGATCACCGCGAGGCCGAGGCTCAGGAGAGCGTAAAAAGACCCGTTGATGAGGCCGATCAGGAGCTGGCCGTAAAACGCCGGAGCTGGAATGCCGAAAATGGTGCTCATGTTGCCTCAGACTCCAAGCACTTCGTGGAGTTGGTCCATGTTGGCGTCAAGTTGGTGGCCCGGGAAGGAGTTCACCATGCGCCCATCCTCCATGAGGTAGAAGCGGTCGGCCACCTTGCGGGCAAAGCGGAAGTTCTGCTCGACGAGCAGGATGGTCATTCCGCGCTTCTTCAACGCCACCAGCACATCGCCGATTCGTTGCACGATGACCGGAGCAAGCCCTTCCGTAGGTTCGTCGAGAAGCAGGACCGTCGCGCCCGTCCGTAGGATGCGAGCGATCGCCAGCATCTGCTGCTCGCCGCCGGACAGCTTGGTGCCCTGGCTGGTGCGCCGTTCATGGAGGTTAGGGAAGAGCTGGTAGATTTCCTCCACGCTCATGCCGTTTTCCGCGACCTTCGGCGGAAGCATGAGGTTCTCGGCGACGCTGAGGCTCGCGAAGATGCCGCGCTCCTCGGGCACGTATCCAAGACCCGTCTGCGCAACCCGATGGAGCGGCAGTCCCAGGAGGTCCTGTCCTCGCAGGCGAAGAACACCCTCGCGGCGGCGCAGGATCCCCATGATGGCGCGTAGGGTCGTGGTCTTTCCGGCCCCATTGCGTCCGAGCAACGTGACGGTCTCGCCTTCCTGGATGTCGAGATCGACGCCGTGGAGAACGTGACTTTCGCCGTACCAGGCGTTGAGCCCGCGAACTTCGAGGAGGGGCGTGTTACTCATGCTCGGTCCCCATATAGGCTTCACGCACGCGCGGATCGGCGCTGACGGCATCATAGGAGCCGTCGGCCAGGATTTCGCCGCGAGCCAGAACCGTGACCCTGTCGCAGAGATCGGAAACGACGTTGAGGTTGTGCTCGACCATCAGCACCGTGCGGTTCTGGGCGATGCGGCGGATCAGGTCCGAGATGCGGCCGATATCCTCATGGCCCATCCCCGCCATAGGCTCGTCGAGGAGCAGCATCGCAGGGTCGAGGGCCAGGGTCGTGGCAATCTCAAGGGCACGCTTGCGCCCATAAGACAACTCGACGGCCGGCAGATGCGCATAGGCGCGCAAGCCCACAGCTTCGATGAGCTCCATGGCGCGATCATCGAGGCCCGAGAGCGCCGAGAGAGGACGCCAGAACTGCGTTGCGAGGTTTGATGGACGCTGCAGGGCGATGCGGACGTTGTCGAGCACCGTCAGATGGGGAAAAACTGCGGAAATCTGGAACGAGCGCACGAGACCCAAGCGGGCGACCTCGGCCGGCTTCATGGCCGTGATGTCGGCCCCACGGTAGACAATCTGGCCACGCGTCGGGGTGAGAAACTTCGTCAGGAGGTTAAAGACGGTCGTCTTGCCGGCTCCATTAGGGCCGATCAAGGCATGGATCGTGCCCTCGTCCACGGAGAGGGTCACATTCTTCACGGCCACGAAACCGCGAAACTCCATGGTGAGGCCGGTGGCGCTCAGAATAGGCTGGGTACTGGCCATCATACGGCTGCTGATCTCGCGTCTTGAACGAGCGGTGGCAGTCGAGGATTTTTGTCCTTGACTGCTGGATGCATAGAATTGCGCAACGGGGCGGCGTTAGCCGCCCCGTTGCCAACAGCGTCAGAACTTACTGCGTCAGCTGGCAGCCGCTTTCCGCAGCCTTGAGGTAAGCGGTGTCGCCCGGAACCTTGGAGAGCTGCTTGTACATGTCCCATTCGCTCTTGCTCTCTTCGGGCTTCTTCACCTGGAAGAGATACATGTCGTAGACCATGCGGCCGTTGGGCAGCACCTTGCCGTTCTTGGCGAACACGTCCTCGACGGGCATTTCATGCAGGAGCTTGGCAACCGGCTCCGTTGCGTCCGTTCCGGCTTTCTGGACGGCCTTGAGGTATTGCGTGACGGCCGAATAGGTGCCGGTATGGATCATGTTCGGCATACGGCCGGTCTTCTCCATGAACTTCTTGGCGAAGGCGCGATTCTCGTCGCTCTGATCCCAATACCAACCCTCGGTCAGCGTCAGACCCTGAGCGGCCTTGAGGCCCAGACCCTTGACCTCGGCCAAGGTGAAGAGAAGAGCCGCGAGGCGGGTGCCGCCTTGGGTCACGCCGAATTCCGCAGCCTGCTTGATGGCGTTCGCGGTATCGAGGCCCGCATTGGCCATACCGATCACGTTGGCGCCGGAGCTTTGGGCTTGGAGCAGGAACGACGAGAAGTCGTTGGCGCTCAAGGGGTGCCGGACGGAGCCAAGCACCTGTCCGCCCTTCGACTTCACGAACTTCGACGTCTCGTTCTCAAGAGAGTAGCCGAAGGCGTAATCCGCCGTCAGGAAGAACCACTTGTTGCCGCCGTTCTCCACCAATGCGCCGCCGGTGCCGACCGCGAGGGCATGGGTGTCGTAGGCCCAATGGAAGCCGTAGGGAGAGCACTGCTTGCCGGTGAGGTCGGTCGTGGCCGCACCGGTGGTCATGGTGATCTTTTTCTTCTCCTTAGAGAGGCCCTGAACGGCGAGCGCGACGGACGAGGTCGTCAGCTCCATGATGGCGTCGACCTTTTCGGTGTCGTACCACTGCCGGGCAACGCTCGAAGCCACATCAGGCTTGTTCTGGTGGTCGGCATTCACGATTTCGACCGGAACGCCCAGCACCTTGCCGCCGAAGTCCTGAACCGCCATGCGGGCGGCTTCCACGGAGGACTTGCCGCCGAAATCCGCATAGACGCCGGATTGGTCGTTCAGGATCCCGATCTTGACCACGTTGTCGGAGGCTTGCTGCGCGTAGGCGGATGGCGCCAGAACGGTGCAGCTCAAGGCAAAGAGTACCTTCTTGAGAACTCGCATGAATTCCTTCCCTTCTGTTTGTCGAGGCTTGGATGTGCCTGCTTATGGGCGCATGGTTAAACCATGAAAGGCGACGGTCAAGGAAAGTAGCTGGACTTTTCAGCTCAGCAATGCGGAATCGCTTCATCCTTAAGTCGCAGTCGTGCTTCTAAAGCTAGGCGCTGTCTAATAATTGATCAGTTCCGCACGGTCGGCAGGCTGGGCCTGGAGCGCTTCAAACGACCGATGAACGGCAGGCGGCCCTTGCCGTTAGAGCAGCCCTGGCTGGCGCTCCTAGCGGTTCACACCGCGTCCATGGAGGTTTATATCGCGTCCATGCCTATCTCTTGAACTTATAGGAGCCGTCGGATGACCATTCACCAGAAGCCTGCCGGGCGTCGCACCCTGGACCTGAAGGACCCCTCCCTGCTGGTCGCGAAAGCCTATGTGGCGGGCGAATGGATCGATGCCCAAGACGGCAGGACGATCCCGGTCACCGATCCGTTCGATGGGGCGCTGATCGCGGAGGTTCCGGATCTCGGTCCCGACATGGCGCGTCGGGCCATCGACAAGGCCCACGAGGTCCAGAAGGAATGGGCGGCCCGCACGGCCAAGGAGCGCAGTCAGGTTCTCAAGCGCTGGTACGACCTCATCATCGAGAACGCCGATGATCTGGCCCTCATCCTCACCACCGAGCAGGGCAAGCCGCTGGCCGAGGCCAAGGGCGAGGTGATTTCCAACGCGGCCTACATCGAGTGGTTCGCCGAGGAAGCCAAGCGCATCAACGGGGACATCATTCCCCAGGCCCGCGGCGACCAGCGCATCGTGGTGTTGAAGCAGCCGGTGGGCGTATGCGCGGCCGTTACTCCGTGGAACTTCCCCAATGGGATGATCACCCGCAAGGCCGGCCCAGCGCTCGCCGCCGGCTGCGCCATCGTGCTCAAGCCGGCAGCCCAGACGCCTCTCTCGGCATTTGCGCTGGCCGTTCTGGCGGAACGGGCCGGCGTCCCGAAGGGAGCCTTCTCGGTCATCACCGGTGACGCCCAGCCCATCGGCAAGGAGTTCTGCCACAACCCGAAGGTGGCCAAGATCACCTTCACGGGCTCGACCAATGTGGGCCGCTGGCTCATGCGGGAAGCGGGCGACAGCATCAAGCGCCTGTCGCTGGAACTCGGCGGCAATGCGCCGTTCATTGTGTTCGACGACGCCGATCTCGATGCGGCGGTCGAAGGGGCGATGATGTCCAAGTTCCGCAATGCGGGCCAGACCTGCGTGTGCGCGAACCGCATCTACGTCCAGGACGGCGTGGTGGATGCGTTTGTCGAGAAGCTCACGGCCAAGGCCAGGGAACTCAGGCTTGGGCGCGGCACGGAAACCGGCGTCGCCATGGGGCCCCTGATCGACGATCGCGCCGTGGCCAAGATGGAAGAGCATGTGGCCGATGCGCTGGAAAAGGGCGGCAAGCTCGTTCTGGGCGGCAAGCGCTCGGATCTGGGCGGCACGTTCTTTGAGCCCACCGTCATGACGGGGGTGACGCAGGCGATGAAGGTCGCCAAGGAAGAGACCTTTGCGCCACTTGCTCCCATCATCCGCTTCAAGGACGAGGCCGAGGTAATCGCCATGGCGAACGACTCCGAGTTCGGACTGGCGTCGTACTTCTACGCCAAGGACATGGCGCGGGTCTGGCGGGTGGCGGAAGCGCTGGAGAGCGGCATGGTCGGCGTGAACACCGGACTGCTCGCCAACGAAATGGCGCCATTCGGCGGTGTCAAGCAGTCGGGTCTCGGTCGCGAAGGTTCGAAGTACGGCATCGAGGGCTTCCTCGAGCTGAAGTACATCTGTCTCGGCGGGGTGTAGGTGAGATCCGCCTCCGCGGCTTCTCTGTCTCCCACGGCCCGACAGCCGTTGTGGTTGATTATGATTGCCCCTGACGGCCAACGGCCGTCAGGGGCCCGATCCTTATGCGGCAAGAGGTGTGCGCGCCGCTAGACTCGCGCCGGAGAACGTTGGCTCGTCGCCTTCAGCAGAATAGAGGCCAATTCAGCAAAACCCTCTCCGGAATGCCCATGCGTGATGTAAGTGGGCTTGTTCTTCAACCGATGCGCCAAGGCGTGAACGTTGGCGACGCCCACGCTCAGGGGAAAGGCCGCGAACATGGGCTCGTCGTTCGGCGAGTCGCCAGCATAGATGACTTGTTCCCGCGCCGTGTCCCAATCGATCTTGAAAACATCCGACAGCAATGTCTTCGCCATGCTCAGCTTGTCATAGGCGCCGAACCAGCCATTGACGTGGATCGAGCTGACTTTGGCTTGCGCGCCGGCGCGCTCGAAGATGCTGACGATCCGGTCGACTTCCGCTTCAGGAAGAGCCGGGACATCCTCGCAAAAATCAATGGCAAGATCGGCGATGCGATAAGATTGATCGCTTGCTAACGCGGAGCCCTGCACGCTGGCCAAAACCTCGCGTTCGATGTCGTTCAGCTTCTGACGGTTCAGCCGCAGCTCTTCGGGCGTTGCCCAGAAATGCTGGTGCATTCGTTTGTTTTCACGATCGTAGCGAAAATAGAAGGCTCCGTTCTCCCCGACGACAGCGTCCACCGGCCACATGCGGGCAATGTGATCGCACCAGCCAGCCGGCCTGCCTGTCACGGGAACGACGATGAAGCCTGCACGATGCAGGGCCTCGAGCGACGCATAGGCCGAGGCCGTCAGCATTCCATCTGTCGTGATAGTGTCATCGATGTCCGTGAGAACGACCCGAACGGAGAGCGCTTGCTCGGCGGCGAGCTGGGACAACGGTTTCATGATCTCGTTCCGGTCGTGACTTGATATGCGCGGCGTGAACAGATTTGCTGCATGAGAAGGCGATTCCATCAAGGTGTTTTACGGCTGCATGGCAATGCGCGAACGCTTTTCGCTACATCAAGCACAGCCCGCTAAGAATTCCAAGCGGTCCGCAGGTGGCGCCACATAGTCATCCTCCACATGGAAGGTTGACGTCATTTCGCACAGGCATGCGAAATCGCGGAAGTTGGAACAAACCTTGGCCATACGCATTCCTAAACCATCCGAAGTCATTGTTCAGGAGAACAGAATGCGTCGAATTTCGCTTGTTGTTGCCGCTATGACGGCCTTGATGGTTCCAGCCCTGGCACAGACCTCTCCGGCAGGCACGGCGGCCCCGAAATTTGTGGACGTGCCTCAGGATGCGATTCTGGCGGAACGCCTGGAAGGTTTGGATATCCGCAACTCCAGCAACGAGAATGTCGGCGAAATCGAAGACGTCGTCATCAGCCAGGGCCGCGTTGTGGGATATGTCCTTTCCGTCGGAGGTTTCCTCGGAATGGGCGATCGTTATGTGGTTGTCGATCCGAGCGCTGTTGCCGTGTCCTACAACACGAACGACAATAAGTGGACCGCGACGATGAACGCCACCAAG
This sequence comes from Microvirga aerophila, assembly GCF_003332305.1. Taxonomy (GTDB): domain Bacteria; phylum Pseudomonadota; class Alphaproteobacteria; order Rhizobiales; family Beijerinckiaceae; genus Microvirga; species Microvirga aerophila. Next base: position 43,069 of record NZ_QOIO01000037.1, on the reverse strand, counting down.
GATCAGCTGAAGGCTGCTCCGGAGTTCAAGTTCGAAGGCAAGTGGAAGGACGACTGACCTATCGCGTCAGACGTTCGCAAGTCTGTCGATCAGACCCTCCCCGGCACGTCGCCTGGGAGGGTTTTTCTTATAGCATTCACATCATATATCGGAGCCGAAATCGGACATCAGCTCTCCGGGCAATAGGATCGTGACGGTGGTCCCCGATCCCTCCCGGCTTTCGATGTGCAGGCTTCCGCCATGAACGGAAAGGATGTGTCTCGCCAAGCTCAGTCCTGGTCCTGTGCCGGCCATATGGCGCGCATTCCGCCCGCGGAAGAACGGTTCCATGAGATAGGCGATATCCCCTTCCGGCACGCCTATGCCTTCATCCCTGATTTTGATGATGATATTGCCGTTCTGATGGCAGCCTGTAACACCGATGGGCTGATGAGCCTGCGAATATTTCGTCGCGTTAGACAGGATGATGACGAAAGCCTGCTCAAGAAGAACCGGGTCGCCGACGAACAGGTCGGGGATGCCCTGAAGGTCGATGTTGAATGGCCTATCCGGCTCCTGTCTGCGATGATCATGACACACACGACGCAGGAACGTCTCAAGGTTGAAGAGATTGAAATTCGGCGAAATGGCTCCGGCGTTGATCCGCGTGTAGGACATGATCGTTTCGATCAGTTCCTGAAGCCTCAGGCTTGCCCGCCAGCTCTTTTCCGACCGCTCCTGGATGTCATCCGTGCTGAGGCGACTCGTTCTCCGCATGAGGCCTTGGGCGAGGGACGAAATCGTCGAGAGCGGCGTCGTCAGTTGATGCGCCAGGAGAGCCATGCGGTCTAATTGCCGGTTCACGTCACGCTGAGCCTCACGGCCCGCAAGACCCTCCTCGGCCTTCAGGTACTTTTTGGATGATTTTGTAGGCTGCGACACGACAAACTCGGCTTTATCACAAGATTATAACATATCTAAGGCAGTGACACGAGTTGTGTAGAGCTGGTGGATTCTCGCGAAGTCGTTCAAACGCAATCTTTATTCTGGATAGAAACGAACGGAGTTTTGCACTTAGTGGTAGCAGTCTTTGCCCCGGCGTCCGCATCCGGCCGCAACCCTTCTGGGATTGGGGCGTTCTTCTTAGGACATCAGCTTTTGAGGAGACGTAAGATGGATGACGATCGGGTCGAAGGCAGCATGAAGAAGATGAAGGGCAGCCTGAAGGAAGGCGTCGGCAAGGCCGTCGGCGATTCCAAGCTCCAGACCGAAGGCAAGATGGATAAGGCCGAGGGCAAGATCCAGAACGCAGTCGGCGGCATCAAGGACACGCTTCGCGGCAACCGCGAGCCGTAAGGTTCTCAAGAATTTCTTAGAAAGGGCCCGGTATTTGCCGGGCCTTTTTCTATGCGGGTTGGGGGCTTTTCCGGACCAGAAAGTGCCATTTCGCACCCTCCTGCCTCAATTCCTCGAGGACGTCCCCGGTTTCCCGGATGAGATTGGGCACATCAATCGACGCGAGCGGGTCGGTGCAGATGACCAGGAGCTGGTCGCCCGATTGTAGCGAGCGGAGCGCCTTGCGGGTCCTGAGGACGGGCAGGGGACACTTCAGTCCCGATAGATCAAGTTCGTTCATGGAGTTCTCGCAGCCCAGGCTCCCGAAGGCGTCACGCGTCCTGATAGCATTCAAATGCGGCTTCAGCCTCCGCGAGGTCGCCGGAGGTGTTGATATTGAGGAAGGGGTCGAGGGGGGCGTCAGCCCAGGATGCGTGCGCAACCCCACGGGTGTTGGTCCATTTCCGGATGCTGCGCAAGTCTTCCACGGCAATCGCGTCCCGTAGGTCATGTCGCAGGCGAACGGGCCAGAGACCGACCGCGTGGTGGACCTGAGACCCTGATGAGGCACATGCCATAGGCTTTTGAAGCCGCTCCCGCGCCTCGTGCAGCTTCAGCACGAGGTCATTTGGCATAAAAGGGGTGTCACTTGGGCAGCTCGCCACCCATTCGATCATTGGACGCGAGGCAGATACCCATTCGAGGGCTGCCAGGATCCCCGCAAGGGGGCCAAGGTGACCAGAGAGCGAATCCTCCACTATGGGCAAGCCTGTCGCCGCAAAGCGTCCTGGATCGCCGTTGGCATTGATGATCAGCCCCTCGCATTGAGGCCCAAGGCGGTCTGCCACGTGCCGGAGGAGCGTCCGTCCTCTAATCGTCAGGAGAGACTTGTCGATCCCGCCCATACGGCGTGCAAGTCCACCTGCCAGGATGACGCCCACTGTCGGTGGGTGAGCGGGCAACACAGGAGGCCGTCACTCGATGACGATACGGGGAGCAGGACGCGCCCCTGCGCCGCCGGACAGGACCGCCCAGACCTGATGGGCCATGTCTTTGTAGATTTTGGCGTGGGGCCCCTCTGGGTCGACAGCCACCACCGGCCGACCGGCATCCGACAATTCCCGGATGGACATGTTGAGCGGCACTTCGGCCAGGAACGGCACCCCTAGGCGCTCGGCCTCGGCGCGAGCTCCCCCATGGCCGAAGATGTGGGAGGCTTGCCCACAATGGGGACACACGAAGGTCGCCATGTTCTCGACGATTCCGAGGATCGGGATCTCCACGCGCTTGAACATGGATACGCCTCGTCTGGCGTCGATCAGAGCGAGATCCTGCGGGGTTGAGACGATGACGGCGCCCGCAAGAGGGGTCGCCTGCGCCATAGTCAGCTGCGCGTCTCCGGTGCCGGGGGGCATGTCGACCACCAGCACGTCGAGGTCGCCCCAGGCGACCTCCCGCAGCATCTGGGTGATCGCCGACATGACCATCGGGCCGCGCCAGATCATGGCCGCTTCCTCATCGACCAGGAACCCGATGGACATGACCTTGATGCCGTAGGCTTCCATGGGCTCGAGAATGCGCCCTTCCAGAAGCTGCGGCTTGCCGTGGATGCCGAGAAGCTTCGGCATGGACGGCCCATAAATGTCCGCGTCCAGGAGTCCGACCTTCAGCCCGAGGGCCTTGAGGCCAAGCGCCAGATTGCAGGCGGTCGTCGACTTTCCAACCCCGCCCTTGCCGGACGCAACGGCGATCACATGACCAACGCCAGGGATCCGCTGGCTCTTGGGCTGCGCGGCCGCTCGCGGACGGGCCGGCGCCGCCGGGGAGGATGCAGCCCCGCCGGGCGGGCCGGCGTGTTCTGCCGTCAGGCTGGCAAACACCCCTTTGACCCCTGGAAGGCCGCGCACGGCCGTCTCGGCGGCCTGTCGCACGTGCTCCATGCTTGAGGCTTCCGACGGCTGAACGGAGATCGAGAACATGACGCGGGCTGCGTCGTCGATCAGCACGTCGGACAGGCGGCCTGACGATACGAGGCTTGTCCCATTGGTGTCCACCGGCACGGTGGAAAGCGCCTGAAGCACATGTTCACGGGTAATCGCCAAGGTAGGGCCTCCTGCGCGGGATTCGAGCGTGGTACCCGTCATGTATAGGGTGACGGCGCATCCGTTAAGGCGCTCCTTGGGCGGCTTGCACAATATCGCGAACCAAAGCGGACCTTGTCCGTTGTTCACCGTGTCCCTTGGATGGTCGGCCCTTGCGCCGGCCGATCGCCCGCGCCGTGCCCGGTGGGGCCTGGCGCAGATCCCGTCTGCGCCGTCCCGAGGGGTCTGTGACGAGATCGAGGAGACGAAAATGCACCAACATGGCCACGACGATCCGAATGCCAAGAAGCTCTACGAGCTGATCAAGGACGTGAAGATCGCCATGATGACCACCGTCGATACCGACGGCACCTTGCACAGCCGGCCTATGTACAGCCAGGACACCGACGAGCATGGGGACCTCTGGTTCTTCACGCAGATCCAATCTCCGAAGATCACCGAGGTGTCTCGTGACAACGAGGTCAATCTCGCCTACGCGGATCCGAGCAGCCAGAACTATGTTTCCGTTTCCGGCAAGGCCGAGATCGTCCGAGACAAGGCCAAAATCCACGAGAAGTGGTCCGAGCCTCTGCGAGCCTGGTTCCCCAATGGCGTCGACGACCCGCAGATCGCCCTGATCCGTGTTCATCCGGTCAAGGGCGAGTACTGGGACAGCCCGTCATCCACCATCGTTCACCTCTACGGCTATGTGAAAGCAGCCATCACCGGCGAGCAGCCTCATCCTGGCGATCAGGCCAAGGTCGACCTGAAGGGTTAAGCATATTGTCTTCTCCTCCGGCCATTCAGGCACGGAGGAGAAGCGCTGCCTTTCATCCGGGGCCTGCCTTCGCTATGGTCGCGGCTCTTGAATTGGCAAGGAGCAAGCGATGGCGGACATCGCGACCAGGGTCTACAACCATACCTGGAAGATCGATCCGATTGTCAGGTCCGTCCTCGACACGGACTTCTACAAGCTTCTGATGGCGCAGACGATCTTTCGCCGCCACCGGAACGTCCAGGTGACATTCGGCATCCAGAACCGCACCACCCGGATCCGCCTAGCCGACATCATCGACGCGGGCGAACTGCGGGAGCAGCTAGATCATGTGCGAACGCTCTCCCTGACACGAGGCGAGTCCACCTGGCTTCGTGGCAACACTTTCTATGGCAAACGGCAGATGTTCTCGCCGGAATTCATGGATTGGCTCGAGACCTTCCGCTTTCCGGAATACCTCCTGGAGAAGCAGGACGGTCAGTATGTTCTGACCTTCCACGGCCCCTGGATCGAGACCACCATGTGGGAGATCCCGGCGCTTGCAATCCTGAACGAGCTGCGGTCCCGGGGCGTGCTGAAGAGCATGGGCAAGTTCGAGCTTCAGGTTCTCTATGCCCGCGCGATGACCCGGGTTTGGGAAAAGATCGAGCAGCTCAAAACGCTCCCGGGCCTGTCCATCTCGGACTTCGGGACACGTCGTCGCCATGGCTTCCTTTGGCAGGATTGGTGCGTGCAGGCCATGAGCGAGGGGCTTGGCTCCTCCTTCCTCGGCACCTCGAACTGCCTCATCGCACTCAGGCGCGAAGTGGAGGCCGTCGGCACCAACGCCCACGAGCTACCGATGGTCTACACGGCGCTGACCGATAACGAGGCCGACATGGCACAGGCGCCTTACCGCGTCCTGGCGGACTGGCAGGAGGATTACGAGGGCAACCTGCGCATCATCCTTCCCGACACCTACGGCACGACGAACTTCCTGAAGAATGCTCCTGATTGGGTTGCGTCCTGGACCGGCATTCGCGTGGACTCGAAGGACCCCTTCGAAGGCGGCGAGGAGGCGATCGATTGGTGGCTCTCGCGCGGACAGAACCCGGCCGAGAAGCTCGCGATTTTCTCGGATGGGCTCGACGTGGACCTGATCCAGCGCATCCACCGGCAGTTCCATGGCCGCATGCGGATCGGTTATGGCTGGGGCACGCTCCTGACCAATGATTTCCGCGGGCTTGCTTCCGACGGCAGTCTCGATCCGATCTCCATCGTCTGCAAGGTGATCTCCGCCGACGGGCGACCTACGGTCAAACTGTCGGACAATCCCACAAAGGCCCTGGGGCCGAAGGCCGAGGTCGAGCGCTACAAGCGCGTCTTCCACATGGGCGCGCAGACCGCGCAGCCGGTTCTGGTGTAGCAGGCATGAAAGTCGATCTGAACTGCGACATGGGCGAGGGGTTCGGGCCGTGGCCCATGGGGGATGACGACGCGATGCTGGACATCGTCTCGTCGGCCAACATCGCCTGCGGCTACCATGCGGGCGATCCGTCCATCATGTTCCGTACCTCCGAGATCGCGAAACGCAAGGGAGTGGCCATCGGCGCGCACCCGGGCTTCAACGATCTTGCCGGGTTCGGCCGCCGCGTGATCCGGGGCGACAGCCCTGCCGAGATCGAGCGCATGGTCGCCTATCAGATTGGCGCCTTGCAGGCGGTCGCATCCCTGGCGGGCCACCGTGTCACCTACGTGAAGGCCCATGGCTCGCTCAACAACATGGCGAACGAGGACGAAGATCTGGCGCTGGCCATTGCTCGCGCCATCAAAGGCGTGGACAAAAGCCTTATCAATGTTTGCATGCCGGGGCTGCTGATGGAGAAGGCGTCCGACAAACTGGGCGTGCCGGTTGTCCGCGAGTTCTTCGCCGATCGCACCTATGAGGATAACGGCGCGCTCACCAGCCGCAAGAAGCCGGGCTCCGTCCTTCACGATGCGGCCGAGGCCGCCGAGCGAGTGTTGCGGGCCTTGCAAGACAAGGCAGTCACAACGACTTCGGGCCGGCGCATCCCAGTTCAGATCGATACCATCTGCGTTCATGGCGATGAGCCGAGCGCCGTCGAGATGGCGCGTACAGTCAGAGCGAAGCTCGAGGCGAACGGCTTCACGGTCGCGCCTTTCGGCAACCTGTGACGATGACCTTCAAGGATCATTTCTCGTCGCGCTCATCAGATTACGCGGCCTACCGGCCGACCTATCCGGCCTCAGTCGTGGATTACTTGGCAAGCCTCTGCGGCGACACGGAACTGGCGCTCGATGTCGGTTGTGGGTCCGGTCAGCTGTCGGTGCTGTTGGCCGAACGCTTCGGTCGTGTCATCGCCACGGATGCAAGCGCTCAGCAGGTGGCGAAGGCCGAACCGCATCCACGGGTCGAGTATCGGGTCGCAGCGGCGGAGGCCAGCGGCCTTGCCAATCGCTCCGTTGATCTGATCACGGCAGCGCAGGCCGCACACTGGTTCGACCTTCCGGCCTTTTATGCAGAAGCTCGCCGTATCGGTAAACCCGGCGGCGTGCTGGCTCTCATCACTTATGGGGTTCTGGAGGCTGACCCTGAGATCAACCCTGTGGTTCAGCATTTCTACAAGGAAGTGGTAGGGCCGTATTGGCCGCCGGAGCGTCGGCATGTGGAAGAGGGCTATCGGTCCTTCGATTTTCCGTTCGCGGAGATCGCCGCGCCGCCGCTTGCCATCACGGTGCATTGGCGCGCTGCCGATCTCATCGGCTATACGGACACCTGGTCGGCCGTGCGGGGAGCCGAGAAAGCGCTTGGGCGCAGCCCGGTTGATGTCTTTCAGCGTAACCTCGTGGAGGCGTGGGGAGACCCGGAGCAGCGCCGCACCATCCGGTTTCCCCTCTCGTTCCGGGTTGGCCGACTTTAGAGACTGATCCGCTCGAAGGCCTTGGCGAGGAAAGGCTCTAGGGCTGCGAGCGTCTCCTCCGGCGCCTCCTCGGCCAGATAATGCCCGCAATCGATGCCCCGGCCCTCGACATCGTTCGCCCAGCCGCGCCAGACTTCGCACACGTCGTACCATCGGTCGATGGGGCCTTTCAGGCCCCAAAGGGCCTGCACCGGACAGGCGATGCGGCGTCCCGCCTTCTGGTCGCTTTCGTCCAATCGCATGTCGATGCCGGCGCCCGCGCGGTAGTCCTCGCACATGGCGTGGATCGTGGCTGGATCGGTAAAGCAGCGCCGGTATTCCGCCAGCGCCGCCTCGTCGAACATGTGCTTGCCGCGGCGGAGATAAAATGCATCGGGATCGCCGCTGATCAGGCGCTCGGGCAGGTCATAAGGCTGGGCCAGGAAGAACCAGTGCCAGTATCCCATGGCGAACGACATGTCCGCGCGCCGGAAGTGCTCGGCCGTTGGCAGGATGTCCAGAACCGACAGGGCGGCAATCTGGTCGGGATGATCGAGAGCCATCCGGTAGGCGCAGCGTCCGCCGCGATCGTGGCCCACGACTGCAAACCGCTCAAATCCGAGGGTTCGCATGACTTCGACCTGATCGCGCGCCATGGCGCGTTTGGAATACGGCTCATGATCCGGCGTCGTCGGAGGCTTGGAGCTGTCGCCATAGCCGCGCAGGTCGGCGCAGACCACGGTGTAAGTTTGCGCGAGACGCGGCGCAACGCGATGCCACATGACGTGAGTCTGCGGATGCCCATGCAGAAGAAGAACTGGGGGACCATCGCCCGCATGGCGCAGGTTGATGACAGCCTCCGACGTCGTGATCTGCCGCTGAGTGAAATTCTCGAACATCGTCATTTTCCGAGGGAGGATCGATTATACCAGTTCCATTCTGTCGACATCGACGAGGCCGAAATCGGTAATCTTCAGGTGGGGGATGACCGGAAGCGGCAGGAAGGCGACCTGTAGGAACGGCTCCGCAAGGGTGACGCCGAGACCTTTGGCGGCATCCCTAAGCGGATAAAGCGCGTCGCGAACATCTTCATAAGATCGATCGCTCATGAGACCGGCAATAGGCAGCGCAAGCTCGGCGCGCACCACACCGCCTGCAACCACCACGAAGCCGCCCTGGATCTCGCGCAGCCGATTCACGGCTGCGGCCATGTCCGCATCATCGGCGCCCACGACGCAGATATTGTGACTGTCATGGCCCACCGAGGAAGCAATGGCGCCGCGCTTCATCCCGAAGCCTTTGACGAAGCCTAGGCCGATATTGTGATTGACGCCGTGCCGGGCCACGACCGCGACCTTCACCACATCCTGATCGAGATCGATCTGTCGCGCGCCATCGCGCAGCGGCAGGGAGAGCCGCAGATGCTCGGTGATGATCTTGCCGGGAATGACGCCGATCACGTCGGCGCCGCCCGATGCACCGGTGATTCGAAATTGATCGGCCGTGACGGGGGCGGATTTCACGCTGTTGAGACCAACCGGCGCCACTGCGCCGCGTGATGCAAACAGCGCCTCATCCACCAGTCTTCCGCCAGTGATCACATCGGAGACGGCGCAGGTTTCGAGATTGTCGAGCAGGACGATATCGGCCCGCTTGCCAGGCGCGATCATGCCACGGTCATTGAGACCGAACGCCCGCGCGGCGGTCAGCGAGGCGGCGCGATAGGCCGCCAGCGGTTCGCAGCCCAGGGCGATCAGGGTGCGGATCATGTAGTCGAGATGACCCTCTTCGGCGATATCGAGGGGATTGCGGTCGTCTGTGCACAGGGTAAGAAACGGAGAGGTCTGCACGGAGAGAAGGGGCGCCAGCGCGTGCAGATCTTTCGAGACGGACCCCTCGCGCATCAGCACGGTCATGCCCTTGCGGATTTTCTCAAGGGCCTCGTCCGCCGTCGTGGTCTCGTGGTCGGTGCGAATACCCGCTGCAAGGTATCCGTTGAGATCGAGGCCGCGTACCAGAGGCGCGTGACCATCCACATGCCGGGCGTTGAATGCCTCGATCTTTGCAAGGCAACCCGGATCACTCGCGAGGAGGCCGGGAAAGTTCATGAACTCCGCAAGGCCGATCACCTTGGGATGGTCGCGATAGGGCAGGAGATCCGAAGCATCGATCCGCGCTCCCGCTGTCTCCAGGTGCGTCGCCGGCACGCAACTCGATAACTGCACCCGTAGGTCGAGGGCCGTGCGCTCTGCGCAGGCGAGAAAATAATCGAAAGCCGCCGTGCCGATGACGTTCGCCATCTCATGCGGATCGCAGATCGCCGTTGTCACCCCATGGGGCAGCACACACCGATCGAACTCGAGCGGCGTGACAAGGGACGATTCCACGTGCAGATGGGTGTCGATGAAACCCGGCACGGCGATGCGGCCGCGGCCGTCGACGGTGCGACGGCCCCGATATCGCCCATAGGTGCCCACGATCGTGTCGCCGCAGATGGCGATATCCGTTTGCGCCAGTGTCCCGGTGACCAGATCGAACAGACGCACGTCAGTGATGACTAGATCGGCCGGGGAAGCCCCACGGCCCTGCGCGATGCGGGTTGCAATGGTGGTCGCGTCAGGCTGTCTCGTCATGCTGCTCCAAGGGGCTTACCAGCTTCGGCGCTCTCCATTGTCGGTATGGATGATGCCGTTCCGGTAGACTTTAAGGCCGCCGACCTCGGGACGCGAGCGCAAATAAGCCATTACGCCCCGGGCGCGGGTCCGGACCCTGAAATCAATTGCGCGGCAGGAGAGATGCAGGGAGCGGCGTGCCCCGCCCGCGCGCGAGTTGCGGCCTCTGCTACGGTGGGTGGACTCGACGCTAACGCTGCCAAACCTGGACGCCACGTCGGCCACGACCGCTTGCAAGTCTCCAGGAAGACATTGGGTCGGAGCGCTTGTCCGAAGGATGATGCTGCCTTGCTCCACGAAGGCGCGAAAGCCTGACAGGGTTCTCGATATATTCTGGTTGGGGCCAGGAAGGCTGCCGGTCGCAGCCGGATCGCCGGAGGGCAGGTTGGCATATTGGATGGTTGGCGCGTCACTTTCAGCCCTGAGGGGAGTGGAAGGGTGCAGGACAAGCAGGGCCGTCGTGACCAACGCAAGCGGCAGCGCTCGGCGAGCGCGAGTATTAGTGCTCATCGGGTTTCTCCCCGTCTTGAGCCCCCACAATGTTCGGTTATCGGCGCAATCGCCTTTAAGGGCATTCGCCCATTGGTGGCCAGTATGCTGGCGGATTGCTTTCCTAAATAGGACCTTCGACCAAAGATCAACCTTGCTGGCCAGAAACTATCCTTTTGGGGTATTCTAGAGCATGACCGCGGAGAGACGGGTATCTACTGTTGTTGAGCTCAAAGACGTGATAGAATTACGCCAGATAGAGCGAAATGATATTGCGTCGCGGAACCTCTTGCGTCAGCGCCTGTCGATGCACACATCCCCGGTATCAATCCGCCCTCTGGCGGCCGAGAGAGAATGGAAAGATGAACACTGCGCGCGGCGCCGTTTTCGACGCTATCAAGAAGGCCGGTCCTACCCGAGAGGATGCCATCGCCAGGGTCACTGTGGTGGCGAAGCTCTTGGACAGCGCCTTCTTCATCCCGGGCCTGAACCGTCATGTCGGCCTCGATGCCGTCCTGGGCCTCGTCCCTGGTATCGGCGATGCCATTTCGGCTGCCCTGGCGAGCTACATCATCTGGGAGGCGCGGCAGCTGGGTCTTCCGCGCTGGAAGATCGCACGCATGATCGGCAACGTAGCGGTCGATACCGCAGTCGGCGCAATCCCGTTCGCCGGTGACGTCTTTGACGTTTTCTACAAGTCGAACGAACGGAACCTGCGCATCATTCATGAGCATCTGGGCATGCCGAAGCGCGGGCCGCGAGAGATCGACGGCACGGCCGTTCCAGTCAAGGAGACAACGCGATGAGGCGCGCTCTTTGGGTGCTGGCTTGGATCGGCGTGGCCCTCTGGTCGCTTTTCGCCTGGGGCGCGTATGGTCTCCTCGACGTCTTTGGCGGCTTTGCCGCGCAGAACGCCGATGCAGTGACGAACCATCCCGAGACGGTCGAGTGGCTGTCCTGGGCGCTGTCCACTCTCAAGGGCTTAGGCCTCGCGGCGATCGTGATCGTCTGGGGCCTCGTGTCGCTCCTGATCCTGGCCGTGCCGGCCGTGGCCAGCCTATTCCTACGGCGCTCCCAGCCCGGGCCGTCCGCATATGACCCGCGGATCGGCCATAGAGAGGGCTATCCGTCGGGCGAACCCATGCGCCGGATCGACAGGCGGTAACGTTTACCTGTGGCTTGAGATGAACTGCTTGAAGCGCTCCGACTTCGGAGCGCTGAAAACCTCCGCTGGAGGCCCTTCCTCTTCCACCACGCCCTTGTGCAGAAACACGACCCGGTTCGATACGTCCCGGGCAAAGCCCATTTCGTGCGTCACCACCAGCATGGTGCGACCCTCTTCGGCCAATGATCGCATCACACGCAGGACCTCGCCGACGAGTTCGGGATCGAGGGCGGAGGTCGGTTCATCGAAGAGCATGACCTGAGGGTGCATGGCGAGGGCGCGCGCAATGGCGGCGCGCTGCTGCTGGCCTCCCGAGAGGTGCGACGGGTATTGATTGCGCTTGTCGACGATTCCGACCTTCGTGAGCAGTTCTTCGGCTTCCGCGATGCACTCGGCCTTCGAACGCTTCTGCACGTGAACAGGAGCTTCGATGACGTTTTCGAGGATCGTCATATGGGACCAGAGATTGAAGCTCTGGAACACCATGGCGACCCGGGAGCGGATGCGATCAACCTGACTTTGATCCGCAGGCTCCACCCCTCTGCGTCCCTTCTTCAGCTTGATCGTTTCTCCGCCGATCCGGACGTCGCCGGAATCCGGCACTTCAAGCATGTTGATGCAGCGAAGCATCGTCGACTTGCCCGAGCCCGAGGCTCCCAGGATCGAGATGACGTCTCCTTCCCGCGCCTCGAGAGAGATGCCTTTGAGTACTTCCAGAGCTCCGAAGCTCTTGCGAAGATTGCTGATCGAGACGGCGGGAGCGTTTTGGGGCGACAAAGACGAAACTCCGTTAGACATGAGCCGCCTCGAGGCGTGGCTCCACGGCCGGTGGGCGGCGCAGATGGGGCGATAGCCACCATTCCAGCGCCATGATGATGCGGGTGATGGCGAAGTTGAGGATGAGATAGATCAGGCCCGCCACGACGAAGACCTCGACGGCGCGAAACGTCTGGGAAATCAGCTTTGCGGCGATGCCTGTCACCTCCATCATGGTGATGACCGACGCAAGCGACGTTGCCTTCACCATAAGGATGATTTCGCTGCCATAGGCCGGCAGCGCCTGCCGAACTGCGATGGGGAAGACGATGCGGCGGAACAGCAGGAAGCCCGACATGCCGCAGGCCCGTGCGGCCTCGACCTGCTGATGCGGAACGGATTGCAATCCGCCGCGGAAGATTTCGCTGGCATAGGCGCCGGTGTTCAGCGTCAGGGCCAGAACCGCGCACCAATAGGGCTCACGGAAGAAGGTCCAGAGGCCAAGCTCCTGCAGGGTCGGGCGAAACTGTCCGAGGCCGTAATAGATCAGGAAGATCTGCACCAGCAGCGGCGTGCCGCGAAACACGAACACATAGGCCTGCGCAATTGCGTCGAGCACACGGATGCCCGACATGCGCATGAGCGCGAGGAGCATGGCAAGGACGGCCCCGAACGCCACCGCGGTGAGCGCAAGATTCAAGGTCAGCGGCACTCCGCTCAGGAGGCTGAAGAAGGTATCCCGCATGAACGAGAAATCCATCAGGATGCCCTCCGCAGGCCGCGCAGCGAGTAGGTTTCAGCCCGTTGGAACAAGTAGGTCGAAACCCAGGTAATGATGAGGTAGAGAACCGCCGCCGTGATGTAGAAGTCGAACGGCCGCCGCGTCGAGCCGGCGGCGATGTGGGACTGGCGCAGCAACTCGACGAGGCCGGTCACCGAAATCAAGGCCGATTCCTTGAGAACCAGCTGCCACGTATTGCCAAGGCCCGGAATGGCATAGCGAAGAACCTGCGGCGCGATGATGCGCCGGAACATCAACCAGCGGTGCATGCCGACGGAGCGCGCCGCTTCAATCTCGCCCTTGCTCACGACCTGGAAGGCGCCTCGGAAGACCTCGGCCTGGTAGGCGCCGGAAACGATGCCAATGGCGAGCGCCCCAGTCAGGAAGGCAGGCACGCCGATGAAGCCTTCCGCGCCAAACAGACTGCCGATGGCCCCGAGTGCGGCGCTGCCGCCGAAGTAGAACAGGTAGATGACGAGAAGGTCCGGTATGCCGCGCAGAACAGTCGTGTATCCGTCCGCAAGACTCCGAACCGCTAGGTTGCCGCCGATCTTGCCCCAGGCGACGAACGTGCCGACGACCGATCCGATGAGAAAGCCGCAGGCGGCGACCGCGAGCGTCATGCCGGTTGCGGTGAGCAGTGCCCACCCCCAGCCGTTGGGGCCAAAGCCGACGAGCTCGAAATAGCTCAACTGCTGCACGCTTCGTTTCCTGAATAAGTTTCACCTCCGTACGGGAAGTGAAAAGCCGTCAAACACATTCCGCCGATTGAGCCGGACAGGCAGCCTGGAACCGTTGGCGGCCAGGCAGCCTGTCCGCTCTTGTCAGGTTTGCGGCGTCATGTCGATCTTGAACCATTTCTGGGTCAGCTTTTGAACCGTTCCGTCCGCGATCGCGGCCTGAATGGCCGTATCGAACATGGCCTTCAGCTCCGCGTCGTCCTTGCGCATGCCAACCGCCACGCCGCGCCCAAGCACGTCGCTGCTCACGGCGCCACCGGCAATGACCATGTCCTTGAATTCAGGCTTTTCCGTCGATGCCTTCAGGAACGAGTGGGCGGCGAAAATCGCGTCGAGACGGCCGGCCGAGAGGTCGAGGTCATGCTGCTCCGTGGTTTTGTATTCCCGGATCGTGATCGTATCCTTGAGATACTTCTCAAGGAACTGGGAGTTGACCGTAGAGCCCTGAACGCCGACGGTTTTGCCCTTCAGCAGCGGTTTCCACTCCTCGATCATCGCCTTGGCGCCCGCGGCGTCCTTTTCAAGGCTGAACCGCTTGCCCTCGCCGGCAAGCTTCACGAGGGGCGAGTCCTTCATGACGCTCCAGCCGTGTACGCCCGACGCATAGGCGCGCGAGAAGCCGATGACCTCAAGGCGCTTATCGGTGATATTCATGCCGGCCATGATGGCGTCGTACTTCTTGGCCTGCAGGGCCGGGATGATGCCGTCCCAGTCCTGGGCCACGATCTCGCACTTCACCTTCATGCGGCCGCACAGGTCGTTGGCCAAGTCGATCTCGAACCCTTCCAGCTTGCCGCCCGCGCCGGTGAAGTTCCACGGCGCGTAGGCGCCCTCAGTGGCGATCTTCACGGTCTTGTCCTGCGCCGCAGCGCCGCTGATCGCAAGAGCAGAAGCCACCAGGCCAAAACCGAGTGCTTTGAACAGTTTCATCGTCGTTCCCTGTTGGTCAGATTGAACTGAGCCTTTTATCCGGTGAAGGTTTCGGCCCAGCCGACGCCGCTCATCCGCTACCGGAAGCTAACATTCAAAAGCTAAGCCAGCGCAAGTCCCATTCGTGCCGAATAAAGCGCCCTCAATGGCGTTTTCCGTCGCATTCGGCGCTGAATCAGACAAAAAAGGCGCGGCTTCAGCCGCGCCTTGGGGATTCGCAGAGACGGGATCAGCTCCGGGGAGTGGTGTCGATCTTGAACCACTTCTCAGACAATTTCTTGAGAGTGCCGTCTGCCTTGGCGGCGGCAATCGCATCGTTGAACTGCTGCTTCAGGGCAGTCTCGCCCTGCCGAAGCCCAACGCCGACGCCTGGGCCGAGAAGGCCGCCGGTGATCGATGGTCCAACCAGGACGTAGTCCTTGAACTCGGGCTTGCGCAGGGTGCCATTGAGGGCGGTTGCGTCCGCCAGAACGGCGTCGATGCGGCCGGCCGCGAGGTCGAGGTCGTGTTGCTCGGTGGTCTTGTACTCGCGAACCTCGGCCGTGCCCTTCAGATATTTGTCGGCGAAATTGGCGTGGATCGTCGAGACCTGGACGCCGACCGTCTTGCCTTTCAGCACCGGCTTGAGGGCCTCGATGGCCTTCTCGCCCTCAGCCTGCTGGCTGCTGAGGTTGAAGGCCTGCCCCGTGCCGGGCATCTTGGCGAGCGGTGAGTTCTTGGCGACCAGGAAACCGTTGGGTCCGGCCGCGTAGGGGTTCGAGAAGTCGATAACCTTCTTGCGCTCGTCGGTGATGCTCATGCCAGCCATGATGGCGTCGTACTTCTTGGCCTGCAGGGCCGGGATGATGCCATCCCAGTCCTGGGCCACGATCTCGCACTTCACCTTCATGCGATTGCACAGCTCGTTGGCGAGGTCGACCTCGAACCCTTCCAGCTTGCCGCCGGGGCCGGTGAAGTTCCACGGCTCATAGGCGCCCTCAGTGGCGATCTTCACGGTCTTGTCCTGCGCCGCAGCGCCACCGATCGCAAGGGTGGAGCCCAGGATAGCCAAGCCGATGCTCTTAACGAACTTCATAGATGTTCCCTTATTCTGGGGCTCGTGCTGAGCCGAGCCTTGTTTCCCGCAGCCCATTGGGTCGCGCTGTGACGCAGTAACGGTCAAACTTCAAAAAAAGGCAAGGGGCGGCCTTGGGGGACGGCCCCATTGCTTAATTGTATCAGACAGATGGCACCATGTTCTTTGGGTCTTGCGGTCCGCGCCGCAAGACGCGATGAAAGAGGCTTCACGTGAGCATCTGGACACTGCTTTTGGGACTCATCCGATGCCTACTCGAAAAAGCGCGTCCACTTTTCCGCCCGATGCGCTAAGGAGCCAGGATGGCAACCCAGGCAATTGACAGCGCTGCCCTGATCCGGACCCTGACGGCGCGGCTGGGGCCCGGTTCCGTGCTGACCGAGGCCGGCGACATCGGCGGCTATCTGGTCGAGACGCGGGGGCTCTACCAAGGACAGGCCCTGGCGGTCCTGCGTCCCCGTGACTTGGACGAAGTTGCGTTCGCCGTGCGGTCATGCGCCGAGGCAGGAGTTCCGATCGTTCCGCAGGGCGGCAATACCGGCCTCGTGGGCGGAGGCGTGCCCTATGGGGGCGTGGTCCTGTCCCTGGCCCGCCTCGACCGCATCCGGGAGGTCGAGGCGGTGAACGCAACCATCACCGTCGAGGCCGGATGCATCTTGAAATCCGTCCAGGAGGCCGCCGATCGGGCTGGCTATCTGTTTCCGCTTTCCCTTGCGTCGGAGGGATCATGCTGCATCGGCGGAAATCTCGCGACCAATGCGGGCGGTACCGCCGTCCTGCGCTATGGCAATATGCGCGAGCTGACCCTTGGCCTCGAAGTCGTGCTGGCGGACGGCCGGATCTGGAACGGCCTGAAGGGGCTGCGCAAGGACAATACCGGGTACGACCTGAAAAACCTCTTCATCGGATCGGAGGGGACCCTCGGCATCATCACGGCGGCGGTCCTGAAGCTTTTCCCCAAGGCGCATACTCGGGTGACGGCTTTTGTCGGCTGCCCGTCGCCGCACCACGTCCTCAAGGTCTTCGAACGTCTGCGCGAACGGGCGTCGGACCAGCTGACGGCTTTCGAGACCATGGCGGATTTCGGCCTGGAAATCATTCTCAAGCACAGACCCGCCGCGCCACGGCCGCTGTCCGGCCGCCACCCATTCTATGCGCTCATCGAACTGTCCTCATCCCAAAAGGATGCAGACCTCCAGAGCCTCATGGAAACGCTACTCGGCGAAGGTCTTGAAGAGGGCTTGATCGAAGATGCAGTTATCGGATCGAGCGAGGCGCAAAGCCAAGCGCTCTGGGCGTTGCGTGAAGATCTGTCCGAGGTGCAGCGCCTCGAGGGAGGGTCGATCAAGCATGACGTCGCCGTGCCCGTCTCGCGGGTCGCCGAGTTCATCGAGGTGGCCACGGGAGCCTGCGAGGCGGAGATGCCAGGCATCCGCGTCTGCGCCTTCGGGCATATCGGCGACGGCAATATCCACTTCAATCTTTCCCAGCCGGTCAGCATGGACAAGAGTGCCTTTCTTGCCCGCTGGGAGCACTTCAACCGGATCGTCCATGACATCGTGAACGGCATGAACGGATCGATCTCCGCCGAGCACGGGATCGGGCTCATCAAGCTAGATGAGCTTCCCCATTACAAGGACCCAGTTGCCCTCGATCTCATGCGAAGCATCAAGCGGACCCTCGATCCGCAAAACATTCTCAACCCCGGAAAAGTCGTAACGACCAGGGCCGACAGCCCTGCGGCCTTTTCGGAAACGGCAGGACAGTCATGAAAACGATAGATCTTCTGGCTTTTGGCGAACCTCTGATGGAGTTCGCGGAGGTCGAGCGGCAGGGGGAGAGCCTTTATCTGCCGGGATTCGGCGGCGATGTTTCCAACGCTGCCGTCGCGGCTGCCAGGCAGGGTGCGAAGACTGCCATTTTCACCGCCTTGGGGAGCGATGCCTTCGGGACGAACTTCCTCAAGCTCTGGGACCAGGAAAGCATCGACCGATCGTCGGTTATCGTCCGGCCCGATGGACGCACGGGCGTCTATTTCATCAGCTACGGCGAGGATGGGCATGTGTTCTCCTATGCCCGCGCAGGCTCCGCCGCGAGCCTCGTCCAGACCGACGAATTGCCCTTAGGGCAAATCGCGGCCGCGCGCGTCCTTCATGCGTCGGGGATCAGTCAGGCGATCTCGCAAGGCTGCGCCGATGCTGTCTTCGCCGCCATCCGGCACGCCAGGCAGAACGGCACCATCGTCAGCTACGACACCAACCTGCGCCTTCGCCTCTGGCCGCTCGACCGGGCGCGCGCCGTCATTCACGGTACGGTCGCTCTCTCGGATATTGCCCTGCCGGGGCTGGATGACGCCCAGCAGCTGACAGGGCTGGACCGTCCCGAGGAGATCTGCGCCTTCTATCTCGGTCTCGGCTGCCGCATCGTCGCGCTGACTATGGGCAAATCCGGCACAATGGTGGCGACCCCCGATCGCCAGGAGGTGATCCCCGCCCGACCGGTCGCAGCCGTTGACGCGACCGGCGCCGGAGACACCTTCGATGGGGCGTTCCTGGCTGAGTGGCTCATTCACGGGAACTCCTTCCAGGCAGCCGCTTATGCCAATGCGGCCGCTGCCCTGTCGACGCTTGGACAGGGCGCCGTCGCACCGATGCCCCGGCGCTCGCAGGTGGAAGGTTTCCTTCAGGCGGCATGAAAAACGGCGGGTCACAAGGACCCGCCGTTGATAGGCTTAAAACAAGTTCCGGCTTAGCGACGACGCATGGCGCCGCCCGGCAGACGCTGGGCATCGGAGTAGTGATGCTCCAGGTGCGGGATGACCGAGGTGGCGAACTGGCGAAGCGCCGGATCGGTGCCGTTCTGGGAGTAGCTCGTATAGAGGGCCAGCGCCTCCTGGTGGGCCATGCGCTGGGCCTGGCCGTAGAGGCGGTCGAATTGCGGGCCGGACGTGGAGGCGAGCTGGTTCAGCATCGCACTCTTCTCAGCGTCGAGCGGAACGCCAAGGCGGATCGGGGTCACCGAGCCGGTCGCCTGAACCTCGCCCGCGCGGCTAGCGGCTGCGCCTGCCGTCGCACCGACGCCGGCACCAACGGCTGCTCCCACAGGACCGCCGACCAAGGCGCCAATGCCAGCGCCAGCCAGTGTGCTGCCGACAGCGCCGCCCACGAACTCACCGGACTGGGAATAGACGGCGCGGCCACCATTGAGAGCCTGGCTCGTCATGCCGTGATCCTGGATCATGTTCTGCGCATAGGCGAGAACGCGCGGGTTGCGCGACCGCTCGAGGGCGAGGCGGCTGGACGCGATCTCAAAGGCGTCGGATTGCGACGCCATCATGCGGAAGGTCTGGCTGTCCATCATCTGGGCGAAGGCAGGTGTAGAGACAGACGCCAGCAGGGCCGCGGCGGCGAGATACTTTTTCATGGGATAGACTCCTGTTTCCGGGTCGCAGAACACTGCGCGAGGCCAAAACAGGCCCGCGAGACGCGAAGGTGACTGCTGCACCTCTTCAACTGCGAATGGTCTAAGCGGTTCCAGAGAATGTGATTTTCTTGAGATTATGTTCAAGCTTGGCTGCACAGACTTTGCATCGCCGCTCTAATCTTCAACTGTACTGGAGATTGCTTCGCTGGTTGTGCTGCGGCTCTCAGGCTGCAGACCCAAGGATACGCGACCGTGTTCGACGCCACGATTTCTGAGCCATTGCGAAAGGGAAAAAAGACGGCCCGGCGGGGACCGGGGGCGGTGACGCCGGGCCTAGCCACAGGGAAATTTCCTGATCGGCGATCTCTGTGGTTGCCGGGACCATACCAAGCGTTGCCGACGTACTGGTATGTGCAAAAGCGGTACTCCAGAGTGCGGAGGCGCCCAGTGTTGGGCCTCAGAGGCCTGAAGCGCCCTCTGATGCCTGGCGGATACGTCCCAGGGACAACATCCCCATGCCGCCGACGCTGCCGTCGGGCCGCAGGCCCCGCAGCTCGGCCCTCAACAGAAATCCCGTTTCGTCCTGGTCTATCGTGAAGAGGTGGTATCCCGCCTTGTGGGTCAAGGTTCCACCCCGGGCCGATGCGGAGGGCGCCCCGACAACCGGCACTGGTCCCCGAGGCCCATTGAGGTGATGCAGGGCCCCCACATGGTTGTGTCCATGCAGGATGAGCTCAGCGCCAACGCGGCCGATGATGTCCTCGAATTTGCGGGCGTCAGTGAGATTACGGCCAGGCTCCGCTCCGCCCACATGGGGCGGATGGTGAATGAGCACGATGCGGAAGCAGGAGGAATCGCGACCCAACTCTCCAAGGATGGCTTCTGCGGCCTTGCGCTGCTTCGACCCGATGCGGCCGCTCGCCACAAAAGGAAGCGTCGGAATGGCAGACGAGAGGCCGATCACCGCGATGGGACCATAGCGGCGCAGGAACGGGAAGACCGCCACGGTGCCGTCGTCGCTGCGCGTCCAAGGGCCCACTTCCTTGAGCAGCCCCTCGAGAGAGCCGCCCACATAGGCGTCGTGGTTGCCCGGAACGAAGGTGACCCGGGAGGGGTCGCCCAAACCCTCGAGGAACACCCGCGACGTCGCCCATTCGCTCGGAAGACCGATATTGCAGGTATCGCCCGTGCAGGTGATGTGATCGGGGTTCTGCGCATGAATGTCGGCGACGAGCTCCGCCAAGAGCGTCATGTCGTGACTATCCTGGCGGTTGCGGTGCCAGTTGTACCAACCAGTCAGCCGCTTGCTCAGCAATTGCCGCAATCGAGGTCGCGGCAGCGGCCCTACGTGCGGATCTGTCAGGTGGGCAAGACGGAACATGGCGGCTCGACGCTTGTGAGGGGCACGGAGAGTTCGTTCAACTGAAAGGCTCCGTCAAGCGCTCCCGATGAAGATGCCGGCCAGAAGAACCAGGACGCCGCCTACGACCACCTGATAGGTGGCGCTCAGGAACGGCGTATCCATGTATTTCGTCCTGATCCAGGAGATCGCCACGAGCTCCACTGCGACCACCACGGCCGCGATGCTTGTCGCGAGCCAGAAGGCGTTCGGCCAGGAATCCGGCACCAGATACGGCAGGGTATGGCCGATCCCGCCTGCCGCGGTCATGAGCCCGCATATCAGCCCCCGCAGCCAGGGTGAGCCGCGTCCGGTGATCCGTCCATCGTCGGAAAGCGCCTCCGTCAAGCCCATGCTGATGCCCGCGCCGACGGACGCCGCAAGACCCACCAGAAAGGTCTCCTTGTTGCTGTGCGTGGCGAAGGCCGCAGCGAAGAGCGGCGCGAGGGTCGAGACCGATCCATCGATCAGCCCTGCGAGACCCGGCTGCACGTATTGCAGAACGAAAAGGCGCCTACGGGTCTCCTCCTCGGCGGCCTCGGCATCTTCGGTCAGGTGCACGTCGTGCAGCTCGCTGGCTTTGCGCTCGTGCCCGCGCTCCACCTCTGCGAGCTTCATGAAGAGCTCGCGCACGCCGACGTCGAGGGTGGCCTGGGCGGCCTGCTCATAGAAGCTGGCAGCCTGAAGCTCCATGAGCTCGGCCTCTCGGCGCATCTTGTCGAGATCGAGGTGGGGGTTCCACCACACTGCCCGGCGCTTGAAGAAGCCGCGCACGTCCTCCCGTCGGATCGGCGGCAGATGCTCGCCGAATCGGGACCGGTAGAAGGCATAAAGGGAGTTGCGGTGGTCGCGCTCCTCCCCGGCCATGTCATCGAAGATATCGGCGGAGGAGGGGAAATTCGCTCGGAGCCGATCGGCGAACGCCTGATAGATCCGCGAGTCTTCCTCTTCGTTGGCGATCGCGAGGGCAACGACCTCGCGCTCCGTCAATTCGGAGAGAGCCTTCATGCCAGCCTCCTGTTTAGAAGTATTCTAAACAGGTCTCCGGCTTGCGGCAAAGCCTCTTTGACTTAGTACTGAACGCCCGGGAGCAGGGTCGAGTAGATCGTGCGGTCCTCAAGGTTGAGGGCGGGGGACCAGGTGAAGCTGGAGGAGCGGTTCAGCCAGGACAGGACAAGAGAGAGAAACATTGGAACACCTTTGGTTGGCCCTGTCTTAGACCTGCGTTATGTGCAGGTCACGCGTCGTTTGAGAAGTGCTCATATGCTTTAATCGCATGGCACTGTTCATAGTTCTGTAATTTTGTTGTGATGTGGTGACCTGATGTCCGACACCCCCCTACAAAGTTCGGTCTCGCGCCTGATGCAGCGAGGGCTCCATACCTACTGGCGTTTTTCCCGCGGTTTGACCCTGGGTGTTCGGGGAATCGTACGTGACCGTGACAACCGCGTCTTTCTGATCCGCCATACCTACGTCCCCGGCTGGCACCTTCCCGGCGGAGGGGTGGAGACGGGCGAAACGGCCCTGGAGGCTCTCGGTCGCGAGCTGCGCGAGGAAGCCTGCATCCGGATCGACGAGGCTCCGCAGCTGTGCGGGGTTTACTTCAACGCCAAGGTTTCCAGGCGCGACCACGTTCTCGTCTACCTCGTCCAGGATTATACGGTGCTTGGGCCAAAGCAGCCGGACCGGGAGATCGCCGACGCCGGCTTCTTTCCCCTCGACGCTCTCCCGGACGGCACCACACAGGCGACCCGCCGCCGTCTGGCGGAGGCCTTCCAAGGCGCGCCCCTGGCGCAGACATGGTGAGAACCGTTTGCGCCATGCCCGTGACGCTGCTATGGCCAATGAAATTCAGGAAACGCCGAGCTTCATGACCATCATGCGGACCTTGCGACGACGACACGGCTGACATTCGTCCGGCCACTATCCGGCCACTAATCGTCTTTGTCGCTATTGCGGGAGTCCGCCCATGACCGAGCTTTCCCTAATTATCCGCGCCGAGCAACCCAACGACTCCGAGTCCATCGAGCGCCTGCACGAGCGCGCCTTCGGCCCGGGCCGCTTCGCCCGGACGGCCTCGCGCCTCCGGGAGGGTGCTCCCCACCTGCTCGATCTGTCCTTCACGGCCATGGTCGGAACACTCCTGGTCGGATCCGTCCGACTGACTCCGGTGATGGCCGGCGAGGAGCCCGCCCTCATGCTCGGGCCTTTGACGGTGGAGCCCGCTTTCGAAAGCCGCGGCATTGGAGCGGCGCTCATGCAGCGCTCCCTCGACGCCGCGAAGGAGCAGGGGCATACCCTGGTGCTTCTGGTCGGCGACGAGCCCTATTATGCCCGCTTCGGCTTCAGGCGCGTGCCGCCCCGCCAACTCCAGCTCCCGGGCCCTGTGAACCCAGACCGCTTCCTCGCCCTCGATTTACAGGAGGGCGCCTTGTCGCGAGCCAAGGGGATCGTGACGCCGCTCCCACATTCGGCCTGATCAGGCTCGACGGCGGCCTTCCGTCAGCCAGGCCGCAAGGGTGGCTCCCACCAGGAGCACAAGACCCAGGAAGCCGAGGGCCAAGGGCAACACCGACACGCCGCGGACAATGGCGCTGTCGCTCGGCCTGATCCCGATCCAGTCCCCGCCCGCAAAGCGCGAACCCGAATGCACGGCCAGGATTCGCGGTACGGAAATGCTCCGATCGCCCGCCGTCGCGACGCGCCTGATCGACCCGCCCGTCGCCTCGGCGATGGGCTGTAGCGCCTCCGTGTTGCTGAACACGTCGGTGAGCTCGCGCGGATTGGCCGGGCCGATGCTCACGAACGTGATGAGATCGCCGGAGCGCACCGTGTGGAGGCCGAGTTCGCGGCTCTCGACCTGCGCCGTGAACAGGCCTGGTTGCGTCTCGCTGAGAGCAACGCTGCCTTCTTGGCCGACGGGCGAGATCAGCGTCACCGGATCGGCGGTTTCGCTCATGGTCTGGCGTTCGATGCGAATGTTGCGGCCCGCCGCCGTCGCGCGAAGCGCCTCCTCTTCCAGGGCAGGCTCCTTCATGAGCCAGTGCGAGAGGCGGCGCAGCAGGTCGATATGCGGGCCGCCATCGTTATAGCCGCGCGCCCAAAGCCAGGCATGATCCGACAGAAGCAGCGCGACGCGGCCCTTGTCCTCCCGGCGCAGGACCAGAAGCGGCAGATCGTTGGCGCCCGACATGACGGTTGCGCCAGACTGAACCTGCGAACCGATGATGCGCAGCCATTCTCCCCAGGCGGGAGGCTGCTGCTCAGAGCCGGGGAGGGCGCGTGTTACGGGATGGCGCTCGCCGGTCTTGGTGATCTGAGCCTTATAGGGCTCCTCGACGATACGGCCGTCCGGCGTGCCGGGAATGATCGGCGCGAGCCGGGTCTGGGCCAGACTGCCGTAGCTTGCGAACTCGGGGCCCGCCGCCACCAGTACCGCGCCGCCGTCGCGCACGTAGCGCACGATGTTCTCGAAATAGCTCGACGGCAGGACGCTCTGGTTGGCGTAGCGGTCGAAGATGATCAGGTCGAAATCCTTAATCTTCTGCTGGAACAGCTCGCGGGTCGGAAAGGCGATGAGGGAAAGTTCGTTGATCGGCGTCCCATCCTGCTTTTCCGGCGGACGCAGGATCGTGAAATGGACGAGGTCCACGTTGGCGTCTGATTTGAGCAGGTTGCGCCAGGTGCGCTCGCCCGCATGGGGCTCGCCGGACACCAGCAGCACCCGTAGCTTCTCCCGGATGCCCTCGATGGGAACGACCGCGCGATTGTTGGCCTGCGTCAGCTCGTTGGGCAGGCCTTCGACTTCGAGCTCGACCACGTTGGTGCCGCCGTGGTCGATGCGCACCTGAACCGAGAAGGGCGTATCGGCCCGCACCTGCTGGCGGGCGAAGACCTGACCGTCGCGGCGCACGGTCACGAAGGCCGAGCCCGTGCCTCCGCGCTCCATAACCTGCGCCCGGATCGTCTGGTCCTTTCCGACGATGCCGAAGCGAGGCGCTTCCAAAAGCTTGATCTGCCGGTCACGCTCGTCAGGACGTCCCGTGATCAGCGCATGGAGAGGCGCCTTGAAGCCAAGGCCGTCGACGGATGGCGGAATGTCATGCACGACGCCATCCGTAACGAAGATGACACCAGCCAGGCGATCGGGCGGCACATCGGCAAGTCCGTTGGAGAGAGCTGCGAACAGGCGTGTCCCGTCATCGCCGTCGCCATCATCGGCTTCGATGAAGCGTGGCTCCACGTCGGCCACGGAGCCAAAGCGACGTTCGAGTTCGGCGCGCACCTGATCGGTCATGCTCGGTCGGTCGCCGAGGGTCTGCGACGTGGAGCGGTCGATAACAACCGCCACGATGTCCTTCACCTTCTCGCGCTCCTCCTGCACGAGCGCCGGATTGGCGAGCGCCAGCAGGACAAGCGCAAGGGCAATGGCACGCAGGATCGCGACAGGGCCTCGGGACAGGACTGCCAGAACGGCGAGCAGCAGGGCGACGGCTCCCACCGCCCAGAGGGCATAGGCTGGAATCAGAGGCGAGAAGCTGACCGATAGCAAAGGGATCTCCTCGACCTATTGTCCGAGCCGCTCGAGGAGCGCCGGAACGTGAACTTGGTCGGCCTTGTAGTTACCGGTGAGCGCGTACATGGCGATGTTGATGCCGCCCCGGAGAGACATCTCCCGCTGACGCGGATCGCTGCCCACGACCGGATAGAGGACCTCCCCGCGGTTTCCCACGGCCCATGCGGCCGCGAGATCGTTGGAGGTGATGATCAGGGGGGAGACTCCGTCGCCGGAGCGCGCCGGACGATTTCCCTCATCCTCGGATTGGGGCGGCATGGCCTCGACCCAGGTCTGGCCCGTGGCATAGCGGCCTGGGAAGTTGTCGAGGATGTAGAAGGTCTTCGTGAGAACGTGATCGACGGGCACCGGCTCGAGCTCAGGGATATCCAGTGATGCGAGCATGCGGCGCAGGGCCTGCCCCTCAGCGCTCGCGGCTCCATCGAGCCTTGCGCTGAAGGCATCGCGCGTGTCGAAGATCACTGTGCCGCCGCCTTTCATGAAGGCGTCGATGCGCCGGACGGCAGCCTCGGACGGCATAGGCCTGCTGGCCACCACAGGCCAGTAGATCAGCGGATAGAAGGCGATCTCGTCCCTCGAGGGATCGATCCCGATGGGCTCACCAGGCTGAAGGGCCGTCCGCTGGCTGAGAACCTGCGTCAGTCCCGTGAGGCCGGCTTTGCTCGTGGCGTCGACCTGTGAATCTCCGGTGATCACGTAGGCCAACCGCGTGACAAGAGCCGCGTCCTTGTCTTCGCGTGTGGTGGACCGCTGCTCCTGGGCCTGAAGGTCCAGCGGAGCATTGACGAGCATGATCGCCGCAAGGACAAGAGCCGCTCCCGCACCCGCCCTGCGTGTGCGGCTGACGAGGTTCGCCAGATGACCGCCGAGCCAGAGTGACGCCAGCGTGTCGACGAGGAGAAGCACGAGGGCGAGGCTGAAGAGAGGCGCCCGCAGGTCGATCGTCTGCGCACCCACGAGTCCGGACACCCGCGCGTTGAGCGGAGCGATGTTCAGCGGCGCCAGCTTGTCGCCTGGGACCAGGGCGTTGACCGCAAGGCTTGAATCGACCGGGCCGTAGAAGCCCGGCGGATGTTCGGCCGTGGCGCGCTCGGCATAGGTCCGCGTCACGGCGCGGGCTGTTGCCGGTGGTGATGTGAAGGCGCCGTAGCCATCGAGGGTCAGACGCGGAGCAACGGTCTGGTTCTCGGCGTTGCGCGCCTCCGAACCCACATCGTTCGGCGCACCGGCCAAAGCCGTGATCCGGCGCAGCATGTCGACGAAGAGGCCCGAGAGGGGCAGGTTCGACCATGTGGTGTCGCCGGTGACATGGAACAGCACCACGAGGCCGTCCCCCCGTTTGTCGGCGGTGACGATCGGCGTGCCGTCCGAGAGTGACGCCCAGGTCCTAGCCGCGAGATCGCCGTCGGGCTCCGCCAGGATCTGCCGCCGGACGCCGATTTCCTCAGGCACATTCAGGCCGAAGAACGGGCTCTCGCGGGTGAAGGCCGCGAAAGTCTTCGGTGTATCCCAGGATAGGGTGCCCCCGAGATTGCGGCCGCCCCGGCGCAGGCGCACGGGAACGAGATCATCGTTTCCGGCCGATAGACGCGAGCCTGCAAAGCGCAGCAGCAAGCCGCCTTCCTCGACGAAGGTGGTTACCTTGCCGAGCGTTTCGCGGTCGAGCCCGCCCACATCGGCAAGTACCAGAACCGAGACCTGCTCGTCGATCAGCTGCCCGACCGCGTCGCCAACCGCGCCCCGGCCATGGCGGATCTCGCTGTAGGGCGAAAGAGCCCGCTCGATGTAGTAGAGCGGCGACAGGAGGGGCTGGGCCTGATCCGACGTGCCGCCGAAGACGAGGCCCACCCGCCGGCGCTTTCCCCGCTCATCCAGGAGGCTCACGGCTCCGGCGGAGCCCTCGCCGAGGATCTCGATGCGCGCAATGGCGTTACGGATCTCGGTCGGAACATCGAAGACCGCGGTGGCCTCCGTGGCATTCTGGTCGAACGTGAAGCGTGCATCCGCCAACGGCAGGTTCTTCAGGTCCATGGCGCGGACGACGCCCGCGTCGCGGCCGTTCGGCTCGGCCCTGATGATGCGCGAGTTCAACTGGCCGCTCGTGTTTTCCGCGCCTGCGAGCGCAAGCGCCGATGCACGCTCGGCCTTGACGACCGTGATCCGGCGACCTTCCGACATCTGTGCCAAACTTTCGACGAAGCCCTGACCGTCAACACCGGCGACCCCATCGGTGATCCAGACGATTTCGGCGTCAGGGGTCGCCTCGAGGAAGCGCCTGACGGAGTCCACATGGGCCCGCCGGTCGGGCAGATGAGGCAGCGGCTCGAAGGAACGCAGGCGCTCCAGGGCGGCGGCCGGATTCGAGGGCTCGATCCCGGCGGGAGCCTCGGCGGTTGCCAGGACGGACACGACGCGACCTTCGCGCCCCGCCGCCTCGATGGGCTCGGCCGCGAGGTTCATGCGCTCGCGCCAGTCATGCGCCGCCGCAAAGCCGTTGTCGAGGATCAGCAGGAGCGGAGACCGGCTGCTGTCGGCGGCGATCGGGTTCCAGATCGGCCCTGCGGCGGCAAGGATGAGGAAGGCCGCCAGGAGCAGCCGCAGCAGAAGCAGCCACCAGGGCGTGCGCGCCGGCATTTCCCGCTCCGGGCGCAGATCCGCAAGGATCTTGAGGGGTGGAAAATCGACCCGCTTCGGCTGTGGCGGCGTGATGCGCAGGAGCAGCCAGATCGCCGGCAGGGCGGCGAGGGCGGTCAGCACGAGCGGGACGGTGAAGGTAAGAGGAAGTCCAAGCATAAACTACCGCCCTCCCGGACTGGCGCCGCGGGACGTGCTGACGAGAGTCATGAGGCGAAGCGCGGCCTCGCTGGCTGGTCGGTCGGTCCGATGGATCGTCATGGTCCAGCCGCGGCGGCGGACCAATTCGTCGATCTGCGCGCGGTGTTGCGCGATGCGTTGCCGGTAGGCATTGCCCCAGGAAATGGCGTCGCCGATGCGAAGCGACAGGCCGTCCTCCAGGTCGTGCAGGACTGCCTGCCCTTGGAACGGGAAGGTTTCCTCGACCGGGTCGACGATCATGACCAGATGGCCGCGTGCGCCCCGGCTCGAAATCCCTTCGACGACGGTCGAGATCTCGCTCACGGGGGTCAGGAAATCACCGATCAGAATGGCCTCGTGAAGAGGCGCGATGGGGGCTTGGGGAGGCAGATCGTCCTCGAGGGACGAGCGTTCCGCCACCATGGTTTGGGCCATCGTCTCGGCGATGCGCCGCGATGCGCGGGGGGACATGAGGCCGAGCATGCCCGTCCGCTCCCCTGCCTCGACGAAGCAGTCGGCAAGGGCAAGGCCCAGCACCACCGCGCGCTCGATCTTGGGAGCCTGCGCCAAGTCCGACGCAAAGCCCATGGAGGCGGAGCGATCGACCCAGAGCCAGATGGTCTGGGCCGTCTCCCATTCCCGTTCGCGGACGTAGAGCCGGTCGTCCCGGCCCGAGCGTCGCCAGTCGATACGCTGCGCGGCTTCACCAGCCACGAAGGGACGAAACTGCCAGAAGCTTTCGCCGACTCCGGCACGCCTGCGGCCATGAATGCCGTGCGACAGGCTCGCCGCCACGCGTCTGGCCTCGAGCACGAGGCGCGGCATCCGCTGCGCCAGGGAGAGCGCGCTTTCCGTCTCATGGCGGCCCGGGAGGCGGGCGCTTTCGGGGAGGACCCGGGTGCGGGTCATGATGGGAATCCTAGCCTGCCAACCGCGCCGTCAGGCGACCGATCACGTTCCGGACCGTCTCTCCGTCCGCTCGGGCCGAGAAGGTGAGCGCCATGCGGTGCTTGAGCACCGGCTCGGCCAGCGCCACCACGTCGGCGATCGAAGGCGCGACGCGTCCCTCGATGAGCGCCCGGGCGCGCACCGCCAGCATCAGCGACTGGCTGGCGCGGGGGCCCGGTCCCCAGAGGAGCTTATCGGTCACGCCGTCGACGCGTTGGCCTTCCGGCCGCGCGGAGCGCACGAGGTCGAGAATCGCATCGACCACGCTCTCGCCAACGGGCAGCCGGCGCACGAGGCGCTGCGCATTCATGAGGCCTTCCGCCGACATGGCCGCGACGGGCTTGCGTTCTTCGGCGCCTGTCGTCTCGATTAGGATGCGGCGTTCGGCCTCCCGGTCCGGGTAGCCCACATCAATTTCCAGCAGGAACCGGTCGAGCTGCGCTTCAGGGAGTGGATAGGTGCCTTCCTGCTCGATCGGGTTCTGGGTGGCCAGCACATGGAACGGCTGCGGCAGATCGTGCCGCTCGCCACCCACGGACACGTGATGCTCCTGCATGGCCTGCAGCAGGGCCGATTGCGTGCGCGGGCTCGCGCGGTTGATCTCGTCGGCCATGAGGAGCTGCGTGAAGACCGGCCCCTTCACGAACCGGAACGAGCGCCGCCGGTCGGCGCCTTCGTCGAGCACTTCGGAGCCCAGGATGTCGGAGGGCATCAGGTCGGGAGTGAACTGGACGCGCCTCGCATCGAGGCCGAGCACGGTCCCGAGGGTTTCGAC
Organism: Microvirga aerophila; assembly: GCF_003332305.1. Classification (GTDB taxonomy): domain Bacteria; phylum Pseudomonadota; class Alphaproteobacteria; order Rhizobiales; family Beijerinckiaceae; genus Microvirga; species Microvirga aerophila. The sequence continues at coordinate 13,456 of NZ_QOIO01000037.1, read as the reverse complement.
CAGCTTCGTCTTCGCAAGGCCCGGCACGCCGACCAGAAGACCGTGGCCGCCGGCCAGAAGCGTGATGAGGGTCTGGTCGACCACTTCCTCCTGGCCGAAGATGACCGTGTGGATCGCGTCTCTGGCGCGCCCGACAGTCTCAAGCGTGGCCTCCGCGTTCCTGATGATGGCATCGTCCAGGGCGGTGGGCGCTTGAGCTATGCTGGCCGTCATGAGTTCTCTCCGCTCATTAACATCAGCCCCCAGAGCTAGTCTGCCTTCGGTCGGCATCCATATGCAAGCGGGTCGATGCGACGCAGCAAGGCAAGGAGGCGAACTGGACGGCGTATCTGACGGCACTATGCTTTAGGAAGGTAGCGAACGATGGCTGTTCGTCGATCCTCAAGGTTCATTTTCTTGTTCACGCTTGTGTCATGATAGATCAGGTCGCCTCCACCCCCGGAAACGCCCTGTCGCACCTCATCGAAGCCCTGGGCCCCGAATCCGGGCGCCGAGGGTTGCCTCCGGTCGAGCGCTGGAACCCGGCCTATTGCGGCGAGATCGACATGCGGATCGCAGCCGACGGGACCTGGCATTACATGGGCACGCCCATCAACCGCCCGGCTCTCGTGCGCCTGTTCTCCACGATCCTGCGCAAGGACCCGGAGCGCTATGTGCTGGTCACGCCGGTCGAGCGTGTTGGAATCGTCGTGGAGGATGTGCCGTTCCTGGCGGTCGAGATGGCGGTGGACGGCGAGGGCGAAAACAGGCAGATCGCTTTCCGAACGAATGTGGACGATCTCGTGCAGGCAGGCTCCGAACATCCCTTGCGCTTCGAGCGCGATTCAGACGGCGGCGTGAAGCCCTATATCCTGGTGCGGGGCGAATTGTGGGCGCGGGTCACCCGGGCCCTGGCGCTCGATCTCGTGGCCATGGGCGAAACGCGGGAGGTCGACGGGCAGGAGGTTTTCGGGATCCCGTCGAAGGAAGGATTCTTTCCCATCGCGCCGGCCTCGGAGCTGGGCGAGGCATGACCAGGCTCGCTCCTCTGGAAACGCTGGACTTTCTGACCCTGGCCGCCGAGCGACTGCGCCCGCAACCGCCCGATCCGACCGAGGCCCTTGCCAATCCGCGCGGCGACCACAGCCTCGACGGCGTGCCTTTGACGTATCCGCTGACGCCCAAACCTGCGGCCGTTCTCGTGCCTGTCGTCATGCGCGAGGAGCCAACCCTGCTCCTGACCGAGCGCGCCTCCCATCTACGCCAGCATTCAGGCCAGATCGCCTTTCCGGGCGGCCGGGTCGATCCCACGGACGAATCAATCGAAGCCGCCGCCTACCGGGAAGCCGAGGAGGAGATCGGACTCGACAGCCGGTTCATCCATCCGCTTGGCTATCTCGACGCCTATCTGTCCGGGACAAATTATTTGGTCATGCCCCTCGTGGCGCGAGTGTCGCCGTCCTATGCGCTCAACATCAACCCGCACGAGGTGGCGGACGTGTTCGAAGTGCCGCTCGGCTTTCTGATGGACCCCGCCCGCCACGAGCTTCATTCCCGCGAATGGAAGGGCCGCCTGCGCCGCTACTATGCAATTCCTTACGAGGAGCGCTACATCTGGGGCGTGACGGCGGGCATCATCCGCAATCTATACGAGAGGCTCTATACTTCATGACGCGGGCGATCCTTCAGGAATCGGTGCTGTTTCTCCTGCCTTTCATCGCTTTCGCCATCTACCTTCTGATCATCCGCCGCAACCCTCTGGCTTGGTCCTCATGGAGCGAACACTCCTTTTGGCTCGTCATCGCCGGGCTGGCTTGCGTCATCGTCTCGCTGGTGGCGGCCGGTCTTCTGGCCGATCGCCAGGCCGGGGCCTTCGTGCCGACGCATATCGAGGACGGCCGCGTCGTTCCGGGACAATTCAAGTGACGCCATCTCTCGACCAGAATGCGCTTGCCAGCCTGCTCGAGCGTCCTCAGCTGCGCCGGTTGCTGGAAGCCTTCAATGGCGGCGGCGAGGAGACGCGCATCGTCGGAGGCGCGTTGCGCAACGCGATGCTCGGCCGCCCCGTCCTGGAAGTGGATTGCGCCACGACGGCGATGCCGGACACCATCGTTAAACGGGCAGGCGCGGCCGGATTCAAGTCCGTTCCAACCGGCATCGATCACGGCACGATCACCGTGATCGTCGATGGGAAACCGTTCGAGGTGACGGCCCTGCGCGAGGACGTGGAGACCGATGGCCGGTACGCGGTCGTTCATTTCGGCCGCGATTTCGTAGCGGATGCACGTCGGCGCGACTTCACCATCAACGCCTTGTCATTGGGGCTTGATGGACGCCTGTACGATTACACGGGCGGCGTCGCGGATCTCGCGGCGAGGCGTGTCCGCTTCATCGGCGATGCGCAGACCCGCATTCGCGAGGATTACCTGCGCATCCTGCGGTTCTTTCGTTTCCATGCGGAATATGCCGAAGGCGACCCGGACCCGGAAGGCCTCGCGGCGTCAGGAGCCGAGCGTCAGGGCCTCGGAATTCTTTCGCGCGAGAGGATCCGGAACGAACTGATGAAGCTGCTCGTGGCCCAGAGGGCCGAAAGCACGATTCAGGTCCTGGCCGAGCATGGCTTTCTCACGTGGCTCCTTGGAGGAGCGGTGGAGTTCGGCCGGTTCCATCGTTTCATCGCCGCCAACCGAAAGAATGCCGCTGCCATCTGGCGCCTAGCGGCCCTTGCGGTGCTGACGGAAGAAGATGCGGAGCGTCTGCGGGAGAGGCTGCGACTGTCGAACGAGGAACACCGCAAGCTTGCAGCCTACGCGCGGCTGCTTGCCATTCTCAAGACGCGACCGCTGCCACTGGACGCAGCGGATATCCGCCGCCTCGTGGCTGAATACGATGTGGAAATCCTCACGCCTCTCCTGGTGGCGGTCGCAGGCGAACCCGCACCGGTCGTTCATGCGGACGCGTTAGAGGTCTTGTGGCGGTTCGGGACCGGAGCGGAGCCGGTACCGGTCTTTCCGCTTCGTGGGGCCGACCTCGTGGAGGCCGGTATTCCGAAAGGGCCGAGGATTGGTGAACTTCTGTCCCGCGCCCGCCAGGCATGGCTGTCGGAGGGGTGCCTGACCGACGAGGATTCGGCAAAGGCCCTGCTGCGGCGCATTCTCGATCAGGAGAACGCCTGAGCGTATGGTTCGACCACGACAGGTCCCGGCGCATCCGGGAAAGGAGAGATCGGCGTGAGCATTACTGGGCTTTTCGACTTGTCCGGCCGCGTCGCTTTGGTGACCGGCTCCAGCGCGGGGATCGGGCTTGCCCTGGCGCAGGGGCTGGGCCGCGCTGGAGCGACCGTGGTTCTCAATGGCCGTCGGGCCGATCTGGTAGCATCGGCGGCGCAAAAGCTCCGCGACGAGGGGCTGAAGGCCGCCGAGATGCCCTTCGACGTCACCGACAGCGCAGCCGTCAGGGCGGCCGTGGAGCGGATCGAGGCCTCCATCGGCCCCATCGATATCCTGATCGACAATGCGGGGATGCAGCGGCGCGCCCCTCTCGAGGATTATCCGGAGGAGACCTGGCGCGAGCTGATGACGATCAATGTGGACAGCGTCTTCTATGTGGGGCAGGCGGTGGCTAGGCGGATGATCCCGCGCGGACGCGGAAAGATCATCAACATCTGCTCGGTTCAAAGCGAGCTCGGTCGCCCTTCCATCGCCCCTTACACGGCCACGAAGGGAGCCGTGAAGATGCTCAACAAGGGTATGGCGATCGACTGGGGCAAGCACGGCTTGCAGGTCAACGGCATCGGACCCGGTTATTTCAAGACGGAGCTCAACCAGGCCCTGGTCGACGACAAAGCCTTTTCAGACTGGTTGATCGCCCGTACTCCGTCCCGGCGATGGGGTGAACTCGAGGACCTTGTCGGGGCCGGAGTTTTCCTGGCCTCCGACGCCTCGAATTTCGTCAACGGGCAGATCCTTTATGTGGACGGCGGCGTAACCGCGAGCCTTTAAGGGGGGCGCTGCTTCCGGCCTCAGGGCCAGCGGACAGTCGGCGGCATTGACGAGAGGATCGACTCGATGTTGCCGCCGGTCTTCAGACCGAAGATCGTGCCCCGGTCGTAGAGCAGGTTGAATTCCACATAGCGCCCGCGCCGCATCTGCTGCTCCGTCCGGTCCGCCTCGGTCCAGGCCGTTCCGACGTTGCGGCGAACGATCTCCGGGTAGATCTTCAGGAAGGCTTCGCCCACGTCGCGGGTGAAGGCGAGATCGGCCTCCGGGGCTCCGGTCCAGTGATAATCGTAGAAGATTCCGCCGATGCCGCGGGGCTCGTTGCGGTGCTTGAGAAAGAAGTACTCGTCGCACCAAGCCTTGTACTTGGCGTAATCCACCGCCGGCTGGTGCCGGTCGCAAGCCTCCTTGAAGGCAGCATGAAACGCAGCCGTGTCCGGATCGTCTTGGGTTCGCCGTCTGTCCAGCACTGGCGTGAGGTCGGCGCCGCCGCCGAACCAGGGTTTCGTGGTCACGACGAAGCGTGTGTTCATGTGCACGGTCGGCACGTGCGGGTTCCAGGGATGGGCGATCAGCGAAATGCCCGAGGCCCAGAACCGCGGATCCTGGTCCGAGCCGGGAATCTGTCCGCGGAATTCAGGCGCGAATTCGCCGTGCACCGTCGAGATATGCACGCCGACTTTCTCGAAGACCCGGCCGCGCATGATCGACATGACGCCGCCACCCCCAGGGTTGCCGCTGTGATCCTTGCGCTCCCACGGCTTGCGCTCGAAGCGCCCGGGTGCGGTCGCTTCCGGAGGCAGGGGAGCCGTCACCTCGTCCTCCAGGGCCTCGAAGGCGGCGCAGATCCGATCCCGCAGGGAGGCGAACCAAGCGGGAGCCTCGGTCTGCATGGTCTCGATGGCGGCTTTGTCGGTCATGGTGTTGATTCCTGAGAGGCAAGACGAAGATTTACGCTAGAGGCTGGACATGTAACGAGAATGTCCCACAGCCCTCATCCTGAGGAGCGAGGCGTCTCAAAGCACGGGATGTTTCCATTGCTCATTGCAGCCTCCTTCGAGACGCCACTGCGTGGCTCATCAGGATGAGGATGGAGTGATGGGCCAATCCCCCGACGTGACGGTGATGTTTCATGTCCCTGAAATGGCGGCGTTTGGAAAGCCATTCGTCTGCCGCAGCGCCTCGCCCAGGATCATCGCGGCCGTGATGGCCACGTTGAGGGAGCGCAGCCCTGGCCGCATGGGAATGACGATCCTCGCATCGGCGGCCTGGTGAACCTCGTCCGGCACCCCTGCCGATTCTCGTCCCACGAGGATGATGTCGTCGAGGTCGTAGGCGAACTCGGCGTAGGGGATAGCCGCCTTGGTGGTGGCCAGGACAAGGCGGGCTCCAGCCCCTTGGCGCCACGTCTCGAAGCTGGTCCATGAGACGTGGCGGGTGATTGCGGCGCGCTCCAGATAATCCATGCCGGACCGGCGCAGGTTTCGGTCGGAAACGTCGAATCCGGCGGGCTCGATGATCTCGACCGGCACGCCCAGGCAGGCCGTAAGGCGCAGCATAGTGCCGGTGTTCTGCGGAATATCGGGTTGGTAGATGGCGAGACGAGGCATGGGAGCGTCATCGGGGCAGGACGCTCCTGCGTCAAGTGAACGCTTCGCTGCCGGTGGTGTTAAGCAGGGGTTGGGTTCAGCAAGAAGATCCCGGGGATCAGGATGTATCGGTGGTTTGAGGAACGGATCGACCCGTTCGCCCCTTTCAACGAGGATGAGACGCCCCCCGGCACCGTGGGCCGTTTCGCCTGGTATTATCTAAAGCCCGTCCGCTTCTGGCTGGGGGCTCTCTTCATCGTCGCCCTGATCGTCGGGATCCTCGAATCGTCCCTCTACATCCTGATCGGCTGGTTGGTGGACCTGCTGGCGCGGTCGACTCCCGAACGTCTCTGGGAGGATCACGGTACGGCCCTCCTGCTGGTCGGGGTCCTGATCCTTGTTGTGAGGCCTGTCCTGCACATCGCGCACGAGATCGCCACCAATCAGATCCTCGTGCCGCAAAGCACCAACATGATCCGCTGGCGGACCCACGTTTACACGCTGGGACACGCGCTGAGCTACTTCCAGGCGGATTTCGCCGGGCGTCTCGCCAACCGCATCACCCAGGCCGGCGGGGCCATCCGCGAGATCGCCGTCACGATCCTCGACACGCTTCTTTATGTGGCGATCTTTGCCTTCACGGCGCTCGGCCTGTTCTCGACCATCAGCCCCTGGCTCGCGCTGCCCATGGGGCTGTGGATCCTCGGCTATGTCCTTTTGCTGCGATTCTTCGTGCCGAGGGCCAGGAAGCTTTCGCTCAGGACTGCCGATACCCGTTCGGTCCTGGTTGGGCGGATCGTGGACAGCTACACCAACATCCTCACGGTGAAGCTTTTCGCTCGTGCCCGGGAGGAGCGATCCGCCGTGCGAGAAGCCTTGGCGGCCCACACCCGAGCGTTCCTGGATTCGTTCCGGCTGATCACCAGCACCACTGGGCTTCTCACGGTCATGAACAGCATGCTGCTCGTGTCCACCGGGGGGCTCTCGATCTACCTGTGGACCCGAGGCCTCATGACCAGCGGCGAGACGGCGACGGGGCTCGCCCTGGTGATGCGGATCCTGGCCATGTCCGGTTGGGTGATGCAGACCGTGCGCGGGGTCTTCGAGAATGTCGGCGTCGTACAAGAGAGCATGCAGACCATCGCCAGCCCCCACGAGATCGTGGATGCGCCGGCAGCTCCGCGACTCGCGGTCGCCCGGGGAGAGGTGCGTTTCGAGAACGTGTCGTTCCACTATGGCCGAGAGGACGGGATCATCGAGGATTTCAGCCTCACGATCCAGGCGGGCGAGAAGGTCGGCCTGGTGGGCGCAAGCGGGGCCGGAAAGACGACGATTACCTCCCTTCTGCTTCGCCTCCACGACTTGGAGAGCGGGCGCATCCTCATTGACGGGCAGGATATCGCCCAGGTCAGTCAGGATTCCCTGCGGGCCGCCATTGCCATGGTGACGCAGGACACCTCCCTGCTGCACCGCTCGATCCGGGACAACATCGCCTATGGCCGCCCGGACGCCCGGGACCGGGAGATCGAGCAGGCGGCCCGGCTCGCCCACGCTCACGACTTCATCGTCGATCTTGAGGATCACCGGGGCAGGCGGGGTTACGAGGCCCATGTGGGGGAGCGGGGCGTCAAGCTCTCGGGAGGTCAGCGCCAGCGCGTCGCCATCGCCCGCGTGATCCTCAAGGACGCCCCCATCCTGGTGCTGGACGAGGCCACCTCGGCTCTGGACTCCGAGGTGGAGGCGGCGATCCAGGAGTCCCTTTCCGCCCTCATGGAGGGCAAGACAGTGATCGCCATCGCGCACCGCCTGTCCACCATCGCGGCCCTAGACCGGCTCATCGTGATCGATCAGGGCCGGATCGTCGAGGAAGGAAGCCATTCGGAGCTTCTGGAGCGGGGCGGGCTCTATGCCAGGTTGTGGCGCCGCCAATCCGGGGGCTTCCTCGGGGCTGACGAAACGGCGTCCGGTTGAGCGATCCAGGCTGGAACATCTCCAATCCGGCTATGGACAGGCGGGCTTGACCGTGCCAAAGAGCCTGCGCGCGGCGACGCCCAGTCGCATTGCGCGCGCGTTGGCGCACATGTTTGTTCGAAGGGATAAGCAGCGTGCCGGTGCCTCGGGTTTCCGAGGCATTTCAGACGCGCGGTTCTCGTTTTTTGACGAATGCTGGAGAGCCAAGTGGCCGAGACCACCACTCATGTCGCTGAGCCGACACGGCGCGATTTCCTTTACATCGCCACAGGCGCAGCCGCCGCTGTCGGCGGCGCCACCCTGGTATGGCCTTTCGTCCAGTCGCTGGCGCCCGATGCGGCGACCGTGGCGGCTGGCGCGCCGGTGGAGGTCGATCTGACGCCCATCGCCGAAGGGCAGATCGTCAAGGTCTTCTGGCGCGGTAAGCTCATTTTCGTCCGGCACCGCACCGCCGATGAAATCAAGGCCGCCGAGGATGTGAACGTCGCCTCCTTGCGCGATCCGCAGCCGGATTCGGCCCGCGTGAAGCCGGATCACGCCCAGTGGCTGATCGTCTACGGCAACTGCACCCATCTGGGCTGCGTGCCGCTGGGCCAGCAGGGCGAGTATCACGGCTGGTTCTGCCCCTGCCACGGCTCGGTCTTCGATACGTCCGGCCGCGTTCGCGGCGGTCCGGCTCCCATCAATCTGCCGATCCCGCCCTACGCCTTCACGTCCGATACGAAGATCGTTATCGGCCAAGACGAAGCCACGGCATAATTTTCCGCGACGATCACTGCGATCAGGCGATATCCATGAGTCAGCACCCCACGACCTACGTTCCCAAGAGCGCCTTCGGTAAATGGTTCGAGAGCCGCCTGCCGATCGCGAGCCTCGTCCACTCGTCCTTCATCGCGTTTCCGGTGCCGCGGAACCTGACCTATTTCTGGACCTTCGGCGCCATCCTGGTGTTCATGCTCGTGGCCCAGATCGTCACCGGCGTGTTCTTGGCGATGTACTACACGCCGAACGCCTCCATGGCGTTCCAGTCGGTCGAGCACATCATGCGTGATGTGAACTACGGCTGGCTGCTGCGCTACCTGCACGCCAACGGCGCGTCGATGTTCTTCGTGGCCGTGTACATCCACATCTTCCGGAACTTCTATTACGGCTCCTACAAGGCTCCGCGCGAGGTTCTGTACATCCTCGGCGTCATCATCTTCATCCTGATGATGGCTACCGCGTTCATGGGCTACGTCCTTCCCTGGGGCCAGATGAGCTTCTGGGGCGCCACCGTGATCACCAACCTGTTTTCGGCGATCCCGGTCGTGGGCGAGACGATCGTGAGCTTCCTCTGGGGCGGCTACTCGGTCGGCAACCCGACCCTCAACCGCTTCTTCTCCCTGCACTTCCTGCTGCCCTTCATGATCTTCGGCGTGGTCATCCTCCACGTCTGGGCGCTGCACGTGCCGGGCCAGAACAACCCGACCGGCATCCCGATCAAGTCCGGCAAGGACGCGGTTCCGTTCACCCCCTACGCCACGATCAAGGACATCTTCGCGGTCGTCGTGTTCATGATCTTCTTCGCCTGGTGGGTGTTCTACATCCCGAACTACCTCGGCCACGCGGACAACTACATCCCGGCGAACCCGGCCGTGACCCCGGCCCACATCGTGCCCGAATGGTACTTCTTGCCCTTCTACGCCATCCTGCGCGCCATTCCGGACAAGCTCGGCGGCGTCATCGCGATGTTCTCGGCGATCCTCGTGTGGTTCCTGATGCCGTGGCTCGACACGTCCAAGGTCCGCTCGACCGCCTACCGCCCTCAGTACAAGTTCTTCTTCTGGGTCTTCGTCGCTGTCTGCGTGCTGCTCGGCTGGCTCGGCTCGAAGCCTGCGGAAGGCTGGTATGTGATCGTGTCCCAGATCGCCACCGCGTACTACTTCATCCACTTCCTGGTGGTCCTGCCGCTGCTCGGCCTCTTCGAGCGTCCGCTGCCGCTGCCGAACTCGATCCTCGAATCGGTGATGGGCGTGCAGAAGGGCGGCGCGGGCATCCCTGTCGGCGCCAATGCCGAGCCGCAATCCAAGGGCTAAAGCGAGCGCTGAGGAACAACATCATGATGAAGCGTACTCTTCTCATCGCCGCGGCCCTTCTCGGCCTCTCGGCTCCCGCATTCGCCGCCGGCGAAACCCCTGTTCCGCCGCAGCTGAGCTGGACCTTCCAGGGTCCCTTCGGCAAGTTCGACCGGGCCCAGCTGCAGCGCGGCTTCAAGGTTTACCGGGAGGTTTGCGCCTCCTGCCACTCCTTGAGCTACGTGGCCTTCCGCAACCTCTCGCAGCCCGGCGGTCCGGAGTTCTCCGAGGCCCAGGTCCGCGCGCTCGCGGCCGAGTACAAGGTCCAGGACGGCCCCAACGACGCTGGCGACATGTTCGAGCGTCCCGGCCGGGCGGCCGACCGCTTCCCGGCTCCGTTCCCCAACGAGAACGCAGCCGCTGCGGCCAATGGCGGCAAGGCTCCCCCGGATCTGTCCCTGATGGCGAAGGCCCGCACCTACGAGCGCGGCTTCCCGTGGTTCATCCTGGACGTCTTCCGGCAATATTCGGAGAACGGCGCGGATTATCTCGTGGCCCTGCTCAACGGCTATCATGAGCCCCCGGCGGGCTTCCAGGTGCCGGAAGGCGGCCACTACAACGAGTACTTCCCCGGCCACATCATCGCGATGCCCAAGCCCATCAGCGACGGTCAGGTCGAGTATCCGAAGGACGCCAACGGCCAGGCGCAGGCGCCCGAGACGGTGGACCAGTACGCTCGCGACATCACGGCCTTCCTGACCTGGACGGCCGAGCCGCATCTCGAGGCCCGCAAGCGCCTCGGCTTCCAGGTGATGCTGTTCCTCATCGCCCTGTCAGTTCTGCTCTACTTCACCAAGAAGAAGATCTGGGCCCGGGTCGGCGGCGAGGTCGAGGGCCATGCCACCCCTCCGATGACGCACAATCCCTGATGGTTTGAAAGGCCCCGGCTTCCGGGGCCTTTTCTTTTTCGGCTAGGCCTGTGACGGTTCGGTAAGGTAAAGCCGAGGACGCCAGATCCATGGACGAACCTTGCGCCCCGAAACAAATCCCAGCCCTCTTCATCCAACGGTCGACACCCTGTTCGGCAACCCCTGCCATGCGGTCCATGCCCAGCCGCACCTGACGCCGCAGGCGCAGGCGGACCTTCACGGCCTTCAGCAGGCCGTCGTTGCCCAATGGCCCGGCGCGTTCCACCAGCCTCCGGCGCACTCCCTTCACGTCACGATCTATCCGGTCGTTCCCATCACAGATGGGTTCGACAAGAACGCGTATTGGAACGAGATTGGTGGGCCTGCCAGGGCGCTTCTTGAGGAGTTCTGCGCGGACGCCCGGCCCCTCGAGTTGCGTTTTTCCCGGCTTCAGGTCGCCCCTGTCGGTGTCATCGCCATTGCGCGGGACGAGTCGGGGCAGATCGAGCGTTTGCGGGAGAGGATCGTCGACACGCTCACGCCTCCCACTGGCATGGAGCATCGGCGCTACGACATGATCCATTCGACCCTTGCCCGCTTCTCGGCCGCCCGACCGATGCCGGCCGCAGTCGTGGACCAGATCGAAGCGCTTCCAGTTGCGCTGACCGTCCAGGTCGAGCGCCTCAGGATCTTCCGGGAGACGCTTTTCCCCTGTCTCGTCGGTGACGAAATCGTATCGGTTCCGCTTGGCCGGGCGGGCTGATATGTCTCCCCGGCGGACGAGGCTGGTTCCTGTCCGGTCCCAACACTAACCGAGGCGACATGACGAAAGCAGTGCTGGGCATCATCGGCGGATCGGGCGTGTACAACCTGCCCGGGCTCGAGGATATGCGCGAGGAGCGCATCGCTTCACCCTGGGGCGAGCCGTCGGACACCTTACGGATCGGCCGGATTGGACAGACCAAGGTGGTGTTCCTGCCCCGGCATGGACGCGGCCATTTCTACTCCCCGTCCGACATCAATTACCGGGCCAATATCGACGTGCTGAAGCGGGCTGGGGTGACCGACCTGATCTCGGTTTCGGCTTGCGGTTCGCTCAGGGCCGAGTTCTACCCCGGCTTCTTCGTGCTCGTGGATCAGTTCGTGGATCGGACATTCCGCCGTGAAACCTCATTTTTCGGACGAGGCTGCGCGGCGCATGTGCCCATGGCCCATCCCGTCGGGCCCAAGCTGCAGCAGCGCATCGCCGACGCGGCGAGCGCGGAGGATATCCCGTTTCACCAGGGCGGCACCTATGTGTGCATCGAGGGGCCGCAATTCTCCACCTATGCGGAGTCAATGACCTACAAGGGTCTGGGCTACGATGTCATCGGCATGACGGCCATGCCGGAGGCCAAGCTCGCCCGCGAGGCCGAGATCACCTATGCGACGGTCGCCATGGTGACGGATTTCGATTGCTGGCACCCTGAGCACGACGATGTGGATGTCGCAGCCGTCGTGGCGGTGGCGCAGCAGAACGCCTCCAAGGTCGCAGGCCTGATCGCTCGCATCGCCCGGGATTTTCCGGCCGAGCACGAGCCGTGTCCCAACCGGTCCGACCGGGCTCTCGACGGCGCCATCATGACCGCTCCGTCCGTGCGCGATCCTGAACTGTTGAAGAAACTCGACGCGGTCGCCGGCCGCGTCCTGTAACAGGGTGAGCCCATGGTGGCCTTCTGGCCGCCCTCTCGATAGTATGTTCCTCTCAAAACCGAGCTTCCGTATGGACCAGCGCCTCCTCACCGATCTCAAATCGGCCATCCGGTCGATCCCGGACTACCCCAAGCCCGGCATCATCTTCCGGGACATCACGACCCTGCTCGGGGATGCGCGCGCCTTCCGCCGTGCGGTGGACGAGCTAGTCCACCCCTTCGCGGGTGGGCGCGTCGACAAGGTGGCGGGGATCGAGGCGCGCGGGTTCATCCTCGGGGGCGCAGTCGCCCATCAGCTCTCGTCGGGTTTCGTGCCGATCCGCAAGAAGGGCAAGCTGCCCCATGAAACGGTGCGCATCGCCTATTCACTGGAATATGGCGTCGACGAGATGGAGATCCACACCGACGCCATCGGCCAGGACGAGCGCGTCATCCTCATCGACGACCTGATCGCCACCGGCGGTACGGCGGTCGCCGCCACCCAGCTCCTGCGCCAGATGGGCGCCAACATCGTGGCCGCCTGCTTCATCATCGACCTGCCGGATCTCGGCGGAGCCCAGAAACTGCGCGACCTCGGCGTCGAAGTACGAAGCCTCGTGAGCTTCGAGGGGCATTGAGGCCTCTTATACCAATCGGCGCTGATGCTCATACATTGGCCCAGTCTCGTAGGCCAATGGACATGATGGTCCAAGGCTGCTCGACGAGCTTGTTCCAAGCCGCGCAGCAATGATCGAGAATGTCCGTGTAGGACATGAAGATCCGGTTGGAGATCCAGTTCTCCCTCATGAATTGCCAGATATTCTCCACCGGGTTCAACTCGGGCGCTTTGGCCGGGAGTGGCACCAGGGTGATGTTGGCTGGCACCTTCAGCTTCCTCGAGACGTGCCAGCCCGCCTGATCCAGCAGCAGCACCGCATGCGCCCCCGGCGCGACGGCTTGCGAGATCTCGGTCAGATGCAACGTCATCGCCTCGGTCGTGCAGCGCGGCAGAACCAGGCCGGCGGCTTTGCCCTTCGCCGGGCAGATCGCCCCAAAGATGTATGTCGAGGCGGTTCTCAGATCCCGCTGCGCCGACGGACGGGTGCCGCGCTTCGCCCAGCGCCGGGTGATTTTGTTCTTCTGACCCACCCGCGCCTCATCGGCAAACCAGATCTCTAGCGGCTTGCCATCGGCCTCGTGGGACGCGATTTCCGCCACACGCGCGGGAAACTCTTTTTAAAAACCGCCACCGCGGCCTCGCTCTTGGCATAATGGCGCGGGCGGGCC
>NZ_QOIO01000036.1 GCF_003332305.1 Microvirga aerophila | reverse complement strand
CGAAGTCAGAACGGAGTGGGATCGGCATGGCGAACCTCCATGGCTCGCCAAGTTGAATCACACCCACCCCGACGCAGAAAATCACGAACGAGTCAGCCCTTCAGGGACTTAGTATTAGGGTGCCGGTACAGAGTGAGACCATCCTCTACGAGGAGGCGACCTGTCCGCTCAAACTCCCGCTGCATGAGCTTGAGCGTCTTCAGGTTAGGGCTGGTAGTATAATTCATAAATTTCACGATAAATTCGGTGTGCCAAAGGTGTGCCAAGGATCTTTCAAAGAATCAGCCGTAGGCTTTGGGCCTCCAGAAGAGTTGAAAAATCCTAAGTCGTTTGTTGTGAAGGCTTTATACCAGCCAACCAATCGATCTGACTATATTTAATTATTCTCAAGAGGCACAGTAATAATCTGTCTATTACTCTCCGAAGGCAAAGGCCACGCGTTCGAATCGTGTCGGGTGCGCCATTATTCTCCAAGGCCTCCAGCATCGAGCTTGGCTCAACGCAATTACCTCGGGTAGCCAATCGGGGCAATTTCGGGCCCGCTGTGGACTCTCCTCCGACTTCGAAGAAACTATATTGCAGTTCGCGGCCGCGAGCCTTCAACTCATGCCGATATAACGTATAATTACTTAAGTGATTATTCGTTTATTCTGCTGAATGATTCATGAAGAACGTTCAGGGCATTAAGTATACTGCTAAGAAAACCGCCTTGTTGGTGATTTACTATGTAACAATCCTTTGAGGCGATCGAAGCTTTTCGGGTGCATGCCCGCGTGCCGGGATGCACCCGATTACCATGAGCCGACTGGAGTTGCGTATTGATAGCCTATGACCAGAGGGATCTTGGTGGGTCGGTCCTGGACTCCAAGCGTGGCGTTATTAGTTACACCTTGAGGGGACCCTGGACACTCTTTCCACTATCCATGGCTCTCTAAGGCCTGTAAAGAAAATCGCAAACAAATTCCGGTTTATATTCCTAGACTTAGTATCGTACGAGGGGCACCATGCCACAGACCGAAACCGCTCCTTCCCAGCTCGACCACAAGATGCTCCTTAAGGCTCTGAGGGCCTTCAGGAAAGGCGATTTCTCCGTGCGGCTGCCGCTCGACCTGACAGGGATCGACGGCGAGATCGCCGAGGCGTTCAACGATGTCGTCGAGTTGAACCAGGGTCTCTCCCGGGAACTGGACCGCATGTCCAAGGTGGTCGGTAAAGAGGGTCAGATCAGCGAGCGGGGCAAGCTGCCGGCTGCGCGCGGGTGCTGGAGCGAGTGCATCGACTCGGTGAACTCGATGATCGGCGATCTGGTCCAGCCGACGACCGAGGTGGCCCGAGTGATCGGGGCTGTCGCCAAGGGCGACCTCAGTCAGGCGATGCAGCTCGAGATTCAAGGCCGGCCCCTGCGCGGCGAGTTCCTGCGGATCGGCAAGGTGGTCAACACCATGGTGGACCAGCTCAATTCATTCGCCTCCGAGGTGACTCGCGTGGCGCGTGAGGTCGGAACCGAGGGTAAGCTCGGCGGGCAGGCCCAGGTGAAGGGTGTTGCCGGCACCTGGAAGGACCTCACCGACAATGTGAACATGATGGCCGCCAACCTGACCGGCCAGGTGCGTAACATCGCCGAGGTCACGACTGCGGTCGCGACGGGCGACCTCTCCAAGAAGATCACCGTCGACGTGAAGGGCGAGATGTTGGAGCTGAAGAACACCATCAACACCATGGTGGACCAGCTCAACTCCTTCGCGTCCGAAGTGACCCGCGTGGCACGCGAAGTGGGCTCGGAAGGAAAGCTTGGTGGTCAAGCGCAGGTGCAGGGCGTCGCTGGCACCTGGAAGGACCTCACCGAC
>NZ_QOIO01000035.1 GCF_003332305.1 Microvirga aerophila | reverse complement strand
GTCGACGTGAAGGGCGAGATGTTGGAGCTGAAGAACACCATCAACACCATGGTGGACCAGCTCAACTCCTTCGCGTCCGAAGTGACCCGCGTGGCACGCGAAGTGGGCTCGGAAGGAAAGCTTGGTGGTCAAGCGCAGGTGCAGGGCGTCGCTGGCACCTGGAAGGACCTCACCGACAACGTGAACATGATGGCCGCCAACCTGACCGGCCAGGTGCGCGGTATCGCCGAGGTGGTGACGGCGGTCGCGCAAGGAAATCTCACCCGCAAACTCACCGTGGAGGCGAAGGGCGAGATCGCGGCTCTGGCCGATACGATCAATAGCATGATCGAGACCCTTGCGACCTTTGCCGATCAGGTGACGAACGTCGCCCGCGAGGTGGGCATCGAGGGCAAGCTCGGCGGACAGGCTCTCGTTCCGGGAGCCGCTGGCCTCTGGCGCGACCTGACCGACAACGTGAACATGATGGCGGCCAACCTGACCGGCCAAGTGCGTAACATTGCCGATGTGACCACCGCTGTTGCGAATGGCGACCTCTCCAAGAAGATCACGGTCGACGTCAAGGGCGAGATGTTGGAGCTGAAGAACACCATCAACACCATGGTGGACCAGCTCAACTCCTTCGCGTCCGAAGTGACCCGCGTGGCAAAGGAGGTGGGTTCGGAGGGCAAGCTCGGCGGCCAGGCCGAGGTGAAGGGTGTTGGCGGCGTCTGGAAGGGCCTCACTGACAATGTGAACTCCATGGCCGCTAACCTCACCGGCCAGGTGCGTAACATTGCGGACGTCACCACGGCAGTGGCGAACGGTGACCTGTCGAAAAAGATCACGGTTGACGTGAAGGGTGAGCTTCTCGAATTGAAGAACACCATCAACACCATGGTGGACCAGCTCAATTCCTTCGCGTCCGAGGTGACCCGTGTGGCGCGCGAGGTGGGCTCGGAAGGAAAGCTCGGTGGTCAAGCCAAGGTTGAAGGCGTCGGTGGCGTCTGGAAGGGCTTGACCGACAACGTGAACTCTATGGCCGCCAACCTCACCGGCCAAGTGCGGAATATCGCCGATGTGACCACCGCGGTGGCGAATGGCGACCTCTCCAAGAAGATCACCGTCGACGTGAAGGGAGAGCTGCTGGAGCTCAAAATCACCATCAACACCATGGTGGACCAGCTCAACTCGTTCGCATCCGAAGTGACCCGCGTGGCCCGCGAAGTGGGCTCCGAGGGTAAGCTCGGCGGGCAAGCTCAGGTGAAAGGCGTCGCTGGCACCTGGAAGGACCTCACCGACAACGTGAACCTGATGGCAGCCAATCTGACTGGTCAGGTGCGCGGTATCGCCGAAGTGGTGACGGCGGTTGCGACGGGCGACCTCTCCAAGAAGATCACTGTTGTGGTCGAAGGCGAGATGCTCGAACTGAAATCGACCATCAACACCATGGTGGACCAGCTCAATTCCTTCGCGTCCGAGGTGACCCGCGTGGCGCGCGAAGTGGGCTCGGAAGGAAAGCTCGGCGGGCAGGCTCAAGTGAAGGGTGTCGGCGGCACTTGGAAGGACCTGACCGACAATGTGAACATGATGGCGGCGAACCTCACCGGCCAGGTTCGAAATATCGCCGATGTGACCACCGCGGTTGCGAACGGAAACCTCTCCAAGAAGATCACCGTCGACGTGAAAGGAGAGATGCTGGAGCTGAAGAACACCATTAATACGATGGTGGATCAGCTGAACTCGTTCGCTTCTGAGGTGACCCGCGTGGCGCGTGAGGTGGGCTCCGAAGGAAAGCTCGGCGGACAAGCCAGGGTCGAAGGGGTCGGCGGAACCTGGAAGGACCTCACAGATAATGTGAACATGATGGCCGCCAACCTCACCGGCCAAGTGCGGAATATCGCCGATGTGACCACCGCGGTGGCGAACGGCAATCTGTCGAAGAAGATTACGGTCGACGTCAAGGGTGAGATGTTGGAGCTGAAGAACACCATCAACACCATGGTGGACCAGCTCAACTCGTTCGCGTCCGAAGTGACCCGCGTCGCGAAGGAAGTGGGCACGGAGGGCAAGCTCGGTGGCCAGGCCCGAGTCGAAGGCGTGTCCGGGCTGTGGCGTGACCTGACCGACAACGTGAACCAGCTGGCCGCCAACCTCACCAATCAGGTGCGCGCCATCGCGGAAGTCGCCACCGCTGTGACCAGAGGCGACCTGACACGGTCGATTACCGCCGAGGCCCTGGGCGAGCTTGCTGCGCTCAAGGACAACATCAACGAAATGATCCGCAATCTTCGCGATACGACGCAGAAGAACGCGGAGCAGGATTGGCTCAAGACCAACCTTGCCAAGTTCACCCGCATGCTCCAGGGCGAACGCGATCTCGGGATGGTGTCGAACCTCATCCTGTCCGAGATCGCCCCACTGGTGAACGCCCAGCGCGGCGTGTTCTACACCGTGGACGCCAATAGCGAGGAGCCCGCACTCGAGCTGACGGCATCCTATGCCTTTACCGAACGCAAGAACCTTTCGAACCGGTTCCGCATGCGCGAGGGCCTCGTCGGCCAGGTCGCCTACGAGAAGAAACGCATCCTACTCACGCAGGTCCCGAACGACTACATCACGATCGGCTCCGCGCTCGGCGAGGCGCCGCCGCTCAACATCATCGTGCTGCCCGTCCTGTTCGAGCAGGAGGTCAAGGCGGTCATCGAGCTCGCCTCGTTCAGCCGCTTCAGCGAAACGCACCAGTCCTTCCTGGATCAGCTGACCGAGTCCATCGGTATCGTGCTCAACACGATCGCGGCCAACATGCGGACGGAAGGTTTGCTCAAGCAGTCCCAGCTGCTCACGACCGAGCTCCAGAGCCAGCAGGAAGAACTCAAGAAAACCAACGACCGGCTGGAGCAGCAGGCTGCGACGCTCCGCCAGTCCGAGGAGCTGCTGCGCCAGCAGCAGGATGCCCTGCGCCAGACCAATGAGGAGTTGGAGGAAAAAGCCCGCCTGCTCGAGATCCAGAAGAAGGAGGTCGAGACCAAGAACCTCGAGGTCTCGCACGCCAAATCGGCCCTTGAGGACAAGGCGGAGCAGCTCTCCCTCACGTCGCGCTACAAGTCCCAGTTCCTGGCCAATATGAGCCACGAATTGCGCACTCCTCTCAACAGTCTGTTGATCCTCTCGAAGCTCCTGACGGAGAATCCGGACGGAAACCTGACGGATAAGCAGCGCGAATTCGCCAAGACGATTCATGCCGCAGGCTCGGACCTTCTGGCTCTGATCAACGACATTCTCGACCTGTCGAAGATCGAGTCCGGAACAGTAAGCCTGGAGCTGACCAATGTCAGCTTCCAGGAACTTGTCGACCATATGGAGCGCACCTTCCGGCAGGTGGCGGAGGAGAACAAGATCGACTTCAAGATCGCGCTTGACTCCGCGCTTCCGCCCACCATCCGGACGGACTCCAAGCGTCTGCAGCAGGTGCTCCGCAATCTTCTGTCGAACGCCTTCAAGTTCACGGAAAAGGGCGGCGTGACCCTCCAGATCGGTTCCGCCGAAGGATCGCCGCTACGCTCGGGCAGCGACTGGATCTCGCTCTCGGTCACCGATACGGGCATCGGCATTCCGGAAGACAAGCAGCGCATCATCTTCGAAGCCTTCCAGCAAGCGGACGGCACGACGAGCCGGCGCTATGGCGGCACGGGCCTTGGCCTTGCCATCAGCCGCGAGATCGCCCGCCTGCTTGGGGGCGAGATCGTCCTGTCCAGCGTGCCGGGCGAGGGATCGACCTTCACGCTCTTCCTGCCGCTCCAAGCGCCGGTCGTGATGGATGCGGATTCCCGCATCAGCAACGCGGACGGATCCTTCAGCCGCCCCGCCATGCCTAGCGCCCTGTCGGCCTTCTCGGATGACCGGCATGCCATCACCCAGGGCGATCACGTGGTGCTCATCGTCGAGGACGATTCCATGTTCGCCT
Organism: Microvirga aerophila; assembly: GCF_003332305.1. GTDB lineage: Bacteria > Pseudomonadota > Alphaproteobacteria > Rhizobiales > Beijerinckiaceae > Microvirga > Microvirga aerophila. The sequence goes on along the minus strand of NZ_QOIO01000035.1, from coordinate 55,831 downwards.
CGGTTCTTCTCGAGCTGGCCCGCGAACAGGGGATGAAGGGCTTGATCGCCCATGACGGCGCCACGGCCCTGGCCTTGGCGCATCGCTACAAGCCGCATGCGATCACGCTCGATATCGGCCTGCCGGATATGGACGGCTGGGCCTTGCTGGACCTGCTCAAGCATGATCCGCGCACCCGCCATGTGCCCATCCATGTGGTCTCGGTGGACGACCAGAAGAAGCGTGGTCTCAGGGCCGGAGCCTTCGGGTTCCTCGAGAAGCCCGTGGACCGCGATGCCCTGATGAATGCCCTGTCCCGGACACGGGAGTTCATCGACCGTCCCGTGAAGAACCTGCTTCTGGTGGAAGATGACGCCAACCAGCGGATGAGCATGGTCGAGCTTCTGCGGGACAACGATGTCGGCGTGACGGATTTCGACACGGCCGAGGCCGCCATCGAAGCCATCAAGACGCGACGGTTCGATTGCGCGATCATCGACCTGGGCCTTCCCGACATGTCCGGCGCCGAGCTGATCGAGCAGATCCGCAGCATTCCGGGAAGCGAGGAGCTTCCGGTGATCGTCTATACGGGCCTCGATCTCACGAAGGCGGACGAGCATCGTCTCGAGGGGATCGCGTCGACCATCATCCTCAAGGGCACCGGCGCTCCCGAGAAGCTGCTGAGCGAGGCCAGCCTGTTCCTTCACAAGGCCGTTGCCGACAGCGAAGACAGCACGAGCGCCGTTCCGATCAGGCTGGAGCGTTCCAGCGACACATCCTTGCAAGGCCGCAAGGTTTTGATCGTCGATGACGACGTGCGCAACATCTTCTCCCTGACCAGCGCCTTGGAGCAGCACGGCATGGAGGTCGTGTTCGCCGAAAACGGACGCGAGGGCATTGAAATGCTCAAGAACACTCCAGATGTGGATGTCATGCTGGTCGACATCATGATGCCTGAGATGGACGGGTTCGAGACGATGGAAACCATCCGCAAGCTGCCGGAGTACAAGACCCTCCCCATCATCGCCGTCACGGCCAAGGCCATGAAGGGCGATCGTGAGAAGTGCCTCGAGTCCGGCGCGACCGATTATGTGTCCAAGCCGGTCGACGTGGATCAACTCCTGGCGGTGCTCCGCATCCAACTGACAAACAGTACGCACCGGAACGGGGCCAACGGCGTCACGCGAGGCGAGCTGCATCCATGACGCATACCCCCGGCCAATCAGAGCCGACTTTCTGGATCGATGGTGAGCCCGTCTATGCCAACCCAAAGCCGGTCATCACCAAGATCCTGGCGGTCGACGACGATCCTCGCAATCTCCTGGCCGTCCGGGAGATGCTGCAGGGACCGGACGTCGAGATCGTGACCGCCGAATCGGGGGAGGCGGCGCTCCGGCAGGTCTTGAGGGACGACTTCGCGGTCATCCTTCTCGACGTGCAGATGCCCAACATCGACGGTTACGAAGTGGCTGGGATGATCCGCGCCCGCGCCCGCTCGGCGCGGGTGCCCATTATCTTCCTGACAGCCTTCAACAAAGACGACATGCACGTCTTCCGCGGCTACAGCGCCGGCGCGGTGGACTACGTGTTCAAGCCCATCGAGCCTTTGATCCTGAAGTCGAAGGTCGACGTGTTCGTCGATCTGCATCGAAAGACCGAGGAGATCCGCCGCCAGGCCGCGGAGGAGCGCCGCCTCCTGATGGAGAACCTGAAGGTCCGCAGCGAGAAGCTCAAGACCGAGCAGATGCTGCGGCGGCGGGAGGAGCATCAATCGATCATCCTGCAGTCCCTTCCGGTCGCCCTGTTCACGGCCTCGCTCCAGGACGACCACCGGAGACTGCATTTCACGAAGGATGGAATTACGGGGCTTACGGGTTTTCACCCGGAGGCGTTTCTGGAGCGAGAGGATTTCTGGTCCTCGCGCGTTCATCCCGAGGACCGCGAACGGGTGTTCGCGCAGTTGCGCGAACTTCCGGATTTGGGCGCCGTCTCGCTGGAATATCGGTGGCGCTGCGCGGATGGGACCGACCGTCACTTCCTGGATCACACGGTGGTTGTTCGGGACGAAGACAACAACCTGCATGAATTTTTCGGCATGTGGTTCGACATCACGGAGCGCAAACAGCTTGAGCAGAACCTCCTGCATGCCAGCAAGCTTGAAGCGGTCGGTCGCCTGACAGGCGGCATTGCCCACGACTTCAACAACATGCTCAGCGTCGTCATCGGCAACCTTGATCTCATGCAGAAATCGCTCAAGGGAAACGAGCGGGCGCAGAAGCGGGTCAAGATGGCGCTAGATGGCGCTCAGCGCTGTGCCGATCTCACCCACCGCCTGCTGGCCTTCTCAAGGCGCCAGCCTCTCCAGTCGGCGACGATCGACGTGAGCGCGCTCATGCCGGGCCTGCTTGAGCTGATGCGCCGGACGCTGGGGGAGAACATTCGCGTCAGGCTCGCCGGCCCGGATGGGATCTGGCCCATCAAGGTCGATCGAGCCCAGCTCGAGGCTGCGTTGGTCAACCTGGCGGTCAATGCCCGGGATGCAATGCCCACCGGAGGTGAGCTCAAGATCGAACTGGAGAACCGCGTAGCCGAAAATCTCGCGAATCCGGGCGAGTACGTGGTGATCTCCGTCGCCGATACGGGGACCGGCATGCCATCCCATGTGCTCGAACGTGTTTTCGAGCCTTTCTTCACCACCAAGGAAGCCGGCAAGGGCACGGGTCTCGGCCTGAGCATGGTCTACGGGTTCGTACAGCAATCGGGCGGCCATATCGAAGTCGACAGCCTGCCGGAGAAGGGCACGACGATCCGCCTGTTCCTGCCTCGGGCTCATGGAGAGGTCGCTGCCTCCGCCGATGGCCTCCGGTCCATGGACATGCCCCAGTTCGGGCAGGGAGAGGCCGTTCTCGTGGTGGAGGACAACCACGAGGTTCGGCAGGTCGCCGTTTCGACCCTGAAGGCGCTCGGGTTCACCGTCACCGAAACAGAGACAGCGGACGAGGCTGCTGATCTCCTCAAGCGCAACTCTGATTTCCGGCTCGTTCTCAGCGATGTCCGAATGCCCGGTAAGCTGAGCGGCGTCGATCTCGCGAGCCTCATCAGGGCAGACTACCCCCATGTCCAAGTACTGCTCACTACCGGCTATGCCGAGGACAAGGGCTTGGCCGATGAGATCGACCTGATCTACAAGCCGTACCGAGCCCTCGACTTGGCCCAGAAGATCCAATCCATGTCGTCACTGGCGGTCTCCGCCGCCTGAGGTAAGGCGCCAGCTACGCCGACTTGAGCCATCGAGACTTACGTTTCCGGCCACGACATAATAAGAATGCCGGTCATTCAGCGTAGGCCACGAAGCTTTGCACGATACGAACCTTGACGGCATCTATGGAATCCCGCCGGCCGAACTTGCTCCATCGCCGCCGACGGCCATTCAGTTCTCGCCCCTGATCCCCGGGTCGCATAGGCTGGAGGAGCGGGAGGCAGGCTCCTTGGGCGCAATGGTCATGCTGGCCCCGCCCGGCACGGTCGAGCGGCGTCATGAGACCGCCCTTGCCTTGAGGGCTCTGGCGCCGGGTGGCCTGCTGACGATTCTCGCTCCCAAGGACAAGGGCGGCTCACGGCTTGCCAAGGAACTCAAGGGCTTCGGCTGCACCGTAACGGAAACCTCCCGCCGCCATCACCGCATCTGCGCCTGCGAACGCCCCGCTGCTCCCACGGGCATCGACGAAGCCCTGGCGGAGGGAGGACCCCGCGTGGACGAGACCCTGGGGCTCTGGACGCAACCTGGCGTGTTCAGCTGGAACCGGGTCGATCCCGGGAGCGCTCTTCTGGAACAGCACCTGCCGCCCCTGAGCGGCCGTGGCGCCGATCTGGGATGCGGCATCGGGTTTCTGTCCCGTGCCATTCTGGCCTCTGCGAAGGTCGAGCACCTGGCGCTCTTCGACATTGATCGTCGCGCCGTCGAAATGGCGAAGCGCAATATTGATGATCCCCGGGCCGAGGTTCGATGGGCGGATATCCGGGGCGGCATCCCTCTTGGCGGGCTCGATTTCGTGGTGATGAACCCGCCGTTCCATGATGGGGGCATGGAGGATCAGAGTCTCGGTCAGGCGTTTATTCGCCGGGCCGCCGAAGCCTTGCGCCCCGGTGGCGTCTGCTGGCTCGTGGCCAATCGGCATCTCCCCTACGAGGCGGTGTTGAAGCCCCTGTTCAGGCGCGTGACCCCAAAGATGGAAGCGGCAGGATACAAAATCTACGAGGCGCAAAAATGAGTAAGTCCACGCCAACGCTCCGGCTCGATCGCCTCCTGGCCAATATGGGTTATGGCTCGCGGCGCGAGGTTCAACAACTGGCCCGCGCCGGGATTGTGACGCTGGATGGAGCCGTGATCGAGGATGCCGATCAGCGCATCGCTGTCACCAGGGACCTGTCCGACAGGATGCAGATCAAAGGGAAGCCGCTCGATCCGCCGCCGGGCCTGACATTGATGCTGCACAAACCCCGAGGCGTCACCTGCTCCCACAAGGAGGCGGGTCCCCTTGTCTACGGCCTGCTACCCGACCGTTGGCGCAACCGCGACCCGGCCATCTCGACCATTGGGCGGCTCGACAAGGACACGTCGGGTCTGCTGTTGCTGACCGATGATGGGAGCCTGCTGCACCGGATCATCTCCCCCCGCGCGCATGTGCCCAAGCGCTACCACGTGACCCTCGACCGCCCCCTGCGGGGTGACGAGGTGGACATCTTCGCAGCAGGAACCTTGCTCCTGGACGGAGAGGACAAGCCGCTGCTCCCCGTCCAGATGGAGGTGCTCTCCAGCACGAGCGCCTACGTGATTCTGACCGAGGGGCGCTATCATCAGGTCAGGCGCATGTTCGCGGCGGTGGGCAATCATGTCACGGATCTGCACCGCGACCAGATCGGTCGGCTGACATTGCCGGAAGACCTTGGCCCAGGGCAATATCGTGTGCTCGAGGAGTCGGACCTGTCTCTCGTCCTGCCGCCAAACAAGAAGGATTCGTCGGAGGGGTCCTGATCCTCAACGGGCCGGCTACACGATGATGAAATCGGAAGCGCTCGCGGAAAGGGTCCTGTCCAGACGCGCGAACTCGACCTGAGGCGCAGCGCCCGTGCCATCCGGATCATAGAACAACGAGCCAGTGCCTCTGTTGTGGATGATCCTGTCGTTCCCGTCATGCGCCGCTGCGCCTGTCCAGAACGCGCCCGATGCAAGGGATCCAGCTTTCAACCCCGTAAAGATCGCATTCTCCAGCTTGATTACATCGACCCGGGAGGAGAAGTCGACGATATGGTCAACATTGGAAGCGGACGGTTTCGTATTGAATAGGAAGACGTCGCGCCCCGGTCCGCCCGCCAAGACATCATTGCCGAGACCGCCGTTGAGCATGTCATTGCCGCTCCCGCCCCGGAGCGAATTGGCCGCGGAGTTCCCGGTGATCTTGTCGTTGCCTGCACCCCCAACAGCAACTTCGATCACGGTATCGGGCCCGACCGCAATGGTGGCGCGAGACGAGGAGCCGTCGGAGAAGTGGATCGGCGCACCCATGGAGCTGAGCTTGCCGGGACGCAGGTCGATGATCGAGCCCGCATCGCCGGAATATGCGATCGTGTCTCGCCCGCCCGTGTCATAGATCGTCTGCCAGTATTTCTTGGCGTCCGAGAACCGATAGACGTTGCTTCCGGTATTGGCCGAACCGCTTCCATACAGGGCCTGCATGGCCACGATATCGAGATACATCGGCGTCGTCGGGTAGAAATCTGCGCCGCCGTCGAAGCCCGGCTTCGCGGAATAGCTCATCACCGTCTGGAAATAGCTGTCCTGTTTCGACGAGAGCTTGGCGCTGTTCGTCGAGGCGGTTTCGAACGGATGTTTGAGACCAAGAGCATGGCCGATTTCGTGCAGAAGCGTCAGATAGTCGGCGGAGCCCGGCTTGACGGAGGCGCCGTGTCCGGGATGCCAGTTTTGATACTGCATCCACACGTCGCCGGAGGACGCAAAAGTGCCTGGGCTGTAGGCATGGCCTGCAAGGCCGGAAGAAGCGTTGGCGCTCGTGAGGGCAAAACGCACCTCCCCGACGTCCGACGCCGTTTCAGTGACCTTTTGCAATGTTATGCCGGCGACGTTGTCCCACGCCTGAATCGCTTTGTGAGCCGCTGTCCGCTCGGCCGCCGTGAAAGTGTGCCATGCGTCGGTCTCGGTCTTGCTTCCGTAAAGCGCGGAGGCGGCGAAGGTCGAGGACGAGGTCGGAACGCTCCACGTCACCGATACCGGGCTTCCCATGGAGTTGTCGCCCCATCTGTAGCCCCATATCAGGGCCGATGCCGCGCCATACCCTGAGGTCTCGACCATGCTGGCCGAGACGCTGTTCGTCGTCGGAGTCGCCATATCTGCCCACCACAGCAGCAAGAGCACGTTGGCTCGGATCCCTGACCCATTTCGGGCCGGGCTTTTTGCTGTTCTCGCCGGCTGTCCGACGCGCTGCGTCTACGGTTCATCCTACAGACGATGACACTGCTGACGATGCGCTCAACGGAAGCGACCGAGAACGGTGTGTTTTTAACGGAGAGAGCGCCGCCTCGCCTAGCGTCACTTCGCTTCTGGCGATGCTTCATACGGTCCCATCCCGATTCAGGGATGGTCCCGAATTCAAGGTCGGCAGATGGGGTTCAGGCGACCATCCAGGCATGGTCCGGATCGTTATGAAACTTCCAGACGCGCTTTGGTCCCGCCATCACGTTCAGGTAATAGAGTTCGTATCCGTGCGGCGCGCCCACTGGGTGGTATCCCTTCGGCACGAGCACCACGTCGCCGTTGCTTGCAGCCAGCGTCTCGTCGAGGGATCGATCATCCGTATAGACCCGCTGGAGCGCAAAGCCGGAGGGTGGGTTGAGCCGGTGATAGTAGGTTTCTTCCAGGAAAGACTCATTCGGCAGCGCGTCGCGATCATGCTTGTGAGGTGGATAGCTCGACCAATGGCCCGACGGCGTGATGACCTCGACCACGAGCAGGCTTTCGGCCGGCTCCGTCTCCGGCAGGATGTTGCGCACATGGCGCGTGTTCGTGCCATTGCCGCGGGTTTCCTGCCCCACCTGATCGGGGCCGATCACCCGCGCCGGCAACTTGCCTTCGCCGGGTGCCGTGCACACGGCGATCTCGCAATCCGTCTCCGCCGTCAGGGCCCACTCGGAGCGCGCGGGGGCGTAGAGCGACCACGGATCCGGTTCGAACGGCGATGAGCGCCCGCCGATCACGCCGAAATCCTGGCCTGCCGCCGATCCCCGCGCCTTGCCGGACAGCATGACGATGCAGGCCTCCCGGTCCTCGGTCCGCTGAGCGAGGTTCTGGCCGCTTTTGAGCTGGTAGACCTCGAAACCCACATAGGTCCATCCGGCGGAGGTCGGGGTGACGGAGTGGATGCGCCCGCTGGCGTCGGGCTTGCTCGGTTTGACCAGGAGGTTCGACATCCGCGTTGCTCCTCAGCGAAGTCCGGCTTCCTTCAGGAAGCGGGTGAGATTGGCGTAGCCCATTTTGGCGTAGGTGAGGGGGTGAGCCTTCTTGGGATCCTGCTCCGCCTCGATGACCACCCAGCCGCTATAGCCCGGTAGTTCCTTGAACACGGACGTGAAATCCACCATGCCGTCTCCGGGAACCGTATAGACGCCTTCGATGACCGAATCGAGGAAGCTCCAGCCCTGCGCCTTAGAACGCTCCATCACGTCCTTGCGCACGTCCTTGGTGTGCACATGGCTGATGCGGTTGCGGTAGCGGCGAGCCAGATCCGCCGGGTCCGCGCCGCCCCAGGTGGCATGTCCCGTATCGAGCAGGAGATGAACGGCTTCGCCGGTTGAATTCATGAAGGCGTCGATGTCGGCCTCCGATTCCACGATCGTGCCCATGTGGTGGTGATAGACGACGCGTACACCTTCTTTCAGCGTCTGCTCGGCCACCTGCGTGACGCGGCGTCCATACTCGGCCCAATCGCCATCCTTCATGACAGGGCGCTGCGACAGGGGCTTGGAGCGGTCCCCGTGAATGGCATTCGACGTCTCGGCGAAGACGAGCACATTGGAGCCCATGGCCTTGAGAAGATCGAGATGCGGGCGCAGGGCCTTCATCTCCTGGTCCGCATCGCGTTTCAGCAATTCGGCCGAGTACCAGCCCGACACGCAGGCGAGGCCGAAGGGTTGAAGCGCCTTCTTCAAGGCTTCCGGCTCACGGGGAAACTTGTTGCCGAGTTCCATACCCTCGAAACCGGCTTCCTTGGCCTCGGCGAGGCAGACCTCGAGCGGCGTCTCGCCGCCGAGTTCCAGCATGTCGTCATTGGACCAGCCGATGGGGTTCGCCCCGATGCGAATCGTCATGTTTGTCTCTCGTGCTTTTGTTTGCTTAGTCGCCCACCCGCTGCGACGCGAGTGCGTTTTCATAGTCTTTGCGGGCAGCTGTTACTTCGGAGCGGACCGACACCTCCGGCACGGCCACGTCCCACCAATGGCCGCCCGCATCGGTGGCGATCAGCGGGTCGGTGTCGATGACGATGAGCGTGCTGCGCTCGGCGCCGCGCGCTTTTTTGAGCGCGTCCTCGAGTTCGCCGATGCTCTTCACCTTCATGGCCTGCGCGCCAAGGCTCGCCGCATGCGCGGCGAAATCGATATCGGGCAGCGTCACGTGATTGGTGTGTTGCAACAGGTTGTTGAAGCTCTCGCCGCCAGTTGCCCGCTGGAGGCGGTTGATGCAGCCATAACCCCGGTTGTCGAGCAGCACCACGGTGAGCTTTCGCCCCAGCATCACCGACGTGGCGAGTTCGGAATTCATCATGAGATATGAACCGTCGCCCACCATGACGATGACCTCGCGGTTCGGATCGGCCATCTTTACGCCGAGTCCGCCCGCAATCTCGTATCCCATGCAGGAATAGCCATATTCCAGGTGGTAGCCGAGGGGAGCGCTGGCTTTCCAGTGCTTGTGCAGCTCGCCGGGAAGGCCGCCTGCCGCACAGACCACCACGTCGGACGGTGAGGAGGTGCGCTGCACCGCGCCGATCACCTGCGCGTCGGAGGGCAGTTCGACGTTGGTCGGGTCAGTATAGCGGGCGGAAGCCTCGAACCAGCGGGTCTTCTCGTCTCGGGCTTTCGCCGTCCAGGCCTCGGGCGCTTTCCAGCCTTGAAGCGCTTGGCTCAATTCTTCAAGGCCCACACGCGCATCCGCAACAATGGGCTGTGCGCTGTGCTTCATCGCATCGAAGCCCTGCACGTTGAGACCGACGATGCGTCGACTCGGGTCTTTGAACAGGGCCCAGGAGCCGGTGGTGAAGTCCTGCAGGCGTGTGCCTACCGCAATGACCACGTCGGCCTCTTCAGCCAGGGCATTTGCTGCACCGGTACCCGTAACGCCCACCGAGCCGAGGCAGGCTGGATGATCGTGGGCCAGGCTCGACTTGCCGGCCTGGGTTTCGCCGACGGCAATGCCATGTTTGGTGGCGAAGTCGGCGAGCGCCTGCTCGGCACCCGAATAGAGCACGCCGCCGCCCGCCACGATGAAAGGTTTCTTCGCGCTGCGGATGAGCGCGGCCGCTTTCGCGAGTTCGTCCGCATCGGGGCGAATGCGGCGCGGAGTCCAGACCTTCTCGGCGAAGAAACTCTCCGGATAGTCGTAGGCCTCGGCCTGGGTGTCCTGGCACAGGGCAAGGGTCACCGGGCCGCACTCGGCGGGATCGGTCAGCACCGCCATGGCGCGCTGAAGCGCCGGGATGATCTGCTCGGGCCGCGCGATGCGGTCGAAATAGCGGGAGACCGGCTTGAAGCAATCGTTGGCCGAGATCGTGCCGTCGGAGAAGCTCTCGATCTGCTGCAGCACCGGATCGGGGCGACGATTGGCGAAGACGTCGCCTGGCAGGAGCAGCACGGGAAGACGGTTCACGTGCGCGACGGCGGCGGCCGTCACCATGTTTGTGGCGCCCGGTCCGATGGAGGTGGTGCAAGCCATCATGCGTCGCCGGCGGGAGGCCTTGGCAAAGGCGATCGCCGCATGGGCCATGCCCTGCTCGTTATGCGCACGATAGGTCGGCAGCCTTTCGCGGACCCCATGCAGCGCTTCGCCCATGCCGGCCACGTTGCCGTGGCCGAAGATGCCCCAGACGCCTGCGAAAAGAGGCAGGACTTCTCCGTCGATGTCGGTCTTCTGCGCCGCCAGGAACCGGGCGACCGCTTGGGCCATGGTGAGGCGGATCGTGCTCATGCGTGCTCCAATCGCTGGGCGCCAGCATGCGGCGGGCGCAATTTCGTAATGGTTTCAGGTAGGCTTTTCGTCATCCAGGCAGACAAGGCCGTGCGGTGACGCTGCAAAAGAAGCCCTGCGCCGATGATGGCGACGCCGATCAACGACAGGGCAAAGGTGAAGATCAGCGAGTTCGCGAAAACCCGGCTTGCCAGGTATCCGAGATAGACCGCCACGCCAATGGCCCCGAAGACGGCGTAGATGGGCCGCAGCAGGAACACGGACAGGAGGACAAGGCCGACGTTGATCACGCAGTAGAGGAGCTTTGCAAGCTCGCTGGATCTGTCTGAGATCGTCACCGCGCCCCAGAAGGCGAGAAGTCCGTAGAGGTGCAGCCAAAAGGCGAAGTCCTGCCGCGAATCGCGCTTGAGATCGATGAACCAGGCCGCGCCGATCATGATCAGCCCGAAGATCATCGAGACCGTCTGCCGCGCAGTCCAGGTCTCGGACCATGTCATGTCACGGCCATGGAGCAGCCAGGGCGTCAGGTCCATGGACATGAACCACAACCCAATGGCCAGGATCGCCACCATGAACGGGAACGGATAGAACCGGAGCGCGAGGAGGCTTGCGATGACGGTCACGATTTCCATCGGAAGCCAGCTGCCCTTGATCCAGACGAAGAAGTCGCGGTAACGCCCTGGGTCGCCCCCGTCGCCCCACAATCCGGAGGCGTCCTGGATGCCGTAAACCGCAAGCGGCGCCATGGCGACCGCAACCACGACCATCAAGCCTCCCGGCGTGTGGAGGCCGCGGCGATACCACAGATGATGTCCAGCCAGGAGGAAGAGCGCCGCGTATACGAGGGCGGTGACCGTCAGGGCCGTTCCGCCCATCGCCTCGAACGCCAGGGTGGAGAACAGCGTCATGGCGCCCATGACGATGAGCGCACCCGCATACCACAGGACATGGACGATATCGAAGCGCACGCGCTCCGGGGACGCGTGCACGGAGATCGCGGGTGATCCTGCGTGTCGCGCCCGCAAGACGGCCACGAGGCCCTCAACCTGATCGTCGCGAAGCGCGATGGCGCGGCCGGCTGCCTTGATGTCATCCTCGGTGAAGGACATGGACAATTCCGCCCCTCATGCTGCCTTCGCGCGGCCGGCGACGCGCTGCCATGCATCTACGAGACGCTGGAACCGGGCCGCCATGTCGCTGACGGCAGCCTCGTCGGTGATCTCGCCCTTCAGCCAGCGGCGGGCGGCGTCGTTGAAGATCGTGCGGCCGACCGCAAACCCTTTGACCTGCGGCTCGCGAGCTGCGGCTGCGAAAGCGGCCTCCAGCTCGCTCTCGGGCGCTTCGAGCCCGAGAAGAACGATGCCACGGCAATAGGGATCGTTCGTCGTGATGACCTCGCCGATGGCATGCCAGGCCGCGCTGTCCCGCTGCGGTTCGAGTTTCCACCAGTCGGGCTTGATGCCGAGATCGTAGAGACGCTGCAGCACGGTCGGAACGGTGCTCGGCGTCAGGGGCCCATTCTTGCCGGCGATAATTTCCACCAGCAGTTCGCGACCGATCCGTCGGGCGGCATCATGGAGGCGAAGGAGTTCGCGCTCCTGCCGCTCCTTCAGCTCCTGCGGATCGTCGGGGTGGTAGAAGCACAGGCACTTGATCGTGTGGCCCACAGGCCACTCGATGAGCTGCCCGCCAAGGCTTCCGCCATTCTCGAAGTCAAGCGGGCGAGAACCCGGCAGCTCGACCGGGCGGCCGATCCAGAACGGATGGTCGGCGGCCCGGAACAGGGCCTCTCGCCCATAGGTTCCGTCGAGCAGCATGCCGAAGCCGGGGCGACCGTTGGCCACTCGCGCTGCCGCCTGCACGGCGAGCACCTTGAAGGCCGGAATGAGACCGGAAGACGCGCCGGCCTCCCTGGCCATGGCTTCCAGCTGAACGCGATGGTCGATGGCAAGCGCCATCAACATCTCGGCTTCGGGGCGGCGGGTCGTGGCCCAGTGGATATGGTTGATGTCCTGGTCGAAGCGCAGCGCCCTGTGGCGGCTCCCCGCCTTCAGGAAGTGCTGCAGTTCCGGGAAAGTCGGGATCTCAGGCGAGCACAGCAGACGCGACACCGCGAAGGCGCCGCTCGCATTGGCATAGGCACAGCAGGTCTCCAGCGGCTCGTCTTTCAGCCACCCGCGCAGGAAACCGGACAGGAACGCGTCGCCTGCGCCCAGCACGTTGTAGACCTCGACCGGGAAGCCTGGACCCTTCACGCCGGCATCGAGGGAATCCGGGATCTCGCCGGGAAACACCACGCAGCCCATGGGACCACGCTTGCACACGATGGTTGCCCTGGATGCCGCACGGATGCTCCTGATGGCCGTCAACGTATTCTCTGAGCCGCCTGCAATATGCAGTTCCTCCTCGGTGCCGACGATCAGATCGCAATCTGCAAGGATAGGTTTCAGATGTTCCGTCACCGTGTCGGAGCGCACGTAACGGGAGTCTCCCGCCCCATGGCCCAGCAAACCCCAGAGATTCGGGCGGTAATCCACATCGAACACCACCTTGCGGCCATTGGCCTTAGCGATGCGGATCGCTTTCCTTTGCGCGTCGGCCGTGCCCTCGCGGGCAAAATGGGTGCCAGTCACCACGATGGCGGCCGATGAGGCGATGAACGCCTCGTCGATGTCGGCTTCGCTCAGCGCCATGTCGGCGCAGTTGTCGCGATAGAAGATCAGCGGGAACGAGTCCTCGTCCCTGACGCCGAGGATCACAATAGCCGTGAGGCGTTCCTTGTCGGTCACGATACCTTGGGTCGCTACCCCTTCGCGTTCCATCTGCTCGCGGATGAAGCGGCCCATGGCTTCGTCGCCGACCCGGGTCACGAGGCCGGATTTGAGGCCGAGCCGCGCCGTGCCGATGGCGATGTTGGCGGGGCATCCACCGACTGCTTTCGAGAAGGACGCCATGTCCTCCAGGCGCCCGCCGACCTGCTGGCCGTAAAGATCCACCGAGGCGCGGCCGATGGTGATGACATCCAGGGTCGGCTTCATGCTATTCCTCCCGCTCTCCGAACCGGTTTTCACCGAATTCCGGCCTTTTTCGCGGCTCTTGCAGCTATGGAATGTTTATTCTATTAGCAGCTTGAGCTGGAACATCAATTCCAAATTTGCCTGTAAGCCGGCAAAAAGTCCTTGGGGGGAGCATGATCAGAATCGCTGTTTTGGGCGCAGGCCGCATCGGCCGTATCCATGGACGCAACGCCGCCAATCACCCGGAGGCCCGCCTCGTGGCCGTCGCCGATCCCCATGCGCCCGCAGCCCAGGAGCTTGCAGCCGCGACAGGGGCCGAGGTCGCTTCTCTCGATGCCATCGTCGAGCGCTCCGACGTGGACGCGATCCTGATTTGCACGCCCACCACCACTCACTCCGATCTCATTGAGCGTGGCGCCCGCGCCGGTAAGGCCGTGTTCTGCGAAAAGCCCGTGGACCTCTCCAGCGCCCGCATCGAAACATGCCTGGGCGCCGTCGAGAAGGCCGGCACGCCGCTCATGATCGGCTTCAACCGCCGCTTCGATCCGAATTTCGCCAGCCTGCGCCGCCGTCTTGCTGATGGCGAGGTGGGCGAGGTGGAGCTCGTCACCATCCTGTCCCGGGATCCCGGCCCCCCGCCGGTGAGCTACATCGCCACCTCGGGCGGCCTGTTCCGGGACATGATGATCCATGATCTCGACATGGCTCGCTTCCTGCTCCTCGGCGACGAGCCGGTGGAGGTGCATGCGGTCGGCTCCTCTCTGGTCGATCCGGCGATCGGACAGGCCGGCGACGTGGACACTGCGGCTGTCATGCTGAAGACCGCGAAGGGCCGCATCGTCCAGATCTCCAACTCCCGCCGCGCCACCTACGGCTACGATCAGCGCATCGAGGTCCATGGTTCGAAGGGCATGATCCGCGCGGGCAACATCCACCGCACCACGGTGGAGGTGGCCACAGGCGTCGGCATCATGGCCGATCCCGTGCAGGACTTCTTCCTCGAGCGCTATGTGGACGCCTACAAGGACGAGCTCAATGCTTTCCTCGAGGCGGTGAAAAGCGGCAAGGCCTGCGAACCGACCGGCCACGACGGCCTCATGGCGCAGCGCCTTGCGGATGCCGCGACAGAATCGGCGCAGAGCGGCAGGCCTGTTCGGCTCTGACTCCGGAAATGCGTCTTCGCCATGGCCAGGTACGTCCCGGCCATTTTTCTTTGACAGGCCTATGTCTCGGAACGCTTCTCCGCTGTGCCCACGGCCAGCGCCATGGCCAGTGCAAAGGAGGCGGACAGGGACCGGAACGCGCCGAAATCCGCTTCCGCCACTTCGAGCCAGACATCCGCGTTGGTGACAAGCGGGCTGAACGCCGAGTCGGTGATCGCCACGACCGGGATGTTGCGCCGCGCGGCGATCGCCGCGAGGTCGGCCGTGACGGGTGAATAGGGCGTGAAGCTGATCGCCAGAACCGCATCCCGCTCCGTTGCGGTGGAGAGCTGTTCCGGACCGAGCTGGGCGATGTGATCGATGAGCATCGCCCGCACCCCGAGCTTGCCGAACGCATAGGCGCAGTAGGCCGAGACCGGGAAGACCCGGCGAGCACCGAGCAGATAGATCGTGTCCGCCTTGGCCAGGGTCTCGATGGCGCGCGACAGCTCTTCCGGACGCACCGAGCCGCGCATGCGATCGAGGGAAACGGCGGCCGCGTCGGCGAAGCCATCCAGAAGGGCTGTCGAGTGACCATGGCGTCCATCAGTGTTGCGCAGGACCCGCAGTCGCTCGCCGTAATCCGGAAACCGCTCTCTCAGTCGCGCGCGAAAAATCTGCTGGAGGTGAGAGAACCCATCATAGCCGATGCTCTTGGCAAAGCGCACCAGGGTGGAGGGCTGCACGCCCGCATGCTCGGCGATGCCGGCAACAGTGCCGAACGCCATCTCCTCCGGATGTTCGAGGGCGAAGGCGGCCAGCTGTTTCAAGCGTTTGGGCATGCTCTCGCGGCGGTTGAGCAGAAGCGCCCTGAGGCCATCGTAATCCTCAGGGGTCACGTCCGTTGCCGTTTCCGAACCGTCCTCCATCGTCCGCCCGCATACCTTTTCGCTCTACCTCAGGATGTGCGGGAGCTTGACACCGATCCCCTGAAAATGGAATAAAAATTCTAAAGATATAAACAAAAGGTCCAGCTGTTCCGTTTCGGAGGGCTTGGACTGGCAGAGGAAACGCCTGGGAACGGATGCTTCGAGACCCGAATCATTCGTTTTCCCTCTGCCAACTCCATCGCGCGGCTGTCAGCCGCAGCGTTCGTCGCGACCGGGCATCCGGGGCGATGCCAGAGAGAAGACCCATTGGGAGGAAACATATGAAATCGTTCGTCACAGGATTGGCTGCCGCCGCAGCCCTTGCGCTCGCGGTCGCAACTCCGGCCTCGGCGCAGCAAAGTTCCCGCATCATCGTGGTCAGCCACGGCCAGGCCAACGACCCGTTCTGGTCGGTGGTGAAGAACGGCGTGACGGCGGGCGGGCAGGACATGAAGGTCCAGGTCGATTATCGCGCGCCCGAGACTTTCGACATGGTGGCCATGGGCCAGCTCATCGACGCGGCGGTGAACCAGAAGCCGGCCGGTCTGATCGTCTCGATCCCCGACGCTTCGGCGCTCAGCGCATCCATCAAGAAAGCCGTCGCCGCAGGCATTCCGGTCATTTCCATGAATTCCGGCTCCGATGTGTCGAAGAGCCTCGGCGCGCTGCTTCATGTGGGCCAGGACGAGGTTGAGGCCGGGCGCATCGCGGGCGCAAAACTCAAGGAGATGGGTGGTAAGGTTGGCCTGTGCGTGAACCAGGAGGTCGGAAACGTATCCCTCGACCTGCGCTGCAAGGGCTTTACGGAAGGGTTCGGCGGCAAAGTGACCGTATTGCCGGTCTCCAACGATCCCGCGGACGTGCGCGCCAAGGTGAAGGCGGCAGTCGCCGCCGACGGCTCCGTCGATACGATTATGGCACTCGGGGCCGGTACGGCGGGCGAGCCGACGGTTGCGGCCGTGAAGGACGCCGGCAAGACGGGCGCCATCCGGGTCGCGACGTTCGACATGTCGGCCAACTTCCTCAAGTCGATCGCCGCCGGTGAGGCGGCTTTCGCCATCGATCAGCAGCAATACCTGCAAGGCTACCTGCCGGTCGTGTTCCTGGCGCTCAATGCCAAGTACGGTTTGATTCCCGGCGGCGATGTGCCTTCCGGCCCGAACCTGGTCACCAAGGAAAAAGCCGCTCAGGTGGTGGACCTTTCCGCCAAGGGCATCCGCTGATCATTGCCGGAGCCCGCGAGCATCCTCGCGGGCTCTTCTTCTTGAATGTCATTGTCCGGGGAGGCGTTCATGACGGATGTCAGCCAACCTACCGCAGATGTGACCACCGCTTCGGCTGCGCCTGTCAGCCGGGCTCGCGACGAGCGCCTCAAGGAGGCCTCGTTCCTGACCAAAACCATGCGCCGTCCGGAACTCGGGGCGCTGGCCGGTCTCATCCTGGTGACGATCTTTTTTCTCTCCACCGCCGATGCATCCATGTTCACGTTGGCGGGCATGATGAACGTGCTCACGCCCGCGTCACAGCTCGGCATCCTGGCCATTGCGGCCGCGCTTCTCATGATCGGCGGCGAGTTCGACCTTTCCATCGGGTCGATGGTGGCTTTCGCCGGCCTCATCTTCGGATCGTTCCTCATCCTCACCGGCTGGCCCCTGCTGCTCGCCATCGCGGCCACCTTCGCGGTGGCGGCGCTTCTCGGCGGCCTTAACGGACAGATCGTGATCCGCACGCGGCTGCCGTCCTTCATCGTCACGTTGGCGTTCCTGTTCATCCTGCGTGGCCTGTCCCTCGTGGGGCTCAAATGGGCTACCGGCGGGTCCACCCAGATGCGCGGCATCGGCGAGCAGGCAGGCGAAGGCCTCGTGCGGGAGATCTTCTCGGGCACGGCCCTGGAAGGGCTGTTCTCCTGGCTCGCAGCCCACGACGTCATCGCGAAGTTCCCGAACGGAACTCCTACCGTCACAGGCGTTCCCGTCTCCATCATCTGGTTCATCCTCGTGGCCGTGGTGGCCACGTGGCTCTTGCTTCGCACAAAGGCCGGCAATTGGATCTTCGCGTCGGGCGGCGACCCCAATGCGGCGCGCAACTCCGGCGTGCCGGTCGACCGGGTGAAGACGGCGCTCTTCATGCTCACGGCCTGCGCGGCGGCGCTCGTCGCCATTCTGACGGTGCTTGATGCGGGTTCGACTGATTCCCGGCGCGGCTTCCAGAAGGAGTTCGAGGCCATCATTGCGGCCGTGATCGGCGGATCGCTCCTGACGGGCGGCTACGGCTCGGCCATCGGGGCGTTCTTCGGCGCCATCATCTTCGGCATGGTGTCCATCGGACTCACTTACACGCGCTTCGATTCGGACTGGTTCCAGGTGTTCCTGGGCGCCATGCTGCTGCTCGCGGTGCTCTTCAACAACTACATCCGCCGCAAGGTCACGGGAGAGCGCTGATGGAAACCCATGCTCCTCTCATCGACATCCGCAACGTCGTCAAACATTTCGGCTCGGTGATCGCGCTCTCGGGTGTGTCGCTCACGGTCAATCGCGGCGAGGTGATGTGTCTGTTGGGCGACAACGGCGCCGGCAAATCGACCCTCATCAAGACCCTGGCCGGCGTTCACAAGCCGACCAGCGGCGAATTCCTGGTCGATGGCCAGCACGTCACGTTCACGAGCCCGCGGGACGCGCTCGATGCGGGCATCGCGACGGTCTACCAGGACCTCGCCATGATCCCGCTCATGTCGGTGACCCGCAACTTCTTCATGGGCCGCGAGCCCGTGAAAGGCTTCTGGCCCTTCCGCTACGTGGATTTCGATTATTGCGATGAGGTCACCCGCGAGGAGATGCACCGGATCGGCATCGACGTGCGCGATCCCAACCAGGCGGTCGGCACCCTGTCAGGCGGCGAGCGGCAATGTGTGGCCATCGCCCGCGCGGTCTATTTCGGCGCCAAGGTGCTGATCCTCGACGAGCCGACCTCGGCGCTCGGCGTGGCGCAAACCTCCATGGTGCTGAAATACATCCATCAGGTGCGCCAAAAGGGCCTCGGCGTGATCTTCATCACGCACAATGTCCGCCACGCTTACGCGGTCGGCGATCGCTTCACGGTGCTCAACCGGGGCAAGACGCTGGGCACTTATACGAAGTCTGGGATCCAGATCGAGGAGCTGCAGAACCTCATGGCCGGCGGCAAGGAATTGCAGGCGGTCTCGGCTGAACTCGGCGGAATGGTCTAGCTCCTTGAGACATGCCATGCCATGCGAAAACCCTACGAAGAGTAAGTTCGAGCAGTCATGAGAACAGGGCTCCGCATCATTGAAGTCTTGTCTCTTGCGTGGTGGCTTTTCGCACTCGGCGCAACCTTCCTTTTTAGCGCCTATCTCCCTCGTCGGCCTCTCTTCACGATCTCTGACAGTTGTTATCTGACCTCCGATTGGTTCGAAATTGTTGAATGTGGATCGACCTGGGGCCGCCACTTCTTAGGTGGTCTCCTCACTTGGGGGATGCTCTGGACAAGAAATATCGAGGATCTGATGGCTCTGACACCCTTGATCTCGATTTGGTTGGCATCTCTGTTTCTTGCATCAACTTGTATCTTCCGAGTTGCTTCAAAAATTTCGAGCGCATCAAGGGCTTGTTTCAGATGACGAGTATAGGCGTTGGCCTTATCGGCACGGGCTATATGGGCAAGTGCCACGCATTGGCTTGGAACGCAGTCGCGCCTGTCTTCGGCGATGTCGAGCGCCCGCGCCTCGCGGTACTGGCGGAGAGTTCGCAGGATCTTGCCGACAGGAAGGCGCGTGAACTCGGCTTCGACAGAAGCACTGGTGACTGGCGGTCGCTCGTATCCGATCCAACCGTCGACGTCGTCTCCATTACGACACCCAATGCATTCCATCCCGACATGGCGATTGCCGCGCTGGAAGCCGGCAAGCATGTCTGGTGCGAGAAGCCCATGGCGACAAAGCTTGCCGATGCTGAGCGGATGCTCGCCGCCGCCCGCGCGTCCGGCAAGGTCGCTGTGCTGGGCTACAACTACATCCAGAACCCCATCATCCGCCTGATCCGGCGTCTGCTCGACGAGGGCCGGATCGGAGATGTGAACCACGTCCGCCTGGAGATGGACGAGGATTTCATGGCGGACCCGGAGGAGCTTTTCTATTGGAAGAGCGAAGCAGCCTCCGGCCATGGGGCGCTCGACGATTTCGGCGTTCATGCGCTCAGCCTGATCTGGACGCTCTTCGGGGGCGTCCGCCGCGTTTGCGGTCACATGGCGAGGCCCTATGCGGACAGGCCCGTACAGGGAGGCGGCCGACGCGCGGTCGAGACTTACGATATCGCCACAACGCTGATTGAGCTGGAGAACGGCGCGTCCGGCGTCATCGCGCTGAACCGATCCGCCTGGGGCCGCAAGGGACGCATCTTCGTGCAGCTTTTCGGCCCGAAGGGCACCATCGTGTACGATCAGGAGCGCATGAACGAGGTGCAGCTATACACCACGGATGAGCCTAAGGAGACGCAAGGTTTCAGGACGATCCTCACCGCTCCGCACCACCCACCCTATGACAAGTTCATTCCAGCTCCAGGACATGGGCTAGGCTTCAATGAACTGAAGATCATCGAATGTCGGAAGCTGATCGGGCGTATCAGGGGCGAGGCCGCGACACTGATCGAGTTTGAGGACGGCATCCGCATCGAGCGCACGGTGGATGCTATCGCGCGCAGTGCGCATGCAGGGCACTGGGTGGACGTGCCTGCCGCTGCTGGCGAAGGCTTCGACGTAAAGCATCCCAAAACTGGTCGTTCCGGGGCCACGTAGCGGAGCCCGGAACCCATCAACGTCAGCGCTTCAGAAAAAAGGCGGCTCGCGTTCCAACACCACTTGCAGCGTCAGCGGCTATGGGTTCCGGGCTCTCGCTCTGCTCGCCCCGGAATGACGGTGGCGGCTTCTTCGCCTGGCATCCAGAATTCTTACGTCCCGTGCGCCCTCACCACCTCGAGGAATGCATCCGCATAACGATCAAGCTTCGCCTGACCGACGCCGTGAACCTCGCCGAAGGCTCGGGTGGTGGTCGGGCGCTTGGCCGCCATGTCGATGAGGCTGCGGTCGGAGAAGATCACATAGGCCGGAACGCCTTCCTCCTTGGCGAGGCG
The DNA here is from genome assembly GCF_003332305.1 of Microvirga aerophila. GTDB lineage: Bacteria > Pseudomonadota > Alphaproteobacteria > Rhizobiales > Beijerinckiaceae > Microvirga > Microvirga aerophila. The sequence goes on along the minus strand of NZ_QOIO01000035.1, from coordinate 35,365 downwards.
CGTGCGCAGCGCCTTGAGGTCGAGGAGCAGCGGATCGTCCGACGGCACGGCGGATTGCGCTTCCATGCGGGTGCGACGCCGACGGCGCTCGGCGGGCTTCATGAGAACGTCGGAGCGCAGCTCGATGCGCTCCTGGCCTTTGAGCACGGCGACGCCCCTGTCGGTGAGGGTCCAGCGTCCGTATTCGGCAATCTCCAGGCCGACGAGGCCGGCCGCATAGATCTGCCGCAGCAGGGAGCGCCACTCCGTCTTCGAACGATCGTTGCCGACCCCGAAGGTTTTCAGCTTGTCATGGCCGAAACGACGGATCGAATCCGTTTCCTCGCCCATCAGGATGCTGATCAGATGTTCGGTGCCGAAGCGCTCGCCCGTCCGCACGATGGCCGAGAGCAGCTTCTGCGCCTCGATGGTGCCGTCGAAGGACATGACGCCCTCGATGCACAGATCGCAATTACCGCAGGGCTCCGTCGTTTCGCCGAAATAGGCAAGCAGCGTCTGGCGGCGGCAGCGCGGCGCTTCGCACAGGGCCACCAGCGCGTTGAGGCGCTGGCGTTCCACCCGCTTCTGGTCGTCGGAGGCCTCGCTGTCCTCGATCTGCATACGGCGCAGGCGCATGTCGTCGAGGCCGTAGAGGGTGAGCGTGTCGGCGGCCGCCCCGTCGCGGCCGGCGCGGCCGATTTCCTGGTAGTAGGCCTCAATGGATTTCGGCAGGGCCGCATGGGCCACAAAGCGCACGTCTGGCTTGTCGATGCCCATGCCGAAGGCAACAGTCGCAACCATCACCACGCCGTCCTCCTGCAGGAAGATGTCCTGGTTCTTGGCGCGCTCTCCTTGAGCCATGCCCGCGTGATAGGGCAGGGCGCGGTAGCCGGCCTGGCTCAGCGAATCGGCCAGCCTCTCGGTGGCGTCCCGGGACGAGCAATAGACGATGCCGCTCTCGTAGCGGTGCTTGTCCAGGAAGGAGAAGAGCTGGCGTTTCATGCTCTCCTTGGCCTGCATGGCAAGGCGCAGGTTCGGCCGGTCGAAGCCATGGATGAACAGGCGCGGCTCCGTCTCGAACAGGCGGTGCATGATGTCGCCGCGCGTCGCCACGTCGGCGGTGGCCGTCAGGGCGATCGTCTGCACGCCGCCCAGGCGCCGGCGCACCTCGCCCAAGAGGGCGTATTCGGGCCGGAAGTCATGGCCCCACTGGGAAACGCAGTGAGCCTCGTCGATGGCCAGCAGACTGACACCGGAGCGACCGAGCCACTCGGTCGTGCCCGTATTGGCGAGACGCTCCGGCGATGCATAGAGGAGCCGCATGGTGCCGTCGCGCACCGCGTCGGCCACCCGCCGGTTCTCGGCCTGGTCGTTGGCGGAGTTGAGGCTCCCGGCCTCGATGCCGAAATGGCGCAGAGCCGCCACCTGGTCGCGCATGAGCGCGATGAGGGGCGACACCACAACCGTCAAGCCATTCCGCACGAGGGTGGGCAACTGATAGCAGAGCGACTTCCCGGCCCCGGTCGGCATGACGGCCAGCACGTCCTCGCCGCCCAGAACCGCGCGCACGATCTCCTCCTGTCCTTCGCGGAAGGACGGGAAGCCGAAGATGTCGTGGAGAATTTGCGCCGGATCAGTCACGTGTGCCGTGTGGCCGAGGCAGGACTCTGCGTCAATGCGGCAATGGGAATCTTAAGGTGGTCCAACGCCCCTCTTGCGGCCGCGATCCCGGTGGCGAAGGCGGCCTGGAGGAGATAGCCCCCCGTAGGGGCCTCCCAATCCAACATCTCGCCGGAGACGAAAACACCGGGCAGGCGGCGCAGCATCAGGTGCTCATCGACCTCGGAAAACGAGACGCCGCCCGCCGTGGAAATGGCCCTGTCCAGGGGTTTCACCCCCGTCAGCCGCAAGGGCACGGCCTTGATCAGGCGGGCCAGCTCGTCCGCCTCGCTGGGCAGAGTCAAGCTCGCTTCCCGTAAGAGAGCGATCCCGACCGGCGGCAATCCGGCGGCTTTACGCAAGAACGTGGACGTGGACTGTCCTTTGCGCGGGGCTTTGAGGCGATTCGCCAGAGCCTCCGACGAGAGGTCCGGCCGCAGGTCGAGGAAGAGCGTAGCCTCGCCAACGCGCTCCAACGCATCGCGCAACCGTGCCGAAAGGGCATAAACCGCGCCACCCTCGATTCCGTCCGCTGTCAGAATGGCCTCTCCGCGCACCGTCGTGTTCTCGAAGGTCAGGGCAAGCCGCTTCAACGGCTCGCCCTCGTGGCGGCTGCGAATCACCTCGGACCAGGGAACGGTGAAGCCCATATTCGACGGGCGAAGCACCGATACGGCAACGCCCCGCTCCTTCAGAAAGTCCGTCCAACGTCCATCCGAACCGAGCCGGGGCCAGCTCGCCCCGCCAAGCGCCAGGATGGTCGCATCGGGCTTGGCCGTCACCGTCTCGCCCCCTGGCCCGGCGAAGGTCAGGGCGCCGTCCTCGTTCCAGCCCTGCCAGCGGTAGCGCAGGGCGAACCGGACGCCGAGCTGTTCCAGCCGCGACAGCCAAGCGCGCAGGAGGGGCGAAGCCTTGAAGGACTTGGGGAAGATCCGCCCGCTTGAACCGACGAAGGTCTCTTGGCCCAGCTCCTCACACCAAGCGCGCAGGTCCTCGGGCCGAAACCTCTCGAGCATGGGCCGCAGCCGCGGCTCCGCTTCAGCATAGCGGCCGACGAAACGCGCGAAGTCCTCGCTGTGGGTGAGATTCAGGCCCCCGCGCCCCGCCATGAGCAGCTTGCGGCCGACCGAGGGCATCTGGTCGTAGACAGTGGCCGCGACCCCTGCCTTTCTCAGGATTTCCACCGCAATCAGCCCGGCGGGGCCGCCGCCGATGATGGCGACGTTGGAATGGGATGGTGGCGGGAGCATGCGATCAGCTGACGCGGCGAAGGTTTTGCCAAGGGTTCTGGACCCTGCGCCTGCCGCATGGCATGCAGCGGCATCGGGCCTGTGCTTCTGCACATGACCGCCACGGGCATTTTTTTCAAGGGGAGCGGCGCCGAACGCCGCCCGCAAGGGGAATTCGATGCGGACCGTCTCGTTTTGTCTTCTGGCCGCCTTGGCGCTCGCCGGCTGCGCCACCGAATCGTCGCTGACGAGCCAGCACGCCGTTCTGGCAACCTCGACTTCCGATGCTGCTACCGCGGCGTCCCTCATTTCAGCCTACCGGGTGTCCCAGGGCCTGAGTCCTGTTATGGTCGATTCGCAGCTCAACAAAGCCGCCGAGCATCAGGCGCGGGTGGTGGCGGCGGCCGGCAAGCTCAGTCACGGCAATTTCGCGAGCCGCATGGATCAGTACGGCATTGCCGGCTACTCGGCCGAGAACCTGTCCGCGGGTTCTTCATCGGTGGACGGCGCGGTGAGTCGCTGGAAGGCTTCGCCCGGCCACAACAGCAATCTTCTCATGCCGCAGGCCCGCAAGATCGGCCTCGCAAGGGCCGACGCCAAGGGCGGCTATGGCCGCTACTGGGCACTCGTTCTCGGGCAGTAGGTTCCGGCACAAAGACGGCGGCTGCGCGTTAGAGGGATACCTCCTCAGTTCGCGCACCCATGACCCATCAACAAATTCTCGCCTTCGCCATCGTCGCCGGAATGATGGCTCTCTTCGTGTGGGGGCGTTTTCGCTACGATCTGGTAGCGGCCTTGTCCCTGCTGGCGGCCGTGCTGGTCGGCATCGTTCCGGCCGACAAGGCCTTTTCCGGCTTCAGCGATGACATCGTCATCATCGTGGCGAGCGCGCTCCTGGTCAGCGCCGCGGTTGCAAAATCGGGGGTGCTCGAGGCCGGCCTGAACCGGATCGGTCCCTATCTGCGCACGACCCAGCTTCAGATCGCCGTGCTCGTCGGGGTGGTGACGGTGCTGTCGGCCTTCGTGAAGAACATCGGCGCACTCGCCATGATGATTCCGGTGGCTTTCCAAATCGCGCGGCGCACGAACACGCCGCCATCGAGCTTCCTCATGCCTATGGCGTTCGGCTCGCTGCTTGGCGGGATCGTGACGCTGGTGGGCACTTCGCCGAACATCATCGTTTCGCGCGTCCGGCAGGAATTGATCGGCGAGCCGTTCGGCATGTTCGACTTCACGCCCGTCGGCTTGGGCATTGCGGTGCTTGGTGTCATCTTCCTGACGTTCGGTTACCGCCTGCTGCCGCAAGGCCGCAAAGGCGCAGCCTCCCTGGACGATGCGCTCAACATCAAGAATTACGTCACCGAAGCGCGCGTCGCCCCCGAATCCGACATCATCGGGCAGACCGTCGCGGATCTGCGCAAGCTTGCGAATGACGAGGTCAAGGTCTCGGCCATCATCCGCAAGGAGACTCGCAGCTCCAGCCCCCTGCCGGACGCCATGATCCGCGAGGATGACGTGCTTCTGCTGGAAGGTGAGCCGGATGCCCTGGAAAGCGCCGTTTCCCGGGCGGGCCTGAAGCTCAGCCGGGAGCATCGTCAGCCGGAGACCGACGAGGCTACCGACGAAATCGGCGTCATCGAAGCGATCGTCGGACCCAACTCGGTTCTGACCGGAGCTTCGGCGGAGCGCCTTGCGCTCTATGAGCGCTATCACGTCAACCTCCTGGCGGTCAGCCGAAGCGGGCAGCGCTTCACGGAGCGCCTGCGCACGATCAATCTGCGCTCGGGCGACGTGATCGTGCTGCAGGGCAACCTCAAGAAGCTGCCGGACACCTTGCAGGAACTCGGATGCCTGCCTCTGGCGGAGCGCACCATTCGCCTCGGGAGCGCCCGCAGAAGCCTGCTTCCGATCCTGATCCTCGCTGGCGCCATGGTATTGGTGGCGTTCGATCTTCTGCCGGTGGCGATCGCCTTCTTTGGAGCAGGGGTTCTTCTCGTCCTGTTCGGCTCGCTGACCCTGCGGGAGGCCTACGAAACCATCGAGTGGCCGATCATCGTCATGCTCGGCGCGCTCATTCCAGTCAGCGAGGCGATCCGCACCACGGGGGGAACGGACCTTATCGCAGCGTGGCTCTCATCAGCCGCCAACATGCTGCCGCCAACCGGGGCGCTCGTGCTCATCATGGTGGCCGCTATGGCGGTGACGCCGTTTCTCAACAACGCCGCGACCGTGCTGGTGATGGCGCCCATCGCGGCAAGCTTCGCCAGCCAGCTCGGTTTCAGGCCCGACGCGTTCCTGATGGCGGTGGCGATCGGCGCGGCCTGCGACTTTCTCACGCCCATTGGGCATCAGTGCAACACCCTCGTCATGGGGCCGGGGGGCTACCGGTTCGGGGATTACTGGCGGCTCGGCCTTCCGCTTTCGGTCCTGGTCGTGGTTGTGGGCACACCCCTCATCATGCTGTTCTGGCCGCTAAACTGAGAAACGCGGCCTGAGAGCCCATTTTCCGTTCGATTGGATTGGCCGGATCTATCGCAGGGCCGCTGTCAGCAAGAGGGTCGTCCCGGCGGCCGACGACGCGACCGCGACGATCATGGCCCAGCAATGGAGCCGGTCGCGCTCCTCCTGGTTCAGGAGGGGGCGGATCCGCGAATCCGAGCGCCCGAAGATGAAGCTGCTGTTGCGCGCCGGCCTGGGCGAGGCAGGCATGATGCTGAAGCTCGATCGGCCGTCGGGACGCATCCGCATGGCGCGCGCATTGTCCGTCCGGAACGAATGGTCGTAAAAGGCTTGCGGATCCATGGCCTGCGCAACGTTGAGGAAACATGTCATGGCCGTGAGCCTCGCCCTGAAGGCGTGAATGCGAAGTAAAGCTGCGTGAGAACCCGGGATCGTCGTAAACCAAACCTTGCCAGCAGACAGCGCGCCGATGGTTTACAACTCGTAAACGTGTGAGCTGAAACTCTGTTATCCAATGGTTTTCTTCCCGTCGAAGCCCGATGGCCACAGAAAACGGGTCGATGGGCTGCCTGGAACGTGGCAAGGCTGGCCTGAAACCGGGAAATGTCACGATGCCATCAGCATCCATCCACAAGACCATGACGGCGTCCGACTGGGGGCTCCTGATCATCCTGTCCGTCCTCTGGGGCGGGTCCTTCCTGTTCATCGGGATCGCCGTCAAGGAACTGCCTCCCCTGACGATCGTCGCGTCCCGCATCGCCCTGGCGGCCGCAGCCCTGTATCTGATCCTGCGCGTGACGGGGGCCTCGCTGCCGCAAGGGCGGCAGGTCTGGGCGGCCTTTCTGGGCATGGGAATCCTCAACAACGTGATCCCAATGAGCCTGATCGTCTGGGGGCAGGGCCACATCACGAGCGGATCGGCCTCCATCCTCAACGCCACGACACCGCTTTTCACCGTTCTGGTGGCCCATGTTCTGACCGTTGACGAACGCCTGACGCGGCAGCGCTTCATCGGGGTGATCGTCGGCTTCGCCGGGGTGGCGGTGATGATCGGCGCGGCCGCTTTTCAGGCGTGGAATGTCAGCATTCCGGCGCAGCTCGCGGTTCTGGCGGCGGCCCTTTCCTATGCGTTCGCAGGGGTATTCGGTCGTCGCTTCAGAGCGATGGGAATCGCGCCGCTCGCCACTGCGGCCGGGCAGGTAACGGCGTCCAGCGCCATTCTGCTTCCCTTGAGCTTCATCATCGACCGTCCCTGGTCTCTGCCGGCTCCGAGCGGAGGCGCCGTCCTGTCCCTGGTGGGGCTGGCTCTCGTGTCGACTGCGCTCGCGTATATCCTGTTCTTTCGCCTGCTTGCGCGGGCGGGCGCCACCAATGCCGGGCTGGTGACGTTCCTGATTCCGGTGAGCGCCGTCCTGCTCGGAACCATGTTTCTCGGGGAAACCCTGGAAGTCCGGCACATGGCCGGAATGGCCCTGATCAGCGCAGGGCTTCTCCTGATCGACGGCCGTCTGATCCCGGCCGTTGCGGGCGCAATCAGCGCGAGGAGGCCGGCGACGCGCGGAAATGGTTGAACATCATGTCCGGCGCGCTGGTGTTGTGGCGCGATGGCAGGAGGCGTCCCATCCACACGTCGGTTGCTCTAGCGCGATCGAAAGTCATGATCGGCTCCTCGCGCCAGGACCGGGCTTTCTCCTCCCGGGACGCGATGCGGGCAACGTCGGCGTTGAACTCGGTGACGTACATGGAGCGCAGGGTCGCGAAGGGCTGATCCTTCACGGCTTGGCCGAGATCCACCTCCAGGGTGAGGCGGTCCTCGGTCAGTTCCTTCATGAGGACCGTCGCCGTTCCTCCCTTGGCCAGGGTGAGGGTGAAAGTCATGGTCTTGGGGTCGAAAGCCACATCCTTCAGGTTCACCACCGGGCGAACATCCATGTCGACGGGGCCGACCAGGAACGAGGACCCGTAGGCGCTCTGTCCCAGATGGGCAGGCGGCAGCGGGCGGATGCGCCAATAGCCGTCCCCCGGATAGAGCACCAGCACCTCGTCGATCCGGTCCTTCCGGCGCTTGAGGATCTGCATCATGTGGATGTCGCGCTCGACCCGGTCGCCGACCCGCACCGTCACATCGCTCGGACGCCAGAATTGGCTGTAGGACAGGCCGATAACCTGAAGATCGGCATTCTCGAACAGCGTCATCATCTTGGGGTGGGGATGATTCGACGTTTCGGCCGAAATGTCCTCGCAGGCCGTCCAGTCCGGTGCCCAGCGGTCTTCGCGCAAGGTGCCCATATAGGCCGGATGCACAGCCTCGATCCGGAAGTGACGCACCTCCGGCGACGCGAAGTTGATGGAAACGTTGTCCTTCTCGGCGCAGAGCACGGGCTCGCTCCCGTTCGTCACATCGACCGCCAAGCCATCGAGCGTGGCGGCGCCTGCGGGAGACGCGGCGCTCAGGAATCCGAGGATTGCAACGCGGAAAAGCCAGTTTTGCATCATGGGGAATTCTTCATCCGGGCTTGCAGGCGGCGGCGTGTGCATGGGAGACCGCACAGATACTCCTCTCCGGCTTAGCCGTCGAGCTGAACAATATCCCGTCGCCGCGCCTGTTGACCGGACATGGCAGCCATCCCATCTCAGGCGTTAGGGATCGCCTAGAGCCTGTGATAAGGTGCCTCTTGTCCGGAAGCTTGGCTTGAGGCGGCTCGTTCCGCAGGGGATGTTCCTCCGCACAAGGCCGGTTCGCCTGAGTTTTATGAAGATGATGCGCCTTGTCCTGAGCCTGTCCGATGATCCCTCCACCACTTCGGTCGAGCGGGCCATTGCCGAATTCCGCAGTGCGCGCCCGGTCGTCATCGACGGGCCGGCCGCAAGCGCACTCGTGATCGGCGTGGAAGAGCTGGACGAGGCCATGGGCGCAGAGCTCGAGACCGTGGCTGGGGGGCATGCCCATCTGGTACTGCCTCCCGCGCGGCTGCGCCGCCTGGGTCTTGATCGGAATACGCCTGCGCGCGTGGCGCTGCCGGCCGTGGACAGGGCTCGGATCGAGCATCTCGCTCTCAAGATCGATGGCCGAATCGATGCGCCGGTTCGCCCCATCGGCCCGCTGGACGATGAGGCCCTTGAACTCGCCCGCCTGTCCCTCGTCCTGCCCGCCGTGGTGGTGGTGCCATTGGGCGCGGGCATCGAAATCGATCCGTCGCTGGTTCGCGTGTCGGCTTCCGCCGTCCGGGAGTACCGCCGGGCGAAGGCGATGGACCTGAAGATCGTCAGCCGCGCCCCGGTGCCGCTCGAAGGTGCGCCCGCGAGCGAGTTCGTGGTGTTCCGCGGCGGCGAGGGCCTGCGGGACCAGGTGGCGGTCATCGTCGGGAAACCCGATCTGTCCGAGCCCGTGACGGTGCGCCTGCATTCCGCCTGCCTGACCGGAGACCTCTTCGGCAGCCTCAAATGCGATTGCGGCGACCAGCTGCGCAACACCGTGCGCCACATGGCCCAGAACGAGGGCGGAATCCTGCTCTATCTCGACCAGGAGGGGCGTGGAAACGGCATCGCCAACAAGATCCGCGCCTACAAGCTTCAGGCTCAAGGCTACGACACCTATGACGCCGACGAAGTTCTCGGATTTGATGCGGACCAGCGCCGCTTCGATTTCGCCGCCGGAATGCTCAAGCAGCTCGGCGCGACGACAGTGCGGGTCATGACCAACAACCCGGAAAAGCTCAGCGCCCTGCGTGAAGCCGGCCTCGAGGTCATTTCCGATCACCGGGTCCTCGGCCGCCCGACGCCGGAGAACGTCAGCTACCTGGCGTCCAAGCGGGACCGCGCGGGCCATTACATCGACATCGAAGGCCTGCTCGCCTCCTCGATGAAGGATTGAGATGCCGCTTCCGTAGCGGCATTTTTCGTCTAAAGCCCAATATGCGCCAACCTCGGGTGACCTAACTTCCTCTTCAGCGGCTGGACCCGCTCGCCTGGCCGCTTTCAAGCACGAACAACCGGTTCGCCGGTAAGTTTGAGGAATGCGCCCATGTGGAGCCAGGTCTACAACCCATTCGGGAGCGCGGTGATCTCGACCATCGTCGCCGCCCTGCCGATCGTCTGCCTGCTGGGGCTGATCGCCTTCGCCAAGATGCAGGCTCATATCGCCGCCGTCATCACCCTTGTCCTGTCGCTGGTGATCGCCATCTTCGCCTTCGGAATGCCCAGCATGATGGCCCTCGAGGCTGCGGGCTTCGGAGCTCTGACCGGCCTCTTTCCCATCGGCTGGATCATCATCAACGTGATCTTTCTCTACCGGCTGACCGTTGAGAACGGCTCGTTCCAGACCCTGCAGGATTCGATTGCCGGCATCACCACGGACCGACGCCTGCAGCTGCTTCTGGTGGCGTTCGCGTTCGGGGCGTTCTTCGAAGGGGCGGCAGGTTTCGGCACGCCGGTCGCCGTGACCGGCGCCATCCTGATCGGCCTTGGGTTCTCGCCCCTTGCGGCCTCGGGCCTGTCGCTGATCGCCAACACGGCTCCGGTCGCCTATGGGGCGCTCGGTACGCCCATCGTGACGCTGGGGGCCGTAACGGGGCTCGATCCGATCGCCCTCGGGGCGATGGCGGGACGCCAACTCCCGTTCTTCTCTCTCATCGTGCCGTTCTGGCTGATCTGGGCCTTCGCAGGCTGGCGCGGCATGATGCAGATCTGGCCCGCCATCCTGATTTGCGGCGTCTCCTTCGCCATTCCGCAATTCGTTGTCTCCAACTATCACGGGCCGTGGCTGGTGGACGTCGTCGCGTCCCTCGTGTCCATGGGGTGCCTGGTGGCGTTCCTGAAGGTCTGGCATCCTGCCGCGATCTGGACAAGCCCGGCTTTGCGCAACGGCGCTGAACTCGCGACCGCGGGTGGACCATCGTCTTTGGGCGCAGCATCCACGTCTGCGAGCCTGGGAAGACCCCGTCACAGCCCCGGCGTCGTCTTCAGGGCTTGGCTGCCCTGGATCATCCTCTGCGCCTTCGTGTTCGTGTGGGGCACGCAGACCTTCAAAGATATCGTCAATCCCTTGTTCTTCCCGAAATGGACGTTCGAGGGTCTGCACAACATGGTGCTGAAGGTGCCTCCGGTGGTGCCGAAGCCAACTCCCGAGGGCGCCGTCTACAACTTCAACATCCTCACCATGACCGGCACAGGCATCCTGCTGGCGGCCATCGTGTCCGGTCTTGTGATGAAATACTCGCCCCTGAGGCTCATCCGGGCCTACGGCGAAACCCTGTGGGTGGTGCGCTACTCGCTGGTCACCATCGCGGCGATGCTCGCGCTCGGCACGCTCACCCGCTATTCCGGCGTAGACGCGACGCTGGGTCTTGCCTTTGCGCAGACCGGGTTCTTCTACCCGTTCTTCGCCGCGATGCTGGGGTGGCTGGGTGTTGCCTTGACCGGGTCCGACACGGCCTCGAACGTGCTCTTCGGCAACCTGCAGAAGATCACAGCAGGGCAGTTGGGACTGTCCGAGATCCTTATGTGCGCATCCAACTCAACGGGCGGCGTCATGGGCAAGATGATCGACGCCCAGTCCATCGTGGTCGCGTCCACGGCCACCAACTGGTTCGGGCACGAGGGTGAAATCCTGCGCTTTGTATTCTGGCATTCCATCGCGCTCGCGTCGCTGGTCGGCGGGCTCGTGATGTTGCAGGCCTATGTGTATCCGTTCACGGCCATGGTCGTGCAGTGACGGATGGGTTCAGTCGCCGCCGGCGATGTCCGGCGGCGACCGCAAGGCTTTCTATCGGGCCGGCATGCCGGTCTCGATGATCTTGGCCCAGAGCGAGACCCCATAGGGAGCCGCTTCGTCGTTGAAGTTGTAGGCCTCGTGATGAAGGCCGGCGGATTCGCCGTTGCCGACGAAGATGTAGGCGCCGGGCCGTTCATTGAGCATGAAGGAAAAATCCTCTGCGCCCATCATGGGCGGCGGGGTGGTGTCGACCGCCTGCTCGCCCACGAGGGCCTTCGCCACCTCGACCATGAAGGCGGTCTTCGCCGGGTCGTTCATGGTGACCGGGTAGCCGCGCACGTAGTCGACAGTGGCGGTCGCCCCGAAGGCGGCGCAAACGTTCTGGGCAATGGTCGCGATGCGAGCCTCGCAGAGGTCCTGAACGGCAGGCGACAGGGTGCGCACGGTGCCGAGAAGCGTTGCCGTCTGCGGGATCACGTTGAAGGCGTCGCCCGCCTTGACCGAGCACACCGACACGACCGCCGATTCCAGGGGATCGACGTTGCGGGAGGCGATCGTCTGCAGAGACGTGATCACATGGGCGGCGACCACCACAGTGTCGATGCCGTCATGGGGGCGGGCCGCATGGCCGCCCTTGCCTTCGATCGTGATGGTGAAGCGGTCCGCCGCCGCCATCATGGCGCCGGGACGGATGGCGAAATGGCCGAGCGGCATGCCCGGCATGTTGTGCATGCCGTAGACCTCCTGCACGCCGAAGCGCTCCATGAGGCCATCCTTCACCATGGCGTCGCCGCCGCCGCCGCCTTCCTCCGCCGGTTGGAAGATCACCACCGCGGTTCCGTCGAAGTTGCGGGTCTCGGCCAGGTACTTGGCGGCTCCCAGCAGCATGGCCGTATGGCCGTCATGGCCGCAGGCATGCATGAGGCCAGGGGTTTTCGACTTGTAGGGGACGTTCGTGGCTTCCACGATGGGCAGGGCGTCCATGTCGGCCCGGAGGCCGATCACCTTGCCCGAACCGGTCGCGCGGCCCTTGATGACGCCGACGACGCCGGTCTGGCCCAGTCCGGTCACCACCTCGTCGCAACCGAAGGCCCTCAGCTTATCGGCGACAATCCCGGCGGTCCGGTGAACGTCGAAGAGCAGCTCGGGATTCTCATGGAAGTCCCTGCGCCAGGCGGTGATCTCATCGGCAAGATCGGCGACACGATTGATGATCGGCATGAAAAACCCTTGGTGAGATGTTCAAGGACTTACCGAAGCAGAGGCAGTGCCTGTGCGTCAACCATGATGAGGCGACAGGCCCGTATGCGCAGCCTTCAAGGGGTGCGGCGCAGGATCGCCTTCGGACGCGTCGTGCGGAACTGCCCACGCTCGATCGCCACGAAGATCAGCACCACGACCACAAGAGCCGTGAACCACCAGACCTGCGCGGTCCCGATCCCGAGGCAGCCGAGCGCATAAGCCGTGGCGAAGGCCGCCATGATGCCGGGACCGAGGATGGGGCGCTGCCCGCCGGCCCCGAGTACGGACCGGTAGAGGAGCACGGCACCCGCCACGGCGCCGACGAGACCAAGCTCGTACCAGATCTCGAACAGGAACGTGTGCGGGGCTGACGGCGGAACCAGGCCGATGATGCGGCCGCGCAGGGCCGTCTCGAGGCCATGGCCCGTGATCAGGCTCAGAGGGTCGTTGAGGATGACCATGCGCCAGGTGTTCAGGGACGTCACCAGAGGAGCGCGTGCCCCCAGGAAGATTTCGAACATCGGCTTCAGGATGAACGGCAGGACAGGGGCGACCAGCAGGAGCCCGGCCATCAGCCAGCCTGTCAGGCGGGAGCCGAACGAGGGGCTGGCCGCTGTGACCACGAAGATCACGGCGCCCACGGCCAGGCCTTGCAAAGACGATCCATCGCTTGCCAGAAGCGCGCTGCCGGCGACGATGATGCCGAGAAGCATCGCCTCCAGGTTGCGTCCGCGGGAATGGAGCCAAGTCACCGCGGGCCAGAGCATCAAGGCAAGCACGATCATGCCGCGCTCGATGCTTTGACCATCCGGGTCCTGAGGGCCGGTTCCCCGAAACGCCATCGCCATCCCGGTCAGGGCCGCAAGGCCGACGCCCACGGGCAGAATGTAAAGATTGGCGGACCGCATCCGGTCCGGGAGGGCCAGATAGCCCGCAAGCGCCATGAGAGCCATGGTGGCGATGTTGAGGAGCCGCTCAGAGGCTTCCGACATGAAGGGCGTCCAGAGCAGCGAGAGGGCTGTCCAGAGCAGGAGGACCGCGCCTGCCATGCCGCCCGGCGAGCCGACCACGATCCTGACCTTCTCGCCCAGGTGCTTGGTGCGACCATCGATCACGGAGGCGAGAATCAGCAGAACCACCGCCACAGGCGCCAGGGCCACGACGGCGCGCCTGGCGAAAAGGGCGCTTAAGGGTATGGCGAAGAACAGGATCGCGAAGCCGACCCGCCGCAGGATGGCTGCGGCGTCGGCGGAAGGGTCGGCCGTGAGGGATGTGGGTCGAGCCATGGGGACTTCGGCAATCGGAGGTTGAGCGATCGTGAGTCCGGAGACTAATGGACGAAGTCCCCAAAAGCTGTAGGTGTCTTGCAACACCTCTCAGCCCATTTCGCTGTCTTTTCAAATCCTCGCACCCATGGAACGTACCCGGTCCCGGCCCGAAAAGCACCTCGTCCTCGTAGGCGGAGGACACGCTCATGTGCTTGTGCTGCAGGCCTTCGCCCGCAGGCCGGAGCCTGGAACCCGCCTGACCCTGGTCGCCAAGGACCGGCTCACGCCATATTCGGGCATGCTGCCGGGCCACATGGCCGGGTTCTACCCTCGCGACGCCCTGCACATTGATCTGGAGCGGTTGGCCCGGCGATGCGGCGCGGTCCTGATCCAGGACGAGGCCATTAGCTTTGATCGGGATGCCGGGCAGGTTCGCCTTCGCGGCGGCGGCACGATCTCTTACGATATTCTGTCAATCAATATCGGCATCACGCCAGACCTGTCCGATCTTGAGGGAGCGGAAGAACACGCTCTTGCGGTCAAGCCCATCGGGGATCTGCTGCCGAAATGGGACCAACTCGTCCAGGACGCGCACAAGCCCGATGGACCGCGCCGGATCGTCATCGTCGGTGGAGGAGTGGCCGGAATCTGCCTTGCCTTTGCGGTCTCTTCATCGCTGCGGGCCAAGGTCGGGAGCAGCATCGAGGTGACTCTCGTCAGCGCGAGCGCCGCGCCGGAGATCAACTCTCGCATGCGCAGGCGCGTCGAAAGGGCGCTGGAGCGCCGGGGCATCAAGGTTTGGGCAGGTTGCGCGGCCATTGCCGTTGATCCGCAGGGCATAACTCTTGCCGGAGGCCGTCGCATTCCGGCCGACCGGGTGCTCGTCTCGACCCAGGCGGCTCCGCCGCCCGCGCTCCAGCACTGTGGCCTCGCCAAGGATGAGAAGGACTTTCTGGCGGTTGGACCGACCCTGCAGGTTCTGAACGACAAAGCGGTGTTTGCCGCCGGAGACTGCGCCACGATGCTCGGGCATCCCCGGCCCAAAGCCGGAGTCTTCGCCGTTCGGCAGGGGCCGGTTCTTGCCCGCAATCTCCGCCGCGCCCTGCGGGGGGAGGCGCTGGAAACCTATATCCCCCAGCGCCGCCACCTGGTGCTGATCGGCACGGGAGACGGCCAAGCCATCGGCGGACGCGGCCGATGGCTGGCTTTCGAGGGCCGCTGGGCGTGGCGGCTGAAGGACTGGCTCGACCGGCGATTCATGCGCCGGTTTTCATGATCAGGCCCGTTGTCCCCGCAGGAAATTGATGATGCCAGAAAAATCGTCGCCCTCGTGGCCCGCATTGTTGAACAGGGCGTAGAGCTGTGCGGCTTCCGCGCCCAGCGGCGTGGTCGCGCCGGAGGAATTCGCCGCCTCCTGGGCGAGCTTCAGGTCCTTCAGCATCAGGGCCGCGGCGAAACCCGGCTTGTAGCCGTTATTGGCGGGCGATGTCGGCACCGGCCCGGGCACCGGACAATAGGTGGTGAGCGACCAGCACTGGCCCGACGCGGTCGAGGCCACGTCGAACAGCGCCTGATGCGACAATCCTAGTTTCTCGCCCAGCACGAACGCTTCCGCCACGCCGATCATCGAGATGCCGAGGATCATGTTGTTGCAGATCTTGGCCGCCTGTCCGGCCCCCGCCTCGCCGCAATGGACCACCTTCTTGCCCATTTGGGACAGGATCGGCTCCGCGCGCTCGAAGGCATCCGCCGCGCCGCCGGCCATAAAGGTCAGCGTCGCGCCCTTCGCGCCGCCGACGCCGCCGGAGACCGGCGCGTCCAACGACAGGAGGTTCCGCTCCTGCTCGCCTGCGAGCCCGTGGGCCCTGCGGGCGCTGTCCACGTCGATGGTGGAGCAGTCGATCACAAGCGCACCCGGCTTCACGACCGGCAGGATGCTGGACCAGACCGAGAGCACGTGCTTGCCGGCGGGCAGCATGGTGATGACCACGTCGGCATCCCGCACGCTATCCTGCGCCGAGCCTGCGACCGTGATGCCGTCTGCGCGGGCCTGATCGCAGGAGGCCGGCACGAGATCGAAGCCGATGACCTGGTGTCCCGCCTTGACCAAGTTGGCCGCCATGGGGCCGCCCATATGGCCGAGGCCGATGAAGCCGATGGTGGTCATGGATTAATCCTCCCGTTGATGTTTTGAGCCGATGAGCAGCCAGATCGAGCTTGCCGCCATGACGATGCTGCTGCCCGAATGCAGCAGGAGATGTTGGGGGCTCTCGAAACCGCGCTCCAGAAATACGATGAACACGTCGCCTGCCGGGATCAGAACGGTCAGCGCCAGGATCACGCCGACGGTGCGGCGGCCTGAGAGGCGCGACAGAGCGAACAGGTAGAACCCGAAGGCAAGATCGCGCAGGCCGATGGCCGACACATAGGATAGTCCCGGGCCTTCAGAGACCGGAATGCCGAACAGGGCTGCGCTTGGGCGTGGGGCAAACACGAAGAGCAGGCCCAGCAGGACGAACACGCCCGACAGCGCCAGCACGAGCCAGATGCTGGGCTCGCTCAACGGCAGTCCCGCGCGCTCGCTCCCGCGTCTCATGCGCGCCGCGCCACCCACAGGGTTCCGGCAAGCGAGAAGCCGTAAAACCACAGCATCAGCGACCCGAACACCTTGTCGAGGGCTGGATCGAGGCGCGGAAAGAACACCGCGAAGTGGGACCCGATGGCCGCCATGACCAACATGCCCGGAACGGCCGCCAGAGCCATCGCGGACACAGCGTGCTTCGATGGCGCACGGATGAGGCGAGGGACCACGAGACCGAGCAGCAGACCGAGCGCGGCCCCGACTGTGAAGTTGACCTGGAACGGCCTGCGGCCATCGACGAAAAACCAGGGACCGGCGAGATGGAACACGGCCAGGATCACCCCGGTGAGGGCCAAGCCCAGGACGATTGCCCTGAAAGTCACCGGTTGCCCCGACCGACGAGGCTTCGCGCCACGATCAGGCGCATGATCTCGTTGGTGCCCTCGAGGATCTGATGCACGCGCAGATCCCGGACGATCTTCTCGACGCCGTAATCGGCCAGATAGCCGTAGCCGCCGTGAAGCTGGAGCGCCTGGTTGGCGATCTCGAAACCCCGATCCGTCGCCATGCGCTTGGCCATGGCGCAGAGTTTGGTGGCGTCGAGGGACTTGGCATCGAGGGCGGATGCCGCGCGCCACAGGAACGTGCGGGCGGCTTCGAGTTCCGTCGCCATGTCGGCGAGCTGGAACTGGGTTGCCTGAAAATCGGAAATGCTCTTGCCGAAGGCCTTGCGGTCGGCCGTGTAGGCGAGCGCCTTGTCGAGGGCGGCCTGCGCGCCGCCGAGCGAGCAGGCGCCGATATTGATTCGTCCGCCGTCGAGGCCCGACATGGCGATCTTGAAGCCCATGCCCTCATCCGACAGCCGGTTGGCGACCGGCACGCGCACGTACTCGAAGATCACCGCGGCGGTGGGCTGGGCGTTCCAGCCCATCTTCTTTTCCTGGGCGCCGAAGGAAACGCCGGGCATGTCCTTCTCGATCACCAGGGTCGAAATGCCGGACGGGCCTTCCTGGCCGGTGCGCACCATGGTGACGTAGATGTCCGAGGTGCCCGCGCCTGAGATGAACTGCTTGACGCCGTTGACCACGTAGTGGTCGCCGTCGCGTACCGCGCGGGTCTTGAGCGCCGCCGCGTCCGAGCCGGAGCCGGGCTCGGTCAGGCAATAGCTGCCGATCAGGTCCATGGTGCACAGGCTCGGCAGGAAGCGCTGACGCTGCTCCTCGGAGCCGTAGCGGTCGATCATCCAGGCGACCATATTGTGAATGGACAGATACGCCGACACGGCCGGACACCCGGTCGCCAGCGCCTCGAAGATCAAAGCCGCATCGAGGCGCGTCATGCCCGATCCGCCCACGTCGTCGCGGGTATAGATCGCCGCCATGCCCAAGGCCGCCGCCTCGCGCATCACGTCCACAGGAAAATGCTTTTTCTCATCCCATTCGAGTGCATGGGGCGCGAGTTTCTCGGCCGCGAAGTCGAGGGCCATGTCGCGAACGGCGATTTGGTCGTCTGTGAGGGAGAACTGATTCATGATGCCTAAATCGTCATGCCTGAGTGCATTCGTGCACCCATACTTTCGATCTAGAGCGAGAAAGGCCGGGAGCGAGCCCGGCCTTTCTCGTGAATAATTACTGCATCGTCGGGATGACGAACTCGGCACCGTCCTTGATGCCGGACGGCCAGCGGGACGTGACGGTCTTGGTCTTGGTGTAGAACCGGATCGCGTCGGGGCCGTGCTGGTTGAGGTCGCCGAAGCCGGAGCGCTTCCAGCCGCCGAAGGTGTAGTAGGCCAGCGGCACCGGGATCGGCACGTTGATGCCCACCATGCCCACATTCACCTTGGAGGCGAAATCCCGGGCGGCGTCGCCGTCGCGGGTGTAGATCGCAACGCCGTTACCGTATTCGTGCTCGGTGGGAAGGCGCAGCGCGTCGTTGTAGTCCTTGGCGCGGACGACCGACAGAACGGGGCCGAAGATCTCTTCCTTGTAGATGCGCATGTCGGCCTTCACATCGTCGAAGAGGCAGCCGCCCATGTAGAAGCCGTTCTCGTAGCCCTGCATCTTGAAGTTACGGCCATCGACTACGAGCTTCGCGCCTTCCTGGACGCCGAGGTCCACATAGGAGCGCACCTTGTCGAGATGGGCGCGGGTGACGAGGGGGCCAAAATCGGCGCTCGGATCGGTGGACGGTCCGACCTTCAGGCTCTCGACCCGCGGGATTAGGCGATCCATCAGGGCGTCTGCCGTGCTCTTTCCAACCGGCACCGCCACGGAGATCGCCATGCAGCGCTCGCCAGCCGAGCCGTAGCCCGCACCGATGAGCGCGTCCGCCGCCTGATCGAGATCGGCGTCCGGCATGATGATCATGTGGTTCTTCGCGCCGCCGAAGCACTGGGCGCGCTTGCCGTTGGCGGCAGCGCGGGAATAGACGTATTCGGCAATCGACGAGGAGCCCACGAAGCCCACCGCATGGATGTCGCGGTCGTCGAGAATGGCGTCCACCGATTCCTTGTCGCCGTTGACCACGTTGAGAATGCCGGCCGGCAGGCCCGCTTCCATCATGAGTTCGGCGAGGCGCAGCGGCACGCCGGGGGCGCGCTCGGACGGCTTGAGGATGAAGGCGTTGCCGCAGGCAATCGCCGGAGAGAGCTTCCAGAGCGGGATCATGGCCGGGAAGTTGAAGGGTGTGATGCCCGCCACGACGCCCAGCGGCTGGCGGATCGAATACATGTCGATGCCGGGACCTGCGCCTTCCGTGAACTCGCCCTTCAGCAGGTGCGGGATGCCGGTGCAGAATTCGGCAACTTCAACGCCGCGCTGGATGTCGCCTTTGGCGTCCGAAATCGTCTTGCCGTGCTCGCGGGCCAGCAATTCGGCAAGCGAGTCGGTTTCCTGGGCGATGAGCTCGAGGAACCGCATCATCACGCGGGCGCGGCGCTGCGGGTTGGTGGCGGCCCATGCAGGCTGCGCGGTTTTGGCGACTTCCACCGCCTGATGCAACTCGTCCTTGGACGCCAGCGCAACCTTGCCGATGACCTCGCCGGTCATGGGTTGGAAGAAGTCAGTGGTCCGGCCCGACTTGCCCGGCACGTGCTTGCCGCCGATGAAGTGTCCGACTTCGCGCATGGCGTTTCTCCTCTTGAGGGTGTTTTTGATGCCGCCCCTTCTATCATTGTCGAAATCGCACGACTATGGGTGAATGCGAAGTAGCGTTGTGCGAAAATGCCAATATGAACTCACGGGCGGGCAGGTGAGTGCATTCGACTGGGACGACCTGCGCTTTTTCCTGGCGGTGGCCCGCGCAGGCCGCCTCACGGTCGCCGCCCGTCGTCTCGAGGCCGATCATACCACGGTTTCACGCCGCATCTCGGCTCTTGAGAACGCGCTGAAGACCAAACTTTTCGAGCGCAAACCGCAAGGCTACGCATTGACCGAGCAGGGTGAGCGACTGCTCGCCAAGGCTGAGAGCATGGAAACTCAAGCGCTTGCGGTGGCGAGCGAAGTCGGTGGATCAGACTTGGCGCTCTCGGGCACCGTGCGGATCGGCGCACCGGACGGGCTCGGCACCTATTTCCTGGCCCCGGAACTCGGAGCCCTGGCGGAGCAGCATCCCGATCTCACGCTCCAGCTCGTGGCTCTGCCGCGCACCTTCTCCCTGTCGAAGCGGGAGGCCGACATCGCCATCACCCTGGAGCAGCCGACCGAGGGCCGTCTCGTGTCCCGCAAGCTCACGGATTACCGGCTCAGGCTCTACGCCTCGAAGGTGTATCTTGATCGCCACGGTCCCATCGCCGACCCGGCGGATCTCGCGGGAAAAACCATCGTGTCCTATGTGCCGGACCTGCTCTACAGCTCGGCGCTCGACTATTTCTCGGGCTTGGAGAAGTACACCTCCCGCCGCTACGAATGCGCCAGCGTGGTGGCCCAGCTCGAGGCGGTGCGGGCAGGATTCGGCGTCGGCGTGCTGCACGACTACGCGATCCGCCAGTTCCCGGAGCTGCAGGTGGTGGCGCCCTCGTTATTTTTTCCTGCGGACCTACTGGATCGTCATGCACGCGGAGGTGCGCAACCTGCGTCGTGTCGAGGAGGTGCACGGGTTCATTCTCGGGCGCGTCAAAGCCAACCGGACCCTGTTCCTGTGACAGGCGTTGGTCTTCACGGGACAGGCGAGACAGTTTAAGGCTGGCGCAACACATTCACGGAGTTACCGATGCCCTCCAAGCTTGACCAATTGCGCGCCATGACGGTGGTGGTCGCCGATACGGGCGATCTCGACGCGGTTCGCCGTCTTAAGCCGCAGGACTGCACCACCAATCCGACCCTGCTGCTCAAGGCGGTCGAAACCCCGGCCTATGCGCATATCCTGGAAGAGGCCCTGACCTGGGGGCGCGGCCAGGGCGGTTCGCACGCGGTCGAGGCCATCTGCGACCGTCTCGCGATCGCCTTCGGGGCTGAGCTTGCCGGCATCGTGCCGGGCCGTGTCTCGACGGAAGTGGACGCAGACCTGTCGTTCGACACCGAGGCCACCGTTGCCAAGGCGCGCGCCATCATCAAGGCTTACGAGGAGCGCGGCATCGGGCGCGAGCGCATCCTGATCAAGATCGCCTCCACCTGGGAAGGTATCCGCGCCGCCGAGGTGCTGCAGAAAGAGGGTATCGATTGCAACCTGACCCTCCTGTTCAGCCAGGTTCAGGCCCAGGCCTGTGCTGAGGCAGGCGTGTTCCTCATCTCGCCCTTCGTGGGCCGCATCCTTGACTGGCATGTGAAGGCCGGCGGCGGACCCTACACGGGCGAGACGGATCCGGGCGTCATCTCGGTGCGCAACATCTATGCGTCCTACAAGGCGCAAGGGATTAGGACCGTGGTCATGGGCGCATCCTTCCGCAACGTCGGCGAGATCGAAGCGCTGGCCGGCTGCGACCGTCTCACCATCTCGCCTGCGCTCCTCGACGAGCTCGCCAAGGCCGAGGGC
This sequence comes from Microvirga aerophila, assembly GCF_003332305.1. Classification (GTDB taxonomy): domain Bacteria; phylum Pseudomonadota; class Alphaproteobacteria; order Rhizobiales; family Beijerinckiaceae; genus Microvirga; species Microvirga aerophila. The sequence goes on along the minus strand of NZ_QOIO01000035.1, from coordinate 14,263 downwards.
GACCTGCCGCGCAAGCTCTCGCCCGACAACGCCGAGAAGATCCCGGTTCCGACCCGTCTCGACGAGAAGAGCTTCCGCTACGCCCTCAACGAGGACGCCATGGCGACCGAGAAGCTCGCCGAGGGCATCCGGTCCTTCGTGAAGGACCTGCGCTCCTTGCGGATGCTCGTGGCGCAGCGCCTTGACGAGGCGAAAGCGGCTTAAATCGAGGAACTGTCATCCCGGGGTCGCGCCAACGGAACCCGGGATCGTCTGCAGAATAAGGCGCTTTACCCGTCTTACGATCCCGGATCACGGCTACGCCGCGTCCGGGATGACACGCGCTTTATCCGGCTGTTACTTCTTCTCCGCCAGCGCCTTCTCGCGGATTGCCGAGAGCGACATGGCCGGCGTGATCGCCTCTGGATCGAGCAGGCAATGCAGGATCGCGGGCTTGCCAGACGTTAGCGCGCGCTCGAGAGCCGGCGCGAAGTCCTCCGTGCGCTCCACACGCTCGCCATATCCGCCGAAAGCCTTGGCGTAGGCCGCGAAGTCCGGGTTCTTCAGGTTCGTGGCCGAGACGCGGCCAGGATATTCCCGCTCCTGGTGCATGCGGATCGTGCCGTACATGCCGTTGTCGAGCAGGATCACCAGGATCGGCAGATCGTACTGCACCGCGGTGGCGAATTCCTGCCCGTTCATGAGGAAGTCGCCGTCGCCGGCAAACACCACCACGGGGCTTTGCGGCTGAATGCGCTTTGCGCCGACCGCCGCCGGAACCCCATAGCCCATGGAGCCGGACGTGGGGGCAAGCTGCGTCCCGTATTTCCGGAAGGGCCAGAACCGGTGAACCCAGGTGGCGAAGTTGCCCGCGCCGTTGCAGTAGATCGTCTCAGCCGGAAGCGTCTCGCGCAGATGCGCCATCACCTCGCCCATCTGGAACTGGCCAGCGTGGCGAATGGATTTCGGATCGCTCCATGCGAGATAATTATCATGAGCCGCCTTCGTGCCCTCGCTCCAGGGGAGGGATGCCGCAGGATGCACGCCTTCCAATGCCGCCGTGAAAGCCACAGGCGAGGCATTGATTGCCAGATGCGGGCTGTAGATGCGCCCGAGCTCGCTCGGATCGGGGTGCACATGCACCAGCTTCTGGCGCGGCGAGGGGATGTCGACGAGCGTGAAGCTCTGGCTCGGGATCTCCGACAGGCGTCCTCCCACGAGCAAGATGAGGTCCGCATCCTTGATGCGCGCCAGCAGCTTCGGATTAACGCCGAGGCCGAGATCGCCGATGTAGGATGCATGGTCGGCCGGAAAGAGCATCTGGCGGCGGAACGTGCAGGCCACCGGCAGGTCGAACCGTTTGGCGAATCGCACGAAACGCTGCACGGCCGTTTCGGACCAGCGGCTGCCGCCCAGCAGAACGACTGGCCGCTCCGCTCCATGCAGGAGCTTCTGCAATTCGGCCATCTGTCCTAGGGACGGGTGGGTTTCGATCGTCTGATAACGCGGCGCGTCGGCCACGTCCGCCATTTCGGTCAGCACATCCTCCGGCAGGGCAATCACCACCGGGCCTGGACGACCGGATGTGGCCACGTGGAAAGCTCGGGAGATCACTTCAGGAAAGCGCGCCGGATCGTCGACTTCCGTGGCCCATTTGGCAAGCGGGCCGAAAGCGGCGCGGTAGTCAAGCTCCTGGAACGCCTCGCGCTCCCGCATGCCGCGCTCGATCTGGCCGACGAATAGAATCATCGGGGTCGAGTCCTGCTTGGCGATATGAATGCCGGGCGAGGCGTTGGTGGCTCCAGGACCACGGGTCACGAAGCAGATGCCGGGACGGCCGGTGAGTTTGCCGTAAGCCTCCGCCATCATGGCTGCGCCGCCCTCCTGGCGGCAGACGGTCACGTTGATGTCGGCGTCGTGGAGCGCGTCGAGCGCCGCCAGATAGCTCTCGCCCGGCACGCAGAAGATGTGATCGACTCCATGGACGAGAAGTTGATCGACAAGGATCTGGCCGCCGGTGCGGGAGGGCGCTTTCATGGAAGGCTCGCGATTTTGAGGTAAACTGACAAGGAGAAGCGGAGAGCAGTTATGCTCTCCGCTCGGATTGGCGCTCTGTGCAGCCGATCAGGCGTCGACGTCGAACTTCACGCCCTGGGCGAGCGGAAGCGTGGCGCCGTAGTTGATGGTGTTGGTGGCGCGGCGCATATAGGCCTTCCACGCGTCCGAGCCCGCCTCGCGGCCGCCGCCCGTTTCCTTCTCGCCGCCGAAGGCCCCGCCGATCTCGGCACCGGACGGGCCGATATTGACGTTGGCGATGCCGCAATCCGAGCCCGCCACCGAGATGAAAGTTTCGGCCTCGCGCATGTCGAGGGTGAAGATCGAGGACGAGAGGCCTGCGCCCACCGCGTTGTGATTCTCGATCACGTCGTCGAAGTTCGAGTAGCGCATCACGTACAGGATTGGCGCGAAGGTCTCGCGCAGCACCGGACCGGTCTGCTCCGGCATTTCGACCAGGGCCGGACGGGCATAGTAGCCGTTGGCGCATTCACCGTCGGTGAAACGGCCGCCCCCATGCACCGTGCCGCCCGCCGCGCGGGCTTCATCGAGCGCCCGCTCCATGCCGTCGAAGGCCGACTTGTCGATCAGTGGACCAACGAGGGTGCCCTCGGCGCGGGGATCGCCGATCTTGACGCTCGAATAGACCTTCTTGAGGCGCGGCACGAGCCGGTCGTAGACGCTCTCGTGCACGAAGAGGCGGCGCAGGGTCGTGCAGCGCTGGCCCGCCGTGCCCATGGCGGCGAACGCGATGCCGCGCAAGGCGAGGTCGAGATCGGCGGAGGGCGACACGATGGCGGCGTTGTTGCCGCCAAGCTCCAGGATGGCGCGGGCAAAGCGCTCGGCGAGCTTGGGACCGACCTGACGGCCCATGGCCGTGGAGCCGGTGGCGGACAGAACCGGCACCCGGTGATCCTCCACCAGGATCTCGCCGACCTCCCGGCCGCCGAGCAGGACTTCCGACAGGCCCTCCGGCACGCCACCGAAGCACTTGGCGGCGCGCTCGACGATGGCCTGGGTGCCAAGGGCGGTCAGAAGGGTTTTCTCGGAGGGCTTCCACACCACGGAGTCGCCGCACACGAAGGCGAGCGCCGCGTTCCAGGACCACACGGCCACGGGGAAGTTGAAGGCCGAGATTACGCCGCAGACGCCGAGCGGATGCCAGGTTTCCATCATGCGGTGGTCGGCGCGCTCGGTCGCGATGGTCAGGCCGTAGAGCTGGCGCGAGAGGCCGACCGCGAAGTCGCAGATGTCGATCATCTCCTGGACCTCGCCGAGGCCCTCGGACGTGACCTTGCCGGCCTCCAGCGTCACGAGGCGGCCGAGATCGTCCTTGGCGGCGCGCAGCTCCTCGCCGATCAGGCGTACGAACTCGCCGCGCCTGGGAGCTGGAACCTTACGCCAAGCCTTGAAGGCGGCGTCTGCCCGGCCGATGGCGGCCTTGGCTTCGTCGGGAGTGGTCTCCCGAACTTCAACGATGGTCTCGCCCGTGATGGGCGAGACGGCGGGCCGGCCGCCGGCCGCGAAAGCGCTGTCGGGAACGCCGAGACGCGCCAGGATCGCGCGCGCTTCCGCGGCAGCGGTCACGGGCGTGGCGGGAACGGTTTTGAGGGCGGCTTGATCGCGCGCGGACATGTCAATCTCCCATGGGGATGCGGGCTCGGGCTCTCATGTGAGCCCTCCACCCTCGCGTGTCGTTGGACAAGACGGCGGTGGCCTTCGTGCCTCTGTCTTAAAGCATCTCCGGGAAATGTGGGAACTGCTTTTCCCGAATAAGGTCATGCGAATTCGGAACAATGCCGGACTAAGCTCCCGCTTCCGCCGGAAGGGGAGCTTAGTCCGGATCCTCATGCAACAGCGTCGAGACGGATCTTTTTGGCCGCCGTGCCTTCCTGTTCCTCCAGGAGCTCGCCCGAATAGACCCGGCCGAAGCGGTTGGCCATGAACGTGTCGAGATCGATCTCCTCCTGACGGCAAAAGCCCTGCTGCGGCAGCTTGCCCTCGACCAGCAGGTCGAGCATGGCGCAGATTCCGGCGGCGGTCGTCACCTGAATGGCGGTGCGCTGGACGCCCCCGACCGTCTGGCCGTAGATCTTGCGGGCATAGGTTTCCTGAACATGGCGTCCGCCGCGCTCGCCGGTCACCGTCACGAACACGATGACCATGTCCTGCATGGTGGCCGGAACGGCGTTCTCCAGGATGTCCTTCAGGACCTCGCGGCGGTTTCGCAGCTGCAGGTCGTTGAGGAGAACCCGCATCAGGGCGCAGTGGCCCGGATATCGGATGGTCTTGTAGTTCAGGCTGCGGACTTGGCCGTCGAGGGTTTCACACAGGGTGCCGAGGCCGCCGGAGGTGTTGAACGCCTCATAGCGGGTGCCATCGAGGGAGAACTCCTCCAATTCCTCCATGGCCGGGACCTCCCGGAGCTTGCCGTCGACCACGGCCTCGCAGCGCTCGATATACTCGTTGATGACGCCGTCCGTGCTCCAGGTGAGGTTATAGGACAGGGCATTCGACGGATATTGCGGCAGCGCGCCCACGCGCAGGCGCACGGTGTCGAGCTTGTCGAAACGGCGCGCGATGTCGTGGGCGACAATCGAGATGAAGCCCGGAGCGAGGCCGCACTGAGGGATGAACGCCGTGGTGGCCTCCTCGGCCAGTTCCTTCACCATGCGGGTGGTGGCAACGTCCTCGGTGAGGTCGAAGTAGTTGACGCCTGCAAGGCGGGCGGCCTGCGCCACATGGCCGGTCAGGTGGTAGGGAGCGGCGCTCAGGACCGCATAGTGACCCTTGAGGGCGGACTGGAGGGCGACCGCGTCATTGAAGTCGAGCTGGATCGTCTTGACCCCGTCCCGCGCCACCGCCTCCAGGGCCGCCGCGGAGCTGTCCGCCACCGTCACGGCATAGTCGCCCGTCTCATGGAGCATGTCCGCAATGGTGGAGCCGATCTTGCCCGCGCCGATGACGAGAATGGAATTCATGAAGTCCTCCCTGGATGATGTTCAGGAGAAAACGGCAAAGCTCTGCAGAACGCCATAGACAGGTTGACGGAAAGCCCAGTAGGTTTCGGCGTTTCGCCACCAAAACTGGTCAATGTGATGCTCGACGCCACCGATCGTGCCCTGATTGCGCTTCTGCGAGAGAATGCTCGCATCGGACATGCGGAGGCGGCCAGGAGGCTCAATTTGTCCCGGACCACCGTTCAAGCGCGGGTCGAGAGTTTGGAGCGGCGAGGCATCATCGTCGGCTACACGGCTCGCCTCGCCGAGGAGATCAGCCGCCGCATGGTGCGCGCTCACGTCACCATCGTGGCGGCCCCGAAAGCTTCGGCCGCCGTGGTGTCTGCGCTCCAGCGCATGCCAGAATTGCGCGCCCTTTATTCGGTTGCGGGTGTCTTTGATCTTTTGGCGGTGGTAGAGGCCGAGGACGTTCCCTCCCTGGATGCCGCCATCGACAAGATTGGCGCGCTCGAGGGCGTCGAGCGCACGCAGTCCTCCATCATCCTGTCAACGAAGTTCGAACGATGACCAGCACCGCACCTTCCATGGCCGACGTCGTAATCGTCGGCGGCGCCGTCATGGGCTCCTCCACGGCCTATCACCTGTTGTCCAACCCGGACTTCAAGGGCCGCGTCATCGTCATCGAAAAGGACCCCACCTACCAACTCTCGGCTTCCGCCCTGTCCGCGGCCTCCATTCGACAGCAATATTCCAGCGCGGTGAACATCCGGATCTCCCTTTTCGGAATCCAGTTCCTGCGCAATATCGGCCACCATCTCGAAGTGGAGGGCGAGCGTCCCCAGATCGACCTGAAGGAGGGTGGATATCTCTATTGCGCTTCAGAGGCGGGCGCGTCGATCCTGACCGAGAACCATGTGCTCCAGGCGGCCGAGGGCGCGGACATCCTGCTGATGGATCCAGCCGCCCTGAAGGCGCGCTTTCCCTGGCTCAATGTGGAGGATCTGAGCGCAGGCGCATGGGGTCGCTCCGGCGAAGGGTGGTTCGACGGTTGGGGTCTGCTCCAGGCCTTCCGCAAGAAGGCGCGCTCCCTCGGGGCGGAATACCTGAAGGGCGAGGTGACCGAGGTGGAGCGTGACGGCCTCAGGGTCGTGGCCGTGCGCCTCAAGGACGGCACGCGCATCGCCTGCGGGGCGCTGATCAACTGCGCCGGGTCGGGCGGACGGGCGCTCGCCGCCATGACCGGGCTCGACATCCCCGTTCAGGCCAAGCGCCGCTACGTGTTCACCTTCACGTGCCGGGACAAGGTCGAAAACTGCCCGCTCCTCATCGACACGTCGGGCGCCTATGTGCGACCGGAAGGCGAGGGTTTCATCTGCGGCGCGTCGCCCGAGGCGGATCTGGACCAGGACTGGCACGACGAGGATCCGTCATCGCAGGAGATCGACCATTCGTTCTTCGAGGAGTTCATCTGGCCGGCGCTTGCCCACCGGGTGCCCGCCTTCGAGGCTATCAAGCCCGGCCGCGCCTGGTCAGGCCCCTACGACATGTGCCTGCTCGACCATAACGCGATCATCGGGCGTGCTGGCGACGTCGAAAACTTCTACCTTGCCAACGGGTTCTCGGGCCATGGCCTTCAACAAGCTCCGGCCGTGGGACGTGCCCTGGCGGAGCTGATCATCTATGGGCAGTACCGGACCCTGGACCTGTCCGAGCTCGGCTACGAGCGGGTTATCTCCAACCGTCCCCTCCTGGAGCGCAACGTGATCTAGAGGTTGGGGCCCCTTAGTCCGACCCGTAGGCCCAAACCCGGCCGCCCCGGTTCATGTGGCGCTGGAGAAAGCCCGATTGGGCTCCTGGCGGATTGGACTCGAGGGCGAGTTCGTTCACGCCCTCCCGGTCGGCCCGCGCATCGTCGCGCCGACCGGCCGTTCCGGTCGTGGTGCCAGCCCCCATGCCGGGCTGCGCCGTCTCGTCGGTCCTCAGGTCCGCGGTCCCGAGATCGTCGGCTGCCTCCGTCATCTGGCCCATGCCCGGCAGGGCGCTGGTATTGGTGCCGCCTGCGGTCGAGCCGCCGGTGATGCCGGCGGCCAGCGGAGCGCCCACATCGCCTCCCGCCTGATCGGATCCGTTGGACTGCGCCCATTCGCGGCTGTCACGGTCAAGGTCGACCGGATCGAACATTTCGAGGACCCGAATGGCCTCTTCGAAATTCTGCTGGTCGACCCGAGCGGCGATCAGGGAGCAGCCCCTGTGCAATCCCTGCTCGAAGAGGCGCAGGTCCGACGCCGGGAGGTTCAGGTCATAGAGACCGGCCCGGGAATCGTCCTGGGCCGACAGGGTGCGAAAGCCCGAAATGGACGAGACCTCCCGTCCTTCCGTAAACCCGATGGCCGTGACGTGGGACTGGGCGACGCCTGTCCCCATGAGAGCCTGGAGGGCCTGCTGAGCTTTGGCCTGATCCTGGAACAGAGCCGTGACGATGCGGGGCATGTGAGTCTTTCCGTTGCGATATGGACCTCAAAGAACGGCTGCTCAAGCCTGTTCCCACCAGCATCGTTAAGCCTTTTCGTCGAAAGGGCTTCCATTTTGGAGCCGGCTATGATTGTCATGTTTTTGTCATTGAAATGTCATCCGGGCTTTGCTCAAGGGTGATGAACGACAAGAACGTCCCAGACGGGATGAATATGGGAGAGATTGATCATGAAGAATAAGTCCTTCCTCGCCGCCCTGGCCGTCGGCCTTGCGGCGAGCACGTCTGCTTTCGCGCAGACCGAGATCCAGTGGTGGCACGCCATGACAGGCGCCAACAATGACGTCGTGAACCGGCTGGCCGAGGAGTTCAACGCCTCCCAGAAGGACTACAAGGTCGTCGTCAGCTACAAGGGCCAGTACGCCGACACCCTGAACGCCGGCATCGCGGCCTTCCGCGCTGGCAATGCCCCGCACATCCTGCAGGTTTTCGAGGTTGGCACCGCGACCATGATGGGCGCCAAGGGCGCCATCAAGCCGGTCCACCAGCTGATGGCTGACGCCGGCGAGAAATTCGATCCGAAGAGCTACCTGCCAGCGATCACTGGTTACTACTCCACCGCCAAGGGCGAGATGCTCTCCTTCCCGTTCAACTCCTCCTCCATGGTCATGTGGATCAACAAGGACGAGCTGAAGAAGGCCGGCGTCAACGAGATTCCGAAGACCTGGCCGGAAGTGTTCGATGCCGCCAAGAAGCTGAAGGCTGCCGGCCACAACACCTGCGGGTTCAGCAACGCCTGGGCGAGCTGGGCCAACGTCGAGCAGTTCTCGGCTTGGCACAACATCCCGATGGCCACCAAGGCCAACGGCCTCGATGGCTTCGACACGGAGATGAAGTTCAACTCGCCGGCGCATGTGAAGCACCTGCAGAACCTCATCGACCTGCAGAAGGACAAGACCTACGACTACTCGGGCCGCGACTCGAAGAGCGAAGGCCGCTTCACCTCGGGCGAATGCGCGATCTTCCTGACCTCCTCGGGCTTCTACGGCAACGTGAAGGCCAACGCGAAGTTCGACTTCACGTCCGTGCCGATGCCGTACTACCCAGACGTCCAGGGCGCTCCGCAGAACTCCATCATCGGCGGCGCTTCCCTATGGGTCATGGGCGGCAAGTCGGCTGACGAGTACAAAGGCGTCGCCAAGTTCTTCACCTTCCTGTCCGATACGGATCGTCAGGCCAAGCTGCACCAGGAATCGGGCTACCTGCCGATCACCAAGGCGGCTTACGAGAAGACCAAGGCTTCGGGCTTCTACGAGAAGAACCCGGTCCTCCAGACCCCGCTGATTGAGCTCACCAACAAGGAGCCGACCGAAAACTCCCGCGGCCTGCGCTTCGGCAACATGGTTCAGATCCGCGACGTGATCTCGGAGGAGATGGAAGCTGCTCTGGCCGGCCAGAAGCCCGCCAAGGACGCGCTGGACTCCGCTGTGACCCGCAGCAACCAGATCCTGCGCCAGTTCGAGCGCTCCGTCAGCCGCTGAGTTCTGTCTGACGTTACGAACTTCATCCCGGGCAGCTCGGCGCTGCCCGGGATGATCTTATAAAGACCCACCGCAGGCCGGTCGCCGCCGTCATCTGCCACCCCTCATCGGACAGCCGTACGCACGATGGAAAAACGAGCCCATTTTTCAGGTTGGATGCTGCCCCTTCTGCTGATTGTTCCGCAGATGGCGATCACCATCATTTTCTTTTACTGGCCGGCATCCCAGGCCATTTGGCAGTCATTCCTGCGAGAAGACGCTTTCGGTCTTTCGTCCGAGTTCGTCGGTTTCGAGAACTACGTCTCGCTGTTCGAGCAGCCCGAATATTACCGGGCGATGGTCACCACGGTGATCTTCTCGTCCCTGGTGGCGTTTTTCTCCCTCGGCTGCTCCCTGCTGCTGGCCACCCAGGCCGATAAGAACCTGCGCGGCGGCCAAGCCTACAAGACCCTGCTGATCTGGCCCTATGCGGTCGCCCCGGCCATCGCGGGCGTGCTGTGGATCTTCATGTTCCACCCGACCCTGGGAACGCTGTCTCGGCCCATCAAGGCGGTCGGCATCGATTGGAACCCGATGCTCAACGCCAACCACGCCATGACCCTGCTGGTGCTCTCCGCCACCTGGAAGCAGATCAGCTACAACTTCCTGTTTTTCCTGGCCGGCCTGCAATCGATCCCCAAGAGCGTGATCGAGGCGGCGGCCATCGACGGCGCGGGCCCGCTGCGCCGCTTCTGGACGGTGATCTTCCCGCTTCTGTCGCCAACCACGTTCTTCCTCCTGGTGGTCAACATCGTCTACGTGTTCTTTGATACTTTCGGCATCATCGACGCGGTGACGGGCGGCGGTCCCGCCGGACAGACCACCACTCTCGTCTACAAGGTCTACGCGGACGGCCGCCTCGGAGGCGACCTGGGAGGCTCGGCCGCCCAGTCGGTGATCCTCATGGTCATCGTCATTGCCCTGACGGCTGTCCAGTTCCGCTATGTCGAGCGCAAGGTGCAATACTGATGGTTGAGAATCGTCCTTTCCGCGATTTCATGGCCTATCTGACGCTGGCCCTCGGCATCGTCATCGTGGTGTTCCCGGTCTATCTCGCCATCATGGCGTCGACCTTCGATGCGGCCACCATCATCAACGGCAACATGCCCCTCCTTCCGGGCGACCAGGCCGCCGTCAACTACCCGCGGGCGCTGTTTTACGGCGGCGTGCATGCGCGCGAGCCCGTGGGTATGATGATGTTCAACTCGATGATCATGGCGCTAGGCATCGCAATCGGGAAAATCTTGATTTCCGTCCTGTCGGCCTACGCGGTGGTGTACTTCAAGTTCCCGTTCCGCAAGACGGCATTCTGGGTCATCTTCATCACCCTGATGTTGCCGGTCGAAGTGCGCATCTACCCGACCTACAAGATCGTGGCCGATCTCGGCATGCTCGATACCTATACGGGCCTCGTCCTGCCTCTCATCGCGTCAGCGACCGGTACGCTGCTGTTCCGGCAGTTTTTCATGACGATCCCCGACGAGCTTCTGGAAGCGTCTAAGATCGACGGCGCGGGACCATTCCGGTTCTTCAAGGACACGCTCCTTCCCCTGTCGATGACGACCATCGCGGCTCTGTTCGTGATCCAGTTCATCTATGGCTGGAACCAGTACCTCTGGCCCCTGCTGATTACGACGCAGAGTTCCATGCAGACCATCGTCATCGGCATCAAGAAAATGATCACGACGACGGACGCGCTGACCGAGTGGCAGATCGCCATGACGACTGCCGTTCTGGCCATGGTGCCGCCAGTTCTCGTGGTGGTGTTCATGCAACGGCTGTTCGTGAAGGGCCTCGTCGAAACGGAGAAGTGATGCGCGGTATCTCGCGCATCGCCCTCCCGTGCAGGAGGGCAAACCCAGTGAACAAGAATAAACCCCAGTGCCTCATGAGCGCACGGGCCGCAGTGAAGGAATAAACAAATGGCAGGCGTGACGCTCGATACGGTGCGGAAGGTCTATGCGGGGAATGTGGAAGCCGTAAAAGGCGTATCCCTGAACATCGAGGACGGCTCTTTCTGCGTGCTGGTCGGCCCCTCGGGCTGCGGCAAGTCCACGCTTCTCCGCATGGTGGCGGGGCTTGAGACCATCTCGGGCGGCACGGTTCAGATCGGCGACCGCGTAGTGAACGAAGTCGAGCCGGCCGACCGCGACATCGCGATGGTGTTCCAGAACTACGCGCTCTATCCGCATATGAGCGTCTACGACAACATGGCCTATGGCCTGAAGAATCGCGGCACGCCCAAGGACGAGATCGAAAAGCGCGTCAATGAGGCGGCCCGCATCCTGGCGATCGAGCCGTTCCTGAGCCGCAAGCCCCGCGCCCTGTCGGGCGGCCAGCGTCAACGCGTCGCCATGGGCCGCGCGATCGTGCGCAAGCCCCAGGTGTTCCTGTTCGACGAGCCGCTCTCGAACCTCGACGCCAAACTGCGCGTGCAGATGCGCGTCGAGATCAAGCGTCTCCAGCGCGCGCTCGGCGTGACGTCGATCTACGTGACCCACGATCAGGTCGAGGCGATGACGCTCTCGGACAAGCTCGTGGTGATGAGTGGCGGCCAGATCGAACAGGTGGGCGCGCCGGCGGACGTGTACCGCCGTCCGGAAACCCGGTTCGTCGCGACCTTCATCGGCTCCCCGCCCATGAACATCCTTCCCGGCCAGGTGGAAGGCCCTGGCCGCGTCTCCGTGGGCGGTCAAGTGCTCTCCGTCACGGACATGCGGGACGGTTTGAGCCCCGGCTCGGCCATCGAGGTCGGCTTGCGGCCCGAGGATGTCCAGGCCGGCACCGCCACCGGCGCCAGCAACCTGACCATGGCCGTGGACTTCGTGGAGGAGCTCGGCGCGACCCAGCTTTTCCACGGCAAAGTCGGAGGCGCCGATTTCGTCGTGCAAGCCTCCACGGGACAGATCCCGGCGGATATCCGCACGCTGCCCCTGTCCATCGATCCAGGCAACGTTCACCTGTTCGATCCGCAGACGACGAAGCGCCTCGGGCGCGTCTGATCGTCGCCTGAGCCCTCGCGGAGCCGCGCCACAACGCGGTTGCGCCCGAAGTTCAGCCTCGTTATCCCTCGATTGGACAAGAGGAAAAGGCGATGGCGATCAAGGTCGACGGGATAAAGCTGAAAATCCGGGATGTGGCGCGTGTGGCGCGCCCCAACGGCAACGGCCGCTTCGAGAAGGCGGCCCTGCATCCGGAGGCGCGCGAGCGCATCGCGGCCACGCGGGCCTTTATCGACAAGACCTGGATGCATGACGACGCGCCGCTGATGTACGCCTTCAACACCGGCGTCGGACTGTTCAAGGACCAGCGCGTCCTGATCGCCGACATGGAGGAGTATCAGCGCAAGACTGTCTATGCCCACGCCACGGGCGTCGGCGAGCCATTCTCCGAGGACGTGACCCGCGCCATGATGCTGCTTCGCGCCAACGCGTTCGCGTCGAACTATTCCGGTCCGCGCGTTGAACTTGTCGAGCGGCTCATCGAGTTCCTCAACGCGGGCCTGCATCCCGTCATTCCCCAAAGGGGTTCCGTAGGCGCATCGGGCGACCTCGCGCCGCTCGCGCACATGGCCGGCGCGGTCTGCGGCTTTGCGGAAGCCGAGATGATCTACAAGGGGCGGCGCATGCCGGCCCGGGACGCCATCGCCAAAGCCGGGTTCAGTCCTGATTTCGAGCTTGGCGCAAAGGACGCCTCGGCGCTCATCAACGGCTCGACCACGTCGCTCGCCCTCGGGGCGCTGGCAACCTATGATGCGCGCCGCATCCTCAAACACGCGGACATCGCCATGTCCCTGTCGCTGGAGGCCATGCGCGGCGAACTCGCAGCGTTCGATCCTCGCGTGCACAAGGCCCGTCCGCATCCGGGGCAGGCGCGGGTCGCCCGCAACCTGCTGAGGATCCTGGACGGCACCAGGCGGTGCTCGCAGGCCGCGCGCGACGTGGTGTTTCCGGACGAGCCGCGCCAGCCCGGCACGCCCGCAAGTCCGCGCGTTCAGGACGTCTATTCCCTGCGCTGCACCCCACAGGTGCATGGACCTGCCGTCGAGGCGGTGGAATACGTGGAGCGGATCATCGGAACGGAGATGAATTCCGCTACCGACAATCCGCTGATCTTCGATGACGGCCAAGGCAGTTACGTGTCCATCTCGGGCGGGCATTTCCACGGGCAGTACGTGGCGCAGGCCATGGATGTGCTGGCCATCGCCATGACGGATCTCGGCTCCATCTCCGAGCGGCGTCTCGCGCGCCTCGTGGACCCGACCATGTCCTACGGGTTGCCGCGCAATCTTCTGGCCGGCAAGCGCGGGCTCAATACGGGCTTTGCAACGGTCCAGTGCTCCATGTCGGCCCTTGTGATGGAAAACAGGAGCCTCTCCACGCCAGGTTCCGTCGACTCCATTCCAGGCAAGTCGAACGCCGAGGATCATATCTCCAATTCCACCTGGTGCGGACGCAAGGCGCGCTCCATCGTAGAGAACGTGGAGCAGATCGTCGCCGGCGAGTTGCTGATGGCCGCGCAGGCGCTCACGCTCGTGGAGCCGCTGGCGAAGGACTTTCCGCTCGGCAAGGGATCTCAGGCGGCCATGGAGGCCATTCGGGCGGTCATTCCGCCGGCCCTCGACGGGGATCGCTGGTACGCAACCGAGATGCGCCAGGCCCTCGACCTTGTGCGCTCGGGCGCTGTCGTGGAGGCGGTCGAAAGCGCCATCGGCTCGTTGGAGTAAGACTACGAAAAAGGCCCGGCATCACCGGGCCTTCGAAGCTTGAAACGAATGGCCGCTCAGCGGCAGCGGCGGACGCTGTGAACGATCACATTGCCGTTCGGACGGTAGACCCGCTCGCGCACCACGCGGCATCGATCGCCGCGCCAGGCCCGCGGGCCCACGCCGCAATTGCGCACGGTCCGATAGACGACGCGGCCATTCGGGCGCACGGTGCGGATGCGACGGGTCACGCACTGCACATCCTCCACAAGCGAGGGCGTTTCCAGCTGCGCTGCGTTGAAACGGGCCTGAGCTTCGGGTGCGGACAAGAAACCGGCGCCGAGCGCGAGGGCAAAAGCCGGGAGGAGAATGGCTCGCGACTTATACCAAGTCCCGCTGATCAGAACCGGTGCGCCCACTCCCGCAGGCCGAGGGATATGATCGTCCAGGGTCGATCCGTGAGCTTGTTCCACGCTGCACAACAGTGATCGAGGATGTCCTTGTAGGACGTGAA
>NZ_QOIO01000034.1 GCF_003332305.1 Microvirga aerophila | reverse complement strand
AGGCGGGAGCATGCGCATCTCTCAGTCGGCAACAGCCTGAACTCGGGGCCACCGATGGCTTCTATATGGGGCCGCAAGAGCCCGATTGCGAGCAGAGGCGGTACGGGCACGAGCGCGCAGGGCTGCTTGGCGCGGCGCTTGAGGCAATCCCCTGCCTGCCGTGTCTCGGGAGCATCATCGGCAACCGACGAACAGCACCCGGCCAAGGGCGTCCGTGATCACGAGGATGCGACCCGGCTGGATACGGTCTGTGAGGATGTCGGCCCAGAGCGCTGCGGCTCGATCGGCGTCAGGCATCAGCCCGAGGTCTGGCAGCTCAAGCCCGGCCCCATCCCACATCATGCAGTCGCCGATGCGCTGGTGAAAGAAGTAGCGTGGCATGCGACCTCCCCAGGGTTCAGGCCACGACCGTCAGCTGGTTTGATCAGGTTGGCTATGATGCAGATCAGTTTTTCAGGCTGTGGATTGCCGGCTACCGCGGGAATCTCCAGCCGCGCTTAATCTCGATCAATGCGGCCGACACAGAAGCGAATAGAACGAGAGCGGGTCGATCTTGGCCTGATGACTCTTCTGACCTTGCTCCCTCCTCAGCCGGATACTGAGGAGGGAGTTGGGACCTTTGTTATGATCGGGGCGAGCTGCCCAGGACGATCCGGCCCCAGCTCGACCCGTTCGCCCAGAAGGCAAGTCAGATGCCTCGTGATGAAGTCAAAGTGCCGGGTTTCATTGCGGATTTGTGTCTACCCGCACGGGCCTGGGAGGTCCTGCGGCGGGAGAACATCAAGACGCTGTCGCAGCTCCGGGCTGTGGCTGACCAGATTGAGCGGTTTGAGACCATCGGGCGCAAGACAGCCAAGGTGATCAGAGCTGAGCTCGCCCGCAAAACCTCTCCCGACAGGCAGCCCTCTGACGAAGGGCCGTTTCTGAGCCCTTGGGGCGCGTGACGCGCTATAATGCCGTTCATGGAACGAGATCAGGTCGCCCACGCCAAGAGCGTCATCAGGGTCATCGCTTTGGTTCCGGTGCCATCCTTGACCCCGGTCACAGGGCCGCTTTCCTGACCAGGTGCAGGTAGGCCGGATTGAACTCGCCCGCCCTCCGTAGCCCGTCCCAGTCCAGCACCTTCAGGAAGCCGCCATGCAGGATGATCAGGTTCTCGGCCCGCAGTTCCTGAAGCACCCGGTTGACGTGCACCGGCGTGAGCCCCAGCGCATCGCCCAGCTCCGCCCGGGTGACCGGCAGGTTGTAGGCCTGGTCTTCCACCAGATCGACAGCCCTCAACCGCACCAGCAGCTCGCACAGCAGGTGCGCGATCCGGCCGTGGGCCGAGCGCCGCCCTACGCCGATCAGCCACTGCCGGAACACCGCCGCATCGACGAGGGTGTCGCGCCAAAACAGGTCGCTCAGGCGGGGATGGCTGCTGATCAGGCGGGAGTGCACGTCACTCTCAGCCGTCAGCGCCTAAGGATCGGATGCTGACGATGCAAAAATTATCATAGGTTAATGGGTCGGTACCAAGGCGGAACATCGGATCGGCGGCGCGGTTGAACCGGATGCCC
Organism: Microvirga aerophila; assembly: GCF_003332305.1. GTDB lineage: Bacteria > Pseudomonadota > Alphaproteobacteria > Rhizobiales > Beijerinckiaceae > Microvirga > Microvirga aerophila. The sequence goes on along the minus strand of NZ_QOIO01000034.1, from coordinate 62,565 downwards.
CGCTGTTACTTCGACGTCCGCGAGGGAGCGCGCTTCGCTTCCGATGAAGACGGCTTGGAACTCGACAGCCAAGATGCGGCTGAACACGAGGCTGCGTGCGCCGCAGCCGAAATCGGGCGAGACAAGTTGCCCGGCGGCGGCGGCCGTGAGGTTGTCGTGGAGGTCAGGAACGAACACCGCCAGCGGGTTCTCACCGTAACCGTATCAATGACAATCGACAGGGTGGCGCCTCCGCCCGCGCCACCGCGCGGGTGAAACTCGTGCCTTCGAAGCACCGGACGAGGCCGGACTCGTCTTCTCGATCACACATGCCTAAAATGGTGCCAATCGGGGTGCCTGAGCTGGTTGAGGGACCATGGCGCAGACTCCATCCCAAAACTAACAAAGGGCGCTACCGTGATTTCTCTCCTGATCCGTAAGCTCGAGTGGCGGGATATCATCTCGGACGAGGAGAAGCAGGCTCTCGAGGACGCCGCCGGACGGGTCTTTGAAGTCCAGGCGGACGATGACATGGTGCGCGACGGGGATCGTCCGAACAGCAGCACCCTTCTCCTTGAAGGGTTTGCAGCCCGTTACAAGCTCCTAAGCAACGGCAAGCGCCAGATCACCGCCATTCATGTCCCGGGCGATTTCATCGATCTCCACAGCTTTCTGCTGAAGACCATGGACCACAGCATCGTGGCCCTTACGCCTTGCAGGATCTGCTTGTTTCCCCACGATGGACTGCGCGACATCACCGGGAGGATGCCTCATTTGGGGCGCCTGTTGTGGTTGAACACCCTGATCGACGGCGCGATCCATCGGGAGTGGCTGGTGGCGATGGGACGGCGCCCGGCGCTCAGCCAGATCGCTCATTTGATCTGCGAGTTGTTTCTGCGGCTGCAGATCGTCGGGCTGACCGATGATTACAGCTTCCGGCTGCCCCTGACCCAGGCCGAGCTGGGCGACGCCCTCGGGCTCTCGACCGTTCACGTGAACCGGACCATCCAGGAGCTTCGGGCGAATGGATTGGTGGCGTGGCGCGGCGACATGATCCACATTGAGGATTGGCCGCGTCTGCAGCAATTCGCCGAGTTCGATCCGACCTTCCTGAACCTGGAAAACGAGCCGCGCTGACCGGACACGCCGTTTTGGCAGCCTAAGCGCCGCCCAGGATATCCGTGGCCCTGTGGTCGTCCGACACGCCGTCGACAAGGATCACTTCGCCGCTCGAATTGTTCGCGCGCAGGCGCAGGATGTCCCGATAGCCGGGAGAATCGTACCAGGCGCGGGCCTGGTCGCGGCCGGGGAACGCCAGGACGATCAAGTCGCCGGTCCATTGCCCCTCCAGCACCTGCGTGTCACCGCCATGGATCAGGAACCGGCCGCCGAAGGGCTCCAGCGTGGCGTCGATCCGCCGGAGATATTCGACGATCTCCGGCCCCATGGCGACGTTGCGCAAGTGGGCGACAGCATAGGCAGGCATGGCGTGCTCCTCTTTCTCAGGAAGAGCCGGATCGGCTCGACGACGCCACTGTGTCGCGCACGGAGAGGTAGGTCGATTACGTGCGGGGTAATGGGCGGAGCGCTTCTTCACCTCTCCCACCAGGAGAGGTGGTGCTGTAACAGCCTCGCGCTTCAACAATCGAGCATAGCGCTACGACCTGGCGACCTTCTGACCGTCCCTGCCACGGGACAGCCGTTGAGCCTGGACAATGAAAGCCTCACTTGGCTCGGCTCGGTTCCTTCCAACGTCCTCTGGCCGCGCCTATCGGGGCTTGCCGCTCTCGCGCAGCCACCCGACAAGAAAAAACCCGCCGGCGAGGCGGGTTTTTCCGAAGCTTGAAGTGAGACGCATGCTTACTGCATCACGGCTGCGACGTTCACCTTGGTGGAGGTCTGCGCGCGCTTCTGGCCCACGGGCTGCGGCTTGAGGGCCGGGCTAGTCGCTGTGGACGGAACCTGCGCCGTCTCGGCGACGGGCTCCGACTCGGGGGCCGTCGAGAACAGGTCGCCCACGCTGTTGAACATCTTCTTGTAGAAGGGCGTCTCCCCCGGAGCGGCCTCGGCCGATTGGACCGGGGCGGCTGCCAGGGCCGGAGCCGCGTTGGCGACCTTGGCCCTGGAGGCGATTACCGGAGTGGTGGCCGCGGGAGCCTGCCTCAGGGACGCGAAGGCGAGAGCCGTGGACGGAGCCTCGGGCTTCGTTGCGCCTGTATCGTCCAGCGCGATCTGCTGCGGACCGGACGAGATGCCCTCGGTGCGGCTCACGTAGCCGAGCTTGGTGTCGGATACGCCCGTCACGTTGGCGAGCGCCGTCCGGAAGGATTCGTGCGTGTCGCCGTCATGATAGACGAGCTTGATCGGCTTCTCGCCCTTGGCCACGAGCTCGGCGACCTCCTGCTCGTCCTTCTGCTGCTTCTGAGCCACCGCGGTCGCCACCGTCTCGTCGGCGTTGAACAGATAGCGCTTGTTGGCCACGGCCACGCGCAACTCGTCCTTGCTGACCTCGAAGGTGTCGGCGCCTTCCTTCAGGTTCTTCCAGAAGGCGATATTCGGGTCGAGGCGGTGCTTGGCCAGGTTCTCGGCCGTCATGCGGAACGGATAGGACTGGAACTGGAAGCCGCGCTGGCCGCTGGACAGGGCCTCGCGGGCGATCGAGTAGATCTCGGCGATGTTCTGGTCCGTCATGGCGAAGCAGCCCCGCGACGAGCACGAGCCATGCACCATGATGTCCCCGCCGGTGCGGCCGAACTGCTTGTCGTAGGCGTTCGGGTAGCCGGTGTCGAAGGACAGGTAGTAGGACGAATTCGGGTTCAGCTGCGCCGGGGTGACCGTGTAGAAGCCCTCGGGGACCTGCCGGTCGCCCTCGCGGGTCTTCGGGCCGAGCTGGCCGGACCAGCGGCAGATCGGGTAGGTCTTGAGGTGGGCGTAGCGTCCGTCGGAGCCGCGCTTCCAGACCTCGAGCTCGGATTCTTTCTTGTAGGCGCGGATCAGAATGGGATCGTTCTTCGACATCCCCTTCGTGGACATCAACGCCATGGTGGCCGGCGGAATCGGCGCTAGATGGCGCGTCGAGCTGCGCGAAAAGCCGTCATCCTGGCAGGCGGCGAGCGCGAGCGCCAGGCTCGCAGCCACTGCGAAACGCTTCATCATGGGGTCCCCGCATTCTTTGATGACCTGCTCGGACATTTTCGCCCGGGCAGTCCCCAGTACCCTTAGATCGTTAGCCTTAACTCCGTCTTACCGCAAGCGGAGCCGTAACGGAGTTATACTGAATAGCGGGTAAAAATCCTACTTTTTTAGAGTTTTCGGCCGATGTTAAGGAACTTTTCGGCCCGATGGTCACGCAATTCCGCCGGTCCCATGTTGCCGAGGTCGGTGAGGGCCTCCTCGATGGCGTTGCCGGCGGCCTCGATGGCGGCCTGCGGGTCCCGGTGCGCGCCGCCCATGGGTTCGGTCACGATGCCGTCGATGATGCCCAGCCGCAGGAGGTCCTGGGCGGTGATCTTCATGTTGGTGGCCGCGTCCTGCGCCTTGCCGGCATCGCGCCACAGGATCGAGGCCGCGCCCTCCGGCGAGATCACGCTGTAGATCGCATGCTCCAGCATCAGCACCTTGTTGGCGGTGGCGATCGCAATCGCGCCGCCCGATCCGCCTTCGCCGATCACCAGGGAGACATTGGGTACGCCGAGGGAGAGTTGCATCTCGGTGGAGCGGGCGATGGCCTCGGCCTGGCCGCGCTCCTCCGCCTCGATGCCCGGATAGGCGCCGGCGGTGTCCACGAACGAGAGCACAGGCAGCTCGAACCGGTCCGCCAGCTCCATCAGGCGCACGGCCTTGCGGTAGCCTTCCGGACGGGCCATGCCGAAGTTGTGCCGGATGCGGGTCTCGGTGTTGTGGCCCTTCTCCTGGCCCATCACGCAGACCGCCTGTCCCCGGAAGCGCCCGAAGCCGCCCACGATGGCCTCGTCCTCGGCGAACTTGCGGTCGCCCGCGAGCGGCGTGAAGTCGGTGATGAGGCCGGCGCAGTAATCGACGAAGTGGGGGCGCTGCGGATGGCGGGCCACCAGGGTCTTCTGCCAGGGGGTGAGCTTGCCGTAGAGATCCCGCAGGGCATCCGACGCCTTGGCCTCGAGCCGGCTGATATCGTCGGTGATCGAGACGGCGTCCCGGTTCTCGCCGATGGCCTTCAGCTCTTCGACCTTGGCTTCCAGTTCGGCGACGGGTTTTTCGAAATCGAGGTAACTGCGCATCAGATTCTATGAAATGAAAAACCGGCGGCCGCCTGTAAGGGCCCCGCCGGACCGGGCCGGACACTGGCGATTTGAAGGCTTCAAGTCAAGTTGAGGCCTATGGTTCCATCGGAAACAGGCCTGGAAAGGCCCGGCGATCACCGGACGTCCGCCACCCGGGAGGCCGGAGCCGGGGCGAAGACCGGGGCGAGGCGGCGTCGCGAACGGCGGACCGCCTGCACGGCGCCGGGCATGTAGAGCTGCTTGGTGGCCTCCACGATATGCACCCCTGCGCCCGGCAGCGAGAAGGTGAGTCCGACCTGCTCCCAGGCCTGGGCGGTACGGAGCATGAAGCGGTTGCGTAAGGGGGGCACGTAGAGGGTCTCGGCCCAGGCCTCGGGCGAGAACCAGGTTTGGCGCATGAGGCTCTTGAGCTGCGAGCGGCTGTAGGGCTGGCCATATCCGAAAGGCGTCGTGTCCATGCGGGCCCACAGGCCGCGCCGGTTGGGAGCCACGACGATGATCCGCCCGCCCGGCGTGAGAATCCGCCAGATCTCGTGCAGAAGCTCGCTCGGGCTTTCCACGGTCTCGAGCGCATGCACCACGAGGACCCGGTCGATGGAAGCGTCCGGCAAGGGCATCATGAGCGGATCGACAAGGGCGGACGCGGACACTCCGGTGCTGGGCCAGTTCACCACGCCCTGGCTGGCCGGCATGAAAGCGAGCGCCCGTTCGCTCTCGGACCGGGCCTTGCCGAGATACGGGCATGCATAGCCGAGGCCGAGGACGCGCAGGCCCGTCAGCGGTCCCCAGAAGCGGCCGACCGCCTGCCCGACGAAGCGCCGGGTGACCCCTCCAAGGGGGCTGGCGTAGAAGCTGCGCAGGTCGGTGATGTCGATGCTCATGCGCTGTTAGCCTAAATCGTCCGGCCCGTTCGCCCGCAATGCTTGAGATCAAGGTCTGGTTTCATGGCCGGACTGTTCCATGATAGCTGATGACGCATCAAGCCAAGGTTCCGCCATGCCCGCTCAAATCCACGTCTTTCGCTGTCTTCAGGACAATATCGGGGCTCTGGTGCACGATCCCAATACGGGGGCCTGCGCGGCTATCGACGCGCCGGAGGAGGGGCCGATCCTGGCGGCGCTGGCGGAAACCGGCTGGCGGCTTTCCGACATTCTGGTCACCCATCGCCATTCCGACCATGTACAGGCCATCGATCCGCTGAAGCGCCGCACAGGATGCCGGGTGGTCGCGCCCCTGAAGGCGCGGGAGCAGGTGCCCCATGCGGACGCCTATGTGCGGGAGGGCGACACGGTGCATGTGGGAAGCCTTCAGGCGCATGTGTGGGAGACGCCCGGGCATTGCGCCGATCACGTGTCCTACTGGTTTGCGGCGGACCGCGATCTTTTCGCCGGCGACACTCTCTTCACCCTTGGATGCGGACGGGTGCTGGAAGGAAGCTACGGGGATCTTTGGTCGTCCCTGCAGCGGCTGGCGGCCCTGCCCGAGGAGGCGCGAGTCTTCTGCGGCCATGACTACACGCTATCCAACGCCCGCTTCGCCCTGGCGGTCGATCCCGACAACGAGGCCCTGAAGGCGCGAGCCGCGGAGGCCGAGGAGGCCAAGGCGCAAGGGCGCTTCCTGGTGCCCACGACCATCGGCCAGGAGAAGGCCGCCAATCCGTTTCTGCGGGCGGGCGAACCGTCATTGGCAAAGGCCGTTCACAAGGAGGGAGCGAAACCCGTGGAGGTTTTCCAGGCCCTGCGTGAATGGAAGAACAGGTTTTGAAGCCCGCAGCGGCCGGTCAGGAGTATAAGGAGCCTATGGACGATCACAGACTCATCCTCGGGCTCGAGAGCCGCCTCATGAACGCCTGGCCGTCATTCGACTACCAGGCTTATGACGGCTGGATCCTGCGGCTTGCCGGCGGCTACACCAAGCGGGCCAATTCGGCGACGCCCCTTCTTCCGGCAGCAGCCCTCGACGAGGCTCTGATCGACCACATGGTCTCGCGATTCGTCGAGGCGAATGTCCGGCCGACCTTTCGGCTGAATGGATTGCAGGCGTCAGACGTGGACGCGATGCTGGATTCGCGCGGCTTCCAGGAGATCGAGCCCACCCTGGTGCTCGCGGGCCCTGTCGATGGAGATTGCGTGGCCGATCCCGAGGTCAAGCTCCAGTCGGAGGTTTCCAAGCAATGGGTCCGAGAGGCTGCGGGGTCCTATGGCGGCGACAAGGCCGACGACGCGACCCTGATGAAGATCGTCTCGCGGATCCACCAGAAGGCGGCTTTTGCGACGCTGCATCTCGACGACAAGCCGGTGGCCTGGGGCCTCGGGGTCATCGAGCGGGGCTATGTGGGCCTCTACGACATCGTCGTCGCGCCGGACCTGCGCGGAATCGGGTTGGGCCGCCGGGTGGTGACGAGCCTCATGAGCTGGGGCTGCCAGGAGGGCGCCCACACGGCCTATCTCCAGGTGCGCGAGGAAAACGAGATCGCCATCTCGCTTTATGGCGCGCTCGGGTTCCAGCCCGCCTACCGCTACACCCACCGGGTCATGCCGGCGCCTTCTTCCGCCCCATGAGCGTCGCCACCAGGGCGCCGAGCACGATCAGCCCGCATGAGAGGGCGAGGGTCAGGGTCGGCTCGGCGTAGCCTGCGAGAACCAGCACGAGGGTCGACAGGACGGGCGTCGCATAGGACGCCACGCCCAGCAGCCGAATGTCGCCGCGCTTCATCCCGATGTCCCACACATAGAAGGCCGCGCCCACCGGGCCGATCCCGAGCGCCAGAAGCGCCAGCCATTGCAGCTGGGTCTCCGGCCACACCGTGGTCTCGAAGGCCAGGTGGCACACGAGACTCAAGAAAGCGGTTACGAGGCAAAAGCCCGCCACCGCGTCCGTCGGCACCTCGCCGAAGCGCCGCGACAGCACCGAGTAGCCCGCCCAGACGAAGGCCGCGATGAAGGCGCAGAGATAGCCCGGCATGTATTCGGCCCTTGCGTCGAACGATCCGCGACCGGCGATGAGCAACGCCACGCCCGCAAAGCCGAGAAGCGCGCCGATCATGTGAGCGCGCCTCAAATGCTCGCCGGGCAGAAGCGACGAGAACAGCACGATCAGGAGCGGCCAGAGGTAGTTGATCAGCCCCGATTCGGCGGGTGGCGCCATGCGCAGGGCCGCGAAATAAAGCGCGTGGTAGCCGAACAGGCCGCCAAGCCCCAGCGCCCACACGACGGGCTTCTGACGCAGGGTCCGGATGCCTTGAGGACGCGCGATCCAGCTCGTGATGCCCACGAGCCCGCCGATCAGGAACGTCATGGCGGCAAGCTGAAACGGTGGGATTTTGCCCGTGGCGGCGGTCAACAGGGCCAGCAGGGACCAGAAGAGAACGGCCGTGAAGCCGATGGTGGTGGCGGTGCGCGTGGTCATGGGCACCGCCACTAAAGCATCGGGCGAGAAATGTGGAATCCCTTTTGGCCGAAACGTCATCCCGGGCGAAGCGCAGCGAAGATCCTGTGTCGGCCGATGAACGGAACTCTATTCTGCACGGGATCCCGGATCGCGGCTTTCGCCGCGTCCGGGATGACGCTCAATCGGTTACGCCATGTACTGGCCGCCATTCACCGACAGGGTCGAGCCGGTGATGAAGCCCGCATCGTCGCCCGCCAGGAAGAGCACGCTGCGGGCGATCTCTTCGGCCTCGCCGAGACGGCCCACCGGAATGAGCGGCAGGATCTTGGATTTCAGCACCTCCTCCGGCACGGCGCGCACCATCTCGGTTCCGATGTAGCCCGGCGCGATCACGTTGACGGTGACGCCCTTGTTGGCGTTCTCCTGCGCGAGCGCCTTGGCGAAACCGATCACGCCGGCCTTGGCGGCGGAGTAGTTCGCTTGTCCCATCTGGCCCTTCTGACCGTTGATGGACGAGATGATGATGATGCGGCCGAAGTTGCGCGAGCGCATGCCGTCGATCACCGGCCTGGTGCAGGTGAACATGGAATCGAGATTGGTGCGGATAACGGCCGACCATTGGTCGAAGGTCATCTTGTGAAACATGCCGTCGCGGGTGATGCCGGCGTTGTTGACCAGGATCTCCACGGGACCGTGCTCCGATTCGATCGCCCGAATGCCGGCCTCGCAGCCAGCAGGATCCGATACGTCGAATTTGTAGACCGGGATGCCCGTCTCGTCCTTGAACTTGTTCGCGGCCTCGTCGTTGCCACCGTAGTTCGCCGCAACCTTGTAGCCGGCCCGCATCAGGGCGATTGAGATCGCCTCTCCGATGCCTCGGGTTCCGCCGGTGACCAATGCAACGCGCGCCATGTTTGTCTCCTTCCCAGAGCCGTTCTCAAGCGGGTCTCTGTCGGACCCATCATGTGATTGAGGCGGCCCGAAAATCGGACCGCCTCGAATCATAGCTTACGACCGCTCGTGGAGCCTAGCTCCGGCGCGATGCTTTTCTGGATAATCTCGCGGCTCATCGCTCGAGGCACATGGCGATGCCCATGCCGCCGCCGATGCAGAGCGTTGCGAGACCCTTCTTGGCGTCGCGGCGCGCCATCTCGTGCAGCAGGGTGACGAGGACACGCCCGCCGGACGCCCCGATGGGATGCCCGATGGCGATCGCGCCGCCATTGACGTTCACGATCGACGGATCCCAGCCCATGTCCTTGTTGACCGCGAGCGCCTGAGCCGCGAAGGCCTCGTTGGCCTCGACGAGGTCGAGGTCCTGGACCTTCCAGCCGGCTTTCTCGAGCGCCTTGCGGGAAGACGGGATGGGGCCGGTGCCCATGATGGCCGGATCAACGCCGGCGGTCGCCCAGGAGGCGATGCGGGCGAGAGGCGTCAGGCCGCGCTTCTGGGCCTCGGCTTCCGTCATCAGCACGATGGCGGCCGCGCCGTCATTGATGCCCGAGGCATTGCCGGCCGTGACGGTGCCTTCCTTCGAGAAGGCGGGCCGCAGCTTGGCAACCGCGTCGATGGTGGTGCCGGCGCGGATGTATTCGTCCTGGTCCACCACGGTGTCGCCCTTGCGGGTGGAGATCGTCACCGGCGCGATCTCGTCCTTGAAGCGGCCCTCCTTCTGGGCGGCCTCGGCCTTGTTCTGGGACGCAACGGCGAACTGGTCCTGCTCCTCGCGGGTGAGCTGCCAGCGCTGGGCCACGTTCTCGGCGGTGGTGCCCATATGGTAGCCATGGAAGGCGTCCATCAGGCCGTCCTTGAGCATGGTGTCGACGAGCTTGAAGTCGCCCATCTTGGTGCCGCTGCGCATATAGGCGGCGTGGGGCGCCTGGGACATGGATTCCTGGCCGCCCGCCACGATGATGTTGGCGTCGCCATTGGCGATCTGCTGCATGCCGATGGCGACGGTGCGCAGGCCCGATCCGCAGAGCTGGTTGAGGCCCCAGGCGGTCTTCTCGTGCGGAATGCCCGCCGCCATGGCGGCCTGCCGGGCGGGGTTCTGGCCTTGAGCCGCCGTGAGGATCTGGCCCAGGATCACCTCGTCCACTTCCGAACCGTCCACCTTGGCGCGCGCGAGCGCTTCCTTGATGGCGACGGCGCCCAGATCGTGCGCGGTGGTGTTGGCGAAGGCGCCATTGAACGAACCGACGGCGGTGCGCGCCGCTCCGACGATGACGATGCTGTCTTGGGCCATGCGTGTCTCCTCTTCTGGCGTTGCCGAACGCTGCGGCAGCCCTGTTGATGAGTTGATCAAAGCTTGCGCCGGCGGGAAGTCAAGCGCTCGATGGCGTGGCTCGCCAACCCCTCGAGAGACGCCTTAGACTTTTGACGCTTTGATCAGTCGATCAAACGACTATAATCAAATTAGGGCGGATGAAACCTGAGACGACGGGATCGAGCCACGCCGCCCTTTCGACCATTTCGGCTCGACGGGAACGTATTGGAACCACATGGCGACGGACAAACAACCGACGGTCATCAAGAAATATGCCAATCGTCGCCTCTATCATACGGGCACGTCCACCTACGTGACCCTGGAGGACCTCGCCGGAATGGTGCGCAAGGGCGAGGACTTCATCGTCAACGACGCAAAGTCCGGCGACGACATCACCCGCTCCGTGCTCACGCAGATCATCTTCGAGCAGGAAAACAAGGAGGGGCAGAACCTCCTTCCGGTGACGGTCCTGCGCCAGCTGATCCGCTTCTACGGCGACAGCCTTCAGGCCCTGGTGCCGAGCTACCTTGAGTTCTCCATGAACAACCTGTCCCAGGAGCAGCAGAAGCTCAGGGACCAGATGACCCAGGCCTTCGGCCCCTCGGCCTTCCAGGCCATGGAGGAGCAGGTGCGCAAGAACATGAGCTTCTTCACGGATGCCATGCGCATGTTCGCGCCCTTCGCCAAGACGCCGGGCGGCGCACTCGAGACAAAATCCGAGCAGCCGGCGGAGGGTGCGGGCGATCTCGAGACCCTGAAACGCCAGATGGCCGACATGCAGGCCAAGCTCGACAAGCTCGCCCGCAAGTGACGCCCCTCAGGCGCGCTTGAGCCGCCGCAGGATCGATTGCGGCTCCACCATTGCCTCGGCTGCGCCGAAAAGGTCGCCGTGCATGTAGTCGACGCCCCAGGCCGTGAGCCAATCGGCGGTCGTCGCGTCGTCCACCCATTCGGCCATGGTGGCGATGCCCAGATGGTGCGCCATGTCGCTCAAGGTGCGGACGAAGAGACGGTCGGCCGTCGAGCGCTTGAGGGACTGGATGAACACGCCGTCGATCGTCGCGAGATCGATTGGCAGGGCCTGCAGGGCGGTCTGAGAGGCATGGCCCGTTCCGAAACCCGTCACGCCGATGTTCAGGCCGAGGGCCTTCATGGCGTCCAGGCGGCCCTTGGCGGCTTCCGTGTCGAGCAGGACCGTTTCCGGAACCTGCACGATAAAGCGCGATGCGATGCCGGGTCGGGCTCCGAGGTGGGCTGCAAGCATCGGAAGCCACTCTCGATCCTGAAGGGTCGCGGGCGCAATGGGAAGGACGAGGCGGTCCTCGGGGTTCTGGACGAGGTGATCCGCCGCCAGCCCCAGCATGCGCCCGTCCACCAGGAGGGACAGATTGGCCTGATCCAACGCCGGAAGGTTGCCGAGCGGCGTCGCCCCTCCGTTGCGGCCAACCACGCCGGCGTAGCCCTGCACCAGGGCCGGGCGGCGCGACGATCCATCCACGACCGGCCGGAGGATCAGGGTCAGGCGGCGGTCGTTCAAGGCTCCCACGAGATCGTAGGGCGCGTGCCCACTCGGTTGCGCCGGGGCATTGTGACGAATTTTGTGCAGCACGGCGGTCTCGGACCGCTTGCTTGCAGTCGCGAGCGCTCCTTCCGCGAACCGAAGAAGCTTGGCCGCCTCGAAGGTGTGGTCGGGCGAGCAGGCGGCTCCGAGATGCAGCGAACCGTCCGGGCACAGGTCCTGCAACAGGGCGGCCACCCGTCTCATGGCGTTCGTCGCTTCCTTGGCCGGACAGGAGGCAAGGATCAGGGCAAAGCGGTTTGGTCCAAGGGCGGCGATGTGGTCGCCCCGGCGCATGATCGGCCGGAGCCCTCGGGTTGTCTCCCCCAGGGTGACCTCGTCACCCTCGCAGGCGCCGAGGATGAGGGTGCAGGTATGGGAGAAGCGCACGGCCTCGTCGATGTCGTCCTGGATGCGGCGAAGCAGGGCGGAGCGGTCCTTCACGGCGGCCGGCAGGAGATCCGGCGCGCTTGCCCCCGCGTCGACCCGCAGGAGCCCACGGACAAGGCCCGGCTTCCCCTCCGGATCCGGCAGACAGCGCCCGGCGTCCTGAACCATGACGACCTTGTAGGCCCCGAAACGCAGGGCATACCGCGTGTCGTAAGCCTGGCATCGGCCATCAGCCGCCAAGGCCGCGTCGCGGCTCATGCCGCTGGATGGCTCCACCATCTGGGAAAAGGCTTGGCCTGTTCGGGGAAGAGCGTCGGGCGCAAGGCCCAGCGCTTCGGATGCGTTAGGCCCCCAGGCGAGGGCGTCGGTTTGCCTGTCCCACGCATAGGTCACGCCCTCGAGGGTCGCCAGGGCGGCCTGCGGTCCGGTGGGGGTGTGCTTGCGCGAAGCCCGGGATGCGCTCTTGAAAATTCCCGCCCGGCCCGGCCGCTTCGTCGCCATCACTCACACCCTCGGACACACGATCACCCAGGGCAGCGCGGCGGCGCTGGAACGCTCATGACCGTCGGCATGCCCTGAAACAAGGAAACAGGATCAGGCCTCAGGCTTAATGATCTCTAAAAAGCTCTCGAGAAAGTCAGGCTTTTGCACACGCGCGGGCATAAAAAAACCGGCGCTTGGGGCGCCGGTCCTCATTGTCGCATGTCGCGTTTTTTACGCGTCCGACTTCACCGTCAGAACCTGACGGCCACGGTACATGCCGGACTTCAGGTCGATGTGGTGAGGGCGGCGCAGCTCGCCGGAATCCTTGTCCTCGATGTAGGTCGGGGCCTTCAAGGCATCGGCGGAGCGACGCATGCCGCGCCGCGAAGGCGACGTTTTTCTCTTTGGAACGGCCATTTTCTTCGTCTCCGGTCAATAGCGGAGCGTCCGCTCGAACCGGGAACGCTCACATCTGAATCTTGATGAGGTTGCGCCTCATACAGGGTATTTGGGGAAATATCTAGCCCCAATATACCACGAACCCGGGCCCGCATCCCTAGCCTTTAAGGCATTCGCTGAAGGGGGCCGCCACCTCCATGCGCGCGAGCAGCCGTCCGGCCAAGGCCTGATGACGGCGGGTCGGCCGCGCCGGGTTTCGCACGAGGGGGTTGGGCAGGGCGGTGGCCAGGAGGGCGGCCTCCCGGCGGGTCAGGGCCTTGGCGGGTTTGCGGAAATAGCGCTGGGCTGCCGCCTCCGCGCCGAAGACGCCTTCGCCCCATTCGGCGATGTTGAGATAGTTCTCCATCATGCGGCGCTTCGACCAGATCAGGTCGAGGTAAAGCGCTACCGGAAGCTCAAGGCCTTTGCGCACATAGGATCGGCTCGGCCACAGGAAGAGGTTCTTGGCGGTTTGCATGGGAATGGTCGAGGCGCCCCGGGACGGACCGTCCTCGTCGGCGGCTTCGACCACGTCCCGCAGGACCTCCCAATCCACACCCCCGTGCTGGCAGAACCGGCTGTCCTCCGAGGTCATCACCGCAAGCGGCAGATGAGGGGATATTTCTTCCAGGCTGACATAATCACGCTCGACGGGCTGCAGAATCATCCACCGGCCGAGCATGAGCGTGGAGACCGGGGGCACGACCCAGTACATGAGGCCTAGCCAAAAGACCGCGCCGACCCATAAGAGTACGAGCCCCAGGCCGATCTGAACGAAGCGGCGAAGGAGGCGCGAAGCCGTCAGCGGCGTCCGCGAGCCTTCCGAGCGCAATGTCCATCCCGGCCTGGATTTTTCACCAGCGTTCTCACCGGACGGGGCCGCCGCACCGTCCGAATCCAGGCCCATCATGACGCCATCCACCAACACTTTCACGGAGCGGCTCAACCGGGCCGCAGGGATCGTCGAAGCAAGTCTCCAGGCCTTGCTATCAGACAAACCGGGTCCCGGCGAGATTGCACGGCCCGACCGTCTGATGGCCGCCATGCGGCATGGGGCCTTGGGAGGCGGCAAGCGCCTGCGGCCCTTCCTGACCATCGAGACCGCCCGCCTACTGGGGCAGGAAGGTGAGGGGCCCCTGCGGGCGGGCTGCGCGGTCGAGCTTCTGCACTGCTACTCCCTGGTCCATGACGACCTCCCGTCCATGGACGACGACGACCTGCGCCGGGGCCGCCCGACCGTGCACAAGGCTTTCGACGAGGCGACGGCTATTCTCGTGGGTGACGCCCTTCAGACCCTTGCCTTCGAGGTTCTGGCGGATCCGGCCACCGACAGGGATCCGGCCATCCGGTCCGACCTGGTCCTGGGGCTCGCGCGCGCGTCCGGTCCCGGCGGCATGGTGGGCGGGCAACTACTCGATCTTGCGGCGGAGGGACGCTATGGAGCGGCCGAACTGTCGGAGATCGACGTGCGCCAGCTTCAGATGATGAAGACAGGCGCCATCCTGACCTTCTCGGTCGAGGCCGGAGCGATCCTCGGCCGGGCGGATCCGGCGGCGCGTGAGAACCTGGTGAATTACGGCCGCGCCCTCGGCGCCGCCTTCCAGGTGGCCGACGACATTCTGGATCGGGAATCCTCTTCCGAGGCTTTGGGCAAGCGGACCGGCAAGGACCTCGAGAAGGGCAAGGCTACCCTCGTGGATCTCTTGGGGCTGGAGGGAGCACGGCGCGAATGCGAACTCCTCGTGGAGAGCGCGCACGTATCCCTGGAGGGGTTCGGCCCGGAGGCCGATACCCTGCGCGAGGCCGTGCGCTTCGTAGTGGAGCGGCAGGTTTGAGGTCGTGATCAGATCTCGGGCGTCGGTACCCAATAGCAGAGCTTCACGTGGCCCGGGCGGCGGTCGTGGGAGACCGTTCCCGCAGGCGTTCCTCCATTGGCCAGGATGACCTTTCGGGACGCCTCATTGTCGTCGTCGCAGGTGACCAGCACCCGGGAGAAGCCTTCCTGGCGGGCGACGGGCAGGATCTGCCGCAGCGCCTGCGTGGCGTAGCCCCGGCGCTGCTTCCACGGCACGATGGTGTAGCCGATATGGCCGTAGGCCGTGCGCGGCAGCTCCTCCGTCCCACGCTGAAACCGGAAGCCGATGCGGCCGCAGAACTCCCCGTCGCTGATCCAGAAATCGTGCGCCGGCAGGCGCGGGACATCCCGGCCGTCGGGCAGGCGGATCATAAGGCTGTGATAGAGATTGTGCAGGAAGCGTTCGGGGTTTCGCCGAAGCTGCTGCAGTTGTTCGCGGCTGACATCCTGATCGGTGTTGGGCGACCAGCCCCGGGCGAGGGCCTGCTCGTAGGCAGGCAGCCAATCGAGGCTGGGGCGGATGAGGGCGATCGTCTGACTCATGACGGCCAAAGAGTGGCACCGGGCCGCCCCGACGGCAACGGCCTTACGCGCCTGCCGTCTTAAACGGTCACTTGCGTGCCGACCTCGACCACACGCCCGGTGGGGATCTGGAAGAAGTCCGTGGCGTCGCTGGCCGACTTCGCGAGGCTGATGAACAGCTTGTCCTGCCAGAGGGGCATGCCCGAATGGGCCGCCGGACGGATGGAGCGTCGCGACAGGAAGAACGACGTGGCCATGATGTCGAACTTGAAGCCCTGCTTGCGCAGGATCGCGAGACCGCGCGGAATGTTGGGCGTTTCCATGTAGCCGTAGCTCAGCCGGATCCGCCAGAACGAGTCGCCCACATCCTCGATGCTCACCCGGTCCTCGTCCTCCACGCGCGGAACATCTTCGCTGCACACGGTCAGGATCACGTTCTTCTCGTGCAGCACCTTGTTGTGCTTGAGGTTGTGGAGAAGAGCAGCCGGAGCCGTATCGGGATCGCTGGTGAGAAACACGGCGGTTCCCTTCACCCGGTGCGGCGGGCTTTTCTCGAGCATCCTGACCAGTTCGAGGAAGGGTACGTCGATCTTGCGAGTCTTCTCGAACAGGATGTTGGTTCCCTTCACCCAGGTCCACATCATGGTGATGAGAACCGACGCGAGGATGACCGGCACGTAGCCGCCGGTGAACAGCTTGAGGAGATTCGCGCCGAAGAACGCGAGGTCGATGAACAGGAACGGAAGCATGAGCGCGAGCGCCGCGCCCAAGGACCAGCGCCAGCCCTTCCAGATCACCATGATGGCCAGGATCGCGTCCACCGACATGGCGCCGAAAACCGAGACGCCGTAGGCGTGGGACAGGTTGCTCGAAGATCCGAAGATCAGCACGAGCACGATGACGCCGAAGAGCAGGAACATGTTCACCTTGGGCAGGTAGATCTGCCCCTGGTGGGTCTCCGAGGTGAAGCGGATCTCCAGACGCGGCAGGATGCCGAGCTGGACGGCCTGCCGGGTGAGGGAGAATGCGCCTGTGATCACCGCCTGGCTTGCGATGATGGTGGCCAGCGTCGCCAGGATGATCATGGGCACCAGCGCCCAGTCGGGCACGAGGCGGAACAGGGGCGATTCGGCCGTTTCGGGATGGGCAAGCACGAGTGCACCCTGGCCGAAATAGTTGATCACGAGGGCCGGAAAGACGAGGTAGAGCCAGGCGCTGCGGATCGGCTTGGCGCCGAAATGCCCGAGGTCCGCATAAAGCGCCTCGGCGCCGGTGACGGCGAGACAGACCGCTCCAAGGACCGCAAGCGATACGGTGGGATGATTAAAGAAGAACAGGATGCTGTGGAGCGGGTTGATCGCCGTCAGCACGGTCGGATCGTCCGCAATGTGAAGCGCTCCGGCGAGGGCCAGGGCCGCGAACCACACCAGCATAACGGGTCCGAAGAAGGCCGCGACCCGCCCTGTGCCTCGGCTCTGGACAAGAAACAGCGCTGTCAGGATCGCCAGGGTAATAGGCACCACATAGTCTTCGAGGGTCGGCGCGACGAGTTTCAAACCTTCCACGGCCGACAGGACCGAAATGGCCGGGGTGAGAACCGCATCGCCGTAAAAGAGACCCGCGCCGACGATGCCCAGGACAAGGACAAAGCCCCGCCGGTGCCCGATCGCGCGCTGCGCCAAGGCCACGAGGGTGAGCGTTCCGCCTTCTCCCTTGTTGTCCGCCCGCAGGAGGATGAAGACGTATTTGGCCGTCACCACCAAGACGAGCGACCACAGGATCAGCGACAGAACGCCCAGGATGATGTCCCGGGTGACGGGACCGCCGCCGGCGGCCGCGGCCATGGATTCCTTGAAGGCGTAGAGAGGGCTCGTGCCGATGTCCCCGAAGACCACGCCGATGGCGCCGAGCACGAGGGTCCCGAAGCCCGCATGAGTATGGCTTTCCGGTAAGGTGGCCTCCGGAGCCACGGAATCGGCGTGACCAGGGGCGACGGCGTGTTGATCTGCCATTGTGATTTTCTTTGCGGATGTTTCCGCGGACGGCCCTTGTTCAACTGCGTTGCGAGGCGACGAAGGGCGGCCCCCTCCTCGTGAGACGCGGCGGCCGTCGGTGCTGGCGCGGCGGGCTCTCTAGCACATCGCGCTCAAGCTTAAAACGGAATCTATGTTAGGGTTCCATCGAGTTTCGTCAGGGCTTGTACTCCACCTATTCGGCGGCGTCACGCCCAGCCTGCCCATAATTCTTTTCGATGTAGTCGATCACGAGTTTCTGGAAATCCTGCGCCAGAGTCGGCCCGCGAAGCGTGATGGCCTTGCGGCCGTCGATGAAGACGGGGGCCGCCGGCTGCTCGCCCGTTCCGGGGAGCGAAATACCGATATTGGCATGCTTCGACTCGCCGGGCCCGTTCACGATGCAGCCCATGACGGCCACGTTCAAGTTCTCGACGCCTGGATACTCGCGCCGCCATTCGGGCATGGAGGTGGAAATCCACGACTGGATGTCCCGCGCGAGCTCCTGGAACACCGACGAGGTGGTGCGTCCGCAGCCCGGGCAGGCGGCCACGAGCGGCACGAAGGTGCGAAAGCCCATGGTCTGCAGCAGTTCCTGGGCGGTCTTCACCTCGACGGTGCGGTCTCCCCCCGGCTCCGGCGTGAGGGAGAAGCGGATCGTGTCGCCGATGCCCTGCTGGAGCAGGATGCCGATGGCAGCCGAGGAGGCCACGATGCCTTTCGAGCCCATGCCGGCTTCGGTGAGGCCCAGATGGATGGCGTAATCGGAGCGGCGGGCCAGCTCCTGGTACACGGCGATCAGATCCTGCACGGCCGAGACCTTGGCCGACAGGATGATCCTGTCCCGGTTCAGGCCGATCTCCTCGGCGCGGGCCGCCGACAGGAGAGCCGACTGAATCATCGCCTCGCGGGTCACCCAGCGCATGTCCCGCGGGGCGGCCGAAGCGGCGTTCCGGTTCATGAAGTGGGTGAGGAGCTCCTGGTCAAGGGAGCCCCAGTTGGCGCCGATGCGCACGGCTTTGCCGTAGCGGATGGCCATTTCGACGATGGCGGCGAACTGCCGGTCCTTCTTGTCCTTGAAGCCCACATTGCCGGGATTGATCCGGTATTTGTCGAGGGCTTCGGCGCAGGCCGGGTGATCCGCCAGGAGCTGATGGCCGATATAGTGGAAGTCGCCTACGAGCGGCACGCTGACGCCGAGGCGGTCGAGCCGCTCGCGGATCTTCGGCACGGCGGCTGCCGCCTCGTCTCGGTCCACGGTGATGCGCACGATCTCGGACCCGGCTCGGGCCAGCGCCGCCACCTGGGCGACAGTCCCGTCCACGTCCGCCGTGTCGGTGTTCGTCATCGACTGCACGACGACCGGTGCGCCTCCGCCCACCATGACGGAGCCGACCCGCACGCCTACGGTGCGGTGGCGCGGAGCAGGTCCGGCCGAGAGCTCGGCCTCGGGCTGGACTAACGACGTATCGGCAGACAGGGATTCGAAGGGCATGCGGTCATCCACGGCGGCAGCTCCGGGCTGCCGCCGATTAGCTGATGCCAAATCCCCGCTGCGTCAAGCGCGGCTTAGTGGCGTCCCGCGCCTTGGCAATGGGCGCACCGGCCGGTGATCTCTAGAACCTTCGCGCGCGGCCTGAACCCTGCCTGGGACACGAGGCCCGACACCGTATCTGCAAAGTCCCGGGAAGTCGCCTCGCTCACGTCGCCGCATTCCTCGCAGATCAGGAAGGCGCAGGTTTCGCCGCCGTGGCCATGAATGGTCGCGATATAGGCGTTCTGACTTGCCAGGCGATGGGCCAGGCCCTGCTCGATCAGGAAGTCGAGGGCGCGGTAGACTGTGATGGGGGCCATGCGCCGGGCGCCCGGCGAGAGGAGGTCGGCCAGTTCGTAGGCCCCGAGCGGCTTGTGGCACGTGTACAGGACTTCCAGCACGTTGCGTCGAATGCGCGTGAGCCTTGCTCCATTGGCCCGGCACATGGCCTCGGATTGGGCTAGGGCTCTTGCGGTCTGTTCGGACCGTGAAGGGGATCGCGCAGGGCTCTCGCCTGGCTGGTAGTGCTTGTAGGCTGCAGTATGGGGCATGGTTATTCCTCCTCGTCGGGCGTTCGAAGCGATATAACTTTTCGTAATTCACCCTATCCATATAGGTTATATCACTACTTTTTCATGGGGAAAATGCGCAATGAAATATCTTTGCGCTCTGCAAACGTGCAAAGAGGGAGGAGGTTTCAGGAAACGCTACGGAAGCGCCAGACGCTGGACTTCTTGATGTCGGCATCCTCCAGCGTTCGGGTGACCGGCACCTCATAGGCCGCGACCTTTTCCAGACGGTCTTTTGGGAGATAAGTTCGACCCGGATCGCCGATGAGGACGGTTGCGCCCCGGCGACTCAGGGCACAAAGCCAATCCGTGACCCTGAGGGCCAGATCCTGCTCGTAGCAGATGTCCCCGGCCAGAACGACGTCCCAACCCTGATCCTCTCCGACGAGATCTTGCTGCACGGCCACGACCGTTACGTCATTGGCCTGGGCGTTCAGGCCAATGGCCGCAATGGCGAACGGGTCGATGTCGCAGGCCGCCACGCTGGCCGCGCCCGCCTTCATGGCGGCAATCGCCACCAGACCCGAGCCGGACGCGAAATCGAGCACCCGCCGACTGCGCACGATGTGCGGGTTGTCCAGGATGTAGCGGGCCAGCGCCTGTCCGCCCGCCCAGGCGAAGGCCCAGAACGGAGGCGGAAGGCCGATCTCGCCCAGTTCTTCCTCGGTCCTTTGCCAGAGCTCCGTCGCTTCGTCCGCCACGTGCAGGGACAGCTCCGGGGCATGAGGCACCGGAAGCAGGCGCGTCTCAGCCCGGATGAAGGCGACGGGGTCCAGGATCATGAAGTCAGCATGGAAGCGTAGAGCCGTTTGATCCCGTCCATCACGTCCCGCTCCGTAAAGCCGTCGAGAACGCGGGCGCGGGCGGCCTCACCCATGCGGGCGGCGAGGTCCGGGTCGTTGGCGAGGGCTTTGAGAGCCTCCGCCAGGCTGGCCGCGTCGTCGGCAGGCACGACCCTTCCTTCCTGGCCGTCGCGCACCAGGGTGCGGCAGCCTGGAACGTCGGTAGTCACGATGGCGCGGCCGCAGGCCGCCGCTTCGAGGAGGGTCCTGGGCAGCCCCTCGCCGCCCCGGGAGGGCAGGCAGGCGACGTGGTGCTCGCGCCAGACCGCAGCCACGTCCCGGGTGGCTCCGTGCCAGGCGATGCCGGGCTCCGCATCCCAGGCCTTCAGGGTCTTTTCCGGAATGGCCTTCGGGTTCGACGGGTCGGGTGCGCCGTAGAGCGAAAGCTCGATGGCGGCCCCGCTTGCCCGAGCGCTCCGCACGGCCTCGACCGCGAGATCGACGCCTTTGGACCAGAGCATGCGCGCGACGACCGCCACCTTGAGCGGCGGATGAGGCGGCAGACGCGAGGGCTGCAGCATCGTCGGATCGATCCCGGCTCCGCCCACGATGGTGACGTTGGGGCCTGCCGGATCGAGGCCGAGCGATCGGGGATCGTCGGTGTTCTCGAAAAGGTAGCGGGTCTGGCGGGTTTCTAGGCCGCGCACAAGCAGGCGCACCGCCCGCCGGGCCAGGCGCCCCGTCAGGTCAGCCCGGGCACCCAGGAGGCCGGAGCCCGTGAGGGCGAAGACCCGCCGGCTGATCCCCGCCATGGTGGCCGCGAAGCCCCCGACCAGGATGCTCCGGAGTGCGATGCAATGGACCATGTCGGCGTTCTCGGCCTTGAGGATCGCCGCAAGCTGGCCCGCCGCGTAGCCCGCCGTCATGGGATTGAGGCTGCTGCGCTCCGCCTCCAGGGGGATCACCCGCGCGCCTGTGGCCTCGATAGCCTCGCGGTGGGAGCGGACCCGCGTGACCACCGCGACCGAGAGGCCGAGTTCATGCGCGGCCCGAGCCATGGGCAGGAAGTGCGACGCGAAGAACCAGTCCTCGGTGACGATGAAGACCAGCTTGCGGCCATGGAGATCGGAATTCGGCGAAGATGACACGGGCGTTCCAGGATGACGGGCAGGCCCTTCTAAACGCCGCTGCCCGGGGAGGGAACCTCCCATTTCGCCCACCGTTGCCGATGACCAGCAGAGCAGGAGACAGGCATGGATGGTTGGCTGCCCACAACCCTGGCGGTGATCGCAGGACTTCTGTCCACGTCGAGCTTCATCCCCCAGGTGCTCAAGGCGTGGCGGGAGCGCGATACGGCGGCCATCTCCAAACGCATGTACTGCGTGACCGTCTCGGCCTTCATCCTGTGGTCGGTCTACGGGTTCATGATCGGCAACCTTCCCATCATCATCTTCAATCTGCTCAGCCTCGCGTTGAGCGGCGCCGTCCTGTTCCTGAAGATCCGCAACGACCGGCGCGACGGCCATGCCTCGCCTCCGCACAGGGAACCCGGCATGGCAGGGACCGGTTGACCTTCCTCTGCCGGACGTAAAGGCGCGCCATGTTGCTGGATCCGAACTCCTCTCCCGACAATATCGTCGATCCGCGCGATGCGGCGGAGACGGCTGGGCTTCGCTACGTCTCGGACGAGGAACCCGGCATCCGGCGGAAGAAATCCGGCAAGGGCTTCACCTATCTTGGCCCGGACGGCAAGAAGGTGGCCGACAAGGAAACCCTCACGCGCATCCGTTCGCTCGCCATCCCGCCGGCCTATACGGATGTGTGGATCTGCGCCAGGGCGAACGGGCACATCCAGGCGACCGGGCGCGACGCCAAGGGACGCAAGCAATACCGCTACCATCTGGCCTTCCGCGAGGTCCGGGAGAGTACGAAATACGAGCACATGCTCGAATTCGCCCGCGGGCTCCCGGCGATCCGCAAGACCATCGACGAGCATATGAGCCTGCGCGGCCTGTCGCGCGAGAAGGTGCTGGCGACGGTTGTGCACCTTCTCGAGAATACGCTCATCCGCGTCGGCAACGCGGACTACGCCAAGCAGAACAAGAGCTACGGGCTCACGACCTTACGCGATCCGCACGTGAAGGTGGAGGGCGCCGAGCTGCGCTTCCAGTTCAAGGGCAAGAGCGGAAAGACCTGGCGGCTTGCCGTCAAGGACCGGCGCATCGCCCGGATCGTGAAGGCCTGTCAGGATCTGCCGGGTCAGGATCTGTTCCAGTACATGGACGAGAACGGCCAGCAGCAATCCGTCACGTCGGCGGACGTGAACGCCTATCTGAAGGAAATCACCGGGCGCGACATCACGGCGAAGGATTTCCGGACCTGGTCCGGAACGGTGCTGGCGGCGCTGGCGCTGTCCGAGTTCGAGGAGTTCGACAGCGACGCGAAGGCCAAGAAGAACATCCGCGCCGCCATCGAGAAAGTGTCGTCGCGCCTCGGCAACACGCCGACCATCTGCCGCAAATGCTATGTGCATCCGGAGGTCTTCACCTGCTATCTCGACGGCGCTTTGCTTCTGGAGATTCAGGACGAGGTCCAGGCCGAGCTGCGGGAGAACCTGTCCGGCCTCAAGCCCGAGGAGGCGGCGGTTCTGTCCCTCCTTCAGGAGCGCCTGTCCCGCGAGATCGACGCGAAGGAGCGCAATCCGCAAAAGAAGCGCAAGCCCCGCGCAGACCACGCGGCTCAGGAGATGCGGGTCTGAGACAGCCGAACATTTCCCTCTTGGCTGACGTTAAGGTTCGGCCACATTCACCTCGTGAGGATCTCCATGCGCATTCACCATCTCAACTGCGGTTGCATGTGCCCCGTGGGCGGCAGGCTTTGGGATGGGGTGAGCCGGGGTTTGACGGGGCAGCTCGTCTGCCACTGCCTCCTGGTCGAGACGGATAGTGGCCTGGTTCTGGTGGATACGGGCTTTGGCTCCCAGGACGTGGAGCGGCCCTACGACCGGCTGAGCCCGTTTTTCATTCACACCAACCGCATCCAGCTCGAACACCGCTACACAGCGCTCGAACAGGTGCGCAGCCGCGGCTTCTCGCCCCGCGACGTGCGCCACATCGTGCTCACGCATCTCGACTTCGACCACGCCGGCGGCCTCGAGGACTTTCCCGAGGCCCGAGTCCATGTGCTGCAGCCGGAGGTCGATGTCGCTGAGATCAGGCGAGGCTTCATCAACCGCCGTCGCTATCGTCCCGAACAATGGGACGAGGTCCATGATTGGCGCTTCTATGAGGGAGGCGGGCGCTGGTTCGGCTTTGACGCGGTGCGCGATCTCGACGGATTGCCGCCGGAGATCCTGATGGTTCCCCTGCCGGGCCACACCTATGGCCATGCGGGCGTCGCCATCGACACGCCGGACGGGTGGCTGCTCAACGCCGGCGACGCTTATTTCTACCGCCACGAGATGGACCCCGAGCCCCGCTGCACGCCGGGTCTTGCGGCCTATCAGCGCCTGATGGAGATGGACCGTCCCACGCGCCTTCGCAATCAGGATAGGCTGCGGGCTCTTGCGAACGACCGGCGCAGCAATGTGCGGATCTTCTGCAGCCACGACCCGATCGAGCTCGAAGCACTGGCCCGCCTGAACACTGGATGGCAGCCGTTCTAGGCCGCATGGACGTTCTGTTCCACGCCTCTGCGAACGCGCCGACCCTGGTCCGGGCCTGAGCGCGCCCTAAAAGCAGAGGTGCTATCAAAGGGGAAGGTTCATGGAATTCGATGCCTTGATGCTGTCGCGCATCCAGTTCGCGTTCACGATTGCCTTCCACATCATCTTTCCGGCCTTCACCATCGGCCTTGCCAGCTGGCTCATGGCGCTGGAGTTCAACTGGCTGCGCACGGGCAATCCGCTCTACCGCAACCTCTTTCGCTTCTGGGTGAAGGTATTCGCCGTCTCTTTCGGTCTCGGCGTCGTGTCGGGCATCGTCATGAGCTACCAGTTCGGCACCAACTGGTCGCGCTTCTCCGAATTCACCGGCAACGTCCTGGGGCCGGTGATCGCCTATGAGGTCTTCACGGCGTTCTTCCTTGAGGCGGCTTTTCTGGGCATCATGCTGTTCGGCTGGGAGCGCGTGGGCGACCGGCTCCACTTCTTCGCCACCTGCATGGTGGCGCTCGGAACGCTCCTGAGCGCCTTCTGGATCCTGTCCGCCAATTCGTGGATGCAGACGCCGGACGGATTCGCCATCGAAAACGGCAAGGCCGTTCCGGTCGACTGGTTCAAGGTGGTGTTCAACCCGTCGTTCCCGCTGCGATACGCCCACATGGTTCTGGGGTGCTATCTCACGACGGCCTTCGCGGTCGCCGGCATGTCCGCCTGGATGCTGCTGCGCCATCCGCACGACGCGCCTGAAGCCAAGCTCGTGGGCGCCAGGCGCTCCATGTCCATGGCCCTGTGGTTCGCTGCCATCTTCGTGCCCATCCAGATCATCATTGGCGATCTGCACGGCCTGGGCGTGCTGAAATACCAGCCGACCAAGCTCGCCGCTATCGAGGGCAACTGGGACCGCATGGCCAACATGCCGCTTCGGCTCTTCGCCATCCCCGACGAGGAAGCGGAGACGAACCATTACGAGATTGCCATTCCGAAGATCGGCAGCTGGGTTCTAACCCATGCCTTCGACGGAGTTGTGCCGGGCCTCAAGGAGGTGCCGCCCGATGAGCGTCCGCCGGTCTGGCCGGTCTTCTTCTCGTTCCGCATCATGGTGGGCCTCGGCTTCGCCATGCTGGGGCTCGGCTTGTGGAGCCTCTACATGCGCTGGAGGGGCACGCTCTTTTCCAACAGGCTCTTCCTGACGGCCACCATGATCATGACTCCTTCCGGCTTCGGGGCCATCCTGTTCGGTTGGTTCACGGCCGAAATCGGACGGCAGCCCTACGTGGTCTACGGACACCTGCGCACCGCCGACGCGGTTTCACCGATTACCGCCGGAGCCGTGACGGCCTCGCTGGCCACTTTCGTGGTCGTCTATGCGTTCGTGTTCGGCTTCGGCTCCTATTATCTCGCCAAGCTTTTGCGGCGCGGCCCGGATCCGGTGGAAGACATCCGCGGCGACGATCTGGGCAAGAAGCCCAAGCGCCCGTTCTCCGTGCCGGACGAAGGCCTGGAGGGCAGGCCCGGCCACCGCGCGCAGCCCGCCGAGTAAGGGGACAGCATCATGTTCGGTTTCGGGACGGAATACGAAGGACTGGCTTTCTGGCTTCCCTTGATCTGGGCGGCGCTCATTGCAGTCGCCATCGCCATGTACGTGATCGTCGACGGTTTCGACCTAGGGGTCGGGATCCTCTTCAGGGCCGCTGGTCATGAGAATTGGCGCGACAGAATGATGTTCTCGGTGGCGCCGATCTGGGACGGGAACGAGACCTGGCTCATCCTCGGCGGAGGCGGGCTTTTCGCGGTTTTCCATGTGGCCTACGCGATCCTGATGCCGGCGCTTTACGTGCCGATCATCCTCATGCTCATCGCGCTGATCTTCCGGGGCGTGGCCTTCGAGTTCCGGTTCAAATCCGAGAGGTCGAAATTCCTGTGGGACTACGCGTTCCACTTCGGCTCGCTCATCGCCACCTTCGCCCAAGGCATCGTGCTGGGCGCGTTCATCCAGGGATTTTCCAACGACGGACGGCAGTTCACCGGCGGCACCTGGGATTTCCTGACGCCGTTCAGCCTGCTCACCGGCGTCAGCCTCATCTTCGGCTACGGGCTGCTCGGGGCAACCTGGTGCGTAATGAAGACCACGGGCGAGCTCGAAATCTGGGCGCGGCGCATGGCCGTCCGATTCCTGATCGGGACCATCATCGCCATGGCGATCGTGTCCATTTGGGTGCCGTTCCTCGAGCGACATATCGAGGCGCGCTGGTTCTCGTGGCCCAACATCGCGTTCCTGGCGCCGATTCCGCTCGTGACCGCCTACACGGCCTACCGGCTGTTCCGCGATCTGGAGGAGGGCCGCCACGTGAGGCCGTTCTTCCTGGCGATCGGCCTGTTCCTGCTCGGCTATCTGGGCCTCGGGATCAGTCTCTTTCCCTATAACGTTCCGCCGGCTCTTACGGTCTGGCAAACGGCCAACACGGTCGATTCCCAACTCTTCGCCCTGGTGGGCTTTGGCATCGCCATGCCGATGACCTTCGCCTACACGGCCTACGCCTATTATGTTTTCCGCGGCAAGGTCGCTGAGGAAATCAGGGGCGGGGGCTACGGGCTCCATTGATGAGGGCGGGATCAAATCCTCCGTCGGGCAGGCGCTCAAAGCGCCTGCTCTGGTTCGTGCTGATCTATGCCGCAAGCCTAGCGGCCTTCACCGCGCTCACTTATGGCCTGCGCGCCATCATCCCGCGCTGAGGCGCGGAATAGGCGTCAGCGATAGGTGCCGATCACGCCCTTGTCCGTGAGAACCACCCAGCTCCGGCCCCGTCGCTCGATCGACTCGACCCGGCCCACGCCGGGGACGACGCCGCCGGGCACGACCTCGTAGAGGCGCCGGTTGCGGCCCTCCACCAGGGCTGCGCCGTCATAGACTTCCCGCACCACCCAGCCGTCCACGGGTTCGTTCTTGGCAGGGTCATTCTTGGCAGGCTTGACCGCAGGCGTAGACGCCGGCGCCGGCGCCGGAGGCGGAACAGGCGCTGCGACTGGGGTCGGAGCCACCGAAGCGGTGGAGGCGGGGTCGGTCGCCGGCGCGGCCGGCTTGGCCGTCATGCCGGCCAAAGTGGTCAGGATCTGACCTTCCATCTTCCCGAGTCGGGCATCGAGAGCCGCGAACTTGGCATCGGAGTTTCGCGTTGCATCCGCGCTGCGCAGGGCCTGACTGAACCCGTCGATCTTCTCGCCAAGCTTGGCGCTCTGGCGGCGCTCCGCCGCCGATGCTGCGTTTATGGCCTCCCGGAAGGCGGTAAGTTCCGATTTCAGGGCCTCGATTTCGCCATTAATCCTGCCTAGAGCGACCTCGCTCCGCGCAGCGTCGGTTCCGAACTGCTGAATCGAATCGCGGCTGGCGAGCGTTCCGGCATAGGAAGCGACCCAGCATGACCCGATCAGCACGAGGCCCATCGCGGCGCGGCTCAAGTACGTGTTCGAGTAACCCTTGCGGGCCCCTGCGAGAGGCATCGCGTCCGGCGTGGTTTCCTGCGGTTCCGTGGAACCCGCTGCGCCCTCCAGGTTCACTCCCTGCTTTGCGCTGTTGATGGCGGATGCCAGGGCGGCGCTTGCCTGAGGATCGATCCGGACGATGCTGGCAGTTTCCTTTGCGGAAGCTGATTCGGCCGTTTGACTGCGAACGGCGGATGTCTCGGGGGATTGGTTTCGCAAGTCCATGATGTGACCTCATCTGAAGACACATCAGTCTTAACTATAAAAATTTACCGAAGAGTTACGCTAAAGCTGGGCGGTCACGTTTCGTACCCCCTTCATTTATATAGGAAATCAATAAAAGAGGCATGCCCTTATGCCTTTTAGTTGACATAGTTACATGGAATAGGGTTACAAATAGCATGGCGTAAGGGAAAGCGCCGGGGCTTTGGGGGCCTTTCGTTACTATGCGAGCCGACATCAACCACCTCTCGCGTGGCGGCGGAGGTACGCTCTCATAGCATCAGCCCAACATCGCAGCCGTCTCGCGACGGCACGTCTCGTGCTGTATGATCGTTTTGCACGAGGCCACCGTAATACGAACGTGCGGCGCCGCTGGTTTCGGTCCGCCCATGGAAGAGCACATGAAGCAGGCATCGAGAAGAAGAGACGACACCAACGAGGTTTACGACGCCTTGAAGGCCAGCAGCCCGGCGTTCATCGGCGTCGCGGCCTTCTCGGCAGTCGTGAACATCCTGGCGCTGACCGGGTCGATCTACATGCTCCAGCTCTACGACCGCGTGCTGTCGAGCCGTAGCATCCCGACCCTGATCGGTCTCTCGCTCATCTGTCTTGCGGCCTACATGCTCCAGGGCGGCCTCGACGCCATCAGGGGCAAGATGCTCGCCCGCATCGGCGCCCGCTTCGACGAACTGCTTTCCCGCAGGATCTTCGACCTCGTGGCCGCAATGCCGCTGAAGGGCGCCAGGCAGGCTGAAAGCCTGCAGCCGATCCGGGATCTCGACCAGATCCGCGGCTTCCTGTCGAGCTTGGGCCCCACGGCCCTGTTCGACATGCCGTTCATGCCGATCTTCTTCATCGGCTGCTTCATCATCCATCCCTGGCTCGGCATCATGTCGGTCTGCGGCGGCGTCGTGATCATCGCCCTGACCCTCTACACGGACGCGAAGAGCAAGGGCCCCTCCTACGAGCTCACCAAAAGCTCCGCTGAGCGCCACTCCATGGCCGAGACCAGCCGCCGCAACGCGGAGGTCATCCGCGCCCTGGGCATGGTGAACTTCCTGGGGCGCCGCTACGAGGAGGTGCATACCCGGCACGTGGATGACGGCCTGCGCGCCAGCGAGTCCACCTCCGGCATCAGCGCCTTCGCCAAGGTGTTCCGCATGGTGCTCCAGTCGGGCATCCTCGGTCTCGCGGCCTATCTGGTGATCCAAGGCGAGGTGTCGGGCGGCGCGATGATCGCGGCGTCCATCATGATGTCCCGCGCGCTGGCCCCCATCGAAATCGCCGTCGCCCACTGGAAGGGCTTCACGGCCGCCCGCCAGGGCTACCGCCGCCTTGAACACATCCTCTCGGTCGTTCCGGCCCAGGAGCAGCAGATGCCCCTGCCGGCCCCGAAGGCCGAGCTGGTGGCCCAGGACATCTATGTGGGTGCGCCTGGCTCCAACGGGGCAATTGTCCAGGCGGCTTCGCTCCAGCTTCGCGCCGGCCAGGGCCTCGGCCTTATCGGGCCCAGCGCCTCGGGCAAGTCGACCCTCGCCCGCGCTCTCGTGGGTGTCTGGCCGACCCTGCGCGGCGACATCCGCCTCGACGGCGCCGCCATCGAGCAGTGGGAATCCGATGCGCTCGGACGCCATATCGGCTACCTGCCGCAGGACGTGGAGCTGTTCGACGGCACGGTTGCCGAGAACATCGCCCGCTTCCAGCCCCAGGCCAACCCGGAGGCCATCATCGAGGCCGCCCAGACGGCCGGCGCTCACGAGCTGATCCTCGGCCTGCCCGAGGGCTACAACACCCGCATCGGCGAAAGTGGCACCTCCCTGTCGGGCGGCCAGCGCCAGCGCGTCGCCCTTGCCCGCGCCCTCTATGGTAACCCCTTCATGGTGGTGCTCGACGAGCCGAACGCCAGCCTCGACGGGGCTGGCGACGAAGCCCTGAACCAGGCCATTCTGGCGGTGCGCAAACGCGGCGGCATCGTGATCGTCATCACCCATCGTCCAGCGGCTCTCGGGAACGTGGATCTCGTGGCCATCATGGAAGAGGGGCGCATCAAGGCCATGGGGCCGCGGGACGAGGTCCTGCAGTCCGTCATGAAACGCAACACCACGCCGGCACCCGCGAAGGCAGCGCCGGCCGCGCAGGGCGCGCCTCAGGGCGCCTCGCTGCGGGAGGTCGGATAAATGTTAGTCATGAAGCCAGCACCGAAGCCGTCTCGGCACCAAGCGGCCCTGCGTCGCTCGGCCATCCTCGGCGCATCCCTGATCGGCCTGTTCGGCGGCACCATCGGACTCTGGGCGGCCACCGCCACCCTGTCGGGCGCGGTCGTAGCCGGCGGCCAGTTCGTGGTCGACTCGAGCATCAAGAAGATCCAGCACGCCACCGGCGGCATCGTCGGCGAGCTGAAGGTCCGTGAGGGTCAGCGCGTCAAGGAGGGCGAGCTCCTGGTTCGTCTCGACGAGACCGTGACCCGCGCCAACCTCCAGGTGGTGTCGAAGCAGCTCGACGAGTATCTGGCCCGTCAGGCCCGCCTCGAGGCGGAGCGGGATGGCGCCTCTGAGGTGAAGACCCCGGCCGAGTTCGCCGGTCGCTTCGAGGAGCCCGCCATCAAGAACATGATGGCTTCCGAGCGGACCCTGTT
This sequence comes from Microvirga aerophila, assembly GCF_003332305.1. Classification (GTDB taxonomy): domain Bacteria; phylum Pseudomonadota; class Alphaproteobacteria; order Rhizobiales; family Beijerinckiaceae; genus Microvirga; species Microvirga aerophila. The sequence goes on along the minus strand of NZ_QOIO01000034.1, from coordinate 32,530 downwards.
CGAGGCGCGCCGGGCCACCCGGGAGGCTCAGAAGGACCAGCTCCGCAAGCGCATCTCCCAGTCGCAGGACGAAATTACCGGCCTCAGGGCCCAGCAGGGCGCCAAGGTCCGCGAGGCGGAGCTGATCGTCGACGAGCTGAAAGGCGTGCGCGAGCTCTACCAGAAGAACTTGGTGCAGCTTCCGCGCCTCAACGCTCTGGAACGCGACGCGGCCAGCATCGAGGGCCAGCGCGGCCAGCTCATTGCCGGCATCGCGCAGGCGGAGGGTCGCATCGCCGAGACGTCGTTCCAGATCATCCAGATCGACGAGCAGATGCGCGCCGAAGCCATGCAGGAGCTGCGCGACATCCAGGGTAAGATTGCTGAATACACCGAGCGAAAGGTGGCGGCCGAGGACCAGCTCAAGCGCATCGATATCCGATCGCCCAGCGACGGCTTCGTTCACCAGCTCGCCGTTCACACGGTCGGCGGCGTGATCTCGCCCGCGGAGCCGGTTATGTTCGTGGTCCCGACCAACGACACGCTCGACCTCGAAGCCAAGGTTCTGCCCAACGAGATCGATCAGGTCGCCATCGGCCAGAAGGCGACCGTGCGCGTCCATGCGTCGAACCAGCGCTCGACACCCGAACTGCACGGCACCGTGACCCGGGTGTCGGCCGACGTGTCGCGCGACCAGCAGACCGGCGCCACCTTCTACACCATCCGTGTGGGGCTCCCGCTGGATGAGCTCAAGCGCCTTGGCAATCTCAAGCTCATCGCCGGCATGCAGGCGGAGGTCTTCGTGCAGGTCAACGAGCGCACGCCGTTCGAGTACTTCCTCAAGCCTCTTGAGGAGCAGGTTGCCCGCGCGTTCCGCGAGCACTAGACGTTCCTGCCTCTCGACCTAGATCATGCCGCTGTCGGACTTGAGCCGACAGCGGCTTTTTTATGGGTCGGCGACCGGCGCAGCGCCGAGGAAGCGTGTCGTTGCCGGTGCGAATCAGGCCGCCCGCTGCCAGGCAGAAACTTTAGGTCTCCCGGAGAGTTAAAGCTTAGCCGTTCGGCCGAATATATGAGCGCCGCGAAGGAATTAAGGTTGAAGATCGTTCGAGAGCCGGGGCGTCCCCAAACCCATGAAGGCGACTGTTGCGCGTCTTGTCCGACCGTGGGAAACCAAAGGGCCGTTTCGTCCCTGTTCAGGTGGCGGCTCGTACAGGGGGACAGCACCCAAGTGGTAGCCGTCGGCGTTACGCCTCTGCGGGCGTCAGCGTATGGCGGTCGGGCCTGGTAGCACCGGGGGCGTGCGCTGACCATGCGTGAGGCTTTGTTGACCCAATCCATGTTGCCGGTGACGAACGACGAATGTGCGCTTTTCCTCGATTTCGACGGAACTCTGGTCGACATCGCAGAGCGCCCGGATGCGGTCGTCTTGGATCCGGCGCTGCCTGAGGTCCTGACGCGGCTCGAGGAGCGCCTTGGCGGCGCGCTCGCCATCATCAGCGGACGTCCGATCAACTTCCTGGACGGCCAATTCGGCGCCTCCCTCTTCGACACCGCGGGCCTCCATGGCCTCGAACATCGAATCGCCGGCCGGCTCATGCTGTGCGATCCGGACGATCATCCGGACCTTCGTGCGGCCATCGAGCGCCTTGAGGAGGTCGTCTCGTCCAAACCGGGCGTCCTGATCGAGGACAAGGGCTGCTCGGTGGCGGTTCACTGGCGTCAGGCGCCCCAGGAAAAGGATTTCGCCCTCGCGACGGCCCATGCGGCCGTTGAGGCGCTGGGCAGCAGTTACCGCGTTCAGCACGGCAAGGCCGTGGCCGAGATCCTTCCCGCCGCCGCCGGCAAAGGCGCAGTCATCGAGAAATTTCTTCAGCATCCGCCGTATCGGGGTCGCCGTCCCATCTTCATCGGGGACGATCTCACCGACGAGAACGGCTTCAAGATGGTCAATGCCCTGGGCGGCCTCTCGGTCCGCATCGGCGCAGGGGAAACCGTCGCGAGGGAGCGCCTGGGAACACCTTCCGACCTGAGGAAGTCCCTGTCCCGATGGGCCCGTGAGGGCTCCCTCCCATTCAACTGGACGTCCGACACATGAGTTCTCTCGACCTTGCCGTCATCGGCAACTGCATGATCTCCGCCCTGGTGGATCGCCGCGCGCAGATCGTCTGGGGCTGCTTTCCCCGCTTCGACGGAGACCCGGTCTTCTCGGCCCTGCTCGACAGCCCGGAGGGCCGCACGGACGCGGAGCAGCGCGGGGTTTTCGCCATCGATCAGATCGGCATGCAAACCTGCGAGCAGGCTTATATCGAGAATACGGCCGTGTTGGTTTCCACCATGACGGATTCGTCCGGCAACATCGTCGAGATCACCGATTTCGTGCCGCGCTTCACGCATTTCGACCGCACCTTCCGTCCACCGCAGGTGATCCGGCGCGTGCGTCCGGTGAAAGGCCGCCCGCGCATCCGGGTCAGGCTTCGTCCGCATTTCGAATGGGGGGCGCATCAGCCGACCACCACCCGCGGAAGCAACCATCTGCGGTTCGTGGGCCCGGACAGTTCCCTGCGCCTGACCACGGATGCGCCCATCTCCTACGTGGCCGAAGAACGCCCCTTCGTGGTCGACCGACCCATGTCGTTCTTCTTCGGAGAGGATGAGCCGCTGCGGTCGGAGGCGGATTCCACCGCGCGGGAATTCCTGGACAGGACCATCGATTTCTGGCGCGACTGGGTCCGTGCGCTCTCGATTCCCTACGACTGGCAGGAGGCGGTGATCCGCGCCGCCATCACGCTCAAGCTCTGCAACTTCGAGGAGACGGGCGCCATCGTGGCGGCTCTCACCACCTCGGTGCCGGAAGCGCCCAACACGCAGCGCAACTGGGACTACCGCTATTGCTGGCTGCGTGATGCGTATTTCGTCATCCAGGCTCTCAACCGGCTCGGAACGACCAAGACCATGGAGGCGTATCTCACCTATATCGCCAACATCGTCGACGACGCCGACGCCCATCCGAGCCAGAAGGATTTCGCTCCGCTGTTCAGCATCACGCGCTCGACCAATCTCGAGGAGTACGAAGCGAAGGCGCTTGCGGGCTATCGCGGCATGGGGCCTGTCCGCGTGGGCAACGCGGCCTATACGCAGATCCAGAACGACGCCTATGGCAGCATCGTGCTCGCCTCCACTCATGCGTTCCTGGACCGTCGCCTGATCCGAACCGGCAACAAGGCCCTGTTCAAGCATCTCGAACAGCTCGGCCGGCGCGCCATCGAGGTGTTCGACCAGCCGGATGCGGGTCCCTGGGAGCTGCGAACCAAAGCAGCCGTGCATACCTTTCCGAGCGTGATGTGCTGGGCCGCGTGCGACCGTCTCGTGAAGATCGCCCGCGCCATGGGCCGCGAGGACAAGGCCGCCTTCTGGAGCGAGCACGCCTCCCGCATGCACGCAGTCATCGATGAGCGTGCCTTCAACAAGAGCACCGGCACCTTCGTGTCTTCCTTCGAGGGGGAGCATCTGGACGCGACGTTGCTGCTGCTCTCCGAACTAGGCTTCGTGAAGCCGAGTGATCCGCGGTTCGTCGCGACGGTGGAGGCCGTGGGCAAGACCCTGCGGCGGGGCGATCTTCTCTTGCGCTACGACGTGGAGGACGATTTCGGAATGATGCACACGGCCTTCATGATCTGCGGCTTCTGGTATGTGGATGCCCTGAACGCCATCGGCCGCAAGCAGGAGGCGATCGAGCTGTTCGAGCACATTCTCGAACTTCGCAACTCGTTTGGCCTTTTTTCCGAAGATGCCGACTTCACGACCGGCGAGTTATGGGGCAATTTCCCCCAGACCTACTCCATGGTGGGTCTCATCAATTCTGCCGTACGCCTGAGCCGGAGCTGGGAGGAAGCGTTCTGACGCTCCCAATCCGGGCAAGAAGCAGAAAGGTCTATTAAGCTTGATGTTCGCGTTTCCTGTTCTGCTCGGCGATATCGGCGGCACCAATGCCCGGTTCGCCGTTCTGCGCTCTCCGGGGGAGCCGCTTCAGCTCCTGCCACGTACCCTCACCGCGCAGACGCCGGAGCCCGTGGAGGCGATCAGGATCGCGCTCAAAGGGTACGATGGGCCTGCTCCGCGTTCTGCGATGATCGCGGTTGCGACCCGCGTGGACAAACCCGTCATTCGCCTGACCAATGCGGAATGGACCATCGACGCGAAGGCCATCGGCACGGCACTCGGCCTCGACCGGGTCGCCCTGGTGAACGATTATACGCCGGTCGCTGCATCGGTAACCGTGCTTGACCTGGAACGGGGAGATCTCGCTCCTTTGGGCGACGTGATGCCCGTCAAGCCCGGCGCCCGCGTGGTGCTGGGGCCCGGAACCGGACTCGGCGCCGGGGCCATCGTTCCGGTCGAGGATCGCCTTGCGATCCTCGCCACCGAGGCGGGCCATATGGAATTCGGCCCGACCGTGGATGAGGAAGCGGCGCTGTTTCGCCATCTGGAGCGGGTCGGGGGCCGCGTGTCTGCCGAGGTCGTGTTGTCAGGTCCCGGCCTGTTCCGGCTCTCGAAGGCGTTCGCGGCCCACCGCGCGGTGGAATGCCCGTTCACCCTGCCCAATGACGTCCTGACCGCGGCTCGCGAAGGCGACGGGCTCGCCAGCGCAACGCTCGACGTCTTCGCCCGCTGGCTCGGACGGTTCGCGGGGGATCTGGCCCTGACCTTCGAAGCATCGGGCGGTGTCTTCATCGCGGGCGGCATTGCGCCCCGCATGGTCGACATCCTGCAAAGCGGCGGCTTCCGGGAGGCTTTCGACCGCAAGGCCCCCCATGATGCCTGGGCCCGCAGCGTCCCGGTCTATGTGATCGTCAATCCGGAGCCGGCCCTCGAAGGGCTGGCGGCCCTGGTGACGAAACCGGAGCGTTTCATTTTCCAGTCGCAGGGATGGGTGGCCGGCTGAACGCCTTTGCCTGTTCAAAGATCGCGATGACTGGTACTTCGGCGGCTCCCACGCAAGCCGCCACCGTTTCCAGGTCCCCATGAGAACAGAACAGATCGCCCTCTCGCCGCTCGCCCCCGGCGCAAGCCTTAGTCTGACCGTTCATCGCTTCGGCGAGGCAGGCGCACGTCCCCTGATCTATATCCAGGCGTCGCTTCACGCGGACGAAATCCCCGGCATGATTGCTGCCTATCACCTGCGGGAACGCCTCACTGCCCTCGAGGCCGAGGGAAGGATCAAGGGCGAGATCGTCCTCGTGCCCTCCGCCAACCCCATCGGCCTCGCCCAGAAGGTTCTCGGCCAGCCGGTCGGCCGGTTCGATCTCTCCAACGGGGTCAATTTCAATCGGGGCTATCCGTATCTGGTGCCGAAGGTCGCCGAGCGCCTCGACGGCAAACTCACGGCCTTTCCAGAGGCCAATGTCCGGCTGATCCGCGAGGCCCTGCGGGCGGAACTTGCCGACTGGCAGGCGGCGAATGCCGCGGACGCGCTCAAGAAGACCCTGCTGGGCCTCGCCATTGAAGCCGATCTGGTGCTCGACATGCACTGCGACAGTGAGGCCGTCGTGCACCTCTATACCCACACCCGCTCGTCGGACGACCTCGCGCCGCTTTCGGCGCTCATCGGCGCTCAGGCGTTCCTGCTGGCGGATGAGTCCGGCGATGAGCCCTTCGACGAAGCTTGCAGCCGGCCGTGGGCCGAGCTCGCGGACCGCTTTTCTGACCATCCAGTTCCGTTCGGCTGCCATTCGACGACCCTGGAGTTCCGAGGGGAGGGCGACGTGAGCCATGAGACCGCCCGCCAGGACGCGGCGGCGCTGGTGGATTACATGATCCTGCGGGGCGCCATCACGGGTGAGAAGCCCCAGGTGCCCGAGGCTTTGTGCGCGCCGACGCCGCTTGCTGCCTCCGAGCCTGTTCCGGCGCCCGCCTATGGGATCGTGGTGTTCCAGGCCAAGGTCGGCGACCGGCTCAAGAAGGGCGACGTGGTGGCCGACATCGTGGATCCCCTGACAGGTGTGGTCACGCCGGTTCCATCGCCCACGGATGGGGTGATGTTCGCCCGGGTGTCGCTGCGGTTCGCCACGGAAGGAATGCGCCTGGCCAAGGTTGCGGGCCTTGAGGCTCGCCGGACGGGCAAGCTCTTGAGCGCCTGATGCAAACAAGAAAGGCCGCCCGAAGGCGGCCTTTCCATTGTCGGGTCCGCGGCCCCGAGAGAGCCGCGCCTTTATGTGCGTTACGCACGAACCTCGGCAGAGGCCAAGATCAAGGTCGCAGCAACCGGGGACCGCAGGGTATGACAATGAGACACTTGATCACCTCCTTTCGTTATTGACGGGAGAGCCCAATATAGGTTGAGAAGTCCAATCGTTAAGAGGCGGGACCTGCGGCGTCTTGCCCCCCGCTTCCGAACCCAGAGAATTTGAGACAATGACCGATCTTCCGGCTCCTGTGAGCCGCCGCCGAACCTTTGCGATCATCTCCCACCCGGACGCGGGCAAGACCACGCTGACCGAAAAGCTCCTGCTGTTCGGAGGCGCGATCCAGCTCGCCGGCGAGGTGAAGGCCAAGAAGAACCGCGTTTCGACCCGCTCCGACTGGATGGGCATCGAAAAGGAGCGCGGCATCTCGGTCGTGACCTCGGTGATGACGTTCGAATACGGCGACTGCGTCTTCAACCTGCTCGACACGCCGGGCCACGAAGACTTCTCGGAGGACACCTACCGGACCCTCACGGCCGTCGATTCCGCCATCATGGTGATCGACGCCGCCAAGGGCATCGAAGCGCGCACCCGCAAGCTCTTCGAGGTGTGCCGGATGCGCGACATCCCGATCGTGACCTTCATCAACAAGATGGACCGCGAGGCGCGCAACCCCTTCGACCTCCTCGACGAGATCGAGAAGACCCTGGCGCTCGACACCGCGCCCGTCACCTGGCCGATCAGCCAGGGCCGCGGCTTTGCCGGCACCTTCGACCTGCGGCGCAATCTCGTCCGCCGGATCGATACGGACGAGGAGCCCACCGAGGTTTCCGGCCCGGACGACCAGGCTCTCATCGCGTTGCTTCCGCCGGAGGAAGCCGAGGCTTGGCAGGAGGAGGTTGCTCTTGCCCAGGAGGCCTGCAAGCCTTTCGATCTCGCGGCCTTCCGCGAAGGCCATCTGACGCCTGTGTTCTTCGGCAGCGCCCTGCGCAATTTCGGCGTGCGCGACCTGATCGACTCGCTGGCCGCCTACGCACCGCCGCCGCGCGGCCAGGAGGCGGACAAGCGCCTCGTGGAGGCCGGCGAGGGCCGCATGACAGGCTTCGTGTTCAAGATCCAGGCCAACATGGACCCGAACCACCGGGACCGTATCGCCTTCATGCGCATCTGCTCCGGCAAGCTCCAGCGCGGCATGAAGGCCAAGCTCGTGCGCACCGGCAAGCCCATGAGTCTCAACACTCCGCAATTCTTCTTCGCGCAGGACCGGGCCATCGCGGACGAGGCCTGGGCGGGAGACGTGGTGGGCATTCCCAATCACGGAACGCTTCGCATCGGGGACACCCTCACCGAGGGCGAGGACATCGTGTTCCGCGGCGTGCCGAGCTTCGCGCCGGAAATCCTGCGTCGCATCAAGCTGCAGGACGCCATGAAAGCCAAGAAGCTGCGCGAGGCGCTGCAACAGATGGCCGAGGAAGGGGTGGTGCAGCTCTTCGTGCCGCAGGACGGATCGGGCGCCATCGTGGGCGTCGTGGGCGCGCTGCAGCTCGACGTGCTGAAGGAACGGTTGCTCGGAGAATACGGCCTTCCGATCGATTATGATGCGACCCGCTTCACCATCTGCCGCTGGATCACGGCGGCGGATCGCACCGAGCTCGACCGGTTCATCGACAGCCACCTATCGTCCATGGCCCGCGATCTCGACGACGCGCCGGTCTTCATGGCGGCCAACACCTTCAACCTTCAATACGAGATGGACCGCTACAAGGGCATCCAATTCTCGGACGTGAAGGACTATCAGAAGAAGGCGGCGTAACTAGCCAACGCTTGTCATGGCCGGGCATGTCCCGGCCATCTCGATTGGGAAAAGCGCAACGGAAGCGGGATCACCGGCACAAGGCCGGTGATGACACCCGAAAAGCGTCGGCTAGGCCGCGAGCCGCCGCTCCGCGAATTGCTCCTGCGTGCGCGTCACATCCTGAAGCGTCGGGATGCTGGCTTCGTTGCCGAGATGCTGGATTGCGTAGGCCGAGGCGGCGCGGGCGAAGATGAAATGCTCGCGCCAGGGAAGCTCCGGCCGCGCCATGGCGGAATACACGTAGGCGCCGTGGAAGATGTCGCCGGCCCCGTTGGTGTCCACCACGGCCTCCGACGGAACGGCAAGTGCCGGCAAGGTGCCTTCATGCCCTTTCTCGTCGTACCAGACGAGGCCGCGCTCCCCCAAAGTCACGCCGCCGATCTTGACGCCCCGGCTCTTGAGATAGCCAAGCATCTCGGACGGGGACAGGTTCATTTGCTCGCACAGGCGCTCGGCCACGATGGCTACGTCGATGAATTCCAGCAGCTCATGGGTGTTGGAGCGCAAGCCCCCGCCATCGAGGGACGTGAGAATGCCCGCCTCGCGGCAGGCGCGGGCATAGTGCATGGCGGCATCGGTCTGGTGGCCATCGAGATGCAGCCCCCGGCAGCCCTCGAGATTGAGAGGCGGAACCGGATGCAGGTAATGGTCGTCGCGGCACCGGACGATGGCGCGCTTGCCGCCCCTCGGCATGATGAACGAGAGGGACGATTCGGCGACTTTCCGGTGATGGACGGAGATGCCGTACTTCGCCGCCATGTCGATGAACATGCGGCCCAGCCAGTCATCGGCAATGGAAGTCAGCAGGTCGGGCACGATGCCGAGTTTGGCGCACGCAAAAGCAGCCGTGACCGCGTTGCCGCCGAACGAGATGGCATAATCCCGGGCCACGGTCTTCTCATCGCCCGTGGGGATCTCATCCGCCAGGAACGTCACATCGATATAGGTCTGGCCGACAAAGAGAGCGTGCATCGCAAATTTCATTCAAACGTGAGCTTCACCGACACGAGTCTTGGCCGAGGTTGGAGGATTGCGCAACCCGCTCCGGTAACGCTTCACGCCTCATGCCCGGTTGAGGGTCGCGGCCAAGCGAGCTGCCGTTAGGGCAGCATCGATCTCGCTGGAGATGAACTCCACGGGCGCGACGAGCTGTCGGCGAAACGCGTCCGTGAGGACGCCGTGAAGTCGGGAGCTGCCGCCCACTAGGGCGACAGGGCGCGGGCCGAGGCGTTTGAGCAGGCAGTTGGCGAGCCGGGCCAGTTCCACGCCGGCATCCTCCAGGATATGGAGTGCCGTTGGGTCGCCTTTGACGGCCGCTTCCCCGACCGCGCGGGCCAGGGAGCCGATCTTCCCGCGATCGCCCCCATACACGAAGGAACGCACCGTATTCCAATCCGTGCCGCCGAGGGCCTCGGCCACGGCGGTGCCGAGACCAGTCTCCCAGCCGTCTCCAGGCCGTTCCTCCTCGGCTCGAAGAATAGCCCGCAAGGCTTCCCGAGCGATCCAAAAGCCCGAACCCGCATCGTCGATCAGGTTGCCGCGTCCGCCGACCCGGATCACCTCCTTGGTGTCGGACAGGTAGTACCCGATGGAGCCTGTGCCGCTATAGACCAGGATGCCTTCGCCCAGGGCGAAATAGGACAGGTAGGCGATCCACATGTCCTCCGCGACGAATACCTTCTCCTCGGGCAGCCGGAACGCCCTCGACAGGATGCCGCGCATCGTGGCTTGGGCGGGCGTCTCCTGCGTCAGACCGGTAATGCCTGCGATAATCCCTAGGGGCTTGCCGGCCCTAGCGACCGTCACGGCCATTCCAGAAACGATCTGCTGTGCGCGCTCTTCCGCGGTGGGCGAAAAGAGGTGACCCGTCAGCGGCTCGACCGACCCTTGGGCGACGCATTCGCCGCTCGACTCCACCAGTCGCCAACGTGTCGCCGTACCCCCTGCGTCGATGCCGAGCCCCAGCGCCATGACATTCCTGCTTTCTCGCTCAGTTGCCCAGCGTCAGGGTTTCGTCTTGGCGATCTCTGCCAATGCTTCGCGCAGGTTGCCCCCGTGGCGGGTCAGGGTCGCCTGGGCGTCCGATGCTTGCGATCCCAGGGCGATGAGGGCTGCCGTCTTCAGGTCTCCGTCGGCTTGGCCGAGAGCCTCGATAGCGGTGGCGTCGTCGCAGCCGGTGATCTGGGACACCATGATCTCGCTGCGACGGCGCAGTTTGGCGTTCGTCGCGCGCATGTCGACCATGAGGCCGCCATAGACACGGCCCAGGCGCACCATGATCAGGCTGGACAGCAGGTTGAGGATCACCTTCTGGGCCGTGCCGGCCTTCATGCGGGTCGAGCCGGCAATCACTTCCTCGCCGGTTTCGGCCAGGATCGGATGCGAGCAGGCCTCAAGGATCGGCGCGCCGGCGTTGTTCGAAACGCCGATGGTCTGGGCCCCGCGCGAACCGGCTTCTTTGAGCGCCGCGATGGTAAAGGGCGTGCTGCCGCTCGCCGCAGCGCCGATGACCACGTCGTTCGGGCCGATCTCGGCTTTCCTGATCCCTTCAGTTCCCTCTTCGATGGAATCTTCGGCGTTTTCGACGGCGCGTATGATGGCCCCTTCGCCGCCGGCGATCAGATAGATCAGCTTGTCATCCGGCCAATTGAATGTAGGCGGGAGTTCCGTGCCATCCTGCACGCCGATGCGGCCCGAGGTGCCAGCGCCCACATAGACGAGGCGTCCACCCTGGCGCAGCCGCGCCGCAGCCTCCTCGGCCGCAGCCGCGATGGCCGGAAGCGCAGGCCTGACAGCGGCGACGGCGGAGAGTTGTCCCTCGTAGAATGCGGAAAGAATGTCGAGGCTGGGCCAGGAATCGAGCCCCTGGAAGCGTGTGCTGAAATTTTCGGTGGTCATTATGATGAGCTTTCTTGCAGACCAGTATAGGTCCAGTTTCAAACGTCAGCAACGATTCCTGAACCCTCTGAGGGCACTGTTCACGGCCTTTCAAGCAACGTGATTAAGACTGGGGCCGCGCATCGAAGAACGCGGTCACCTGCTCGCCCGTTGCCCGGCGCAGGGCCATAATCCCGGTATCCCTGTGGCGTGACGGATGAACCCGGTTCGTCAGAAGCGACCACGCAATTCCGCGATCAAAATCGATCCATAGCCCGGTGCCTGTAAAGCCCGTATGACCGATGGTGACGGATGAGCAGGCATCGCCGCCATGCCAGCCCGGATAGGAGCCCTCCCAGCCGACGGTGCGCTTGTCCGATTCGCGTGTTTTGATGGCTTTCAGCGATTCGCCCGAGAGGCCGGAGCCATCGAGGAGCGAGAACGCATAATCGAGCACCGCGTCGATGGTGCCAAAGAGTCCCGCATGCCCTGCGGCTCCGCCGAGCGCGAATGCATTCTCGTCATGCACCTCGCCGCGAATCACACGGCCACGCCAGGTGCATCTTTCCGTCGCGGCGCACCGGTTCGGATCAGGCTGGAACGAGAAGCCGGGAGGCAGCGGCTGGTCGATCAGCGGCTTGCCAGTGATGCGCTCGATGGCGATACCGAGCAGCATATAGTTGATGTCGGAGTAGACGGCCGGCCCGCTCTGCCACACACGCTGGAGGATGAAGGCGCGAAGCGTCTCAGGATCCTGGCCATAGGTATACAGCGGCTCGACCGCCGGAAGATGGGTCTGATGGGCGAGGCACTGCCGGAACGTGAGACGCCGCTCGGCGGCATTCATGTCGTACTGGCGCAAATCCGGAATGACTGTCGTCAGCGTGTCGTCAAGGCCGATCCGGCCCGCTTCGACAAGCTTCAGGACCCTTGTCGTGGTGAAGATCACCTTGGTGAGCGACGCGAGGTCGAACCAGGTTTCACGGGATGCCTCCTCGCGCTTCGGCTCGATCTGCGCACACCCGGCCCAGCGCACCGCGCGCTCGCCTCGCGCCGTTACAGCGCCGAGAACCGCACAGGGGATCAGGTTGTCCTGAACGGACGTAGCGGCAGGCCCGAACGCCTGCTCGATGATGGTCGTGAGTGACATTGTCTTAAGGCTTTACGCGGCGCGATGCAGCTCGCCCCCCGGCATGGGATGGGGTACGCCCGTCGTGGTCGGAAGGCTCAGAGGCAATCCTTGAGTGGAGCGCACCGCAAGATATCCAAAGGCTTGGGCCTCGAGGAAGTCGCCATCCCATCCGACAGCTTCGACAGGATCGACGCTCACAGCCAATCGCTCGTGCAGGCGCTTCATGAAATGCGCGTTGCGTCGCCCGCCTCCAGTGACGAGCCATCGCTGCGGCGGGCGCGGAACATGGCGCAGGGACGCGATGACGGATTCCACCGTGAAGGCCGCGAGAGTCGCAGCGCCATTCTCGTCGGAGAGCGCTTCCACACCCTTGGCGCGTGCGTGAAAATCCTGCCGGTCAAGGGATTTCGGGGCAGGGCGGTCGAAGTAGGGATTGCGCATGAACTCGGCCACAAGTTGTTCGTCCACGACGCCGGAGGCCGCGAGCTGGCCATTCTCGTCGAAGGCCAGTCTGCGCCTGCGAAGCACGAAATCGTCCAGCAGGGCGCTGGCGGGTCCTGTGTCGAATGCGATCACCACATCGCCGTCGATGTAGGTCACGTTGCCGACGCCGCCGAGATTGAGGATCATCACTGGTTGGGCGAGGTCGCTTGCGAGCGCCCGGTGATAGAGCGGCACGAAGGGAGCTCCTTCGCCGCCGGACGCCACATCCGCATGGCGAAAGCGCGAGACCGTATCGATCCCGAGTTCCCGCGCCACGCGGGCGCCAACGCCGAGCTGGCGCGTGAAGCGGATCTCAGGGCGGTGATAGACCGTCTGGCCGTGAAAGCCGATGAGGCTGACGTCCGCCGGCGCAATGCCGGCCTCGTTCATGAAGCGGCGGATCGATTCGATATGCGCGTCGGTCACAGCCTGGTCGAGATCGTCCAGGGGCTCGCTTTGCGCCCGCGCCGGCTCGGCGATCAGTTCCTGGAGACGCCTTCTTAGATCGTCCGCATAGGAGAAGGTCCGCCCCGGCCCCGGCTTGACGATCGTATCGCCGTCCGTTTCCACGATGGAAACGTCGATGCCGTCCATCGACGTGCCGCTGATCACGCCAATCGCTTTCACAGTCGAACGCTGCACCATAGTTCCTCCAGTAGATCCGGCATTTCAGGCGACCATACCACAGGCATTCAGGTGGTCCAGAGTGGTATGATATTGGACCATGACAGGCCTGCTATGATGCCCTATAAATTCCGGGCGGCTTGAAAGGGAGAAAACACGCATGTTCCGGTCAGCACTGCGCGGCGCCATGGGCGCAGGTTTCATGGCGGCGGCAATGGCCTCAGCCTCGGCTCAGGTTCTGGAGATTGGAGCCGATCTTGGGCCGACCGGCCTCGATCCGCATCTCATCACCGCGTTTCCGAGCTTCATGGTGGTGAATGGCAATATCTATGAGGGCCTCACATCCATCGACAAGGACCTGAAGGTCGTTCCCGGTCTCGCCGAATCCTGGACCGTTTCGCCGGACGGCAAGACCTATACGTTCAAGCTGCGCTCGAGTGTGAAATTCCATGACGGCTCCGCCCTGGAAGCGGAGGACATCGTCTCCACCATCAAGCGCGTGCAGAGCAAGGACATCGCTTCGCCCCTCGCTAGCCGCCTCTCGGCCATTGAGAGCGCCAATGCGGTCGATCCGCAGACCGTCGAGCTGAAGCTCAAGGAGCCGTCAGCGCCGCTCCTGGCATCGCTCGCCACGATCGCGGTCGTGCCGAGTTCGGTCGAAACCAACAAGGATGCGCTTCAGAAGCAGCCGGTCGGCACAGGCCCGTTCAAGTTTCAGGAGTGGCAGCCCAACGGCTTCATCCTGCTCGCCAAGAACGAAGCCTATTGGCAGCAGGGCCTGCCGAAGCTCTCAGGTCTCAAGTTCAACATCGTGCCGGAATCCGCCACCCGTCAGGTGGGTCTGACCAACGGCCAATATGCGCTTCTGCCGCACATCGACGCGGCGACCGCCCTGCAACTCAAGGGTAAGCCGGGTATAAGGCTCGGAGAGACGCTCGATCTCGCCTATGCGCTCATCGGCATGAACGTCTCGAAACCGCCCTTCGATAACCCGAAGGTGCGCGAGGCCGTGAATTACGCCGTCAACCGGCAGGAGATCGTGGATGCGGCGCTCTTCGGAGCAGGCGTCCCGGGTGGTCCGCTCTCACCGGCCCTCAAATCGTGGGCGCTCGATGTGAAGGAATATCCCTGCTACACCCCGGATCCGGCGAAGGCGCAGGCGCTGCTGAAGGAATCGGGCGTCGCGCTGCCGATCACCGTCACCATGAACGTCCTGCCGCGCCAGGATATCAAGGACGTTGCGCAGGTGGTGCAGGAACAGCTCAACAAGGTGGGCTTCAAGGTCGAGTTGAAGAACCAGGAGCAGGGCCAGTTCATTCAGGATTGGCGCAACAGCAACTTCGACATGTTCGCCTCGCTCAATGCGGGCAATGCCGATCCGGACGAGTATTTCTACCGCACCTTCCGCACCGGCGGCTCGACGAACGTGTTCAAGTACTCGGACCAGGAAATCGATCAGCTTCTCGACAGCGCCCGCACCCAGCAGGATCAGGCAGCCCGCAAGGCGGCCTATGACAAGGTGCAGCGCAAGCTCGCCTGCTCCGGACCGGCCGTCCATGTGAGTTACGGCACATTGTTCTCCGCCATGCGCGACAAGCTGCAAGGATACGAGGTCATGCCGAACCGCTCGCTCATGAGCCTCGGCAAGGCCGCGTACTAATCCTCTAAGCCATCGCTCCGGCGTCGTGTCAGCACGACGCCGGAGGTTTCATTGAAGTCCTTTGTCCGATGAACCGAGCCCTGCTCTCGCGCCTTGTCGATCTGGTCGTCGTCCTGTTCGGCGTCTCGATCATCGTGTTCCTGATGATCCGGCTCATTCCGGGCGACGCGGTCGCGATCATGCTCGGGGCCAACACGGAAATCACCCCTGAGCGCATGGCGGAACTCAAGAGCCGCGTGGGCCTCGACCGCCCCATGGTGGAGCAGTACCTGCTCTGGGCGGGTGCGGCCCTGCGAGGCGATTTCGGCACGTCCCTTTGGACAGGCCGGCCCGTCTCCACGGAAATCATGACGCATCTCTGGCCGACCCTCGAGCTGACGTTCCTGTCCCTTCTGGTCGGCGCGGTGTTGGCGGTTCCGGTCGGATGTCTCATGGCGCAAACCCGGGGTGGGGCGGCGGATGTGGCTATGCGGGTCGGCGCGATTGCAGGCCTGACGATCCCGTCCTTCTGGCTCGGCATCGTGCTGATCCTTCTTCTCTCCAGTCTTGCCCCAAGTTTCGCGTCGCTCGGGTACGTGCCGTTCTCGGAAGATCCCGTAGGCAACCTCCAGCGCATGCTGCTGCCGTCCCTGGCTCTCGCCCTGCCGATCCTTGCGAACCTGTCGCGCCTGGTGCGCTCGGCAATGCTTGATGCCCTGGGGCAGGACTACATTCGCACCGCTCGCGCCAAGGGCCTTGCCGAACGTCAGGTGGTCTACAAGCACGCGCTGCGCAATGCGCTCATCCCGTTTCTTACCAGCGTCGGCATCATGACCGGCTATCTGCTTGGCGGTGCTATCGTGGTCGAGCAGGTCTTCGCCATTCCGGGCCTCGGCCGCCTCATCCTCGGCGCCATCGCAGAGCGCAACTATCCAGTCATCCAAGCCACCATCCTGGTGGTGACGGCAGGCTTCGTGATCGTGAATTTCCTGGTGGATTTGCTCTACATTCTCGTCGATCCTCGCGTGAGGGCCTAAAGCCGTGTCGCGTCTGGCCAAGAACAAGCTTTTAGCCTTTGCGCTTCTTCTCGTGGCACTCCAGCTGGTGCTCGCCATCGGGGCGCCGTTGTTTGCTCCTTATGACCCCATGGCGCAGAGCGTCGCGCGTCGCCTGCGCGGGCCGACGGAACTCAACTGGCTCGGCACCGACCAGCTGGGCCGGGACGTGCTGACCCGGATCCTCTATGGCTATCGCACCTCCCTCATCGCCTGCCTGCTGGCGGTGAGCATTGCGCTGCTGGCAGGCGGCACGCTCGGGCTGGTTTCGGCCTATTACCGAGGCTGGCTCGACCGGATCATCATGCGCATCATGGACGTGCTCTTCGCTTTCCCGGTCATGCTGCTGGCCATCGGCATCATCGCGGTCCTAGGGCCGCACACTTACAGCGCGGCGGCGGCCATCGCGGTTGTCTACACGCCGATTTTCGCCAGACTCCTGCGCGGCCCCGCGCTTGTGCTTTGCGAGAGCGAGTATGTGGCCGGCGCAAGGGCCATCGGGGCGTCGGATGCACGCATCATCTTCCTGCACATCCTGCCGAACCTCGCCTCGGTCATTCTGGTCCAGACAAGCCTTCTGCTCTCCGCCGCCATTCTGGTCGAGGCATCCCTGTCGTTCTTAGGCCTTGGCACGCAGCCGCCGACGCCGTCGCTGGGACTGATGCTGTCGGAAGGGCGCAACTTCCTCCAGCTTTCGCCCTGGAGCGCGGTCTTTGCCGGGTTCGCGATCCTGTTCCTGTCCTTCGGCTTCAACCTGCTGGGCGATGCCCTGCGCGACACCCTCGATCCGCGTCTACGGGGGCAGTCCTAACGCATAGCGCGGAAACATGAATCCCGGTTTCCCGCGCCAAACGATGCGCCACTCTAGAGCGTGACGACGCGTCCAGTGCGCACTGCCTCGTCGGCCGCCAACACGATCCTCAAAGATCTGACCGCGTCGTTCATGTGGTCCGTCAGGTCCAGGTCCTCATTGATGGCGCGCAGCAGGTAACGCTGCTCCCGCTCGCACAGCGCGTCATGGTCCGGCTCGTCGGCCGTGTCGATCCGCTCATCCGCCCGGGCGAAGGTGCCGTCGGATTTCAAATCCGCGTGGTGCAGCAGGATCTGGTTGGTCTTGGTGTGGGCATTGATGTCCGCCGATTTGATATCGCCGGCGGTCTCGGCCATGACAATGCTGACGCTGCCCTTCGGGCCGATTACATCCTTCACGAAATAGGCCGTCTCGCTCATCATCGGGCCCCATCCTGCCTCATACCAGCCGACAGAGCCGTCATCGAAGGTTACATGCAGGTGGCCATAATTGTACATGCCGTCCGGCATGTCGTCGGTGAGCCGCGTTCCGACCCCATGAACCTGAACAGGCTTGGCGCGGGTGATCTGGCACATCACGTCCACATAGTGCACGCCACAATCGACGATGGGCGACAGGGATTGCAGCAGGCGCTTGTGAGCGTCCCAGGCTGGTCCGCTCGATTGCTGGTTGAGGTTCATGCGAAAGACGTGCGGCGTCCCGAGCGTCCGGGCGATCTCGATGAACTTCATCCAGGAGGGATGATGGCGCAGGATATAGCCGATAACGAGCTTGCGTCTCAACCGGACGGCCGTTTCCACCACCCGCGCCGCATCCGCCACAGTGTCGGCCAGGGGCTTTTCCACGAACACATGCGCTCCCGCCTCCATGGCCTTGATGGCGTAGGGGGCGTGTGTGTCGGACCAAGTGTTGATCGACACCACGTCGGGCTTGAGGGTGGCAAGCGCCTCCTCGAACTCCGTGAAGCGCCTTGCGCCCTGCAGGTCGGCCGGGAGCAATAGGTCCTCGATGTTGCGCGTGCAAAGGCCCACGACCTCGAAGCCTTCGATGCGCGAATAAGCAAGCGCATGGGACATGCCCATGTTGCCCAGCCCGACAACCAGAACTTTCTTAGGACTCATCGACAATCCTTTGCCTCAGTCGCTTTCGCCGTCGATCCAGGTCTGCCGCACATGCAAGCCCTCATCGAGGAGCACGAGGCTCGCCCGGTAGCCCGCCGCGATTCGGCCGAGTTCATGATCGAGCCGCAGGAATGTGGCTGGCACAAGGGATGCCATGCGCAGCACGTCCGGCAGGCCGAGGCCCAGTCGGTTGACGCTGTTTCTTACAGCGCTCGCCATGTCGAGATCGGAGCCTGCGAGCGTTCCGTTCGCCGTCGTCAGCTTCCCGTCCCGCCGGTAGATCGTCCGACCATGCAGCTCGAAACTTGTGAGATCCGTTCCAGTCACCGACATGGCATCCGTCACGAGCATCATGTGATCCGTGCCCTTGGCCGCGATGGCGATGCGAAGAGCCGCGTCGCTCACGTGATGACCATCGACGATCAGGCCGCACCAGGTTCCGTTGCTGTCGAGCGCTGCGCCCACCGGACCGGGGTCTCGTCCGGCGAGGGGCGGCATGGCGTTGAAGAGATGCGTGAAGCCCCGCAGGCCATTGCGGCAGGCCTCCATGATCGTGGCATAATCGCCCGCCGTGTGCCCGGCGCAGACCAGGACGCCGGAGGCGGCCAGTCGGGAGACGGCTTCCATGCTGATGCGCTCGGGCGCAAGCGTCACGAGGGTGCGGCCCTCCTTGAGAGAGGTCAGGATGGCGATGTCCTCATCATCCAATGGGCGCATGTAGTCGGGGTTATGGACGCCCTTGCGCTCGGGATTGATGAAGGGGCCTTCCACATGGATGCCAAGAACGCCAGGAACGCCCATGGCCAGCGCTTGACGCATGGCGTCCACGGCCTCGGCCATGCGCTCGCGGGTATCGGTGATGAAGGTCGGCAGCAATCCCACGGTGCCATAACGCCGATGCGCTTCGGCAATGGTTTGCAGGCCCTCGACCGTGCGTATGTCGTTGTATAGAACGCCGCCCCCGCCATTCACCTGCACGTCGATAAAGCCAGGCGCCAGGAGGCCATCGACGCGACGCTGCTCGATGCCGGCGCCGAGATCCTTTTCGTGCGCCAAGCCGACGATGCGCCCCTCCCGGACGACGACGGCATGTACTTCGAGGATGTGATTGCCGTCGAATACGCGAGCTCCCGTGAGCGCGAAGGTCATCACACGGTCTCCGTCACCTTGCGCAGGCGGGGAGGGTTGTCCGGATTGCGTCCACGCGCCAACGCAATGGCGTTCACGAGCGGATAGAAGCTCTGGATCATGGCGATCGGCGCGATATACGGATGGATATTTTCGATCGACGGCAGCATGACGGACGCCGGGCCTTCGGCCGCGCCGGCGACCACCACAGGGACGCCCTGCTCGTTGAGCTTGGTCACCAGATCGTTCACCCCGCCCAACGTCTCGTCCCGCTGGCTGAGCACCAGGATCGGGAAGTGATCGCCGGCCAGGGTCCAGGGTCCGTGCATCAGCTCGGCGGCGCTCATGGCCTCGGCATGAACGCCCGAGGTTTCCTTGAGTTTAAGGGCCGCTTCCTGAGCGACCGCAAAGCCCACGCCGCGTCCGACCACGAAGAGGTTGTTGGCATCTGACAGAAGCGGGAGCGCCTCTGACCAGTCCGTGTTGGACGCCTGTTCGAGCACCCCTGGCAGCGTCTCGACGGCGGCGAGCAATTCCCGATCCTGCGACCAATGGGCGACGAGCTGGAGGCCTGCCGCAAGCGCTGCGATGAATGACTTCGTGGCCGCAACGCTCTTTTCCTGTCCGGCGTGAAGCGGCAGTACCACTTCGCAGGTGGACGCGAGGGGAGACGTCGTGTCGTTGACGAGGGCAACCGTCAGCGCGCCGTCCTCGCGTCCCGCATTGGCAAGATTGAGGATGTCCGGGCTACGGCCGGATTGCGAAACGGCCAGGAACAGCGCATCGCGCATCCGGGGCCGCGCCTCGTAGACCGACGTGACCGAGGGGCCGACGGAGGCCGTTACGAGCCCTGAATGGATCTCCAGTAGGTACTTGGCGAAGGTCGCAGCGTTGTCCGAGCTGCCCCGCGCGCAGGTCACCGCGAAGGGAGGCGGCGAGGCGCGAAGGCGCTCCCCAAGCTCTCGGCACAGGCTGGCGTTGCTCTCAATCAGGCGGGCGACAACCTGCGGAGCTTCGCGGGCTTCACGGAGCATGGCCGTCATAGAGGAGGTAGCTTCGTTTGTATCAGACATCGTCACTCTGTGTTCGGTCAGGCTGGCTGATGGTCAGCTCGGCCACGAAATCATAGGCATCGCCCCGGTAATAGGACGAGGTGAACTCAACCGCTTCGCCCGCCGTGGTGAACGAGCGACGCTCGATATAGAGGGCGGGGCTTAAGGGAGGAACCTTCAGGAGCTTGGCCTGCTCCTCCGACAGAAGCACCGCGTGGAGCCGTTGCAGGGCGCGGCTCGGCACGATGCCCTGCTCCTGCAGGACGGCGTAAAGCGATTGCTTGACAAGGGCCGGGTCGGGCAGGAAGCGGCTCGGCACCACCGCGTGCTCAATCGCCATCGGGATTCCATCCGCGAGACGCAGGCGGTTGACCCGGCTCACCATCTCTCCCGGCGAAAGGCCAAGCGCCATGAGTTCGTTCGGCGCGGCCTGTCCCATGGAGCGGCTCAGCAACACAGTGGAGGCCGGCAAACCTCGGGCGGACATGTCGTCGGTAAAACTCGACAGGCGCGAGAGCGGTTGTTCCAGGCGCATCTGCGGCGCGATGAAGGTGCCCGATCCCCAGCGTTGGACGAGAACGCCCTTTTTGACGAGCCCGGTAATCGCCTTGCGGACCGTGACGCGTGAAATTCCCAGCTGCTTGGCGAGGTCCCGTTCTCCCGGAAGAGCATCGTCCGGCTTGATCGAGCCTTTCCGGACTGCTTCCTCGATGGATTGCTGCAGCTGCAGATAAAGGGGTGTTGGGTTTGCTTCATCGAGCGAGATCGGGGACAGGATTTCAGGCGCTTGCTCGGCCATTGGCGCCTCCGTGATCGGTTGCGCGCGCCAGCAGGATAGCGCCGTCGAGAGCATCCGCGGACGGCGGCACGATGACCTGCTGCAGCGGCGGCGGAAGCCATGGTCGCAAAGGATCGGAAAGCCCACCGAAAATGCACAGGGCCGGCGCTCCAAGATCCAGAAGGCGTGTTGCGATCAAGGCCATCTCGGCGGCTGCGCCTCGAATAAGCTCAAGGCCGAGCGGATCTCGCTGCAGGGCATGTTTCAAAACCAGCGGCGCGTAACCGGCATAGTCGCTCGGACGGGCCTTGCCGACCCAATCGACAAGTCTCTCCGGATCGTTGCCGAACTCGGCTAGGATCAGGTTGGACAGGGGCGTAGAGGGAATGCGTCCGTCATAGGCCCAGATCACACGGCGAAGAGCTTCGCGCCCGATGGAAGCGCCGCTGCCTTCGTCGGAGATCTCGAAACCCCAACCGCCCACATAATGGCGCTTGCCGCCGACACTGCCATATCCACACGAGCCCGTGCCGACGATGAGAATTGCTCCGTCCCCACCCCCGAAGGCGCCAAGCCACGCCGTATGGGCATCCGTGTCGATAGCAAAGGACGCGAAGGGGTGCTGCCGGGACAGCAGCCATTCGACAGCGCTGGCTTGCCCGGCTCCCGCAGCCCCCATACCGGCTTGAATTCGTTTAAGGTCCGTCTCCTGCAACCCGGCTTGGTCGAGCGTCTCCCGGCACGCCGTCAGGATCGAGTTCCAGACCAGCTCCGGGTCGAGGCGAATATTGGAGGGACCACCCGTTCCTTCGCCCAACAACTGGCCCTGCGCGTCGCGCAGGCGCGCCCGGCATTTGGTGCCGCCGCCGTCGATGCCGAGGAACAGGGATTCTCTCATGGATCTGTCGTGGATTGCCCGGGAAAAGAGGGTCGTTTTGAGCACGACACCATGCCACTTAATGTCCAGTTCGGGAAGGGCCGCAGGATCGAAATTGCCTTCTTGGGTTTGTGGGGCCTGGACCATGGCGTTCAAGAGTAAAGCGGCCACGAATAGGATCATGGTTCTAGAAGGCGTAGCTGCGGGGATCTTGTGGATCCCGCTTTCGGGCGATACCAATATGAGGTCACTTGTCCGCAGCCATTTCCGGTGAAACAGTTGAGTTGGACAACCGGAGACCCCGCGAGAACGCAGCAAAAGCCGTGCGGGACAAGTCGAGGGATGCATAACAGGGCGTTTCCAGGCGCCGTCAGATCGAGAATGGAGGAAGAATAACGATGGGACCTCTTCGCACCAAAGCCGTCCTGCGCCGTGCAGGGCACCTTCTCGCCACGGCCTCGCTCGCCGCGGCCGCCATGGCGTTTGCCAACGCCGCCTCCGCGCAGACGCTCACGATAGAGAGCTGGCGCAATGACGACGCAGATGTGTGGAACACCAAGATCATTCCAGCCTTCAACAAGCAGCACCCGAACATCAAGGTTCAGTTCAAGGCGGATCCCCCGACCGAGTATAACGCCGCTCTCAACGCGCGCCTTGCAGGCGGCACCGCCGGCGACCTCATCACCTGCCGTCCCTTCGACGCCTCGCTCGACCTGTTCAAGAAGGGGCAGCTCGTCTCCGTCAACGACGTGAAGGGGATCGAGAATTTCTCCGAGGTGGCCAAGAGCGCCTGGTCCACGGATGACGGCAAGACCACCTTCTGCATGCCCATGGCGTCGGTCATTCACGGCTTCATCTATAACAAGGAAATCTTCGACGAGCTGAAGCTGACGCCTCCCAAGACCGTGAAGGAATTCCACGCGGTTCTCGACAAGATCAAGGCAGACGGCAAGTATACCCCTATCGCCATGGGCACCGCTGATCAGTGGGAGGCCGCTACCATGGGCTTCCAGAACATCGGCGTGAATTATTGGAAGGGCGAGGAAGGCCGAAAAGCTCTGATCGAGGGCAAGCAGAAGTTCACCGATCCGGCCTATGTGCAAGCCTTCGCCGAACTCGCCAGCTGGGCTCCCTATATGGGCGACGGCTATAAGGCGCAGAAGTATCCGGACACGCAGAACCTCTTCACGCTCGGTCGCGCCGCGATCTATCCGGCAGGCTCCTGGGACGTTCCGATCTTCCGCAAGCAGGCAGACTTCGAGTTTGACGCCTTTGCGCCGCCGGTGCCGGATGGGGCCGGCAAGTGCTACATCAGCGACCACACGGACATCGCCCTCGGGATCAACGCCAAGTCCAAGAACCAGGAGGCCGCCAAGACGTTCCTGACCTGGATCGCGTCTTCCGAGTTCGCTGATATCTATGCGAACGAGCTGCCGGGCTTCTTCCCGCTCTCGACCGCGAAGATCACCGTCAAGGATCCGGTTGCGGCCAAGTTCGCAAGCTGGCGCGGGACCTGCGAGAGCTCAATCCGCAACTCCTACCAGATCCTATCGCGTGGCACGCCCAATCTTGAGAACGAGCTCTGGAATGTAAGCGCTCAGGTTCTCAACGGCACCATGAAGCCCGAAGAGGCCGCCAAGAAGGCGGAAGACGGGCTTGCGAGCTGGTACGAGCCGCACAAGAAGTAAGGTTTTGGGCGGGCTGTCTCACAAGGCAGCCCGCCTCCTGCTTCACTGACGGGTGATCAGCATGTCCGATATCGCGGCCACGAACGTGCAGGCGGGAAGCGTCCCGGAGCGCTCCCGCTTTCCTCTGCATATTGCAGTGTTCCTAGCGCCTGCTCTGATCATCTACACGATCTTCTCGATCTACCCTCTGGTCGATACGATCCGCTTGAGCCTCTATGCGGGCGACGAGACCGGCGCGCGCCATTTCGTCGGCCTGGGCAATTTCGTGACGCTCCTGACCGACCCTGCCTGGTCGGGCCAGTTCTGGAACGCACTTGGAAACAACCTCATTTTCTTCGCCATTCACATGGTGGTGCAGAACGGCATCGGCCTGGGACTCGCCATGCTGCTCAGCCTGCCGCGCCTGACCGGCGGCAGCATCTATCGCACGCTCCTGTTCCTGCCGACCATGCTGTCCGTGGTCATCATCGGGTTCATCTGGCAGCTGATCCTCAACCCTCTCTGGGGCATTGCCCCGACCCTGCTCAAGGCTGTTGGACTGGGAAGCCTCTTTGGACCCTGGCTCGGGCAGGAATCGACCGCGCTCGTGACGGTGTCGTTGATTTCCGTCTGGCAGTTCGTCGGCATCCCGATGATGCTGATTTATGCGGCCCTGATCAATATTCCCGATGACCTCATGGATGCGGCGACCGTGGATGGGGCAGGACCCTTCAGCGTGTTCTGGTTCGTGCGGCTGCCGCTGATCCTGCCCACGCTCGGCGTCGTGTCGATCCTAACCTTCGTGGCGAACTTCAACGCCTTCGATCTGATCTACGCCGTGAAGGGCGCGCTGGCGGGACCGAACTTCTCCACCGATATTCTCGGCACGTTCTTCTACCGCACCTTTTTCGGATACCAGCTTCAGGTCGGAAGCCCCACCATGGGGGCGGCGGTGGCCACCGCCATGCTGATCGTCATCCTGCTGGGCGTACTGATCTATCTCTTCGGCGTGCAGCGGCGGCTGCAGCGGCATACATTTTAAGGGCCCGACAATGCCGACCATACGACCGGGCCGCATCGCCGTTCATATCGCTCTAATCCTTTATCTGGCCCTGGCCATCGGACCTATCGTCCTCATCCTCATCAACGCGTTCAAGACCCGGCGCGCCATCTTTGCCGACCCGCTCGGTCTTCCAAATAGCCAAACCTTCACCGCCATCGGGTTCGACCGCGTCTTCGCCAACTCGGATTTCGGCCTCTATTTCCTCAACAGTCTTACGGTGACGGTGGTCTCACTAGGGCTGATCATCCTGATCGGTGCCATGGCCGCCTGGGCGCTGACCGAATACCGCTTTCGCGGCAACACGATTTTGAGCCTCTACCTCGCCATTGGCATCATGGTGCCGATTCGCCTCGGCAGCGTCAGCATCCTGCGGATGATGGTGGACCTCAATCTCGTCAACACCCTGACGGCGCTCATCCTCGTCTATGTGGCGCAAGGCCTGCCCCTGGCGATCCTCATCCTGGGCGAATTCATCCAGCAGATCCCGAAGGACCTGCGCGATGCCGCCCGCTGTGACGGGGTGAGCGAGTACCGCATCTTCGGCAGCATCATTCTGCCCCTCATCCGCCCAGCCATTGCGACGGTCGCCGTGTTCACCATGGTGCCGATCTGGAACGACCTCTGGTTCCCGCTAATCCTTGCCCCCGGGGCCGGGAAGCAGACGGTCACCTTGGGGGTGCAGCAATTCATTGGCCAATACGTGACGGATTGGAATGCCGTGCTGGCGTCTCTCACCTTGGCCATCGCGCCCATTCTCGTTCTCTACCTTCTCTTCTCGCGCTATCTCGTCCGTGGCCTGACGGCAGGTGCGGTCAAGTGATGGCGGTTCTTGACAGGTTCGACCTTCATGGCTGACGTCTCTCTCCACGGCATTGCAAAGTCTTTTGGTCCAGTCGAAATCCTGCATGATATCGACCTGAGAGTGAACGACGGGGAGTTCGTGGTTTTCGTCGGACCCTCCGGCTGCGGCAAGTCCACCCTGCTGCGGATTATCGCCGGTCTTGAGACGGTGAGCGCAGGCGAGATCCGGATCGGCGGAAGACGCGTCAACGAGATGCCGCCGGCCGACCGCAAGATCGCGATGGTGTTCCAGTCCTACGCGCTCTACCCGCACATGAGCGTCTACAAGAACATGGCCTTCGGGCTGAAATTCGCAAAGACCAACAAGGCGGAGGTGGACCGTCGCGTCCGCCAGGCGGCCGAGATCCTGAAGTTGTCCCATCTTCTCGACCGCAAGCCGCGGGAATTGTCCGGCGGCCAGCGGCAGCGCGTTGCCATTGGACGCGCGATCGTGCGGGAGCCCAGTGTCTTCCTGTTCGACGAGCCGCTCTCGAACCTCGATGCGGCGTTGCGCGTCAATACCCGTCTCGAGATCGCCAAGCTCCATCGAGAGCTGGGTGCGACCATGATCTACGTGACCCACGATCAGATCGAGGCCATGACCCTGGCATCGAAGATCGTGGTTTTGAACCATGGTCGCATCGAGCAGGTTGGAGCTCCGCTCGATCTCTATCATGCTCCCCAGAACCTCTTCGTGGCTGGATTCATCGGCTCGCCGCGGATGAACTTCATCAAGGGGCAGGTGCGATCCGTGGATGAGCGCGGCGCCTTGATCGCCTTTGCGGGAACCGAGGCCCTGGTGCAGGAGGCTCACGGCCGGCTTGCGAAAGGCGATGAGATCACCTTGGGAATTCGACCAGAGCATATGGCGAGCGAGGGACCTCAAACGATCCCTCTTGAGGGAGAGATCGACGCCGTCGAGCGGCTCGGAGAGGCAAGCTTCGTTTATATGAAACTGACGGGCGGCGACGATGTCATCGTGCGCTCGTCCGGAGACATCGACGCATCTCCGGGAGAGCGGTTCGCGGCTCATGTTCCGGTCGGCGCCCTGCATGTGTTCGATGCGTCGGGTCAGGCAGTTCAGATCCAAAGCCGGGTGGCAGCAAGAAGCACGTCTTGATGGCTACCTCGTGGTCGCTTCCGAAGGGCGGGCCCCGCCGGCTGGGCGACCTCATCGGCACTGCCATTCATGTCGGTGAATGCTGGGTGTGGCTGCTCGTTCTGCGCTCCAGAAAGAACGGCACCTGCGCGGCTTCCATCGGAGGGGAGTAGAGGTTTCCCTGCGCCTGCGGGCAGCCTCTGGACCGCAGGTGCTCGGCTTGATCGAGCCGTTCCACGCCTTCGGCCACCACGACCATGCCCAGGCTTCTCCCGAGGTCGATCACTGCATGGACAATGGCCGCGCTGTCGGCGTCCTCCGCCAAGTCCTGGATGAAGCTTCGGTCGATCTTGATGTCGTCGATCGGAAAGCGCTTGAGATGGATGAGCGAAGCGTAGCCCGTGCCGAAATCATCCAACGCGATCCTCACGCCAGCCTCCTGAAACTGCTTCAGGGCCATGAGGACGTGCGACGCATTGCGCTCCAGAAAGACCGTTTCGGTGATTTCCACCGCCAAACGCTCAAATGGAATATCGGCTGCCTGCAGGATATCGAGAAAGCGCTTGGTGAGGCCGACCCAATTGAACTGAGCCGTCGCTAGATTCACGGCGATCCGGCCGCACTCGACATTGTGGTCGAGCCATATCCGGATATCGGCGGCTATGCGTCTGATCATATATTCGCCGAATGCGATCGACAGCTCTGGGTCTGCGAAAGCGGCCTGAAACGAGGCTGGCGACAGGACGCCCTGGACAGGATGCCGCCAGCGCGCCAACGCTTCGAAGCCCACGACCTCGCCGGTCATAAGGTCCACCTTGGGCTGGTAGAAGGGAACGATCTGCCCGGATCGCAGAGCTTCATAGATCTCGTCGGTCTCCGTCTCCTGCTGGAGATGCTGCCGCATACCGGGAGCGTAGACGACGGCTCTGTTACGCCCGAGCGACTTGGCGGCTTGAACGGCGAGGTCTGCATCCTTCAGGAGATCAGAGGGCTGTCTGTCATGGTCCGGATAGCTAGCGATGCCGATGCTGGCCTGTACGGTCAGGACACGACCCCCGTGCTCGAAGGGCTGTTTCAGGTCCGTCAGGATGTGGTCCGCCAGAGCCTGCGCATCCTCTGGCTTTGCCGAGCCGGTGAGGATGATGACGAACTCGTCGCCGCCCAGTCTGGCAACGATGTCGTAATCGCGCGCCAGAAGGCTTATGCGGCTGGCCGCATGCCTGAGGAGAGCATCTCCCACATCGTGACCAAGCGTTTCATTGATGCTCTTCAGCCGGTCCAGGTCGAGAAGAAGGAGCGTCACGCTGGAGCCGCCCTGCTCGGCCTGAGCCAGAACCTGCTCCAACCGGCTCTGGAAGAAGGCTCGGTTGGGAAGACCCGTCAGGGGATCATGGCTTGCCACGCGCCAGACCCGCTCCTCGGCGGACTTGCGATCCGTAATATCGACCACCGCCGACAGGATATGCGTGACGCCACTTAAGGAAATCGGCATGCCAGCGAGAAGCACCGTATGAACCGAGTTGTCGGCCAAGCGGATCTGCGTCTCGAAGTTGCTCGTCTGCCCGTCCTTCATCACGCGGGCGAGAAACGCGCTCCGATCATCGGGATTGACGTAGAATTCGTCCGTTGATCGAATGCCGAGGGTCTCGAGTGCGGCTCCTACGTAGCGCGCGGTAGCGTCGTTGGTTGCAACCAGACTGCCGTCCATTTTCGTGACGAGCAGCGGGATCGGCACCGTCTTGAACATGATCTCGAACATTGCCCTGCTGTCGGCAAGGTCCTTGTTGGCATCCCGTAGGGCCTGAGTGGCCGACCACTCCATGCGCTGGAGACGGTTCGAGCGCGCCACCACCAGGAATAAGGCCACGTTCAGCATGATCATCGCAAGGATGAGCCCGGCCGTCGTCGGGCTTGTATGGTCATGGAACAGATACCCGATGAGCATCATGCCGCTGCATCCGACACCGGATGCGACTGACCAGCGGAATGAGGTCGGAACCGCAAGATAATAGATCGACGGCAACATCAGCACGACGAAGAGGGCCAGATCGCTGTGGGAGCTGACAAGAACCGCGACCGCCGCCGCGTTAATCCACTCCCAGGCTATCATCGTCGCCTGGGCCTGCTGAAAAGTGGTCGCCCGCCCAACGATCCACGAACACCCGAGCGCGACCAGCACGACGATGCAGCGTGCCTGTACGGCGATATAGAAATGAGGCTCTCCATAGAACCGCCAGTCGCTGATGAAGAAAAGCGTGTTGAGAATGGCCGAGAGGAGAAACAGGAGCCGGACATGCCGAAGGGTCTCGGGCAGGCGCTCGGACTGAAACGCCGCTTCGCGCGTAGGGTCGAGAAACTCGCCGCCAAAAGGTGTCAGATTGGGTGAGGACATTAACGTCATAATATGACACAGGGCTGAAGGTCTCGTTAACGATCGTCTCTGCCGAGGAACGTTAATCCTATCGGATGTCCGAGGACCCGCCCAAGGATATAAAGTTTGCCTCGGCCGAAACTTTGCCCTGTGTCGATAATGACGAGGTATGGGCCGTGGACGGCTTGATCGGCGATATATGACCCGTCACTCATCCAGAATGGATGCGGCGACTCTTGCGGCGAGCGGGCCTTGGAGGATATCCGCAGGCGTTCCAGACGCCGCGACCTCCCCGTGGGTTACGAAAGCCATCTGGTCGGCCAGATCGGCAACATCCTCCGGCGTATGGATCGTCATCACGATAGTGACGGGACGCCTGCGACGCAGCTCGTCCACAAGCTGCACCATGTCGCGGCGCAGCCCAGGATCGAGGCCGCTGAAGGGCTCGTCGAGAAGGATGAGCGGACGTCCTGAGATCAGGGCCCTGGCGAAGGCGACGCGTTGCCGCTGCCCGCCCGACATCTCCCCGGGTCTGCGTTGATCGAACCCGCTCAGCCCAACCGCATCCAGCATATCGGTCACGAGGGCGCGCTCCCGGCCGGTGAGACGCAACGACGGTTGCAGGCCAAGAGCGACATTCTGCGACGCGGTCAGGTGCGGGAACAGATTATGGTCTTGGAAGACGATGGCGACGGGACGCTCCGCCGGCGTGAGCGGCAGAAGGTCTTGGCCTGCAAAAGCCAACGTTCCGCTCTCGGGCACCTCGAAGCCGGCAATCATGTGCAGCAGGGTGGTCTTTCCGCCCCCCGAAGGACCGACGACTGCGCATAGATGGCCTGTCGGCACCTTCAGGGAGTAATTGGCCGTGAAGTCGGGCCAGGTGAGGCGGCAGCTTTCAATCAGCAGCATGGGACATCCGACCGGACACATGAGCAAGAAGGAAGGCCGCCAGAACGATGATAAGGCCGACGGCCGCGGCCTCATCCAGACGGTAGGATCCAAGGCGCTCATAGAGAAGATAAGGAAGGGTGCGCAGCTCTGCGCCGCCGAAGAGCGCGATGACGCCGAAATCCCCGAAGGAAAGAGCCATAGCCAGCGCGAAGCTCGCAACAAGGGGCCGTCTCAGCACCGGCCAGTCCACGATCCTCAGCTTCGTCAGGCCGGTCATGCCCAGGGAGGCCGCGAGGCGGCCGTAGCGCTCCTCGGTCGTCATCAGCCGGGGAGCGATATACCGGTAGGCGAATGGCAGGGCCGCAAGCCCATTGATGAGCGGCAGGAGGATCAATCCCGCCATCGCTGGATCGACAAAAGGCCGGATCATCAGGAAGAGGCCCGCCGTCAGTGCGAAGGGGGGCACTGCCAACAAGGAGTTGGGCAGGAAATCATAGACGGCCGCAAGGCGACGCGAGCGTGAAATCATCCGCCGGCGGGCCGCACTGGCCAGCGAGAGGGCGAGGCCGCATGCCACCAAGGCAGCCGCTGTAGCGATCGCGGCGCTGGTCGCGAACGCCTGGAGCAGATCGGCATCGACCACATCGAAGATGTTTCGAAGCCCCCTCAAGACGCTCAGGGCGAGCGGCGCGATGAACAGCCCGCCACCGACCAGGATGAGCGCATCAATGATCTTCAAGCGGCGATTGGCTTCGTCGGGTCGGCGCACCTGCGCGCGCATCGTATGGGTGGCAGGGGGCCTTGCGAACGCCCAGTCGAGAACCAACATCATGAACAGGCAGATCGCGAGCTGAATGAGCGCAAGCCAGGCCGCGCGGCCGAAATCGAGATCGATTTTCAGGGCTTCGTAGATCGCCACTTCGAGCGTTGCGCGACTTGGGCCCCCGCCGAGGGCGAGCACGATCGCGAAGCTCTTGAAGCACATCAAAAACACGAGGCCCGCGAGGCCTGCCAGCTCCGCTCGCAGGACCGGCCAGTCGAGATGACGGAAAGTCTGGGCGGGGGTGAAGCCGAGAGAGGCGGCCAAACGCCATTGCTCGGCCGGCACAAGGTCAAGGCCATCGAGCGTGATGCGCGCCACGAAAGGCGCGTTCAGAAAGACATGCGCGATGAGAATGCCCGGATAACCGAAGATGGTGAAGCTGCCGTTCCAGCCAAGCGCCCCAAGCGCCTCTGCAAGCCATCCGCTGCGTCCATAAACGGCCAATACGGCAAACACCGCCACAATGGTCGGCATCACCATCGTGATGCTCAACAGTGAGAGCACCACATCGCGCCCGAAGAAGCGACGCCGCGCCAAGGCCAGCGCCAGGGCAACGCCGAGCGCCAGGGACAGGATCGTCGAAAGACCGGCCTGAATCACCGAGAACGCCAGAACGCGGATCAGATAGGGACCGATGGAGAAAAGCGCCGGCTTTCCACCATCGACTGTCGCAAGAGCGATGAAGCTGCCTGCAACGAGCGCCGCAATGGCGAGCGCTGTCACGTTCCCGGGATGGGGCAGCCTGGATCGCAATTTCATGAAGCTCAGCGCGCCGCGGCGTTGAGCCAACCGTCGAGGAAGGCGCGGCGGTTCTGCTGGACTTCTTCCGGGGTGAACAGAAGGGCCTTGCTTGGCTGCACAAGGTCCTTGAAGGCGCCCGGCAAACCCGCCTGCGGAGTTTTTGCGGGCATCATCCAGTTGCCCTCCGGCATCGCCGACTGGAACGGCTCGCTCAGGACGAACACCATGAAGGTGCGGGCCAGCTCGGGCTGCTTCGTCGTGCGGGTCGCGCCGGCAAGCTCCACATGCAGGTAATGACCTTCGGAGAAGGCCGCTGCCTTATATTGATCCTTCTTCTCCGCCACCACGTGATAGGCGGGAGACGTGGTGTAGGACATGACCATGTCGGCTTCGCCCTTCATGAAGAGGCCGTAGGCTTCCGACCAGCCTTTGGTGAAAGTGACCACGCGGGGCTTGAGCTGCGCCCAGGCGTCGTCCGCCTTGTCTCCGTAGACCTGGCGCATCCACAGCAGGAAGCCGAGGCCCGGCGCGCTGGTGCGCGGATCCTGCAGCACGACCTTGGGGCCGTTGGGATTCTCGACGAGCTCCTTCAGGCTTTTGGGCGGATTGGCAAGCTTGGTGGAGTCGTACACGAAGGCCAGATACCCCCAGTCGAAGGGGATGAAAGTGTCGTCGGCCCACCGGATGGGGAGCGACAGGTCCTTCACGTCCGCACCGTGTGGGGCGAAGACGCCAAGGGCCTTTGCTTCGGCCGCGAGGTTCATGTCGAGGCCGACGACGACGTCGGCCTTCGTGGTCTCGCCTTCGAGGCGCAGACGTCCGACCAGGCTGCCTGCGTCCTCTGCCGTAACCCAGACGAGCTCGCAGGAGCAGGTTGCCTCGAAGCGCTCCTTGATGGTCTTGCCGGGACCGTATTTCCCCGCGAAGGAGCCGTAGGTGTAGACCGTCAAAGTCGGCTTGGCCTGCGCGTGGGCGATGCCCGTCGCGAAGCACAGCGAAAGACAGGCAAGGAGGAGGCGGCGTAACATCTAAGGATGCTCCCATGCTTGAGACAAGCCGGATCGGCGGCAAACTTGCAGGGGCGCAGCTAGATCTGCGGTATCGCATGCTCATTCCCTCCGCCGGTATGATCCGGATCAGGTTCGACGGGTCGACGGCCATGCCGTCTCTCAGCCTCGTATTGGGCTCCCCGTGAGACATCTTGCTTGTAGATCAGTTCGGTGGGCGGGACAAGCGCAGCGTTCCATCAGGCACTCCTGCGGGATTCGCGGATGACGTAGCGGAAAGGCTATCAATCGTATGAGGTTAGCGAGCGCTGGCTTAGACTTTCGGCGGTTTCGCCTTGCCGTCCAAATTGCCAAGTCTAGGCTCAGGACTCGTTAATTGAGGTAGAAGGCGACGGCCGCTGCGATGCAGATGGCTGAGAAGAAGGTGTGGGC
>NZ_QOIO01000033.1 GCF_003332305.1 Microvirga aerophila | reverse complement strand
ACTGAGCAAAAACAGATCACCCATTCGGAGCCTCCTCGACAGGAGGCTCTGAATCACACCTCAATCTAAATTAATAGGTCCTGAGTCTAGAAGTCTCGCGCACGGCGTTTGCCTGTCCGCGTATTCGATAGTGTCGGCTTAAAATCATCAGCCACTGCAAGGTGGAACAGGTCGAGGCCCCTTGGCTTCGGTTTGGGTAGCGGCCTCCAGAAGGGCAATGGCCAATGTCCGAGTCCGCCCTGGTGTGAGGTTCTCCGGCGCGATGGCTAAATCCGTCTTAATAAGACTAAGCCCTTTCGACAGCAATTCGGATCGCTATCCCGATCAGAGCAACGGCAGCATACCGGGAGACGGGCTCCCGCTGTTTTCGCTCATGGTTAACCTCTCAGTGCAGCGGAGGGCCTTGGATCTTGGCCTAAGCGCAACGGTTTGGTTCCCCGAGAGGCAGCCCTCCGGTTTCGAGACGCCAAGGAGAGCCGATAAGCTTTCGTCTTGCTGATAGCCACGGTGCGTTAAACGTAGTGGGGTGAAGGAAGAGCGGTAGGACATTCGTGGCCAAGAGTTATCCTCGTGCCCGGTATCACAGCCCTGCCTAGCGTAGTCTCACGAATTACCCTATTAGTTGATTTGTCTGTTGTGGGACCTGGCATTCTAATGCCTGCCCGAAGCTTGAGCACAGGCTAGATGGACCCCGCAATGTTGAGCCAGCTGCCACCCACCGGCGTGTCGAGCGGCGTGATACCGCGCGCATGGCCACAGCACCAGCTCGGGTGTCTTGTGGCTGGCGGGATTTTCCCACACCAGCAGCAGACACAGCGGCGGCAAATCCTCCAGCGAGGTGAAGCGCACCGTCGGGCCCACCTGCCAGACCTCCCAGGCGGCGCTCGCGGTGGGATC
This sequence comes from Microvirga aerophila, assembly GCF_003332305.1. Lineage (GTDB taxonomy): Bacteria > Pseudomonadota > Alphaproteobacteria > Rhizobiales > Beijerinckiaceae > Microvirga > Microvirga aerophila. The sequence continues at coordinate 66,401 of NZ_QOIO01000033.1, read as the reverse complement.
TGGCACGGAAGCCAGCGCCTGCAGCTCCGCCAAGATCTCGCCCAGACACTCATACAGCCACGGATGCAGCACCGCATTTATGCATCGATCGGCTTCCATCAGCCGCACCTGGCCGGAGGCGGGACGGAACAGGGTCAGGATCTCGGTCGTGCCGCCACGGATGTACTCATGCGGCCGCGTCGCCGTGCGGCTGGTAGGACGGCCCCGGATGCGGCACCGCCTAGAACGGGGCGACCTCGTCTCGTCCTCGCACTAGACCGCCAGCCCAAGTTGGGCGCCCAGCGTGAAGGCCTGATCGATCAGCTTTTTGGCAGGCGCATCGGGATCGCTGACGCGCACCAGCCCACGCTTGCGGTTCCGCAGCGCCATGCTGATCTTGCACCAGGTGCGGCTCTTCTACCAGCTCAGACACGGTTCGTGCAGAGTGCGCGGTGGTGGAATCGGCTGACGCGGGGCAAACCGTCCGGCGCTCGGCGCAGGGCCTTCTGCAGCAGGCTCAACGACTAGGCGGCGCCGCCGTCCTGCTCCCGCTGCGGGCGCGCGCCCACTCGGCAAGGATGCGCTGCTGCTCCTGAGCGCCATAGCGGGTGCCTGGGCCGCCGCCATGGCGCAGGCGCACAGTGGTGAGGGAGGGGCTCCCGGTACCGATCGAGCTTGGCTTGGGGCTTGTTCACAGGACTTAAGGATCCTGTAAATTCGGCCTGATCTTGGGGGGTTGCATATGTTTCGCCTATTAGGCGGTACGAGCCTGCCTGCTTCGTGCCCGGCCTCTTCATCGCTGGCATACCCGAGGGCTAAGTTGTTACGCTGGCAACAGCAGTAGACCTTGGTTGCCCCGTCATCCGCCTGATTGGGAGCCAGCGTTTCCGAATTCCCCGCGCCCCATTGAATAGAACTCTTCGTTTGGCCGCATCTGTGTCACGTTGGCAAGGCGGTTCGACATAGCAAAGAACGCCGCGATCGCGGCAATGTCCCAGATATCCTCTTGGTTGAACCCGTGCGACCCGAGGGCCTCTATGTCAACGCCGTTCACGGCGTAGGCCTCAAGGGCCACCTTCATCGCGAAGTCGAGCATCGCCCTCTGCCTGTCCGTAATATCCGCCTTACGGTAATTAATAGCGATCTGGTCGGCGATCTGCGGGTTCTTGGCGCGCACGCGCAGGATGGCCCCATGAGCAATGACGCAATACTGGCATTGATTGGCGCTGCTCGTCGCAACCACGATCATCTCGCGTTCGGTTTTCGTCAGACTGCCGGGTTTGTCCATCAGCGCGTCATGGTAGCCGAAGAAGGCGCGAAACTCGTCGGGACGATGAGCGAGCGCCAGAAACACATTCGGAACGAAGCCCGATTTTTCCTGCACGGCCAGGATGCGCGCTCGGATATCGTCCGGCATGTCCGAGATGGATGGCACGGGGAAACGGCTGATGGATGGCTGGTTCAAAACAGGACCTCGGCTTTCGTCGTTCAGACCTCCCAGAGGGAGGCGCTCCTGACGCTAGCATATTCGGCTTGGACCTTGCGGGAAACGCGACTTAGACTTAGGGCCCAAGGAGATCGCCGATGAGCCTGCAATATGCCGCCTCTAATGACAACATCTTGCTGCGTGAGGACCTCGATGGGGTCGTCACCCTCACGCTTAACCGGCCCGCTCAGTTCAACGCCTTGTCCGAAGAGATGCTGGCGGCGCTCCAATCGGCCTTGGATGACCTAGCGGCGGACGAGAGCGTCCGCTGCGTGGTGCTCGCTGCCGCCGGCCGGGCTTTCTGCGCTGGACATGACCTCAAGCAGATGCGCGCCAATCCGCGGCAGGATTATTATGAGGCCTTGTTTGCAGGATGCAGCAGGGTCATGCAGGGCATTGTCAATCTGCCTGTTCCGGTGATCGCCCGGGTGCACGGCATGGCGACGGCGGCGGGCTGCCAGCTCGTGGCGTCTTGTGATCTCGCGGTCGCGGCTGAGAGCGCCACTTTTGCGGTCTCCGGCATCAATGTAGGCCTGTTCTGCTCCACGCCGGCGGTCGCGCTCTCCCGTAATGTCTCGCCCAAGCACGCCTTCGACATGCTGGTCACCGGGCGCTTCATATTGGCCGCGGACGCTCTCTCGTATGGCCTCATCAGCCGCATGGCCCCCGATGACGAACTCGATGCGGCAGTCGCCTCGCTCACGGCGGATATCTGTTCGAAAAGCCCCGTGGCGATACGGACCGGGAAGGCCATGTTCAGCCGTCAGCGTGCCATGAGCCTCGAGGACGCCTATGCCTATGCGGGCGGCGTCATGGCCTGCAACATGATGGCCGAGGACGCCGCCGAGGGCATCGACGCCTTCATCGGCAAGCGCAAGCCCACATGGAAAGGGCGCTGACGGTTACTGCCGGGCGCGCGCTAGTTCCCGCAGGCGGAATTTCTGAATTTTGCCCGTGGAGGTTTTCGGTATCTCGGCGAACAGGATGGTGCGGGGGCACTTGAACGCTGCCAGATGCTGCCGGCACCAGGCGATCAGATCCGCCTCGGAGACGACTTCATCCGGCTTGAGTTCGACGAAGGCGCAAGGGGTCTCGCCCCATTTCTCATCCGGCATCGCAACCACTGCAGCCGCCTGCACGGCAGGATGCTTGTAGAGCGCATCCTCCACCTCGATTGAAGAGATGTTCTCGCCGCCGGAGATGATGATGTCCTTGGACCGGTCCTTGAGTTGGATGTAACCGTCAGGATATTTGACGCCGAGATCGCCGGAGTGAAACCAGCCGCCCTCGAAGGCTTTCGCCGTGGCGGCGGGGTTCTTGAGATAACCCTTCATGACCACGTTGCCACGGAACATGACCTCTCCCAGGGTCGCGCCGTCCGCCGGCACAGGCTGCATGGTTTCCGGATCGAGCACGTCGAGGGCTTCTAGAACGGGATAGCGCACGCCCTGACGGGCCTTTCGGGCGGCATATTCCGCAGCATCCAGGTTATCCCAGTCCTGATGCCATTCGTTGACGACTGCCGGGCCGTAGACCTCTGTGAGGCCATAGAGATGGGTCACGTCGAATCCGGCTTGCTTCATGGCAGCCAGCACTGCCTCCGGCGGCGGGGCCGCGGCCGTGAAGAAGCGGACCACATGGGGCAGGGGGCGCTTCTCGGCAGCCGGTGCATTGAGCAACGCCGACATGACGATGGGAGCGCCGCACAGGTGCGTAACCCCGTGGTCCGCAATGGCGTCGTACATAGGCTTTGCCCGCACGGCGCGAAGGCAAACATGGGTGCCCGCGACGATCGACAACGACCAAGGGAAGCACCAGCCGTTGCAGTGGAACATGGGCAACGTCCACAGATAGACCGGATGCTGGCCCATGCCGCCAGTGATGATGTTTCCCATGGCGAGCAGATACGCCCCGCGATGGTGATAAACCACGCCCTTGGGATCGCCTGTGGTGCCGGAGGTGTAGTTCAGGGTGATCGCATCCCACTCATCCGATGGGAGCCGCCATGCAAAATCGGGATCGCCCTCGGCCAGGAAGGCCTCGTATTCCATGGCCCCGAGATGCTCGCCTGGGCCTGTGAACTCCGGATCGTCATAGTCGATGACGAGCGGCTTGACGGACGCCAAGTCAAGGGCAGCCTTCACGGTTGCTGAGAACTCCCGGTCGGTGATCAGGACCTTTGCGTTGCTGTGAGCGAGCGAGAAGGCAATCACCCGTGCGTCGAGGCGGGTGTTGAGGGTGTTGAGCACGGCGCCGACCATCGGCACGCCATAGTGGCACTCGAGCATGGAGGGTGTGTTGGGAAGCATCACCGAGACCGTATCGCCGCGCCCGATGCCGCGTTCGGCCAATGCCGAGGCGAGACGTCTGGAGCGGGAATAAAAGTCCCGATAGGTGCGTCTCAAGGAACCATGAATGATCGCGGTTTGGTCCGGGTGGACGCCGGCTGCCCGCTCCAGGAACGTGAGGGGCGTCAACGGTTGAAAATTCGCCGGGTTCTTGTCGAGGTCTATGTCGTAAACAGTCAGGGTCAAAGGGGCTTCTCCCGTGCCTGTCGACAAGTATGGCCCAAGACCAGCCAGCCTGGCTACCCTGGGGGCGCGAGCCCGGACATGCTCAGGTGGTTTAACGGTAACTGCCGTGGGATCGGAAGAGGGCCGGCACCACCAGGCAACAGAGTCGGCCCATTGCCTAGCGGGGTGTTTCACGATGAGCCTGTCGGGTCCGTTATCGGGGCCGCCATATCGTGAGCCGGCACGTCGACTTCCGAGGTCACCCACCCGGCCTGACGCTCGATCATGCGATGGACCCGTGGACGCTCCGGGCCCTTATGCAAGGCGCGCAGCCTTTCTCCGACGATCGCATCAGCATGCGTCATGCGCTGGTTGTGCCGAACATATTCGAGCCAGGTGGGGAGGTGGTAGCGCTCGATCCACAGCTCTGGGTTCTCCAGGTCTCGCAGCAGAGTCCAATGACGCGCGCCGTCACGGCGTCGGACGCGCCTGCGTTCCGCCATCACGGAAAGAAACTCCACCACGTCCGACTCGCGGATGATGTACTCGATGGTCACCACGACGGGGCCGCTTCGCGGCCGTATGTCAATAGCGGTCTTGGGTTCGGTCCAGCGGTCGAGGGGATCGAGGTTCAGGGATTTGAGCTCCGGTAGTGGATAGCGCAGGCCCAGCACCGCCCCGGCCACCAACGTCACGGACGATATGAGAAGGGCGTCGGCCACGCCCCAGGTTTCGGCAGCGGCGCCCCAGATCCAACTGCCGAACGCCATTCCGCCGAAAGTTGCCATCTGGTAGAGCGCAAGCGCTCGGCCGACGACCCAACGGGGAGCAGACAGCTGCACGGTCGCATTGAAGCTCGATAGGGCCAGAACCCAGCTCGCCCCACCGATGGCCATGGCGGCCACCGTCAGGACGGGCAGGGAACTTAACCCGGCAATGCAGGCGCAGGCCGCGAAGCCGACAAACGCCGAGCGGGTCAGCGCTTCGGCCGAGAGGGCCTGGCGCAGGCGCGCGCTGACAAAGGCGCCGCCAACGGCTCCCATGCCGAATGCTCCGAGCAGAAGGCCGAAAGTCAGCGGTCCGCCATGGATCAGATCCCGTGCAATGAGCGGCATGAGCGCCTGAACGGAGATTGCCGCGAGGCCAAACACCCCACCGCGGAGCAGCACGATTCCAATATTCGGCGACATCGCGACGTATCGGAGACCCGCCGCCATGGCGCTTGCGAGCGGTTCCGGCGGGAGGGTCCGGGGCGGCATGGCGGGACGCCAGCGCGCCAACACGGCAATGAGTCCGATATAGCTGATCGCATTGACGGCGAAAGCCGCGAATGCTCCCGCGGCACCGACGATCAGGCCGCCGATCGCCGGCCCGACGCTTCGGGCGATATTGAACCCCATGCTGTTGAGCGTGATGGCGGCGGGAAGATCCGTGCGTGGCACCATCTCACCCACCAGCGATTGCCATGCGGGCCCGTTGAAGGCCGTTCCGCAGCCGACCAGGAACGTGAAGGCAAGGAGCAGCCAGGGCGTCACCAGACCGAAATAGCTGGAGAGTGTGAGGGCCACCGACACGACGAGCAGGAAGGCTTGTGATGCGAGCATCAACCTGCGTCGATCGAAGTTGTCGGCGATCGACCCTGCCACCAGAGAGAACAGCATGATCGGGAGCGTCGTCGATGCCTGCACCAACGCCACCAGGTCGGCCGACGGGCTGATGGATGCCATCAACCAGGCCGCACCGACCGATTGGATCAGCCCACCGAAGTTGGAGAAGAGACTTGCGATCCATACGTCGCGAAAAATCCGATGCCGGAAGGGCCTCAGAGCAGAGTTTTGATTGTCCAATGTCTCAATCTCTGGCGTCACGCTCTACTGGCCAATCCGAATGATCCGTCCCATCCATAATGGTATCCGCGCTCGATGGCAGCCGGAATCCGCGTCTCGGTCATGGGAGGGTTGGATAACGCCAAGAGATAGAACGGTTTGACCTGATGCGGTCTCCTACAAGGGGCGGGAACCCAAGGCACTCGTGGATCCCTGGCGCGAACCTTCAGACCGTTTGCTCTTACGGCTCGAAGGCCCGGATGCAGGTTGCGCCGCCGATCAGCAGGTCGCACATATTCGCTTGGTTGCCTTGTCGCTTTCTTCCTGAGCGCGTTGCTCCCTCTCGGTTTCCGGGCCAATATTGCCAAGACCGGTCTGGTTCCCGGTTGAACCACTGGCCCCCGGACCTTGGCGCGGGGCTCCAGAGTTGGCCGTTCCCGTGGTGCCGACCGATCCTGTTGCGCCCGGTGGGACGATCGGTGGCGTCAATGATTGACCTGCTGCCCCGTTGGGGTTGGCGCCGCCAGGCTGTTGAGCCGCGCCCGCAGCTCCAGGCGTGCCGACTGTGCCCGGGCTCATCGCACCGCCGCCACCCACTGCACCGCCACCTGCCGCACCGCCGCTCGCGCCGGAACCTGCCGCACCCCCTGCACCGCCCCCTGCGCCGCCGCCTCCAGAGCCTCCCGATCCCCCGCCGGATTGAGCGAAGGCCAGCGATCCTGCCGCGACAGACAGGACAGTCACCAAGGCCAAGGTCGGTAATTGACGGGAGATCATGGGCCCCTCCGGACGCAGCATGGCTAATAGGGGACAAACTCCAGACCAGACCCGAGGTTTCAGCTTAGCTTTAGGGCTAGCGGCTCTGTTCCGCGTCACTTCACCCAGGTCTCCCGGCTCCAAGTCAGGGAGATGACTGACAACGCTCGGAGCCAAGTAGGCACCATGGCGTTATGGAGGAGGTGTGTTGCCGACGGAGAGCAGCGGAATGGCTCGTGAAATTACTGACGCGGACGGGATCACCTGGTCGTGCATCCAAGCCTTTGCGGGCCTCGGCAATAATGCGGAGAAAGTAGACGCTGCTCGGGTGTCCGGACACGAGGAACTCGTTCACGTAGTGTGTACCCCGAGCGGCGGCGCGCAGTCCGTGCGGGTTGAACTGCCCGATAGCTGGGAGAAAGGCCTGCCCGATGATGCGTTGCTGAGGAAAATTCATGCGCGCCTCAGCGAGGAGCAGGCGCAATCCTAGCGGGTTCCATACAGCAAACGATGCGCTAGCAAGCCAGGTGCGCCCAGGCCATTGTTCATGCCAGGCTCTGCTCTAGGTTGCGATCCATGCTAGTGCCTATCGTGTTCCACCCGGCCTACGAGGCTGCGCTGCCCGACGATCATCGGTTCCCGATGAGGAAGTATGGGCGTCTCGCCGAAGTCCTGGACCAGCAGGGCATGGCGCCCAGTGGGTTTATTCGCCCTCATGAGGCCGCCGCAGAGTTGATCGCGCTTGCTCACGATCGATCCTATGTGGATCAGGTGTTCGCCTGTTCCGTTCCGCGTGAGATGGAGCGTCGGATCGGATTGCCCATCGACGAAGGAGTCGTGCGTCGCGCCCGCGCTTCGGCCGGCGGTACATTACTGGCCGCAACTCTTGCCCTCCAGCACGGTCTCGCCGGCAGCACCGCGGGCGGCAGCCATCATGGCCAGCGCCTCACTGGGGCTGGGTTCTGTGTATTCAACGATGTGGCCATTGCCGCAAAGGCGCTTAAGGCAGAAGGTCGGATCCAGCGGGCGCTCGTCGTTGATCTCGATGTCCATCAAGGCGACGGGACGGCGGATTGCCTATCCGATGATCCGGATCTTTTCACCTTTTCCATGCATGCCGAAAAGAATTATCCCGTGCGCAAGATTCCGAGTGATCTCGACCTTGGCCTGCCGGACGGCATGGAGGACCGCCCGTACCTTGACGTTCTGCAAGCGCACCTGCCGCGCCTTCTCGATGCGCTTGAGCCCGACCTGGTATTCCTGAATGCCGGCGTTGATCCCCACCGAGAGGATCGGCTGGGTCGTCTCGCGCTCTCCGATCAGGGCCTGCGCCAGCGCGACGGCTACGTCGTCGAAGAGACCCGCCAACGCGGGATCCCCATGGTGGCCGTCATAGGGGGAGGCTACTCCCATGATGTCGATGCCCTGGCAAGACGACATGCGATCATCTTCGAGACGATGGCCAACTGGGCCGCGACGGGCACGTGAGCGCCGCATGTGGAGCCCGATGTCCGATGAGACGTCAAGTCGCTCCCCGGGGGTGGATATCTCTCTGAACCTCATTCATGTGCGGCCACGCCTGCATTTTGCAAACCCACTGTGCTCTTGCTGGCACAGCCATCGGTCCGCAAATCAGGCATAACATTATGGTCCGGGTTTGGAGGGCTGGGGGCAGCTTCCTCCCTGACTATAAACGCCTCGGCCGGGAGTCGAGGCGTTTCATTTTTTTGCGGCGACGATTGCAGCCAGCTATGGCTTGTATCCGAACTTCATAGCTTTGGGCGCAGCCGCATCTCCCAGGATGGTAGGCAGGAGGACTTGACCTCGGTTCCGAGGAAGTGAGCTTTTGCTCAAGTCCTGTTGCCAAAAGAAGAGCGCCCATTGGGCTGGCGCTCGAGGTAGGCCGCCTCTCGCGGCCGGTTCCAGGGAGAACTAACCGTGCCAGAAGGCACCCTGGAAGGCTGCGCCCGAAGAATGAAGAAAGAGTTAAAATCTGCGCCTGAACTGACGTCCATCCAACGTGCGCAGCGCTTGATTTCACTTGGGCGGCACCACAGGCAGGTCCACGCGAATCCTAGATGATTGAACGCGAAGCATCCATGCGAGTTGTCACCGGGCGATCAGGAGACCGGAATGACCACGACCAAACGCCAGGGCAGCGCCCATAGGACCATTGCCACGACTGGCCGTTTAGGTGAGAGCGCCATAGCAATCCTGCGAGAGGCCAGGGCGGCTGCATCAGAAGCGCTTATCGTCGTTTCAAGCGACCGCAAGGCCGCTGATCTGATCAGGGCGCTCAAAGTCCTCTCTCCTGATCTGCAGGCGGTTTATTTCCCCGGGTGGGATTGCCTGCCCTACGACCGGGCATCGCCGTCACGGGTGTCAATGGGGCGAAGGCTGGCTGCTCTTCGATCGGTTGCGAAGGACCCGAACGCTCCTTGGGTTGTCGTGACCTCGCCTCTTGGGATCATCCAGCGCATTCCGCCGAAGGACGATATCATCCGGGCCGAAACGCTTCTAAAGCCGGGTGATGAAGTGAATCTTTCTCAACTGGAGCAAAAGCTTCAGCGGCTTGGCTACATCTTCGATGAACGGGTGGATGAGCCAGGCGAAATGGCCGTACGCGGACAGGTGATCGATATCTTCCCGGCTGATGCGACGGTCCCGGTCCGCATCGAACATCAGCAAGGGCAAATTCTCGCGCTTCGCCCTTACGACGCGGCCAGCCAGCTCGCGTCGGGCGAATGTGAGGAGCTGCGGCTCATTCCGGCCTCCGAATGTTTCTCGCTCGACGGTGCCGCGATACTTACACTGTCTACCGGAACGGAGCACCGCCTTCCCGAACACTTCGGCGGCCTCGACACCTTGTTCTCGATCCTCCCAAAATGCCGCGTCCTCCTCGATACGGGAGCGGAGAGGCGGATTGCCACGGCGCTGGAGCAGATTCGGGATGCCTTCGAGAGCCGCTCGAAGCTACGACCGGAGCGTGCCGAGGGAGAGAGGCCGCTTGCGCCGGATCGTCTCTATCTGACCGACACGGAATGGGCCGGATTTCTCGAAGCGCGAAACGTTACACGGCTGGTTGAGCAGCCTGACAATCCCGAGCTTGAGCCGCCGCCACTCTTTGCCACCGGAGCGCGATCCCTTCGCCGCTTCGCAGATTTCGTGATGGCCGAAGTACAGGAGAGGAATAGGGTTGTTCTGGCAGGAGCAGGCGATGTGGACCTGCGCCGGTTGTCCCGTACCGTCATGGATGATCTCGACAAGCCAATCGAAGTTGCGAACGATTGGATATCGATCGAGAAGGCCGCTTCCGGGCAGGTTCTCACGCTTCCTCTCGGTCTCGATGCAGGCTTTCGGGACCCTGCGAGCAAAACAGCGGTCATCACCGCCGCCGACGTCTTCGGCAGCCGCGCGCGCTCTTCCGCTGCTTCGTTCCAAGCGCCAACCGGTCTTGCAACGACTGAACTTGAGCTTCGCATCGGCGACGTTCTCGTTCATCTCGATCACGGACTTGGCGTTCTGGAGGGGATCGAAAGCGTCAATACGGGTGATGCGACCGCTGATCTTTTGCGCTTGTCTTATGCGGATGATGCAACTCTCATGGTGCCGGCTGACGAGATGGATCGATTATGGCGCTACGGAGCCTCGTCCGACACCGTGAGCCTCGACCGGATAGACGGAGACACGTGGACAAAGCGAAGGGAGAAGGTCGAGGCCGAGATCGCCGAAAGTGCCGCTTTGCTGGTTCAGGCGGTCAAGGCTCGCGCAGATGGCCAGACGCCGAAGCTTGTTCCTCCCCGGGCCGCCTACGAACGCTTCGTGTCCCGGTTTCCTTATGAAGCAACCGCCGATCAAGCTTCCGCCATCTCGGCGGCGCTTGCGGACTTGGAGTCCGGCCGTCCTGCCAACCGGCTCGTCTGCGGCGATGTGGGGTTCGGAAAAACCGAGGTCGCCCTTCGGGCTGCGGCGGCGGCCGCTCTTGCGGGCAAACAGGTTGCGGTCGTTGCTCCAACGACCGTGCTGGCACGCCAACATGTGCAGACCTTCGAACGAAGATTTGCCGGGCTTGGAATCAAGATCGGTCATCTCTCCCGTCTTGTCGGCCCCACGGAAGCGAAAGCCGTGAAGGCAGGGCTTGCCGACGGCAGCATCCACATCGTCGTCGGCACCCATGCGGTTGCGGGCAAGGGCGTCCGCTTCATGGATCTTGGGCTTGTGATCATCGATGAGGAGCAGAGATTTGGCGCTGCGCACAAAGCGAAACTGAAAAGCCTCGCCCATGGGGCGCATGTTCTCACATTGACGGCGACGCCTATTCCGCGAACCATGCAATCCGCCCTCGTGGGTCTTCAAGATCTCAGCGTTATTGCGACCCCGCCGTCACAGCGGCAGCCGATCCGCACCTTCGTCATTCCGTTCGACGGCCCTACGGTGCGGGAGGCTTTGCTCCGTGAGCAGCGCCGTGGTGGACAAAGCTTCGTAGTCTGCCCCAGAATCGAAGATATCGAGCCGCTTGCAAAGCACCTGAAGGAGCTTGTTCCAGAGCTTGAGACTGTTGTGATCCATGGGGGAATGTCGGCCGGAGACATCGATGACGCCATGGTTCGTTTCGCCGATGGCGAAGGGAGCGTTCTCCTGGCCACGAACATCATCGAGAGCGGCCTGGACGTGCCGCGTGCGAATACGATGCTTGTTTGGCGGCCTGATCGTTTCGGACTATCGCAGCTCCATCAACTACGGGGGCGCGTCGGGCGGGGACGGGTGAGGGGCGTCACCTACCTGATGACGGATCCCTCGCACACTCTTCCAAACGCGACCCGCAAGCGTCTCGAGACGCTTGCCAGCCTCGACCGCCTGGGAGCCGGCTTCGCGATCAGCGCGCGAGACCTCGACCAGCGAGGCGCCGGCGATCTCTTCGGAGAGGATCAAGCGGGTCATATGAAACTCATCGGCGTCTCGCTCTATCAAAACCTTCTGTCCAAAGCTGTCGCCCATGCCCGCGGCGAGGGACAGGACGAAAGGACGCGTCCAGATATCAACATTGATGCGCCAGGGTACATTCCGGAGGATTACGTTCCCGAGCCAGAAATGCGGATCAATCTCTACGCGCAGCTGTGCCGTTTGAATGATGAGAACGCGGTGGATGCGTTTGAACAGGAAATCGAGAATCGTTTTGGCAACCTCCCGTCGCCTGTCGTGAACTTGGTTGCTCTTGCTCGATTGCGCGAACACTGCCGCCAATTCGCCGTTTCCAAGCTCGACGCGGGCCCTCAGGCCGTTGCTCTCACATTTAGCGATGCCGCGGATCGAGCCTTGATCGACCATGCGATCGCCCAATCCAATGGGGCTCTTCAATGGCGCAATGGACGCCTGCTTTGGACACGCTCAGCCGAAACTTCAGTCGAACGGCGCGCCGACGCCGAAAAGGTGTTTCAATTTCTGATGAAAACACGGCGGTCCCTGATTGCGCGGGAAAGCAGAGGCGCATGTTTGGGAACTCTCGCCTGACTGCGCCGTTTGATGGGACCTGTGAACGACTTAGGGTGCCTGAATGCAATCCTTCAATGATCTCGACCGCCGCATTGCCGAACTTGCCGTCTTTCTGGACCCTGTCCCTTTGAGAACGATCAGGATCTCTCACTTGCGAAACGGCGCAGTGCAGCATGGCGTGAGGCCGCGAACCGGCTTGGACACTAGGGTGACACTGTCACGATAATCAGCGCCGCTCTTCGTTTCGTCTGAACGGTGAGATACCTTGTGAGAATCGAGCCTTCGTCCAATGAAAGGAAGCAAGACCGTGACGTCCAGCCCTGACGATACGAAGTTCGCCACGATTCCTGACCTGACGGATAAGGTGGTTCTCATCACCGGCGGAAGCACCGGGATCGGCGCGGCCGCTGCTCGCGCCTTCGGCCAGTGTGGCGCCAAGGTGGCGATCAACTACAATTCGAGCCATCCCGAAGCGGAAGGTGTCGCTGCAGCGGTTCAGGAGGCAGGAGGGCAGGCGCTTCTGGTGCGGGACGACGTGACCGAGTCGAGCGCGCCTGCACGGGTGGTCGAGCAGGTTGTTCAGGAGTTCGGCCGCCTCGATGTCCTCATCAACAATGCCGGCGCGCTGATCAAGCGCACGCCAATCGCCGACTACTCGGACGAGTATATGGACGCGCTCCTCGACCTCAATGTGAAGCAGGTCATTCGCTTCATTCGCGAGGGTGCTGTTCAGATGCGCCGTCAGGGTGGTGGGTCCATCATCAATGTCAGCTCGATCGCCGCCCGCAATGGCGGAGGCCCAGGATCGGTTCTCTATGCTGCATCCAAGGGCTTCGTGTCGACTGCCACCCGAGGCTGGGCGAGGGAGCTTGCGAAGGAGCGCATCCGCGTCAACGCCGTGTCGCCCGGCGTGATCCTGACCCCGTTTCACGAGCGATACTCCACCGCGGAACAACTGGCCTCCATGCAGGCCACGATTCCGATGGATCGCCTGGGAGAGCCGGACGATTGCGTCGGTGCTTTCCTTTATCTCGCGTCCGATCAGCTCAGCGGTTACGTGACAGGACAGATCCTTGAGGTGAACGGCGGACAGTATATGCCCTGACGGCTAAGCATGAACCCTGACCCTGGATAGGAGTTCTCCTTCTAACCTTCCTTGTGGACAGGTAGCTTGGCCATGGATCATGACTCAAGATTTGACCGTTATTGGTGCCCCGTCGCGGCAGCCGGAGCTCTTGCCTTAGTGGCATGGATCATCACCCTTCCTCTCTGGCAATGAAGAGGGCCGAACCAAGGCCCTGCTGCCTCAGGGGCTTTTCGGGCGCGGCTATCCTTCACGACGCGGCGCTTTGAGGTATAGGAACGGCCTGAGGTGAGAGGTGCTGCATTGGTGAAGCGAATTGGATCGACTGCGTGGCGGGTCGAGGTATCGGATGACGGAAGACTGTTTTCGCTGGGCGTCAGAACCGAAGCGGGGCGCGAATATGAAGTGATGCTCGGGACGGTCGATTCCACGCCTATTCTGTCGGATCTTCTGTCGGAGATGACCCGGGTTCATCAAACCCTGCCACCTCGGACCTTCGAGCCTGGGGCCGGGCCGCATCATCCGAAAAGCCAACCGCTGCATCCCATGAGCAGCAGGGTCGAGCATCACAATGGGGTGCCAATCATCGTTCATGATTTCGGCGGGACAATCCTGAAAGTCCGGATTGATCCGGAGGAGCTACGCCAAAGCCTGCTTCGTCACGAAGAAACTCCATCGGAGCAGGCTTAATAACATTATTAAAATGTGATTATGGTCAATTCACGTTGACACTCGGCCATAGGTGCGTAAGGTAGCCTGACCTATTCATTCAAAGGGGGACTACGCTCCCATGCGCCTCAACCGTCGCGATGCTTTGCTTTCCACCAGCGCTGCTCTTCTTGGCACGCTCCTTCCTCGCACCGTTTTCGCTCAGGAAAATCCGAGGCGCGGTGGAGTGTTGACGGCTCACCTCGGGTCGGAGCAGAGGATCCTCAACCCGGCGCTCCGGGCTTCGACGGGCGTGTATCTGGTCACTAGCAAGATCATGGAAGCGCTGGTCGATCTCGACGCCAAGGGCAGTCCGTCTCCGGTGCTTGCGACCAGCTGGGAAGCCACCCCGGACGGCAAGACCATCACGTTCAAGCTGCGTGAGGGGGTGACTTGGCACGATGGAAAGCCCTTCACGGCCGCGGATGTGCAGTACACCGCGCTCGAGATGTGGAAGAAGCACCTCAACTATGGCACGCAGCTCCAGCAGTACCTGGAGGCCGTCGATAGGCCGGATCAATACACGGCTGTGTTTCGCTATTCGCGCCCCATGCCTCTCAATCTTCTGCTGCGTGCGCTTTGCGATCTTGGCTATGTGGCGCCGCGCCATGTGTTCGAGGGCACCAATGTTCTTGAAAACCCGGCCAACACGGCCCCAATCGGCACCGGGCCGTTCAAGTTCGTCCAGTACGAGCGCGGTCAGTACATCGTGGCGGAGCGCAATCCGAATTACTGGCGCAAGGACCAGCCTTACCTCGACCGCGTCGTGTGGCGCGTGATCACTGATAAATCCGCCGTGGCGGCCGCTTTGGAGACCGGACAGATCCAGCTCAGCTCGTATAACGGTTTGTCCCTGTCTGATCTGGACCGCTTGAAGGAAGACGAGCGTTTTGAGGTTTCGACCCGCGGAATCGAGGCGAACGCCTTCAACAATACGCTCGAATTCAACACCCGCCGCAAGGAACTCTCGGACGTGCGCGTCCGGCGCGCCATCGCGCATGCGATCGACGTTGAGTTCTTCATCGAGAACTTCCTGTACGGACAGGGCAAGCCCGCAACAGGGCCCATTCCTTCGTCCTCGCCGGCTTTCTATCCAGGGGGCACGGCGCCCTATCCGTTCGATAAGAAGAAGTCGGAGGCGCTGCTTGAGGAGGCCGGCTACAAGCGCGGCCCGGATGGCACCCGCTTCACGCTCAAGCTCGTTCCGATCATGAACGGCGAGGACGTGCCGCTGCTCGCGACCTACATCCAGCAGTCGCTTGCTGAAATCGGCATCAAGGTCGAGATCGTGCAGCTCGATATCGCCGGCGCCCTCACGACGGTCTATCGGGACTGGAATTTCGACCTCGCGACAGGCTGGCACCAGTACCGTGGCGATCCGGCGGTTTCGACGACGGTCTGGTATCGCTCCGGATCGCCCAAGGGAGCGCCCTGGACGAACCAGTGGGGCTGGCAGTCCGACAAGGTCGACCAACTCATCGACCAGGCAGCCAGCGAGATCGATCCCGTCAAGCGCAAAGCGCTCTATGGGGATTGGGTGAAGGCGGTAAACGAAGAAATCCCGGTCTGGATGATCACGGAGCGTCAGTTCTTCGCGGCCACCAACAAGCAGGTTCGCAATCACCATAATACGCCCCGCTGGGATTCGAGCGATTGGCATGACACTTGGATTGCATCGTCGTAAATCATGCGTGTTCTGCTTCTCGCCCTCCGCCGCCTCGCTGCCAGTTTGCCGACGCTGCTGATTGTTCTGATCGGCTTGTTTCTGCTGCTGCAGTTGGCGCCTGGCGACACAGTTGACGCTCTCGTCGCGCAAATCGGCGGGGGCGATCCCAGGATGATCGAGGAGTTGCGGCGCTACTACGGGCTCGACGTGTCCGTGGCGGTGCAGCTTGGGCGATATGTCTGGCGTCTCCTTCAGCTCGACCTCGGCTTCTCGGCCATCTACGGGAAGCCGGTTGCCGACGTGATCCTGGAGAGGCTGCCTACGACGCTTCTTCTCATG
This sequence comes from Microvirga aerophila, assembly GCF_003332305.1. Classification (GTDB taxonomy): domain Bacteria; phylum Pseudomonadota; class Alphaproteobacteria; order Rhizobiales; family Beijerinckiaceae; genus Microvirga; species Microvirga aerophila. Next base: position 50,551 of record NZ_QOIO01000033.1, on the reverse strand, counting down.
GGCTCTGCGCTGAGTTTCGCATTCGCGGCCGGAATGGCGCTTGGCGTTCTTGCAGCCCAGCGGGTCAACCGGTGGCCGGACACGCTGATCTCGACCCTTGGGCTGATCTTTTATGCGACGCCTTCATTCTGGTTCGGCCTGATGGGCATCGTTATCTTCGCGGTCAATCTCGGCTGGCTGCCGGCCGGCGGCATCGAGGAGATCGGCGCAGGGTACACGGGCTTCCGGCGGTTCCTCGACATCGCATGGCATCTTCTTCTGCCTACGCTGACTCTGGCCCTGATTTTTCTAGCGACGTACCTTCGGATCATGCGCGCCTCGATGCTGGAAGTGATGAACCTCGAATTCGTCCGCACCGCCCGCGCCAAGGGCCTAAGCCCAGGCCGGGTCATTTCGGCCCACGTGCTGCGCAACGCGCTCCTTCCCATGGTGACGCTGATCGGGCTTCAGGCCGGCACCATGCTTGGCGGGTCGGTCGTGGTGGAGAGCGTTTTCGCGCTGCCAGGCCTTGGGCGGCTGGCCTATGAATCCGTGGTGCAGCGGGACCTCAACACGCTTCTGGGGATTGTCTTCGTGTCGGCCCTGCTGGTGATCGTGGTCAATTTTCTTGTCGATCTTCTTTACGCGCGTCTCGATCCGCGCATTGTGGGCTGAGGACGGTTATGGAAACCGTGAAACGTCTCGCCAGGAGCCCGACCGCCGTTGTCGGGCTGATCCTCTTGGCCCTCGTCATCGGAATGGCGCTGAGCGCTCCCGTGCTGTTTCCCAAGGATCCTCTCGGACTGGCAGGGCGCCCATTGCAATGGCCCCTGGCCAATGCGCGTTTCTGGTTCGGCACGGATACGACGGGACGTGACATCGCGGCGCAAATTTTTCACGGCGCGCGGGTGTCTCTGCTCATCGGAATTGTCGCCACTTTGCTGGCGATCACGATCGGCATCGTCATCGGAGCCGTCGCGGGCTATTACGGAGGCATCATCGACGATGTTCTCATGCGGGTCACCGAGGCCTTCCAAACCCTGCCGAATTTTCTCCTTCTCCTGGTTCTCGTGGCGGTCTTCGGGTCAGACATCAAGACTGTCACCATCGCCATCGGCCTCGTCTCGTGGCCTGCAGCCGCTCGCTTGACACGAGCAGAGTTTCTCACGCTCCGAAGCCGGGAATTCGTCCAAGCCTGCCGTACCCTCGGCATGCGTGACGCCCAGATCATCTTTCGCGAAATCCTGCCCAATGCCCTGCCGCCGGTCATCGTCTATGCGAGCGTGATCATGGCGGTGGCGATCCTCCTGGAGAGCGCCCTGGCGTTCCTCAACCTCTCCGATCCGAACGTTCCCTCGTGGGGCAACCTGATCGGAACCGGCCGGTCGGTTCTTCGCACGCAATGGTATGTGTCGGCCATTCCGGGCGTGGCCATCCTGCTGACAGTGCTCTCCGTGTCTCTTGTCGGGCAGGGGCTCAACGATGCACTGAACCCGAGGCTGAAGCGCCGATGAGGGCTGTTCTGTCCATCAGGAACCTGACGGTCGCGCTTCCTGCAGGGGCGGATCGGCCGCATGCGCTTGAAGACGTTTCCCTCGATCTCAAGGCTGACGAGATTCTCTGCGTCGTCGGTGAAAGCGGCTCGGGCAAGTCGATGACCGCAGGCGCCATTCTGGGCCTTTTGCCTGAAGGGGTCAGCGCACAATCCGGAGAGATCCTACTGGAGGGCGAGGATCTTCTCAGGTTCAGCGATGCTGACATGCGCATGATTCGCGGCGCACGCATCGGCATGATCTTTCAGGAGCCCATGACGGCGCTCAATCCCCTGCGGACTATCGGCGACCAGATTGCCGAGATGTTTCGCACCCATACAGATCTTGGCTCCTCCGAGATCATGAAACGTGTGCTGGACCTTCTTCGAGACGTTCATATCCCCGACCCCGAGAGCGCCCGGCGCGCCTACCCGCACGAACTTTCCGGCGGCCAGCGTCAGCGGGCCATGATCGCCATGGCGCTTGCCCTCGAGCCGCGGGTTCTCATCGCCGATGAGCCGACGACGGCCCTCGACGTCACCACCCAGGCGCAAATCCTCAAGCTCATTCGCGAGCTCCAGCAGCGGAAGGGAACCGCGGTGCTGTTCATCACCCACGATTTCGGGGTGGTGGCCGAGATCGCCGACCGGGTTGCCGTGATGCAAAGCGGCCGGGTGGTCGAAGAGGGCAGGGCCGACGAAATCCTTAATCGCCCGCAGCATCCTTATACGAAGGCGCTGATCGCGGCCGTCCCGCCTCTCGTGCCGCCTGCACCGCAAGTCGTGGCGTCAGAGCCCATCCTGCGCATCGAGCACGTTTCCAAGACATACCGAAAAGGTGGGCTGCTCGCGCGCAACCGCCGTGTCACGCATGCAGTTCAGGACGCAAATCTCGTCCTTCCCCGAGGAGGAACCCTCGGGATCGTCGGAGAAAGCGGCTCGGGAAAGTCTACGCTTGCCCGCTGCATCGTGCGGCTGCTTGATCCCGATACGGGGTCGATCCGTCTCGGCGACACGGACCTCGCCTCTCTGTCACGGAAAGAGATGCGCTCCGAAACCCGCCGAATCCAGATGGTGTTTCAGGATCCTTTCGCGTCTCTCAACCCGCGGCGGCGCGCCGGCGAACTCGTCGCGCAGGGTCCGATCATCCATGGCGAGGCCCCCTCCAAGGCCTATGCAAAGGCCAAGGAGCTGTTCGCGCTCGTCGGGCTCGACCCGAGCGCCACAGAACGCTATCCGCATGAATTCTCGGGCGGGCAGCGCCAGCGCATAGGACTTGCCCGGGCGCTCGCACTCGAGCCGGAGGTTCTTGTGGCGGACGAGCCGGTTTCCGCCCTGGACGTCTCCGTCCAGGCCCAGGTTCTGCGGCTGTTGGCGGATTTGCGCAGCCGACTTGGACTGTCGATGGTGTTCATCACCCACGACCTGCGCGTAGCAGCCCAGATCTGCGACCGCATCGCCGTCATGAAAAGCGGCGGCGTCGTCGAGGAGGGAACAACCGCGGAAGTCTTCGCAGCGCCGCGCCACCCTTACACGCAGGCGCTCCTCGCTTCTGTTCCCGGTCGTGATTGGATGCCGCCTGTTCAGGCAGATGCTCTGCTGGCAGCATCCTGAGCATGCCACTTTCGTTGATTGAAATTTCCTGAGCTCTGAGGAATTGCAGAATGGCCCAGCCCCTTCCGATTATCGAGCGGCGCCGCATCGAGGCGGAGCTTCTCAAAGAGGTTTATGAAACGCTCGTGGAGCGGCACGGCAAGGATGAGGCCAGGCAGATCATCACCGAGTCCGTGCGTCGTTCGTCCATGACGCAGGCGGCTCAGTTCGCCGCGCAGGCCCCGGGCGGAACGAGCCTCCAAAGCTTTATCGACATCCAGTCCAATTGGACGGCCGAGAATGCCCTCGAGATCCAGGAGATCCACCGCGACGAGAACCATCTCGATTTCAACGTTACCCGCTGTCGCTATGCCGAAATGTACAAGGCAATGGGTCTCGGTGAGATCGGGGGGCTCCTCTCGTGCAATCGGGACGGTTCCTTCTGCGAAGGCTACGATCCCAACCTGAAGATGACCCGGACGCAGACGATCATGGAAGGCGCAAGCCATTGCGACTTTCGCTATCGTTATGAAACGCCTTCGGAGGCTTGAGACCAACGGTGTTGGAGGACTTGAGGCCACTTGCGAATGATCGGCGCGCCGTGCCCATGCGGCTGATCGAGCACGAGCGACAGGTCGCCCGCGATCTTGAGATGCTCGGTCTTCCGGCCGCCAATTGGCCGGCCCAGGTGACGGGACCAAACGGCGCATCGGTGGCCGATGTTCTGGTGGTGGGGGCCGGCATGAACGGGATTGCCGCCGCCGCTTCGCTGATCTTCAAAGGTGTGCGCAATATCAGGATGCTCGAGCGAAATCCGGCCGGTCAGGAAGGGCCTTGGCTCTCCTTTGCCAGGATGGATACGCTGCGCTCCCCCAAGACCTTGCCGGGACCCGCGCTCGGAATCCCGTCTCTGACCTTCCGCGCCTGGTATGAGGCGGTGGTCGGCGCCGAGGCCTGGGAGGCGCTCTATAAAATCCCCAACGCCACCTGGGTTGATTATCTTGCATGGCTTCAACGGGTTCTAAGGCTTCCGGTCCAGCACGAGACGATTGTTAAGAAGATCACGCCATCGGCAGGTGTGCTGGAGGTAGAAGTCCAATCTCAGCGAGGGAACGAGACGTACTTTGCGCGGCGAATCGTCCTCTCGACAGGGCGAGGGGGTGCGGGCGGGTACCATATCCCGAGCTTCGTCGATCCGGCTCTCTGGCCTGATCTCGCGGCCCATACCAATGAAGCCATCGATTTTGCGCGTCTGCGCGGGAAGAGCATCGGCATTATCGGCGGCGGAGCGTCGGCCTGGGATAATGCCGCCACGGCTCTGGAGCAGGGCGCTTCGCGAGTGGACATGTATGTCAGGCGGCCGGCGCTCCCGCAGATCAACAAGGGCCGGGGCTCTGCGTCACCAGGCTATTTCTACGGCTGGGCCGGGCTGGATGATGCCGAGCGATGGTCATTGTTCGTGTATCTCAACGACGCGCAGGCGCCGCCGCCTCACGAGACCGTGCGCCGCGCCTTGCGTTTGAAACGCTTCAACATCCATTTGGGCAAACCCGTCGAAGCTGCAACACGTCAGGGTGGAAAGCCTCTGGTTCTTGTACGCGGCGAGGATACGCCACGGCCGCACGATTTCCTGATCATTGGCACGGGCTTCAGAGCTAATGCCGGGGCCATCACGGAACTAGCCGATCTGTCCCCTCTCGTGGCGCGCTGGCGCGACCGCTACGCCCCACCTGAGAACCTGCGTCGGTCAGACCTCGGCGAATTTCCTTATCTTGGCCCTGGTTTCGAGTTGTTGGAGCGGGAGCCGGGGCAATGCCCCGATCTTTCGCGCATTCACCTTCTCAATCATGGAGCAGCCCTGAGCCATGGGGCAGTCGCCAGCGACATCCCAGGCGTCAATGTCGCGGCCGAGCGGTTGGCGACGGCTCTTGTTGGAAGCCTGTTCAGAGAGGACATCAAGTCGATCCGCAGCGATCTTGAAGCCTTCGACGAGCCGGAGCTCGAAGGAACGCCTTTCTTCGTGCGCTGACGGCTCTATTCGACAAAGGCCAGAGCTACGCCGCCAGCCTGCTCGTTCGGAATGAGGACGCGGTCAGGCAACTCTTGAACACCAGTGATCCTGCCGGATCCCACGCATTGCTTCACAAGTTCGAGCGATCGTGTTTTCAGCGTCAATCCGACCATGCGATCGGAACCGTCCTGGCCCATCGATGCTATTCCGGTCAGATGGCGGTTGATCTCCGCGGGAGTGAGAAAGAACACGGATGCTCGTCCAGCCCGAAGGACGTGACCTCCTGGGACATCCGTGACCGATTCCGAACCGAAGATTGACTGGTAGAGCGCCGCCGTTTTCGCCGGCTCGATCGCCGCAATATAAAATTCAACGATATCGACCACGCCATTCGGATGCTGCCGCCACTCGTCCCGCCAGACGAGCTCAGGCGTGAAGTGCTGGCAGAAGAACACCCGCCCATTGGGAACAAGCGCCGATCCTAGCCTCGTGACACGAAATGCCGCATCCTGCGGCCCGCCGGGCAATGCGACCGGCCGGGAGAATTCGGCAGGGTTCTCCACCGGGATGCCCCGGTCAGCCAGTTCTGCATGGACGGCGAGCGCGTCGTCGGTCTTGAAGACGAGTCCGGTCAAACCGGCTGGGTGCTTCCAGAGGTCGGCCCGTTCCGTCCCGCGGCCTGGTTCGTACCCGAGAAGCTCGAGATAATTCTCTCCAAAGATGGCCAGGTGATTGCTAGAGCCGAGCGTATGGTGCCCACGGTCGGTGAGACTGAACCCCAATCGTTTGTATTGAGCGGAGATGCTGTCGAGTTCACCGAGAACATTGATGACTGTGTGGTCGAGGGTGGGTTGTATCTGCGGCATCGAATGTGGGACTTCCTCAAGAGACATCGGAGTTTTCGGGCCGTTGCAGCGTAATCCAGCAGCATCCGCCACCTCGCTTTTCGCTCCAGGTTTCATTCGAGAAGGCAAGGCCAGCGGCCTCGAATAATCCTTTGTCGAACGCCCCCGCGAGCTGACAAAGGGTGGCGATGCGTTCCGGAGGAAGACCCGAGGTATGCCAGGCATCCTTCAACGGGCATCGATGGACACGGATCGTCATGGCTTCGTCTGTCGCCTGCGCTTCGTGCGGAAACATCATGCCATTATCCGGACTCACCGAAAGAAAGCGCGCCCCAACGGATCTCGGGTCCTTCGAGACATCGCGAAACAGGGCCTGCGCCACCTCTTGGCCCCGCCGTTCAAGAGCCTGCATCATCACCGTACGAGCGCGCTCGGCTCCAACCTCCGTTTCCAACTCATCCAAGAGCAGTCGATAAAGGTGAGCACGATTCTGGAACGCATCTTCAAGCTCACGCCGTAATTTCGCGACCTCGTCCAGCATGCTCAGGTCTCCAGGGATTACGCGCACTTCGCAGGAGCCAGGATTGCGGCACGAGGGCCTTTGGTCAAGCGTGCATCCTTTTAAACGAACATTTTACGGCAAAATGCGCAAGCCGTACATAAACGAGAGCTCGATTATATCCGGTTTCGAAGCGGCCTCGATGCTGACTTGTAGATACTTTGTTCTTAATAAAGAACCTCTGTCGGTCTGCGATCGCCGCGCCATGGCGATACCTCGACTACGGTCGAGCCATTGGTTGCGATCCAGCACGCCGAGCGACGGCAGTGGGATCCATTAAGCGTCGCGAAATCGGAGTGACCGTAATAGAAAAACCCCGGTGGGATCACCGGGGTTTCCTCTAACCAATCGGATCGAGCCGATTAGAAGTCGCGCTGGACGCGCAGACGGCCTTCCCAACCATTGGAGTCCCGGAATCTAAGGTCGGTGATTGGGTCAATCGCACGGGAGTCGACGTTGGCGTAGATCACCTCGACGCCAAGATCCAGGCCGGCAACCGGCTGCCAGATCAGGTTGCCACCTAGGCGGTACTCGCGGAAGTCACCAGCGGTGTTGAAGGGCTGGCGGCTATCCGAGTCGAGGTACGAACCGAAGAAGTTCGAGCGCAGCTGCGGGGTCCAGTAGTGGCGCAGGCCACCGGCGACGGACCAGGCGCGGGTCTTCTCGAATTCGCCAGTCACCGGATCGATGGTGGCATCGGCCAGCAGAACCGAGCCATTCTCGAAGGCAGAGAACGGGCCGATGATCGTGCCGGCGTTGCCGCCGTCCAAATAGCGCGGAGCGCCGTCAGCATAGGTCGCCATGATCCAGGCTGCGTCGCCCGGAGCGAGTGCCGGAAGATTGACGCTGGCCGAAGCCGCAATGGCCCAGCCGTACTCGGTATCCGGGAAATCAGCGCCGCCGCCAACGAACGGAACCAGCGTGTTGCTGCGGATCTGGTGGACCGCGCCGGAGAGCTGAGCCGTACCCCAGGTGCCGGCGTACTTGATGTTGCCGACCACGTCCGGAACGCGCTGACCAGCGTAAGGCGCAGGGAGACCCGTCGCGGTGTTGACGAGACCCGCGCGACGCTCGAGGCCGTCTTCGAGCGACAGAGTGGCCGAGAAGCCGTTGCCGAACGAGAAGGTGTAGGCAAGAACGGTCACGTCCGGAGCGTCGTCGAAGCGCAGCGTGCCGAAGTGACCGGTGGGCAGGTCGCCGTTCGAGAAGAACGAGGTGACGCGACCAGCGGTGAGGCCGCCGAACTGCACAAACGCCTGAGTGATGTTCGGGCTCGTGACGATTGCGCCGGTGGTTGGGAAATTGAACGACGTGCCGGACGAGCGGGTGATCTCGTAGCGGATGTAGGCGCGCAGCAGGCCGTAAGCGGTCGCCGTGCGAGTGTCGATGTTCAGACGGCCACGGGCGCGGAAGCCGATGGCATCCTGAGCGCGGTCGACTGGTTCGCCGTACAGGTAGTCGGCGCGAACGCGGCCGCCGACGCGGAGGCAGGTTTCGGTGCCGGGGATGTAGAAGAAGCCCGAACCGTAGGTGGAGCAGACGCGAACATAATCGACAGGCGCGGCCTTCGCGACGGGAAGATCGGCGGCCTGAGCCCCGGCAACGGCGGCGAGACCCGCGACCGATCCGAGCAGAAGGCTTTTTATAAGCTTCATTGATGGTCCTCCAGAATTCAAAACCCTCTTTGCTGAATATTGGCATTCAGCTCGGCGCGAGTGACAGAAAGTTCGTGCCTCAGTCATTGTTCGTGCCTACGGCTTGAAACCGTGGTCGCAGTGTATGAGCAGATTGGTGAGCCGCGCTATTGTAAAACCGCAACACCTTCTGTTTTAAGTCAGTAAATGATTAGTAACCAAAAGTAGTACCTACAAAGTATACGATAGGAATTCAAGTAAAAACTGTGTGAATACAGTCATGTATTTGACAGATAGAAATCGCTGTGCCGTACTCAGCCAGTTTTCGGATTGACCTCCGGAGACGAGACCCCCTTACTCAACCCTGCCCCCGGGCAGGGTTTTTTCTAGCCACGACTGACCATAAGAGGCCACGCGCCGGAGCGGCTGGAAGTTCTTTGGTCGTGCGCTGCTCAGGGCCTGCGGCCCGATCTTCGATAGATGCCGGAGAATGAAACGTTGATGCCGCCGCATCTCCTGTTGTCCTCTACGAGAAGAAACGACCCGAGCCTTCGCATCCTGACGCGACAATCAACTTCCTCGCCTTGGTCGTAGGGGAGGGTGGTGTTCGTTCCCATCGTGAAGGCCGCAAAGCCGCTGGTCGGCCTCACGCGGCCCTCAAGCTCTCCAGTGCTGACAAGCCCCTCTCTGTCTTGGCGGCTTGGCTCGCGCGCCCCAAAGCTTGCCTCTCCCCTGATGCGGATTTCGCCTGCACGTGGCGTTCGGGCAATGGAAATGGTCTGCTCGGGGCCTGACGTCCACCGACCGATCCAGCCATCGCTGCGTGGGGGCGTTCTATCGGGCAGAAGGACAACCGCGTTGCGTGGGAGCCAGCCGGTGCGACGAAGGCCCCTGGGGTTGATATGATCTGCGCAAAGAAACTCCCTCTCGACAACACTGACGATGATCTGGTCTCCAGGACTGACGAAATCCTTCTCGCGGCATTTCGGGCTGTTGCTGGGACAACTTTGTTGAGCGCTGGCGCTCTTGAGGAAATGAACGCGACGCTCATTGCTTTTAACGGCCCCAAGGGAGATGGCGGTTCCGGGTCCTATGTCACGGACGCCATTGCAGTCACCAGCGTCGGCGCGGGCCGCGTTCCCACCTAGGGACGTGAGGAGCATCGTTGTAGCGATGGCAATCCAGGCGGTTTTCAATTTCATATCGCGCAGCTCGAATGACCATCATGTTCATTTCTGTTCCCGATCCCGCGGATTGCATCGATGTCGACATGGCATCCTTTGAGGCTGACGTCAGGATCAGGTTGAATGAAATAGCTGCCAAGTGGTCCGAAAAGACAAGGCTGCAACACGCTGTAGCGGTTGATGGTTATGGATAAGCCAAGAAAAAGGCCGCTGTTGCCAGCGGCCGAAGTTTAGGGAGGAAACGCCCAAGAAGGGCAGCAGCACCACGACGCCAATCGCTGTGCTGCACTGCAAAAGATAGTTCAGGCCTAAACGCTGTACAAGATGAAAAGGACAGCATGGCTGCCCAATATTCGGGCGTCCGCCCGTCGCTGGTCTCATCAAGGGTTTGCTAGGCCTCGGCTGGGGGCGTGACTCCAAGGTCGTTCAGCTTGGCCCGAACGTCCGCACTCGAGCGTTTCAGTTTGAGGCTGATGATGGAAACGGGCACGCCTTCCCGGGCGAGAGCCACCAGCGACTGAACGGCTTCGAAGGTCCAAGCGGATTCTGGTGAGTTCATGGCCTTTTGTCTCCTTGCTAAGCAGGAAGCGTCTTCTCCAACTTGGGCAAGATCATGAAAAGCATCGCACGGATCAGCGGGGACTCTCGAGAGCCGGAATTGGGATGCTTGGCACGGGAATTTCTTCGGGGCAGATCACGAGTATTTTAGCAAAACCGACACACGTGGTGTCTTTCCAAGCGTATTTATATAAAGGCCCTCGGTTAGACCGGCAAGGTAATGAAATAGTGCTGTTCTGGTGACTTGAGATACTGATTTATTAACTTTGTATTACACCAGCCCTTCTGCGGCAACTGAGAGTAAATTTCATCCTGATGCAGGTGTGGGAACGCACATCTATGTAAAATACTCTATATTTGGATAGTAGCGTTATTAGCTTGCATGCGACTCATAGACGCCACCATCACTGTCGAGGAATTGACCAATGACATTAAAGATTTGGGGCGCTGAGGACCTTACTCGCACAAGCGCTCAAGACGACGTCGTCACGACTTTGCCCAACGGTGGCTATGTGGCCGTTTATTACGTCACCGGCGCAGGTCTCCAATTCCAGATGTACGATGGCGCTGGCCTCAAGGTGGGAGCGCCGGTCCCAGTTCCGACAGGCACGACGCGTTTTGCTGATAATTTCGACGTGCAGACCATCGGTTCAAACGGTCAGTTTGCCGTAAGTTGGACTGAAAGGGGCAGCCCGAACACTGTGAAGTCGCACGTGTTCAATATGGATGGCTCCCGGATAACTCCGCAGGCGATCATGGTTGCTGATGTCGGGACCTCCTCGACCGGCAGCACGCCATCGATCGCTGCAACGAGCACGGGCGGCTACGTCACTGTCTACAATCATTCCAACGACACGACGGTGAAGCTCGCCGTGCAGGACGCGAGCGGCAACGTGATCAGCACAGCCAATGTCAGCGTTCAAAATGGTGCGGAGCGCCCGAACATCACGCATATCGGTGGCAGTAAGTATGTTGTCAGCTACAGAACAACCGTTGCTACCACTGCAGACCCTGAGACGGGGGTTAAGTACAAGCTGGTTGATATATCGGCTAATCCTCCGACCGTCAGCGATAGGGTCCACGTTGGCGACGGCTTCAATTCCGATGTCATCGGCTTGAAAAACGCTAACGGAGACCTGAACGGAGACTTTGCTGTCGCCTAAACGAAAGGTCCGGCCGTCAAGGTCACCATCTACAAGGCTGGCGGCCCTGTCACGGTTGATCTTACAAGTGCGGGTTGGGATCCGGGCAATGGCGAGTTCGTTGATGCCACGGCTCTCAAGGGCGGGCGTATCGCGTTCGTCTACAGCAAGGCGAATGGCGGCGATTTTGGCGACATCTTCCTGCGCACAGTTGATGCCAACGGCAACATGAGCGGTGAGCTTCTCATCAACTCGAGCGCAGCCACGGACGGCTCCAATCCGCAGACAGCGCCCTCGGTTGAAGAAATGGCGGATGGCCGCTTGGCGATCACGTGGCACGATAATGGCGACAAGGTTTCGACAAATATCGTCAACGTGCGCGAAGCAGCCGTTACGGTGAACGGCACTGCCGGTAATGACGTCTATGCGGGCTCCGATTACAACGGCAATGTCCTCAATGGCCACGGCGGCAACGACAAGTTCTTCGGCGGCAGCGGCACCGATGCCATTGATGGCGGCACCGGCATTGACACTGTAACTTACGAAAAAGCGCTCGCGGGGATCACGGCAAGCCTAACCGCCAACCGCGGAACTGTTGGCGATGCGGCTGGAGATACTTATGCGGGTATCGAGAACTTAACCGGGTCGAACTTCAACGATACCTTGACGGGGGACCGTGCTGCAAACGCCATTGGCGGCGGCGCCGGAAACGACAAAGTCTACGGCGGTCTCGGCAACGATGTGCTGACGGGTGGTGCTGGGAAGGACATCTTCGTCTTCGATACCAGGGCCAACAAGACGACCAACCGCGATGTCATCGAGGACTTCAGCGTTCGGGACGACAGCATCTATCTAGAGAACAAGTACTTCACCAGCTTCGGCAGTAAGGGTTCGGCCACAAACCCCCAGAAGCTGGACAAGGACTTCTTCAAGGTCGGAACCAAGGCTCAGGAGAAGGATAATTACCTGATCTACAACAAGAAGACCGGTGTGCTGTCCTATGATCGGGATGGCTCGGGCAGCGCCAAGGCGGTCGATATCGCTGTCCTGGATAAGGGGCTCTCGCTCAAATACACCGATTTCTGTGTGATCTGACCAAGGATCACTGCCTCCAGGGCTTTCTGAGTTCGCTTGACCTGGAAAGCTCCATACCGGGCTGTGCCCGCTGCGCAAATGCGCGGCGGGCGCTTTCTTGTCGAGCATGCTAACCGTGATGCGAACCTCCGAGATTGAGCCTTCTTATCTCCAACAAGGCAAGCTGCTGAGAAGGATGGTTCTTCCAAACCTTAGGCACTTCCAGAAGCGGGAAAATGACCAGTCCTCGTCATTTGTGAGCGTCCGTTCCGAGCTATGCCGATCAAAAGCAAGCGAAAATCTACGAGGTCCCCGCAACCTTAGCCGCTCGTAAGCGTTCCCTGTGCAGCCTAACGACATAGGGATCATGTCATGAGCATCATCTGGACAATTATCATTGGATTTGTGGCTGGCCTCATCGCCAAGCTGATCATGCCTGGTCGGAACGAGCCCTCCGGGTTCATTCTTACCACCATTCTGGGCATCGTCGGCGCCTTTGTGGCGACTTATCTCGGGCAGGCTCTCGGCTGGTACCGGGCCGATGAAGGCGCTGGTCTGATTGGTGCGGTTGTGGGAGCGATCATCGTTCTGTTCATCTACGGCATGATCGCGGGTCGCGGCCGTTCCACTACGTCCTACTAAGGCGAGACTTCATCGAGACCCAAGTTGCTGGCCGCCTTCTCACGGAGGGCGGCCCGCACTTTACTATGGTCGGTGACCGATGCGTCCAGACGATTGGTCGGAGCCGACCAGCGCCGCCTTCACCGGGCAGTTCCCCACATAGCCCCGCCAGGCAAGATAGGATCCGCCCAGAAGGGCAATGACGTTGAGAAGCGGGTTCGGCCTCGGCTTCGCGCCAGCGGCGGCCAGGCCCAGGCCTGCCACGATATAGGCCGCCCGCTCGGTCGTGCTAAGATTGGGCGGTCCGCTAAGAAGCGAGCCGCTGTCGGCAGAAGTGCTGTTCGCCACGTCGAATATCTCCTTGGATGTCGTGAGCCGAACGCGACGCAAGCCGCTACAGTTCCGCGGGCAGAAGGCTCTGTTCGGTGCGGGAACTTGCAAGCTTGACCATCGTTGAGTCCACTCTCACGCGTAAGGAGTGTGGCGATGGCAGCCAAGGAAAAGACCTTAGACGACCTGTTCCTTCATACGTTGAAGGATGTTTATTATGCTGAAAAGCAGATCCTGAAAGCCCTGCCGAAAATGGCCAAGGCGGCCGAGTCGGAGGAGCTGAAGCAGGCATTCGAAACGCACCGCATGGAAACCGAAGGCCAGATCGAGCGCCTTGAGGAGGTCTTCCGGATCCTCGGCAAGGCAGCCAGAGGCGTGCAGTGCGAGGCGATCAACGGTATCATCGAGGAAGGCAAGGAAGTCATGGAAGACTTCGCCGAGAGCGTTGCCCTCGATGCCGGTATTCTGGCGGCCGCTCAAGCTGTCGAGCATTACGAGATCACCCGCTATGGCTCCCTGAAGACCTGGGCCGAGGAACTCGGCATGACCGATGCGGTTCGGCTGATCGATCAGAACCTTCAGGAAGAGAAGAAGACGGACAAGCTTCTGACCGAACTTGCCGAAGCAAGGGTCAATACCAAAGCCGCCTAAGGCTCACCTTCAATGAATTGATCAAGGCCCTGCGCTTGAGCAAGCGCGGGGCCTTTTTGCGGCGATCGACCGCGCCCGAAGCCTCAGTGTTGTTGGCCTTTGCCCGGTCCACCCGCCGCCAAGGTCAGGCGCAGATATCCGGATGGTTCGACGTTAAGATCGGCCTTCATCAAAGCGGGGTCTTCGAGGAGATGCATGAAGGCCAACAGCCTCAGCCGGGTGATCGGCGGGAGGTTCGGGAGGATATTGGCCACCGTCTGCGCCAAGAGGTCGGTGATTTCCTCTTGAATGAAGGAAGCCATGAAGTGACTTTCATCAGGCGGCGACATAGGGCACCTGGTCCAGCACAGGAGTAAGCTTGCCTCGTCGCACGAGTCCGGAATCGCGAAGGCCTGCCAGCCGAAGAACGGAGTTCAGGCTGTTGGAGGAAATCTCGATTGCCGCGGCGATGCAAAGCTGTCCCTCGATCAGGCTCGGAAGAGCCAATGGACGCACTTTGAAGCCCGCTTGTTGCCAGCGCGGAAGCCACCACATTTCGACCACGGCCGTTGCCTCTACGATGCCTTCTTTTAGGCAAAACTCTTGGAACGCGGCCATGAGACGACAATCGGTGCGTCCCGTTCGGCGCTCCTTGACGACGAAGTACCGCGTCCATTCGAAAACATTGAAAGCTTGTGGAATCCCCCGCGTCGCGAGATAGGGGAATACTTCGCTGATCATATGGGATAAGACCGTCGGATAGAGCCTTTGTCCGCCGACGACTTTGTCCTGATCAAGTGCAATTAAATAGATTGTATGATCATTGTCGTAATCGTCTATTTCAATTTCGTCTGGCCTGTCTAGTTTTTTCCAACCTTTCTCTCGAACGAATACTTGGTGCCTGGCTCTGAAATAACTTTCAAGCTGATCTTTATATGGCGCCTTATTATCTGAAGTTACGACGTGTATTTGCGTCATGAGTATAGTCCCCCGTTCGTTATTAAGTCCGGGGGATATATCTCTGGTTGGATTGAAAAAAGATATTGTAGAAAGTTACAGGTTAACTCTCATATGTGAATGGCGCGGGCAACCGCCTGCGTCTTGTTGGTCGGTCCCAGTTTTTGACATGCGCTGACGATGTGGGCTGTCACGGTGCGCTCCGTGATGCCGAGAATCGCTCCTGTATCGGCGGCGGATTTCCCCGCCGCGGCCCACACGAGAGCTTCGCGCTCGCGCAGCGTGAGCTGGTTCGTGCCCCTGAATGCGCTTGGGCTCAGCAATTTGCGGATGCGCTCAAAGGCGCACATGCTCATGAGATGAAGGGCAGGTTTCGTATGGGAAGATATATCGAGATCCACTCCGCTCATGGACAAACAGGCTTCATAGCCGTTGATTCCATGAATCGGCAGACAGAAGCCCTTGACCATCCTGAAATCGGTCGCTCGATCCATGACGTCCGCGGCCTTTGGCTCCCCCACGCGGTCGTAAGAGGCTTCAGACCAAGAGAACGGATTAACTGTGTTGCGGCAAAGACGAATAATGGGATCGGCGCGTACATAATCGTTCTTTGAGTAGGTCTCGAACCAGCCATCCGGCCATTTCTTTAGAAGAACCACGTGTTCGAACCGCTCCTTCGGGTTGGGCAGGCCAGTTATGATAAAATTTTCAAACCCGAAAAGTGCAAAAGACTTATCCATCACATCGATGACGTCTTGAGGTGTCTCAAGATCGTCTAAACTTTCTATGAAAGAGAAAGCCTCTTTTGCATGATCAAACATGTGCCCGGTCATGGCGCCTCCCTCTGTGCAGGTATGCAATCATTAGACGCATACAGAAATATAGCAACTTGGAGTTTTACGACATGATAGAATGTCGCTATATGCTCTGAGCGAAGATGGGAGAGCCCCGTGCATAAGAAGTCGCCAGGTCCGATTGATAGGCATATCGGCAATCGCGTCCGGACAAGACGCATCACCATCGGGATGAGCCAGGAGAAGCTCGGGGACGCTCTTGGCCTTACTTTTCAACAAGTTCAGAAATACGAGAAGGGCACCAACCGCATCGGTGCGAGCCGTCTGCTGCAGATCGCTCATGTGCTTGACGTAAGCATTGAGTTCTTCTTTGAGGGGCTTCCTGACGCCCGGGCCGGGGTTTCCGGTGATAGCGCCATGGCCGAATTCCTGATGATTCCCGAAAGCGACCGCCTTGTCCGCGGTTTCCTGCGCCTCAAGGACGGAGAGGCCCGCAAGAAGGTCACCGACCTGGTCGATTGGCTCGCCTCCGCCAGCTGACAGATCGCCGCCAAGTCAGGAGCACGGCGTAGAGGACGCAAAGATGCTGGCTTGGACCATGTCGGCCTCGATGCTACCGTAACGGGATACATCTCTCAGTCCGGCCCAATCCACTTCTCCGATAATCTGGCTAACGGACGGAATCTGCTCGAACATTACCTGCCGGTAGGCGTTTACAGGCGCATATTCCTTTGGAATCTCGCTTGGGGAACCTGCCGCGCTTCTGGCGGTTACTCCCTCGCGATTGAGAGAGGTTGACCATGGGCGCGGGACAGCAAAACACTGGCAAGAGACAGGACGATATCCACGGCGAAGACTGGGATGCCCTCAGGGGCGATGTAAACGATATCGCCGGCGCTGCGGTCGAACGTGGCCGTCACTTCATCGATGCGGCTCGGGAGCAGGCAACAGACTATGCCGGCCGCCGTAAGGATGACATCGCTCAGTCGGTCGCCGACTTTGCCACTTCCCTGCGGGGCTCCACCGCGTCCTTCGAAGAACGGCCCAATATCCGCGCAGTGGTGGACAGTGCCGCCGAAGGGTTGGAGCAACTTGCGGACACCATTCGCGAGCGCACCTTCGCCGATATCTTCAACGATTTCGAAAATGTCGTGCGCCGTCGTCCGGCGACCGTGGCGGCAGTCTCCGTCGCTCTGGGTTTCCTGACGGCGCGTTTCATCAAGAGCACGGCCGAGGATCTCAGGCACGACAACATCATGCCTGCGCAGACGCAGGGCGGTCGCGGGCGGTCTCGGCGGGCCCAGAGCTCTCGCGCCGGCGCGTGACGGAGACGCACATGACAGGCAACAACAATCAGACCATTCAGGGCCTCGTCGCCGAGGCCCTACGCGAGTCGACGGATCTCGCGCAGAAGGAGTTTGCCCTTTTCCGTACTGAGGTGAGCCAGAACGTTCGAACGATGTTCATCGGTATCGCCATGGTGGTGGGCGCAGCCATCTTCGCCATCGCGGCGATCATGCTGTTCACCGAAGCGCTTGTGAAATGGCTCGCCACGGTCGTCGGTTCAGAAGCGCTCGCCGCTTTGATCGTTGGCGGCGTCCTGGCGGTCATCGCCATCGGCCTGGGCCTTTACGGGCGCAGCGCCATGTCGTCGTCTGCGCTTACGCCGCAACGGACGGTGCGCTCTATCAAACGTGACGCCGAAGTGCTGTCCGAGAGGGTTACGGGATGACACAGAGCCTGCAGGATCTGGAGAAAGACATCGAGCAGAGCCGTGCGAAGCTCGACCTGACGATTGACCGTCTCCAGGGCAAGATGTCGGTGTCGGGCGTCGTGGACGACATGCTGGGTACAGCGCGAAACGGCCCTTACGCTCCTGTCTTCGATAATGTTCTGGAAACCGTTCGGCGAAATCCCGTTCCCGTTATGCTCATCGCTGCGGGCCTTGGACTGCTGGCCTATCGGCTCACCCGAACCCGGCCGGTCGTGCGTCATCATTCGCAACTGGTAACCGAACCGGACGTCGTGGCAGTGCCGGTGGATCCACGGATCTACGATCCAGGCGCTGCGCCTTTCAGTGTGCCGGAGGAACCATACGAGCCTCAGCGCGGCACGACATTCCGCATTTGACGAGTAACAGGAGTCTTCACTATGGCCGATCCCAAGAACGAGCCGGGCAAGAGCCCTTCAACCGATAAGCGCGCCGGAGATACCGGCGCTGGCGCGAAAGTGTCTGCGGGCACCTCGGTCGGAAATATCGGCGAAGCGCCGATGCCGCATGCGCAGGATGCCAAACCCGCCCAGAGTTCGACGCTTGCGTCTCATACATCGAGCCCCCTTGGCGGACAGGGAGCAGACAAGGACAATGCCCGCAACCAGTCCAACAAGGATCAGGGGGCGTCGTCAAAGGCGCAGTCCGGATCGGGATCTGACAAGGGTCAGCAGTCCGGCTCGCAGGCAGGCGGCGTGCGCGGAGCGACCGAGCAGGCCCGTCAGAAAGCCAGCGAGGCTTATGAAGACGCCACCGAATGGGCCCAGGACACCTATGAGCGCGTCTCGAGCTGGGCTTCCGATGCTTATGAAGACAGCGATGGCCGGATGAGACATATGCGAGATCGTTCGACCAGAGCCTTCGGCAACGTTCGTGGCGGTTTCCAGCAATATGTCTCGGACAACCCGATGGTAGTCGGCCTGGTGGGACTTGCGGCAGGCTTGGCCCTCGGGGCGCTTCTGCCGCGAACCCGCCGTGAGAACGAAATGTTTGGCGAATGGGCGGACGAAGTCAGAAATCAGGGACTTCGGTATGCGCGTGACGCGGCGAATGTCGGCCGTGAATACGTCGAGGAAGCGTTTAGCGGAGAAGACCCGCGCTTCAGCCGCCATGAGAGCGAATTGAAACCGGATCAGTCCGGCACGAACCGTCACTGAGCCATATAGAGATCATGAAAAGCGCCGGCTTCGAGCCGGCGCTTTTCATTTGTTCGGAGCCTATAGCGTCCGGCCTTTAGGCCAAGCTCGATGATCGCACGAAATTTTAACCTTGACGATTAAAGTTCGTATCTCCTTTGAGTCTGATGGGGAACTCACATAGGTTAACGCCCGTTCTCTATCTGTTTTTAGATAGTGTTGCGTTCAGCCGGCTGGAACTGTCGGCGCAGTGCTTTCAAACGGACATCATATTGATGGAGTTATGCTGTGCGGGTTCTTATTCTGGAAGACGATCCCTTCATTGGGTTGGACCTGCAAGCCCTTCTCGAGAACGAGGGGCACGAAGTCGTGGGTGTATTCGAATCCCTCGCGGAGGCCCGGGAGCATCTTGAGGACAACTTCGATTACGCGTTGCTGGACATCGATGTCGTCGGTGGGAAATCCTTTGGGATCGCCGCAGAACTCCTCGACCGTCGTATTCCGTTCGCGTTCGTGTCCGCGTCACGTCCGGCGGAGCTTCCAGCCGGGCTGCGCCATGCCGCCTTCATCCCAAAGCCGTTCGAGGAGCGGGCCGTGCTCAACTCGATCGCGCAGGCCAAGCCCAGAAGGGCTCAGGTCCATTAGCGTCTCCTGTCAATAGGCTACAATGTGAGCAGTTCGGTACTCGCGCAGGAGGCCAAGCTCGGCTTTTGCTGCAAATATATTCCAGAACACGGTGATGCTGTTCTGGCTCGCGCATTGAATACCACCACCGTCACGATGGCCTATCTGGCCCGCATCGGGCCAAGCGCTGCGTATGACAAGATTTCCGGCGCCGTGGCCCATAACCTAAAGGCCATCCGCCGACAGATCGAGCATGTGGCGGCTCGCCCGAAGCTTGAGCGCCTGCACCGGCTCTCGAGCGATTTGTTCCCTGGCTACACGCATTCCAGCTGCAAGGCCTTTTACGACGACCCGGACCTGCGCCGTCTGATCGAGGCGGAGCTGTCATCCATCGGCGACTTCGCCCGCTCACAGGACGTGCGGCTCAGCATGCATCCAGGTCAGTTTTGTGTCATCGCGTCCGCCAATCCATCGGCTTTCGAGAATGGCTTGGCGGAGTTCGAATATCATGCCGAGGTCATGTGCCTTATGGGCTATGGCGAAGGCTGGCATCCGCATGGGGCTCATATCAACATCCATGGCGGCGCACGCGCGGTCGGAGCAGAAGGGTTCCGGGAAGGATTGAAGCGCCTGTCCAATGTGGCGCGCAACTTGATCACGGTTGAAAACGACGAAGTCAGTTACGGCCTTGATGATCTCCTGCCCCTTGGGGATTCCCTGCCGATCGTGCTCGATCTTCATCATCACTGGATCCAGAGCCAAGGTGAGTACATCGAGCCGGTCGATCCCAGGATCTGCCGCATCGTCGATTCGTGGCGGGGCGTCCGGCCCGTCAGCCACGTGAGCGTTTCCCGCGAAGACCTGCTCAAGGATTACGATATCTACACCCGTCCCGATTTCAGGCTCCTGGTCGAGGCCGGGATCAGGCCGCGGGATCTACGGGCCCATTCGGACCTGATGTGGAACGAGGCGATCAACGACTTGGTCGCGAGCCACCTAGCCTGGTCGGATTTTGAGGTCGAGGCCAAGCTGAAGAACATCGCCTCGGAAGGCTTGGCGCATCATGTGGAGCGCCGCGCTCAGCAGTGGGCACAGCAGGCCTAGCGCCAACCCCTCGGCTCAGAGCCGCCTGTCGACAGGGCAGCAATCGAGATTGCACCCCTGCTGGGTCCAAGCCCGCTCCCGAATGCTGGCCGGTGGCGAGAGAGGCGAACATTACACAGTTGCGCAAAGAGAGCGCCGCGATAAGGGAACCTACCTGCCGCGCTGGCGTTATCGACCGTTGTATTGTGAGTAGAAGAATTCATGTTCGAGGACCAATCCACAGTTCTTTTGGTCGAAGACGAGCCCCTGATCCGTCTTTTCATCGCAGAGCTTCTTGAGGATGCAGGCTTCCGGGTGGTCGAGGCCGCCAATGCCGCGGAGGCATTGGTGATCCTTGCGGCTGGCCTGAACGTGAACGTGCTTCTGACGGATATCGACATGCCCTTCGGCGGGAGCGGATTCGAGCTGGCTCAAAAGGTCGATAAGTCCTGGCCGGAGATAGAGATTCTGATCATGTCGGGCCGGCAATGGCCCGCTCACGGAGATCTTCCGCCTGGCGCGGCCTTCCTGGCCAAGCCGTGTCCCAACGAGGCGATCGTCTCACACGTCCGTTCTGCGGCGGAACGCACCAAGAGAGCCTGTCAGTCAGGCAATGCCGCTTATCCGCCAGGAGAGGCCGCAGCAAAGATTTTGCCCTTCCCAAAGTCGGCTTGATCCACAGACCTGTCTTGCTGATGGCGAAGAGCGGACATAAGCTCAGCCCAGATTGGCTTTGCCCTCGGTTGCCCGGGTCCTAGGAACATACCCGAAAGTCCGGCCAGGGAAGGCCAATGAACTTTTCACGGCCGAGCCCGCTGCTGTCGAAGAGTATTTCACCCACCCCTCGGAGGAATCCATGCCGACCAAGACCACAGACGGAAAAGCCGGTGCGAAGAAGCCGGCGGCCAAGACCGCCGCCAAATCGGGCGGGGCCAAGCCGAACGCTCTCCAGAAGCCCTTGCAGCCGTCCAAGGAACTGGCCGCCATCGTTGGATCCGACCCGCTGCCCCGCGGCGAGGTGGTGAGCAAGATGTGGGACTACATCAAGAAGAACAACCTTCAGAATCCCGAGAACAAGCGCGAGATCCTGGCGGACGACAAGCTGAAGCCGATCTTCGGCAAGCCGAAAGTCACCATGTTCGAGATGAACAAGCATCTCGCGCAGCACCTGAAGTAAGCCCTCAGGCCCTTAGGAATCCTGCCGCCATTCGACGAGCGGCAGGATATCCGGCTGTTGGCCGGGAGCCACCCTCCACGGATCGACGGCAAATTCGAGTCCGGTCCGCTTTTCGGCAATCACGGCCGTCACGTGCGGATAGCGTCCATCGATGAACAAGCCGCGGGATTGCGGGCGCTCCACCTGGTGGTGTGCCAGCAGCGCCTTCTCCTCCAGTACGAGCAGCAGGCTCGTCGTGTTGGCGGTCTCGTCGACGCAATCCATCTGACCATGCATCCCGGACATTTGCGGCGGAGAGCCCGGCGTATCGGGGGGGCCGCCTAGGGCCTGGGACAGATGGGCCGTATAGGTTTTGACGATCTCACGGATAGCCCGTCTCTCCGCCTCCGGATTGGAGCGCCCCGCCTTGAGAAGGCGGGCGGCGCGTTCGAGCAGCGATTGATCCATGTTCAGCATGAGCCTGCGCGAGCACCCATACCCATGACACGCGATGATGCGCGTATCCGCCGGAGGGACATAACCCTGTTGGAGGAACCAAGATTGCGCCTGCGTCCCTGCTTCGGCCCCCGCCGGCAGGGCGATGGCCGCGATGGACACAAACATCGAAATCAGATGTGGCGTGAGCTTCATGTTGCGGTTACCTATCCCCTGAACAGATCTACCCCTTCAATCTAGATCAGGCGAGCGCCGCGGCCCACTGCCAAGGCCAAGATTAGCCCGGTCGATCTCGTTGGAGCCTTCATGTCCCGCATCGTTTTCCTGAACGGATCCTTCCTGCCCCTCGAAGACGCCAAGGTGCCTTTCATGGATCGCGGCTTCCTGTTCGGGGACGGGATCTATGAGGGCATAGGCGTGCTCAACGGCCGCCTCGTCGACAATGAAGCTCATCTCGAGCGGCTGGAGCGGTCGTTGCGCGAGGTCAGAATTGCGAATCCCTATTCGAGGGCGGAATGGACCCGTCTCGAAGAGGAGCTGGTGCGCCGCAATGGCATGGTGGAGGGCTTCTTGTACTTCCAGGTCACCCGCGGCGTGTCCGAGCGCGATTTCTTCTTCCCGGAGGACGCCCAGCCGACGGTGGCGATGTTTACCCAGGCGAAATCGATCGTGCACGCCCCAGTGGCGGAAACCGGAATTGCCGTGGTGACGGTGCCGGACCTGCGCTGGGAGCGGCGGGACATCAAGGCGATTTCGCTTCTCGCACAGGTTCTCGCCAAGCAGACGGCCAAGGAGGCCGGAGCCCAGGAGGCCTGGATGGTGGAGGACGGGTTCGTGACCGAAGGCGGCTCCTCCAGCGCGTTCATCATCACCAAGGCCGGGGCCGTCGTCGTGCGTCCCCTGTCTCATGCGATTCTGCCAGGCATTACCCGCAAGTCCCTGCTCGAGTTGTCGAAGGAGGAGGGAATTGTTCTCGAGGAGCGCCGGTTCACGGTCGAGGAGGCCTATGACGCCGCCGAGGCCTTTCTGACAAGCGCTTCCAACTTCATCCTCCCGGTGGTGACGATCGACGGACGCCCCGTTGCCGATGGAAAGCCCGGACCTCTCACGCAAAAACTGCGCCAGCTCTACCTCAAGATGGCAGGTGCTCCGGCAATGGCAGCCGAGTAACGCCGGGAACCCTTGCGGTAATGACCCGTTCCTTTTGAAAGGAGCGGTTCATGAAGAGATTTCTTATCGTCCCGATCATGCTGGCAGGCGGTTTGACGGCTGCCTCCGCCCAGAACCCGAGCGTCCTGCAGCAGCAGGCTCCCAACATGCCGGCACCCAACAATATGCCGGCGGAGAAGATCGAGCCGAGGGATCCATCCTCGACAGGCTCGACCGGAACCTTGAGCGACAAGCTCGAGAGGTCGGATGGTGTGATCCGGCCGCCGGTGACTGCGACGCCGGATATGGCGGTGCCGGCCCCCGTGCCGAACCCGGGAACGACTCCAGTCATCCCCGCGCCTGGAAGCCCCGGTGGGGACCAGACCGTCGATCCCAAGTAGGTTTTATTTCGAGCCTGATTTGCGGCGCTTGTTGTTCTGCTGACGAGCGCCGCCGCTGCGCGTGAGCTGGTCTGCGACTTCGGTGATGCGAAGACGCAGTTCCTCGTTCTGGCCCTCGAGCCCGTTCAAAGCCTCGGCCTTGGCCACAGCCTCGTCGCGTTCGGCCTCGATTTCACGAATGCGCTGCTCGAGGATGAGGCCGCGTTCTCGCTCCGCCGTGAGGTTTCGCGCGAGTTCGGCCAGCCTCTGACGCTCGTCGGTCAGTTCGCTGTGACGCTCGCCCAGAGCACGCTCGAAGTCGTTGCCGCGGGCGGTCTGGGTCATCAGCCGGGTTTCAAGATCGGAGATCGTGATGCGCTTGGCGTCGACCTCGCTCAGCGCCGCCGTCAAGCGCCCGTCTACATCGAAGAAATTCATTTCCTGCCGGCTGAGCTTTTCCTCGGTGCGCACGAGTTCCCCGCGCGTCCTGGCAAGGTCCGCCTGAGTGCTGTCCAGCTCCCGGCGGGTATTGGAGAGCTCATCGAGGGTGGAACGGTGTGCGTTTTCGAGCGCCACGAGGGTTTCGCGGCTACCGGCGAGCCAGGTCTTGACCTGCGCCAGCTCATCTTCGGTCGTGGCCAGCTTCTGCTGGGTTGCCGCCAGGTCCGACTGGACCTGGACGATGGACTGGTCGCGCTCCGCAACTGTTCCTTCCAGTTCCTCGATCCGAATGGCCTGCCGGCCAAGTTCGCCCATGCTCTGGTGCTTGACCGCAAGGGCCTCCTCGGCCTTCCGTTCCAGCCGCCTCTGGAGAACAGCGAATTCGGCCCGCAGGTGGTCCTTCTCTGCGGTCAGCTCCGAGATCGACATCGGAAAAAGCGCCTCGGCCCGTCGTCGGGCCAGGCGTTCCGCGCGGGCGTTGATGGCCGGGATGATGAAAAGCGCGATCAGGGTCGCCGCAACGAACCCCAACGCAAAGATCATGATGGTTTCGATCACGCCGACGCAAACTCCAAGATGCCTGACCAGAAAGGGCTCAAGCACCTTGCCTCGTGCCCGCGCAGCTTTCCAGAGCCTTTATGCTCCAGAGAAGCCGTTCTAGGGCATTCTAGAACGGATTCCAGGTCGGCTCGGGGGTGAACTTGAGATAGCCCATGTTGACGCCGAGCCTTGCGCCCACGCCAGTCCGGATCGGCACGACCACCATCTCGTCGGCTTTCGCGGCCGAGACGCCGAAGCCGCCGATCAGATAGGCCGAACCGTCTACGCCGATGAAGCGGCGGTAGAGCGCGTCGGTGCTGGGAAGATTGTAGACCAGCATCATCGTGCGGGCGCCCTCGCCACCCACGTCGAAACCCAGGGACGGACCCTGCCAGAAGATGCGGCGATTTCCGGCATTGCGGGTGAAAAGCTTGCCTTCGCCGTAGCGAACGCCCCCAAAGAACGCCCCTGAGGCTTCCTGGCCGAGAATATAGCCATTGGGCTCACCCCAACGCTGCACCGCTTCCTGTACGGCAAGGGCGAGACCGCGGGACGCGGTGCCGAAGAACTGATGCCCCGACTCGACCAGATCGTTGGAGTTGTAGGAATTGGGGTCGCCCGGATACGGCGCATAGGCGCGCTGGACCCCTTGGGCGGACGCCTCCATGGGGGAGGCGCCGAACAGGCAGGCGAAGATCGCGGCGGCCAGAAGCATATGGCGCGAGCGCATGGGCTATCTCCTCGCATGAGACGCCGGGAACGGCCGGCTCCAGCGTGAAACGGAAGATGTCCAGCCCGTCGGGCTGGGCTTTCCACTGCGCCGCGAGTTTAGGTCCATCAACCCTAACAAAACCTGTACGTCATGCCATTATTGACCCACGGGCAAGCAGAGACCCGACAACCGTGCCGGCCTAGCACGCGACCGGGAGCGCCAGTCTCGGCGCGAGGGCAACATCGCCCAGGGCCGCGAAAGGCCCGTTGAGATAGCCCTTGTCATCATGACCGTAGGAGAGGCGGGAGCCCCCGGGCCCGATCACGCAGCCGCCCGCGCGGCTCAGGATATGGTCGCCTGCCGCCGTGTCCCACTCCATGGTCGGCCCGCAGCGGACATAGACATCCGCCTCGCCGGAGGCGATCAGGCAGAACTTCAGCGCCGAGGACGTCATGCGCCGCGTGCCGATGGACAGGGTGGAGAGACAGGCTTCAGTGGCTTGGTCGCCGTGCCGCCGGCTCACGAGCGCGATCAGGCTGTCTTCGGGAGCAGGCCGGGTCCTGGCTTCCCGCCAGACAATGTCCTGGCCTGTCCCATCCGGGATGTGTCCCGTCAGGGCGGTTTGCCCCGCGATCCAGATCGACCCGAGGGCAGGGGCCGACACAACGGCCGCCATGGGCCTGCCGTTCCTGATCAGGGCGATGTTGACGCTGTACTCCCCGGTGCCCCGGATATAGTCCCCCGTGCCGTCGAGGGGATCGACCAGGAAGAAATATTCGTCCGGGCATACGGTGCTGGCGGTTTCCTCCGCCACGACCGCGATGCCGGGCCACGCCTCGCCCAGGCGCTTGATGATCATTTTCTCGGCGGCCAGATCCGCCAGGGTGGTGGGCGAACCGTCGTCCTTGGTGCGCTTTTCAATATTGCCGGTTTCCATGGCCCGCAGGATCCGCCCAGCCTCCAGGGCGATCTGCGCAAGCCGCAGCGCAATGGCGTCCGTGTCGTTCCCGTCGAGCCTCATGATAGCTTTGTGCCCGTTCGGCCGGGGCCTGTCGACCCCTGGCGGCTTTTCAAAGAACTCATTGCCGGGTATCCCGGTTCACGTTTTCTTTCCTGTTCGGCTCTAATTCATGCCGTCGAAACCTCGATTTCATGAATGCATGGCTGAATCCACGGTCATTCCGGAGCCCTCATGGCCACGATTTCCCTCGACTCGCTCGATCTCGCCGCTCTCCTCTGCTCGCGCGTCTGCCATGACGTGATTTCGCCCGTCGGCGCGATCGTGAACGGATTGGAGGTTCTGGAGGACGACAGCGACAGCTCCATGCGCGAATTCGCGCTCGACCTGATCCAGAAAAGCGCCAAGCAGGCCTCGGCCCGCCTGCAGTTCGCCCGCCTGGCCTTCGGGGCCGCAGGTTCGGCCGGCGCATCCATCGATCTTGGCGACGCCGAGCAGGTCGCACGAGGGCTCTTCCAGGACGACAAGATCTCGTTCTCCTGGTCCGCGCCGCGGCTCCTGTTCCCGAAGAACCGCGTGAAGCTTCTCCTCAACCTGATCATGATCGCCATCACGGCGATTCCTCGCGGGGGTTCGATTTCCGCGAACGTGTCGGGAGATGCGGAAAAGTGCGAGTTCATCATCAAGTCAAAGGGGCTCAACGCCCGCATTCCGGCCCATTCCGAGGCGTTGCTCGCGGGCGATTCCGAGAGCGGCACAGTCGACGCGCACGGCATCCAGGTCTACTACGCCGGTATGGTGGCCCGGGCATCCGACATGACGATCGCCTTCAGCATCGACGGCGATGAGGTGACGATCCGCGCCAAGACGGCTTAGGTGCCGTTTGAAAATGTGAGCATGTTGTTGTCGCGGCCGTTCCGACGGCTCGACGCACTTGTTGCCATGTTACTGGAAACGAATGTGACGCTTGCAAAGTGATCACGCCTCTACCCCCAAAGGTGAGGGCGGGCGCGAGCGGAATCATGGTAGCCGTTTTCACTGCATGTGACGTCGCGTGATGCGTGTCTGATGCATAAGACGCGGGAGGAACTCACGCTTTGAGAGCGACGAGGACAGCGCCCGCCGCGATCAGCGCGACCCCCGTCCAGTTCGCTGCCGACTGGCGCTCACCCAAAAAGAGTACGCCAAACACTGCCACCAGTACGACGCTGAGTTTGTCGACAGGCGCAACGCGCGCTGCATCACCCAATTTAAGCGTGCGAAAGTAGCACAGCCATGATGCGCCGGTTGCGAGACCGGACAGGGCGAGAAACACGTACGTTCGTGCAGACACGGAATTCAGTGGCTGCCATTGCCCGGTTCCGATCAGAATGCCGCCCAGCACGAACACGATCACGACGGTGCGGACGAAGGTGGCGAAATCCGAATTGATCTGTTCAATCCCCACCTTGGCGAAGATTGCCGTCAGCGCCGCAAAGGCTGCCGACAGGAGCGCCCAGAATTGCCACGACGCCAGGACGGATTTCATCATCTGCTCCAGTCACGCTCAGTCAGCCACAAATAACAAAAAAGCCCGGCGAAAGCCGGGCTTTTCTTCAACCAGTGGGACCCGCGATCAGACCGCGATCCGCTCGTCCGATTCGTTCGGCTCGCGCAGCACGTAGCCGCGGCCCCAAACCGTTTCGATGTAGTTCTTGCCCTGGGACGCGTTGGCGAGTTTCTTGCGGAGCTTGCAGATGAACACGTCGATGATCTTCAGCTCCGGCTCGTCCATGCCGCCATAGAGATGGTTGAGGAACATCTCCTTCGTAAGGGTCGTGCCCTTGCGTAAGGAGAGAAGTTCCAGCATCTGGTATTCCTTGCCGGTCAGATGGACGCGCGCGCCGCTCACCTCGACCGTCTTGGTATCGAGATTGACGATCAGGTCGCCGGTCGTGATCACCGACTGCGCATGTCCCTTCGAACGGCGCACGATCGCGTGGATGCGGGCGACGAGCTCATCCTTATGGAAGGGCTTGGTGAGATAATCGTCCGCGCCGAAGCCGAGACCCTTCACCTTGTCCTCCGTGCCGGCCATGCCGGACAGGATCAGGATCGGCGTCTTCACCTTCGCGACGCGGAGAGTCCGCAGAACCTCATAACCCGACATGTCGGGAAGGTTCAGATCGAGAAGAATGATGTCGTAGTCATAGAGCTTGCCGAGGTCGACGCCCTCTTCGCCGAGATCCGTCGCATAAACGTTGAAATTCTCGGATTTGAGCATCAATTCGATGCTCTGCGCAGTTGCGCTGTCGTCTTCGATCAGAAGTACGCGCATGTTTATTCCCCAGCCCTTGCCCTTGAGCCACCGAGCAGCCGACAGCTGCCCATTCGCCACAGGGCCTGTGACGAATGCCCTTTTGAACTGATTCGTAACGCTAGTTCAGAATGGTTAACAAACCCTGATTCTGACATGCAAGCTCTTAACGGCTCGACCTCGACAATCCGTCGTCCAAAGCGCCTGCCCTGTGGATTACATGTTACCATTTCGGACCGCGTTACATCCCTGAAAAGCTTTGTCTGCGAAGCGTTTGAATCGCATTCGGCCTGAACCTTCATGGCCCGCGACCGTGACAAGAGCAGTGTTAACGAAATCAGTAAACGAAAGGTTGACGAAGCTGCTGTGCGAGACCGCTTTGGCAGAGCGGATCAGCCACCGGTTTGTTTTATCAGATATTTTTCTCGTACTTGGTAAGGAAGGCTCAACTTCCATCGGCGATGGTGCTGTCGTCTTAGCGGATAACTGAGCGATCTGCGGGGCACATGAAACAGCGACGTGTGGAGTTCAATCAAGATGAAGTCGCGGGACACGCTCATCCGCCTCAAGCGCTTTCAGGTCGATGACAAACGCCGGAGAGTGGCGCAGATCGAGATGATGATCGCAGAGTTCGACCGCATGGCGGCTGACCTTGATCGAGAGATCGCCATGGAAGAGCAGAAGGCCGGGATCACGGATCCGAACCATTTTGCCTATCCGACTTATGCCCGCGCTGCGGCACAGCGGCGGGACAACCTTCGGCAGTCGGCCGAAAACCTCTATGGCCAGCTCGACGACGCCAAGGCCGAGCTTGGAGTGGCCTTCGAGGAATTGAAGAAAGCCGAAAGTCTCGAAGACCGCGAACGTTCCGCCGAGCGGACCTTGGAACAGGCGACAATCAGCCAGGTTGGACAGCCCCGCGCTCTTCGTGCCTCTGCTTAACGGTTCTTTCTTGTCTGAAGCTTGCAAGGACGCGCGGAAAACCCGGCGCGTCCTCTTCATTTAAGGCTCGGCGAGAACCGGAACGTGAGGCGCAGCCTCGACGGGAAGGAAGCCGAGGAGCCTGGGGTCGTCGGCAATCTCGATGGCGCGTTTGTACGGGGTGAAGCCCGAGCGCAAGTAGAACGCAAGCGCCGCCGGGTGATCAAGCGAGCAGGTATGGACGAAAAATCGGCTGACCGGCTTAGCGAAGGCACGGCGTATTCCCTCGCGCATGAGGAACCGCCCCGCTCCTTGTCCGATCGTTCCCGGTACGAGGCCCAGAAAAGCGAGTTCGGCTTCGTTTCCGCTGCGGAAGTCGAGCTCCAGGAGACCAATATCGGTCTTGCCGTCATTGAGCGCATAAGCCTCGACACGGGGGTCGTCGAGAATGGCGCGCAGTTCGTCATCCGGCATGACGGCGCGGCTGAACCAGAGCCACGGTTCGCCGATGCGACGAAACAAATCGCGGTAGCGATCGAGATCGCCCGTCAGACGCTCCAGCGCCCAGCCATCCGGTTTCGGGGTTCGCGGCAGGCGAGGCCGTTCTCTCATTTCCAGATACGTGACGATCGCCGCGACCTTCCCCTGCGGCAGATCCGTATAGCCGTCGAGATTGAGCGTGACTGAAGACTTCCTCGTCATCTGTGGCTGGCCTTGGACTGGCGATGGGACGAACGCTCTCATGAGCGAAGCGGAGGGGCAACCGGGAGATGTCGGGACACGAGCCTGCGGCAACCTTCCATATAAACCAAGCTTCTACGCTGTCTGGCCGGAACGCAATATCCCCTTGCGGCACAACCTGACATTAAGGCACAGAGGGAATGGAGTAGGAGTCTGGCCGCCTCAATGAAAAATGCGCGTGAGTTCATTTGGCCTTTCATCGGATTGTTGGCCGTTGTCGTTTCGGGTTGGCTTCTCTACCGTGAGCTTCGCGGCCTGTCCCTTGATGACGTCTGGGACAGCCTAACGGCCGTTCCGAAGGAACGTTACGCCTTCGCGGGGCTGTCGACCCTCGTCGCCTATGCGGCCCTGGCTTGGTACGACCGAATTGCTCTCCTGCATCTCGGCGTGCGCCATATTTCATGGTTTTTCGTCTCCATCACGTCGTTCACGACCTATGCCCTGTCCCACAATATCGGGGCCTCGGTCTTCTCGGGCGCCCTAGTCCGCTACCGGGCCTATACGTCGAAAGGGCTGAGCGCGTCTCAGATCGCCGTGCTGGTGGCCCTGTGCTCGTTTACGTTCGGGCTCGGCACCATCCTGCTCGGCGGGGTCGTTTTGACCCTTGATCCAACCTTGCTTCACCGGCTGGAAGAGCTGCTGCCCAGCGCTTTGACCAACCCGGCAACCGCGCGCGGCGTCGGCTTCATCCTCCTCGGCTTCGTGGCGTTGTACGTGGTGGGATCGATCCTGCATCTTCCGCCCATCCACATCCGCAAGGCCAAGCTCGAATATCCAAGGCCCGCCATCATGGGGCGGCAGCTCGTGGCGGCCCCCCTTGAACTCCTGGGCGCGGCCGGCATCATCTATTTTGTACTCCCGGCCCAGCTCGAGCCGAGCTTCCTCGTGGTACTGGCCGTCTTCCTGGCGTCATTTTCGGCGGCCCTGGTCAGCCATGCTCCAGGGGGGCTTGGGGTGTTCGAGCTCGTGTTTCTCACGGCAATGCCCGACATTCCAAAAGCGGACGTTCTGGCAGCGCTGATCGTGTTTCGCCTGTTCTACCTGTTGATCCCATTCGCCATCTCGCTGGTGGTAGTTCTGCTGTTCGAGCGCGCCCGCCTGGCGCAGGCTTGGCGAAGCAGGGGCGCGCCCGGCGATGGTCCGGTTCCCCCTGCACCGCTCATCTGATCCTCCCATGACGGCCTTCTGGCGGCGGCTGCGCTTTGGTCTCTCGACCCTTCTCGGCGTCAGACTCCTCGGTTTCTTCATCCCCTACCGCTATGCCCAAGGGGTGCGCCCGCTCGACTATCCGGCGCTGCGGCCTCTGTTCGAGGCTTCCCGTCCGGCCTTCGGGCGGGTTCTCGCCGCGATCGAGACCTATGCGGACGACCTGCGGCGCATCCGGGATGGGCAAGGGCCGGCGCGTTTCGATCAGGACTGGTTCCCGCGCCTCGATGCGGCCGCTGCCTACGCCATCGTGCGGCGGGGGAAGCCTCAGCGGATCGTGGAGATCGGATCGGGTCACTCGACCCGGTTCCTGGCCCAGGCCGTCCACGACGGGGATCTCATCACCACGATCACCTGTATCGATCCTGCGCCTCGGGCGGCCCTGGAGCGGCTGAAAGTGGAGCACAGGCCCGTGCTCCTGCAGGACGCCGAGGCCAGGATCTTCGAATCCCTTGGGGCAGGGGACGTTCTCTTCATCGACTCGAGCCACATCGCCATGCCTGGCACCGATGTGGATCGGTTGTTCCTGGACGTCCTACCGCGCCTTGCGGGCGGAACCCTGGTCCACATTCACGACATCACCCTGCCGGATCGCTATCCGGACCCGTGGGCGTGGCGTGCCTATAATGAACAGATCCCGGTCGGAACGCTCCTGCAGGGCGGCGGGTATGAGCTTCTTTTCGCGAGCCATTTCGTGGCCTCGACGCGTGAAATTCATGCTGGGGGCATTTTGGCCGAACTGCCGCTCTCACCGGGCGCCCACGAGACGAGCCTCTGGCTGAGAAAACGCTAGACGTCCCGGTCACGCGCAGGATCAGGCGACGGAGTGCTTCTGCCCGGGTTCCGGCACCGGGATGCCGGCATCCATGTATTCGTTCAGCTTGTTGCGCAGGGTCCTGATCGAGATCCCCAGGATCTTCGCCGCGTGGGTCCGGTTGCCGAGGCAGTAGGCCAGCGTGTCGATGATCAGGTGCCGCTCGACATCGGCGAGGGTCTGGCCGACCTGGATACGCCTGAGATCGGCATCGGCCTGGAACGAAACGCTCGACGGAGCCGAGTTCTGCTGGTGCGACGTGGAAGCGGCAAAGGGCAAAGGCTCGGGACCTGTCTGGTTGAAGGGGATCCGAGGGGATATTTGCCGTTTATGGTTAGGAATAACTTAACAGCGCGCGAGATGACGCCCCATAAGAAAAAGCGCCGCCCTTCGGGCAGCGCCTTGTGGCGAACTTCTACCGCGATTATTGGCGGTATTGCTGGATGCGCGTGGTGCGCAGGCCGGCCAAGCCGTGCTGGTCGATGGATAGCTGCCAGCTCAGGAACTCCTCCGTGGTCAGCGTATAGCGCTGGCAGGCTTCCTCGAGGCTCAAAAGCCCGCCGCGAACAGCGGCGACAACCTCCGCTTTTCGGCGGATGACCCATCGGCGCGTGGACGATGGAGGTAAATCGGCAATCGTTAGCGGACTGCCGTCAGGCCCAATGACATACTTGACCCTTGGGCGGTGGGGTTCGGTCATGATACGCTCACACAAAAATTCAACGACCTCAGTTAACCTCAAGCTACGTCACGCAACTTAATGTTTTCCTAAACGCCACAGAGGGTAACCGGAGGCGTGCCTAGTTTTGGCCATAATGGTTAAGGCCCTCTTATTTCTCGCGGTCTTGCCTGGAACATTGAAACCGTAATCGCTATAGAAGGGCTTTGAACCTCCCGTGCGCCGCCTTGAACGACGCCTCAGGATGGAATGATGCTCAACTCACTCGGCCTTCCCCAAGAGCCGTCCCAGACTCGCGTTGTCGTCGCGATGTCGGGCGGCGTCGATTCTTCCGTCGTGGCCGCCCTTCTCAAGCGAGAGGGCTATGACGTGCTCGGCATTACGCTCCAGCTCTACGATCATGGCGCCGCCGTGCATCGCAAGGGAGCCTGTTGCGCCGGCCAGGATATTTACGATGCCCGCCGCGTGGCGGAAGCCATCGGCATTCCCCATTACGTGCTCGATTACGAGGCGCGGTTCCGTGAGGCGGTGATCGATCGCTTCACGCAGAGCTACCTCGCAGGCGAAACCCCGATTCCGTGCGTCGAGTGCAACCGCTCGATCAAGTTCCGGGACCTGCTGGAAACCGCCAGGGACCTTGGAGCCGATGTCCTGGCCACGGGTCACTACGTGGCCAGCCGCGGCCTGCCCGATGGCCGTCGCGGGCTCTATCGGGCGGCTGATCCGGATCGGGACCAGAGCTACTTCCTCTATGCCACCACGCCGGAGCAGCTCAGCCTCCTGCGTTTTCCCCTCGGGGAGCTGCCGAAGGACCAGACCCGGGCCCTGGCGCGGGAATTCGGCCTGACGGTGGCTGAAAAAGCCGACAGCCAGGACATCTGCTTCGTGACCCAGGGGCGCTACAGCGACGTCATCGAGCGCTTGAAGCCAGGCGCCGTCCATGGTGGCGAGATCGTCCACTTGGATGGACGGGTTCTTGGTCGGCACGAAGGGATCATCCACTACACGGTCGGGCAGCGGAAGGGCTTGGGCCTGTCGGTCGGGGAGCCGCTTTACGTGGTTCGGCTCGACGCCAAGGAGGCGCGCGTCATCGTCGGCCCGCGGGAGGCCCTCGCAACCCGGATGATCCGAATCACGGACGTGAACTGGCTCGGGGACGCGCCGTTGGCCAGCCTAGGGGAGGGGGGCGCAGAAGTCGCCGTTCGGGTGCGCTCCACCCGGGAGCCCCGCCCAGCGATTCTGCGGTCCTCCGGAACCGGCGCTACGGTCGAGCTGTTGTCGGCTGAAGATGGGGTGTCTCCCGGCCAAGCTTGTGTCATTTATGAGAGCGACGCTCCCAGGGCACGCGTGCTTGGCGGGGGCACCATCGCTCGCACTTCAGCCGAGGCCGCGCCTGTCGCGGCCTAAGGCTTCCACCTAGCTAGGGAACCTCTATGACGGACGGACCGACCACGGCCCTGATGCGCAAGGCATATGCGCGCTGGGCTCCGATCTATGATGTCGTCTACGACAAGCTGACTGAACCTGCAGCCCGCGCCGCCGTGAACGCGGCCGTGGCCTGTGGCCCGCGCGTTCTGGAGGCGGGAGTCGGGACGGGGCTTTCGCTGGGCTATTACCCCAGCCAGGCCGAGGTCTATGGGGTCGATCTGTCCGAGGACATGCTGCGTCGGGCGCAGACCAAGGTCGATAAGCGCGGCCTGACCCATGTGAAGAGCCTGCAGGTGATGGACGTGACCCAGCTCGGGTTTCCGGACGAGATGTTCGATGCGGTCACGGCGCAGTTCATCATCACCCTCGTGCCGGAGCCGGAAAAGGCCCTTACCGAATTCGCCCGCGTGCTGAAGCCTGGGGGCGAAATCGTTCTCGCCAATCATTTCGGCCAGCCGTCAGGGCCGGTCGCCACTTTGGAGGAGCTGGCTTCTCCCGTGGCCAAGGCGATCGGTTGGAGCTCGGCCTTCAAGGCCTCCCGGGTCGAAGATTGGGCCAGGACGACAGGCTTCATGGACGTCGTGGAGCTGAAACCGCTCTTCCCCGCAGGCTTCTTCAAACTTATGCGAATTAGGAAGCGGTCCTGACGCTGGGCAGGTGCCATTGCGTCGGCTGGGCGGAAGCAATTCCGCCGAGCCCTTGAATTTTTGCATAATCAAATCTATGTGGTGTATTCGACCTTTGGCCGGATACCCCTGGGCCCTTCCGCTTGCCTAGCAAGCCCACGTTCAGACTTCTTCCCAAATTCGAAAGCTCTGATGGGTGCGTATTTCTACGCGCTCTTACGTGCACCCATGCGGCAATCGTGCCGAGACGACCGAAGGGACGATCCAATTTTACGATCAACACAAGGGTGATGGTCCACTCAACCTGGCAACGACCACAGGGATGATATTTCCGCTGTGACCACAATGAGCGAGCCGAAATACACGGCTTTGTCATGAAGATTTGCTTTCAAGGTTGAAAGAACCGCCCCTCCGGAACGCAGTCGACCGGACACCTCCAGACTGCCTCATCGAGCAGAGCGTCCCAAGACGCTGTTTGCCCCGGCGGAAGGCTTCAAGTGCCTTCCCGTACCTCAAGAAGAATACACGAATATGCAGTTTCACTTCATTCCCAAGCCTGTCAGCGAAGATACCTGGACGGCAGGCTTCACCCTTGATCGAGTCTGGGCGGACGATGCCGGGCTCAGCCAGGATATCAGCCATCTTCTCGACAGGACCTACATGTACCATTCGCCGCGCGAGCTGCAGTGGCATCTCGCTGACAGGTTCGGTCTTGCGCCTCAGCGCGTCGAGGTGACTTCTCGCGCCTGAGCCCTATTTCTAGGCAGAAGCCCGGACACCTCTTGAAGAAGGTCAGCCCCATGCGCGTATTCATGTTTGTCTCGCAGGCCAAGGATGGTCTTCACGCTTTTGCCGGGGACGAATCGGGAAGCAAGCTCCCGGCCAAGTACGGCCCTTGGGGGCTGACGGGAACCCTCGGCTCCCGTGAGACGCCGCCTCACAAGTTCTCCCGTCAGGTAATCGAGCAATCGATCACTACGGAAGGCTTTCAGCTCTGGCGGATGAAGCCCAAGGGCTAATCCGCCAAAATCATCAGCTTGACCGCGTGTCTTCCTTGACACCGCCTGCCAACCTTCCCTATATCGCCTTGGCCTGACGCGGGGTTTGCCCCGCTCCTGGGGCGGAGTAGCTCAGTTGGTCAGAGCAGAGGAATCATAATCCTTGTGTCGGGGGTTCAAATCCCTCCTCCGCTACCATCGCTCCCCACACACCTTCGGTGGGAGCCGCGCCTAATCCCTGAAAAGCGCCAGTCAGAGCATCGAGACGCCCGACGATCTTGAGCGTCTTGTCCGGTTTGACGATGACGTGCTCGACCAATTCGCGGATAATCATCAGGTCGGGATCGTCGGCATGAGCCCCTTGCTCCAATATCGGCTGGAGCCTCCCCAAGATGTCGAGATGTCGCTTAATCAAAGTTGGGTGGGGCTCGATCTTTAGATCCGGGGCCTGTTCCTCCAGAGCTTCAAGCCTAGCTTCTAGCTGATCTCTTTCAGCCGCCGCCTCCTTGATCTTCTTGTCTAAAACCCGCTGATCGCCGTGGCCATCGAGCATCATTCCGGTAGCGTGATCAATCCTGCGGTGAAGCTCACCGAGCCGCCGCTCGACCTTGGAGCGCTCGCTGATGGACTCTCCCATAAGCCGCCGACGCTCCTTCTGGTATTCGTCCACGAACTTCCGGACGCGCTCCGGTCTCTGCAAGGCCACTTGGAGAAGCGCCAGTACCTCTTGCTCAATAGTGTCAAGATAGTGGGTCTTCGGGTCTGGACAGGTTCCGGACTCGGCGTGATTTGTGCAGCGAATGCGTGTCCGCCCGCTCCGGTCCTTTCCGAGGCTCGACATACCGCCTCCGCAGACCCCACACTGAAGCTTTCCGGATAGTAGTCGCTTGGGAGCCCGCGTAAAACCATTCATCGCCTGCACGCGAGCTTTGCCCTCAATAATGGTTTGAGCCTTCTCAAAAACCTGCACAGAGACGATTGCTGGAACAGTTCCCTCACCAACTACCCGCTCATCTTGGCCGTTAACGCGCGAGATGCGCTTGCCCATCCGATCGTCAAGTACCATCCGGTTCTTATTCCAAACCAGCCGTCCGATGTATTTTTCATTCCGGAGGATGCCGCACCCTCGCTGACCGTTACCGTTGATGGTGGAGGCGTTCCACTGCGCGCCACGCGGCGGCGGGATTTTATCCTCGTTCAACCCATACGCAATCTGACGGGGTGTCTTTCCGCTGATGAACTCGTCGAAGATACGACGGATGGTCTTCGCCTCAGGCTCATAGACCTCCAGCTTCCCCGTATGGAAGACATCTTCTGCAAGTTCCGGTACATGGTACCCAAAGGCCCGTCCGCCCATGCTCTTACCAATAGCAGCTTTCGGCTCCATGCCGCGCTTCACCATCTTGGCGGTCTCTTCTCGCTGCATCTGGGCGACAAGACCTTGGACGCCGACTTGGATAGTATCCACCCGGCCTCCACTATTCACGGCCCAAATCTCAATGCCGTAGAATTTCAGCCGGTCGGCGATAAAGTTCATGTCGCGCATCGCGCGGGACAGGCGGCTCAGGGACTCGACGATCAAATACTCGAACTCCTTCCGCTCAGCCGCCTTCATTAGTTTTTGGACACCGAGGCGAGCCGCTATCGTGGCCCCGGAAATACCCCGATCCTCATAGGTGCCAACAATCTCGATCCCCTTGCCGCTAACGAACTTTCGACAGAGGCGAAATTGATCATCTACAGACTCCTCGTTCTGAAGGTCAGTGGAATATCTCCCGTAGAGAACTCCCCGCTTCATAGCCGTTGGTCCTTCTTCGAGGTCTGCTCCGTCACGGCCTCCTCATGATCGTCTCGCGCCATCTGGCGGGCAAGGGCGAGAGTGAATCGGTCGAGAACTTCATCGATATGAATCGGGTCGTTGAGATTAGCCTGTTCGTGGCTCACGGAGCCAGTCTCAATCGTGGTATAGGTATTTGCGGTCGAGAAGTTCTGCGCCCGCGTTGTCTGGCTCCAATTGCCAGAATTGGTCGTTGTCACGTTAGAAAAATTCGGAGCGTACTGGGACAACGCTCCATGATTTCTATGATCCCAGTGGCAATTCCTGATGTGCGGCCTTGCAAGCCGATTTGCACATCAGTGTGAAAAAATTAAAGATAAAACTGTCGTTGTACGTGCAACCCAGAACTTTGGATTAGCCCAGCTTCGGAATTGCAAGAAATCATTTCTGCAACATTCAGCACCAACGAAGTACGAAGTACATAGCGTCAGACGCTGTCGAGAACTTCAACACGGCTCCTTCTTTAGTAACA
Source organism: Microvirga aerophila (assembly GCF_003332305.1). Taxonomy (GTDB): domain Bacteria; phylum Pseudomonadota; class Alphaproteobacteria; order Rhizobiales; family Beijerinckiaceae; genus Microvirga; species Microvirga aerophila. The sequence goes on along the minus strand of NZ_QOIO01000033.1, from coordinate 12,685 downwards.
TTGATGATCGGCTTCTCAGAAAGAAACTCGTTCGCCCACTCCCCAACCTCATCCGAAAGTGCGGCTTCAGCAGGAGTTACGACAACCGTGTTTGCTTCCGGGTCTTCTCGGACTCTGCGGAGCTTTACCACTCCGTCGCTGTCCTTGGTTTGCGAGAAGGTGGTCACACTATGGGTCTGTGGCCAGTCAACTGGACGCCCGTTGAGAGCGCTCAGAAGAGCCGCGATGAAATCTCGTCCCTTCTTCGTTAAGACATACCCTTCTGACCTTCCTCCAATCGGTGCAGGAACAGGTTCGAACAGAGCAGCGCCATCCGGATCTGCAAGCTTGGCCATCAACCGTGTGACGGCAGACAGGCTCATGCCAAGAGACTTGGCTACGTCGCTTGGAGACGCCGGTCGTGGATTGTCGGTATCCACCGTTCCCGCAGCAGCAAGGATAACCGCCTGAGCGCTCGTGGCAGTAATGTCGTTGTGCTGGATCACTGTCAGAACAGCGAACAAGCTGGCGAGGCCATGCGCAGTTTCTCTCTTTGTGAGTGTGTCGATCATGGCCACGGACTATGCAGGGGAGCTTGCATCATGTCAACGATTTTTATTGCAACCTTGCAAGTTGTTTTATTCCAGTATGCAAAAGCATGTTGACATCATCGCAATGTCCGACATAGCATCCTTCCCGTTGACGGCGCGAGGCTCCCTAATTTTCGAGAGCCTGCGAGCTTCGTTTTGATCTAAGTATTTTTTCCTTTCAATTTGGTGACGATAATGCCCTTTTCCAACGAAACGGATGCTGACAAGAGACTGGAGATTCTCGCGAAGGAGGCCAAGAACAACTTCACGCTTGCGTGGAACGGATCGGAGGCATCCCTCCGGAACTACAAAGCCGTAGGCGAGGCGCTGATCGAAGCTAAAACGCTTCGTCCGAATGGCTATCTGAAATGGGCCAAGGCCCACCTCGATATCGGCAAACAATGGTGTGCTAACTTGGTCTTCTTGGCGTTGAACTGGCTTGACTATGAACAGGCGCGGTCCTGGGCCGAGGCCGAGGGGCAGCCTTTGGGCCGAAAGGAGTTCGGCGTTGATGGAGCCGTGGCGCTTATCAAGAAATACCGGAAGTCCATGGACCCGGCTGCACACGACAGTGGAGACGCGCCGAAGCGTGAAACCAAGGTCAGCAAACTCGAAGCAGAAGTGGAAAGCCTCAAGCAGCAGTTGGCTGGCGTGATGGCACAAAACGCGCTTTTGATGGCTCGGATTGCCGGTGCGGTACCGAAGAATCCTGAGCCCCTCGATGAGAGGACCAAGGATCGGGCTAGAAAGGAAAGCATGCTGTGGCGTGCCGGTACGACGCAGGGAGAGAGCGCGGCGGCGGAAGAACGGCTCCGAACGATGGCTCAAAACCGCCACTGGGAGTTCGAGGCGTTCCTCCGAGAATGTCGCATCGAACGTCCAGTTAACTGGACCGTAGCCAAGGCTGCTTGAAAACACACATCTTAATCACGACGCCAGCAGTACACTCTGGGACTGCTGGCGCTCGCCTGGGCGATAGCCTGGAGCAGGGTCTGCTTGTGTGGAGAGTGGGGAGATCTTCCGTCGCTCCAGGTCCCCGCCATCTTCGTCACTCCAAGAACTTCCTCGTCATGACGATGCTACAGGGTACGGGTTGCTTTAGGGACGCGCATGACAGGCCATTGAGCGGCACGAGTTTATTCGCACCCAGTGCTCTGAATGCGATCCCAGATAACATTGATCCTATTGGCCTTACCCGAGGCCGAAAATACATTTTCGATTAGAGGAACGGTATGCGTCGTCCGAGCAATGACGAGTTGAAGAAATGGTACGGCATCGCCAAAGCAACGATACCAAAAGCCGATGAGCACGCTGACCAAAAGCCTCCCGCTCATCCTGTAAGACGAGCGGAGCGAAAGAGGTTTCGTTCCAAAAAACCGGATCGAACTCAGGCGCAGGCTCAACATGTGGCTGACCAACCTGATCGACAGAACCACAAGAAGAAGCAGATCTCTATGTCCCAACGCGGCTCTGGCCTCCTCGAAACCAGCGCGACGGAGGAGTTCAAGCCGGAATCCACGTTGATCCCCAGGCGAGACTAACGACAAAATTTGTTGCCGCCTATGATAAATAAATGTAACATAATGACATAATTCCAGGGTGTCGAGAGACCTGAAGGCTGACCCGGCCAAATGTCGTGAACGCTCTCTTGTGCGAGGGTGGAACGAGGCAGGAAAGCAAGAACGTCGAACGGTCGTTCCCACTACGGTGGCGTAATCGTTCACAAGAGGATCGCCCTGTCTGACGGCCACGGCCAAATTGACAACGATCCATCTGTACCTTGTCGAGTTGGTTTGGCTTGGTGCAGACGCTAACCCTTTCGGGGGTTGAACCGCTGGAAGGCTTTGGCCTTCGGGAAGGGCGAACACAAGCAAGGTTCGGGCAGCCACTTGCTCCAGTTTAAGACTGGTACGTCGCTAAACCACTGTGGGTGAAACTCAGGTGATGGCATTCATCGCAAACACTCATTCATCAACATTTCTCTCCCTGTCTCTCTCAAAGGACGATCACCATTGGACCGGTGATCTATCAGCCTTGGGAGGGACAGGGGGATAAAAGTGTGTAAGCAAAATCTAGGTGAGGGCGGGCGCGCCCAGCGCGGAATACTGATTCTAAAAATTGATTTTAGGAAATGGAGCCGCTGACGCCTGAGAGTGAGTGCGAACGAGCAAGGCGAGTGAGGACAAGCGGGAAGGCGATCAGCACAGGGAACGCGAATGCGTTGCCTGTCATAGATAATGAAACGAAGAAGCTGCTCAGTCAAAGGCAGCGAGCCATAAGGCCACTCATCCCGCAGGCTTCGAATAGTAGTCCAATTATTGCTCGATTGGCAGGATGCCCGTCTCATAGCCAACTTGCGCCGTGGGGTTTATCCCCGGTCAGCCTCTTGATAGACTCCGGTCATCAGATCACGAGATGGTCGACCAAATTGATTTTATCGAGAATGAGAGACATCAAGAGGCTGACCGGAACGTAGAGGAGGCTCTGGAGACGAAGGTGAGAAGGGTTGACCAAGAGGATCGATCAGCGCAGCAGGGCAGGGTGCTGTCCCTTGGCCCAAGCCAGAGCCTCTTCTAACCGGTCATCGCCCCAGAAGATCTCCTGACCTACAGCAAATGTCGGTGATCCAAAGATCCCAAGCTGACGTGCAGCATCGGTTTCTTGATTGTACCGCTCCCGGATCTCGGGCGAGTTTGCCAGATCAATGATCGATTGGGGCTCTTTGCCAAGGGAGGTAAGAATCTCATTCAGGCTCTCCTCGGCTCCGAGCGGCATTCCGTCAAACCATGCTCGAAAACTTGTTTTGGTGTACTCGCGGCCCCAGCCCTGGATGAAAGCCGCGATCCCCGCCCGGTTTGCCAACTGGTCTGGATCAGTCGGCCAGATCGGTGGCTTCTCGAACGGGATACCATGCAATCGGGCGCGTCGTTCAACGTCGCGGAAGATATAGTCCATCTTGGTCGGCTGAGTTCGGAGAAAGTATCCTTTCTCCGTCATAAGATCCCGGACGCTGAAAGGTCTCCAGCGAACTTCAACACCAGCCTCTTCGGCCAACTTTTCGATCCGCATGACCGAGAGGTACGCGTAGCAGCTTCCGAAAAAGTAGAAAAAGTCGATCTGAGGCATTGCGATACTCCGAACTCGGGAGGATGGCTTCCGACCTAGTCATCTCCAGACTGCCTCGTCGAAATCGGTGCCGCAGCAATGAAGGGCCAACTAATCCGGATGGTCTTGGCGATGCCTCATCGTCGATCCCGCACTCTCCTCAGCCCTCCTGGCAGTCACCGGTCGCCGGATCTGGCATTCCGAAAAACAATTCTAGAGGCGGGCAGGCAGAGTGGAGGGCGTCAGAACGTCGGAAGGCTGGCTCAACTGGATAGTTCCCGAGCAACCATCCATATCTGGGGCATGACCAAGACATCGAAGCAGAAGCCACGCAGTTCGCGGGGCAAGGGCAAGCCGCCAAACCCGCCTGGATTCCGGTCGCCGATCCGCATCAGCATCGATCATGAGGCGCTTTCTAGACTGGACAAGAGGGCCATCGCCGCCCAGGTGGGGGTCGGTATGGCTGCGGGGTGGCTGGCAAGCTGGCTTGTCGGCGGTTCTGGTCTGCTCCGCTACGTCCTCACTGGCCTAGTCGGATCACTGGTTGGGGGCCTTCTGTTGGAGCGCCTCCGCATTGATCTAGGGATCAGCAACCCACTTGCGAACCGCATCGCCACCGCAACTCTAGGGGCCGTGATTGTGGTCCTCTTGGCTCGCATGATTGGCTGAGAGGCATTCGATTCTAGTATGAGATGCACCTTCAGTCCCAATGAGCAACCGACCCGGTGACCAGGGCAGGCTTGAATGATCGACCCTCACCAGCAGATTGCCGAACTCGAAGCTGAGATCGACACCTTGTCCGATGCGGCAGAGCAGTGCCGAAAGAGCATGGTCCTGGCTCGGCTGGCGACTGGAGCAGGCATTCTGCTGTTCGCAGCCGCTCTCTTGGGTGTGATCCGACCTGATCCGCTAGTTCTCGTCATATCGATTGCCGCCACACTCGCCGGGATAGGCTTTTATGGATCAAGCCGAGGCTCCCTGGAACACCTCACCGAGAAGATTAGAGCGACTGAAGCGCGTCGAGCCGCAATGATTGACCAAATGGATCTTCGGACGATGCAGGATTTGTGGCGGGCACAAAATCATTTGAACCAACAGAGATAGCCAGGGCACAGCCAGAGGCTGCCCCTAGTACCCCTTCCATAGTCCAGGTGTGGCAATCTCCAGCAGATGCCCGTCCGGATCACGGAAATAGATACTGACGCCGCCCCGTGGCCATTGTGTGCGCCCTTCCAGTGCGATGCCTTTGCTGATCAGGTGCTGCTGCCACTCTTCCAATTCGTCTGCTGGGATCGAGAAGGCAACATGCATGGGGCCGTGGCCATCGTGGGGTGGGATCGATCCTCCGGGAGTTTCGATGGGCTGAAGAGACCCGCCTTGCGGAAAGAGGAGGAGAACCCCGTTCCCGCCCACGTCATAGGCCCGCATCCGGTGATCTTCGTGGATGCAGGGGAGTCTAAGGACATCGCTGTAGAAGGCGGCAGCCCGGTCGAGATCGGTGACATAAAGGGCGGTTTCAAGAACTCGGTTGAGCTTCGCCATCTTCGGTCCTCTGATCAACTTCCCATCAACATATCGCGTGGAGCCCCTATTTCGCGCCTGTGATCCGTTCTTAACGTGCCTCGTATTCCATCTGATCCGACCGCTCACGCGCGGTTATCCCCGACTTGTTGTCAGCCCAGGTTGGGCCAGGAGTAACTTTATGCTGAACCGTAGCGAGGATGGGGCACTGTTTCTGGGCCGCTTGTTCGTTGCGGCACTTTTTCTGCCCTCGGGCTTCAACAAGCTGATGGCCTTTTCCGCTTTTGCGGCCTCACTCGCGGCCAAGGGTGTGCCCTATCCAACAGTTGTTGCTGGCCTCCTCGTGGGAGCCGAGTTTCTCGGCCCCTTGGCCCTGATCATTGGCTTGTGGCCACGCTGGACCGCCCTGGTGTTAATCGGCTTTACCGCCGCCACGGTCTGGCTGACATACGGCCAATCACTGACGGGATTAATCTTCCGGCCTCGGCAGAATGTAGATCTCTTCCAAAGCCTCGCCATCATCGGAGGGTTGCTGTTCTATTTCGCCAGTGGGCCAGGAGGATGGAGCCGAACCAGCCTTCGGTGACGATGAGCTATCGCGGCTGGTTTGGTGCCTCACCATTTGATCACTCGTTGGACGAGTCATCGAAACGATCAGCGTTCAAATCATTTTCGAAGATCTCTCGAAGCCTGATCAGGACATCCCGGTGCTCTACTTCGATCTTTGGGGACAGAGTTTTTTCATCGATCAGCTTCAGCATGGAAAGCATGTCGGCCTCGGGCATGATCCAGCCACGCGATCTTTGGCGCATGAACGATCTCCAGGTGCTCACGGTAGCGATGTGGAGATCGAGTGTGACAGGATTAAGATGCCGCCAGCCATTCCCGCAGCTTAGTCCAGCGGCGCTTCATGGTCCCGCCCCGAACAGCCATGGCTACAGCCTTCTTCTGGCCGACGAGCACAACGAGCCGCTGCCTCGGGTGACGCCCGTGTAGAGCAGATTGCGCGCCAATACCTTGTATTGAGCCTATCCGTATGGAGATGCGCTAGAAGTCCGACACAGCCGCGTCCTCAGGAAATGATCTCAGAACTTCTGCTTGACCCGCGAGCAGACATATTCGTATTGGCCTTCCCGATCCTCGCCTTTCTCAATCACGAGCTTGGCCCTGCCGGTCAGACGGTCTGCCGTGAAGCTCCACTGTGTCTTGAACGAATCCGACATCCACCCACCGTCAAAATGAATTTTTTCAGGAGTCACGAAGTGATGGGTGACGCCGCCGTGATGATCCCCATAATCCTGCCACCGACTGACGATCTCACGCAGGCTCGCCGAACCGGTCGGATGTGACAGACCGTAACCTCCGTTGGTCGCGCATGGCGTCATGTCGGCGATGAACTCTCCCGAAATGCAGCTTACCGTCTTATTCAGCATCTTCCGCGCTTCGAGGCTCATGACGACTTCCGGCGCGTTCTTGCTCGTGCATCGGATAATGTCTTTTGCGGCAGCGGGTGCTGCCAGATAGAGCGTAGCAAGCGCGATTGTGAGTCTCTTCATGATCTCCCCCATTTTAGTCCAGACATTTTCAGCTACGAGTTCGGCTCGGGTTCTATCGCGCCCCAAAGCCATTCCTGGGAAAGCGGCCCTTGATTGTCCCGACCGGTGTGCTGCCATTCATAATGACATATGCACTGGGCTGGACACGCCGGATCATAACCGGTTGCCGTTTGTCACAGCCATCGTCCCATCCCTCAAGTTCGAGTTTTGGGGAGATAGTCCCGACAACGACTTGGTTGGGATCGCGAACTGCGAAACCTCCGCGATCTACCGTAATCTCTCCCAGAAGGGCACCAAAGTTCTTCTTCGGATCTTTGAATGTCGCCGACCGGACAATCGCGGTCTCGTAATCTTCGTTTGGAACAATGCTAAGCTCGATGTCTCCAAACATTATATCGGCAACTTAACAGGCGGCTTGCGCCTGCGTTGCTATGCAACCAATCACAATGGCTGTTAGGAGATTGATACTCTTCATCTCTTATCCCCAATAGTAAGGACCTGGACCTCCCCGACAGTCATGGATTGGGCTCAACCCTTTTCAGTGTCAGGAAATGCTCGTTCTCGTCGAGCAATGCCTTCCTCGCTGCCCAATCTGGCAGGATTACTCTCTGCACGCCAATTTTGGGCAATTGCCCACAGGGGCTCGCATGCTACCGAAGCATCATGAGCCGCAAGACGGTTTAAGATGATGGTTAAGCCGAACTGGTACAACCTTCGATCCGAACCGAAATTCAAGCGTGTCTCTGTTAAACTCAGGACCGGCAGAGTGCATTGCTGCGTGGTGATTCGGGCAGAGTAATATGACGTTATCAAGGGTATCTTGACCGCCTCGACTCAGCCATTGAATGTGGTGCGCCTCAGAAACATCCCCGAAGACACCATTGAATGGGGCCGAGCCGCATATTTGGCACTCGCCGCCATACAGACGTTTCAGTTCCTTTGCGAGCGTCTGATCACGGTCATAGACTTCGATGAGACGCTCACGTTTTTGCGGCGACGCTATCCAATCCCCGCTGTCATGACCTTTGAACCGGCCCAGTCCCTGCATGGCAGCCTTAGCATCTATCGCACGAGCGACCTCTGGTTCGAGCCGAATACCGCTGGCCTGGGTACGCCAGCGATGGCGTGGCGCTGGTAGTCGCAGCAGTTCCTCTTCGGTCATAAGGAAGCGTTTTGTCGGATCAAACAGTACCTCGAAACGGAGTGGCACCATGTACCGGCCCTCACCGGGCTCAGCCTCATCGTGCTCCACCGGAGGCCCAACTACCTCGGCGATCCCGAAAATTCCTCTTGGCAGAGCACCCTGTTTAAATAGATAGGCCCGCATGCCCACACCAATTTGACGATGCGCTTGGCAACGCCAAGGCTCCTCAACCGCTTGGCCAGCCGTCACTGCATCCGTCAGTGCTCGCAGCTTGTCATACGGCCATTTGTCTGGCTTCCACGTGAACAAGAAGTCGTTGCTCTCCAATGCCACTGTTCCTCTTATTGTCCCTTGCAGCGATGTTTCTCTCTAACCATCGAGCCCTCCAACTGCCGGGGTACGCCATTTCAGTGCAAGATGGGGCTATGCATCCGCCACGTGTCTGATCTGAGCCTCTTGGTAGTCCTTATAGGGCTGCCCAGTGCCTTCCACTTTCCACGCGGCCCTGCCATTAATGTTCCCGGCGTACACAACCGCAGCGGCTGCGCTCAGGCTCGCGAAAGCAACATCCTCCGCAAAGGAAAGCGTATTTGGATCTGCTGTTGGAACGAGTTGGCCTCGTTCCAACAGGCTATCTCGAAGGCCCTTGTAGGTTTCCCAGGATTGGGTTCCGTTTGCCCGTGCAGTGGACCCTTTCAGAATGAGAAATCCGCTCTCCGTCTCAACGGCTCTTGCGGTCACCCCAACGGCCTTCATCTCGAAAATCGCGGTAGGTCCGCTTTCGGGCCTTGCGGGTGATGGAATCGTTGCCTGCGGCTGCGCAAAGTCGAAACCCAAGATCGGTAAAATGAGGCTGATCTGTTCGACGGAGAACTCCATGTCTGCCGTATCGGCCTCGGGTAGGAGGTTGAAATCGGGAGCAGTTCCGTTGGCGAGAGTTGCCCGTCGAGCCGCCTGGGTGAGTGCGATCAGCCGACTCTCCAGGAAGCGTGCATGGCCTTTGGTGAGGTTCTCGTCCTTTGAGACGACCACCAGCACACGATTAAAGAAGTCCTTGGCCTCGTCCGCATTGTGCTGCACGAGGCGTGCCTTCACGCTATCGGCTTCGCCGATATAGACCTTCGACCGCAGCGGGTCGTTCGGATCAGGGCCTGACAGAACGTAGACGCTGGTCCTTGTGACCTCTGGGCGTGAGAGAAGGTCCGCAAGCCGTGATCGAGGCGCGACGATTGCCTTACCCGTCCATGAGGCCATGATCTCGGCTGTCAGGATACCGGTCGGGGTTCCGTCTGCTAGAAACACCCGAATAGTCCGCCCCCTCGGACCCGTGGAAATGGTCATATAGCCTCCTGTCTGGGAGCGGTCCGTACACTCAGCCACATCGGAATTTCTTGTGCCACGAACGCTAGAAGGGAGCCCTCCTCCAGAAGGAATACCATTACTCTCAAGACTCTAAAGTCAGCGCTCGCCCTCATCCCGCGTCAGCCGAAGCCACCCTCATTATTCAGGGAACGATAGCGGTCAGCTTGACCATGGGCAAGGGCATAAGAGTTTGGCTGAAAAGGGATCCTTTAAACTCGACAAGCAAGCCCACCGAAAATAGTGGACAGACTAAAAATCCATGAGACCCTCAACAGATACGAGGCAATCACGGAGCCTGCCATTGACACCACTGCCTGCGATCAAAGCCTTGAAGCTGCGCCCTTTTGGAGGGGCTGCCTTATCTATCGCGGTCGATCTCGATGCCCACCGTCCCGGATTCGTCTCGTATGTACTCTGCGCCTCGCCCCTCAAGAGGCAGGCTATCTTTGCGGCTCTCACAGTGGTGGAGCAAGAGGGGGGTGAGCTTCTTGCTGCTCGGTTGAGCGTCGCCGCTCCTGCTCGCTGTATTTTGTCATCTCATCCAAAGACAATGATCGCGCAGGCTCTTACGCTCTTGCGAGCGCGGAAGATTGTGCAGGCTGTGTTCGGCGAAGTGCCACCAGGACTGCTTGGGATGCTCAGCGGCCTGGGCGACAGCCCGCTTCCGCAGCAGCGTTTCTACCACGACATCTTTGATATGTTCTCAAACCCCGCGCATCGCCAGCGGGCATCCGCACTGCTGCAAATCACCGGACAGATTGGCCCATCATACATCGAGATTACCCGGCATCTCGATCCAATTCTTATCCACCGCAACATCTTGAACCGCATCAGCCTTGCTCAGGTGGATGACGTGAACACGGTCTTGGCGCTGATCCGGAGTACAGTTACAACCGCCACAGACGCAGCCCTTCGGCAGTCCATTGAGCAGATCGATCCGAAAACACGACTTGAGACCTTCTTTGCCCGCTGGCTCAAGAAAATGGACCGGCCCATGGCTGCTCCCGACATCCTGGCTGATGATCCCGATTTGGCGGTTCTGACCACAGGCGAGGCGATGGTATCGCTTGGGCGGCGCTTTCAAAATTGTTTGGGCAGCAAGGCCCCATTCGTCGCGACCGGTCGGCACGCCTATGTCTACTGGCGGCACTCACCAGAAGCTATCGCTGAACTCCACCGGCTCTCGAACGGTCAGTTCGTGCTGGCCGATGTCCATCCCGTTCTGAACCAGCGGCCCGATCCGGCCACAGTCGCAGCAGTCCGGAACAAACTCCAGTCGCTTGGTATCCCGGCGCTTGAGACCATCGACAACGAGCTTCGTGGATGCGCTGTCCTTCGGCTGACGGGCGCGTTTGACATCATGATCGGTCCCCGATTTTTTGAGGACATCGACGAGCAGTTGAATGAACTGGAGCGGGAGTTCTCCAATGCCGCATGATGGGACATCTCCCTACCAGGAGCGCTGGGATCGAGTTCGTCGCCAACGCTACGAACGGGAGGAGCGGCAACGCCAGGAGCAGGCACGAGAGCATCAGCAGCAGCAGCGTAGCGACAACTCCAGCATTGACGATATCGCGGCGCTGTTCGCGAAGGGGATCAGGCCATCACCGGCTGGTCCGCCAAGACGGCAGATTACAGCAAATTCCGGGTCGAAGAGCACCAGACCGACGCCGACGCAGTCCAGGTCGTACTCGCAGCCCTCGATCAGATGAAACAGGAGCGTGATAACGCGATTGCCCTGATCAGCTTTCTAGTTTCCGAACGGAAGATCCTTCGCTCGCACATTGCGAACCTAAATCGTCCTGACACACCGGCCCAACGGCTCTACGCGAGGGTCGGGCTACATGAGGGTTGCCCCGACTTCATTGTGGGGGCCGCTCGAACAGCTTATCGAAAAGCACTTCATCCAGATAGGAAGCCCGAGCGGCACCGCGTGGAGGCTGAGCGCCGGTTCAAAGAGGCCGAAGGGGCGTTTGAGGAGATTAAGCGTCTACGAAGCCGTTGATGTTGGTCGCAGCCGGTTCTACCTTCTTTCTCGGATGCTTCGGCGAAGTCGCGTTTAGACGTTGACGCATTTCCTTGCCAGTCTTGAAGACAGGAACAACCTTTTCAGAAATGGAGACCGCTTCTCCGGTACGCGGATTGCGTCCCGTCCGAGCGTCCCGCTTCTTTACCGCAAACGAACCAAAGCCGCGAATCTCGGCCCTGCCACCCTGTGCAAGGGCATCAGCAATGGTGTCGAGGATCGCATTCACGACCTTCTCGACATCACGCTGATACATATGTGGATTCTGTTCACAGAGCCTCTGGACCAGTTCGGATTTGATCATGGATGGCGTAAGACTTTGATGAAAGATGATTTTCTAAAAGGCTGCCAGAGGTCCAGGGGACCGTCAAGGGTTGGAGGTAAGGGCGGCTGAGAAACCGCCCTGCCGCCAGGAGATCAAGCCGCTTGGGTGCGCTTCGTAATATGCGCCCGATAGGCTGCTGCGGACTTCATGGTGATTGTCCCGGCTTCCGTGAGCTTCACGATCTCAGTCTTAGCTCGTTGTGCGGCTCGTGCTGTATAGGAAGGCTTCAGCGTGACCCGAATACGGCCAGCGATGTGCCTGCGATGAGCACTAGCTTGTCGCGGGCTCACGGTTTTCTCGGCTACAAGCCGGTCCAGTTGATCATAGGCCCGCGTCGCTTCCGTAGGGGTGTAGCTGTCTTTCTTCTCGAACAAAGGATGCCCTTTCAATGATAAGCGGCCTCATATGAAGGCAAACAGCAGGATTTTCCAGACGGGGTTCCTTTTTGACGAGAACATTCTGCTGCGAAGACCCAACTGGAAGTGCTCAATATCCATGGTGTCGCTGCGTTATACAATTGAGGCGAACTTACTCGGTAGCTCAGTCACACGCGGTGCAGACTTTCGAGAACGTCATTACGAAAATGGGGTGGTTTTCATCTGAAATGTTTCCCTCGCATTTATGCATCACGCCATCAGTAGCGGCATCGGTTCGACGAACCGATCTGGAATACTTGTGGCGGCTGATCGCTTTGGGGCAATACGGGCACGACGTGGGCGCACCGTCGTCTGCCGGGACTGGTAGCGAGTATGGCTCGGATCGTCAGCCAGGATGGCATCCGGACAAACGACCCCGTAGAGTTCGTCATACAGTGCTTCGAGTCTGATCTGGCGTAGGGTCATTGGCCACCGTTCCCCAAGGGTGGTCAGAAATTCGTTCTCAGTGACTGACTCCAGAGCGACAATCCCCCGAATGCATCGGTCCCGGCCACACCAAATGCGCAGATGGATGTCATTCCACCAGCGGCAAACGTAGAGCTGGCTCGGGAAATTTAGACAGCGGGATCAGTGGAGTTTCTGCCTGATTGCGGCCAGAATGGCTGCCGAACAGGAGAAACGATGAGCAAGAGACCGCGCC
>NZ_QOIO01000032.1 GCF_003332305.1 Microvirga aerophila | reverse complement strand
AGAGCCCATGACCAGTGATCGTGCGTCCTCACAAACGCCCGGCGGACGATTCCGCCTCCGGCGCATGCGAGCCAAGGCGGCCCTGATCGGGGCCACGGCGCTGGTCTCCGCGACGATGGCCGTCCCAACCTTCGCCCAGGCTCCGCAGCAGAAGCCCAACATCGTACTGATCGTCTCTGACGACACGGGCTACGGTGATCTTGGCGCCTACGGCGGCGGTCCCGGACGCGGCATGCCGACGCCCAATCTCGACCGGCTCTCGAACGAGGGCATGACCTTCTTCTCGTTCTATGCCCAGCCGAGCTGCACCCCAGGCCGCGCCGCGATGCAGACTGGACGCATCCCGAACCGCAGCGGCATGACCACCGTGGCCTTCCAGGGCCAGGGTGGCGGCCTGCCGGCGGCCGAGTGGACCTTGGGCTCCGTGCTCAAGCAGGCAGGCTACCGCACCTTCTTCACCGGCAAGTGGCATCTCGGCGAGGCGGACTACGCGCTGCCGAACGCCCAGGGCTATGACGAGATGAAGTACTGCGGTCTCTACCACCTCAACGCCTACACCTATGCCGATCCCACCTGGTTCCCGGATATGCCTCCGGAGCTGCGGGAAACGTTCCAGCGGGTAACCAAGGGAGCGCTGTCGGGCAATGCCGGGCAGCCGGTGCGGGAGGAGTTCAAGGTCAACGGCCAGTACGTGAACACACCCGTGATCAACGGCAAGGAGGGCGTCGTCGGCATCCCGTTCTTCGACGAGTATGTCGAGAAAGCTTCGCTCGACTACCTCGACCGGGCGGCGCAATCGCGCGAGCCGTTTTTCATGAGCATCAACTTCATGAAGGTGCACCAGCCCAACATGCCGGCACCGGAGTACGAGCACAAGTCGCTGTCGAAGAGCAAGTATGCCGACTCGGTGGTCGAACTCGACTCCCGCATCGGCCGCATCATGGACAAGATCCGGCAGATCGGCGGCAACAACACGCTCGTCTTTTACACCACGGACAACGGTGCCTGGCAGGACGTGTATCCCGATGCCGGCTACACCCCGTTCCGCGGCACCAAAGGCACCCTGCGCGAGGGCGGCAACCGCGTGCCAGCCATGGCGTGGTGGCCGGGTCGGATCGCACCCAACACCAACAACCACGAGATCCTCGGCGGTCTCGACCTGATGGCTACGTTCGCGTCGGTTGCGGGCTCGAAGCTGCCGGAAAAGGACCGCGAAGGTCAGCCGATTATCTTCGACAGCTACGACATGTCGCCGGTGCTGTTCGGGACAGGCCAGTCGCCGCGGAAGTCGTGGTTCTACTTCACCGAGAACGAGTTGTCGCCCGGCGCGGTCCGTGTCAACAACTACAAGTTCCTGTTCAACCTCCGTGGCGACGACGGCGCCTCCACCGGCGGCCTCGCGGTCGACACCAACCTCGGCTGGAAAGGGGCGAGCAAGTACGTTGCTACGGTCCCGCAAGTCTTTGATCTCTTCCAGGATCCTCAGGAGCGCTACGACATCTTCATGAACAACTTCACCGAACGCACCTGGATGGGCGTGGTCATGGAGGAGGAACTCAAGAAGGTGATGAAGACCTACGTCGAGTATCCGCCGCGGAAGGTGCAGAGCTACGGCTACACCGGCCCAATCACGCTCTCGGATTACGAGCGGCTCCAGACGGTGCGGGAGGTGCTCGCGAAGGAAGGCGTCAACGTACCGATGCCCACCGGAAACTGACTTAACCGGGGAGGATCATGTCTCACATGGCCCTCCTCGCACTGCGGCCCGAGCGGAGGAGACCCCGTTCGGGGATTGGTCCAGCCTGATGCTCCTGTACCCGTCGCGTGCACCGGGTGAGCCGTTCGCAAGCAGGAGGATTGACCATGCAACGTGTCACTTTTCTCATCGCCTTCTGGGGTCTTGTGACCATCATGCCGAGTTGGGCCCAGAACCAGGAGCCGAGGCCCACGCCACGTGGGGATGAGATCACGATCCCATCGGAAAGGACCCTCGAGCGGGACGCAGTGACGTCCCCGAAAAACGAGTTCTCGACGGACGACGTGACCGCCACCCGGCAGATGGAGCGGCAGAACAAGCGGATCGACCGTGAGGTAAAGGAGGGCATCTGCACCGATTGCTGAAGGAGCATTCAGTTCGAAGACTGAGGAGGAAACGATGATGAGAACCCTGCTATCAACCCTTGCTCTCACCCTAGTTGCTACGGCAGCGGCAGCGCAGGTCGGACCACCGACATCCCAGCGAACCTGCGGGGCCAACCGCCAGCTTGTCATGAGGGAAGGCGCCGTCGTCCTTGATACTGGGCCCTCGACCTACGCTCGCTTCGTCAAGAATGGTTCAGAATGCTTGGTCGATCAGTTCCCGGAGCCGGCCTGGGTACCCAGCTCCAACAACCCGCAATGCTTCATCGGCTACCGCTGCAAGGATGGGTCCGACGACTTCTGACGCTGCGCTTGCGTTGGTTCACTGCACTGATGCTCCAATGGGAGGTACACATGCGCGCTCGTCTGTCCTGGCTTGGCACTCTTGCACTGCTCGTAACCTGGATTTCGGTTGCCGTCGCCCAGACCGACCCATTGCCCTCATGGAACGATGGCCCAGCGAAACAGGCTATCGTCACCTTCGTCACCGACGTGACCCGGGAGGGATCGCCCGACTTCGTACCGTCACCGGAGCGGATCGCCACGTTCGACAATGACGGGACGCTGTGGATCGAGCAGCCGATTTACGTGCAGTTCGCTTACGCGTTGGACCGGGTCAAGGCGCTGGCGCCGCAGCATCCGGAATGGCGGGACACGCAGCCCTTCAAGGCAGTACTCGAGGGCGACATGGCAGCGCTCGCCGCCGCCGGCGAGAAGGGAGCCGTCGAGATCGTCGCCGCGACACATGCGGGCATGGCGCCGGCGCAGTTCATAGGGATGGTCCAGGCTTGGCTCGCAACCGCCAAGCACCCCCGCTTCGACCGCCCCTACCAGGAACTTGTCTACCAACCCATGCTGGAGGTGCTGGCCTATTTGCGCGCCAATGGGTTCAAGACGTTCATCGTCTCGGGCGGTGGCATCGAGTTCATACGGGCCTTCGCCGAGAGGAGCTACGGCATTCCGCCCAATCAGGTGGTGGGCTCGAGCATCGTCACCAAGTTCGAGCGTCGCGGCGGGCTGCCGACGCTGTTCCGCCTGCCCCAGGTGAACTTCGTCGACGACGGGCCTGGCAAGCCGGTCGGCATCAATCAGCACATCGGCCTCCAGCCGATCGCCGCCTTTGGGAACTCAGACGGCGACCTCGAGATGCTGCAATGGACCACCGAGGCGGGCGGACGCCGCCTGGGTGTCGTGGTGCATCACACCGATGCGGAGCGGGAATACGCCTACGACCGCCAGTCGCGTGTGGGAAAGCTCGACAAGGCGCTCGATGCCGCAGCGGTGGATCGCTGGACCGTGGTCGATATGAAGCGGGACTGGAAGACAATCTTCCCGGTCAAGCCCTAGGAGCCGTACGGGAGATTCACCCCCGGGAGGCAAGTAATGACGGTTGCCCGCCCCACCGCTTTTTTGGAGCACGATCGCCCTCATCGTGCTGCTGATGCTGGCGCTGTTGCATGAGATCCTCCTGCCGTTCGCGGTCGACATGGCGCTTGCCTACCTCCTCGTTCCGGCCGTCGACAGGCTGGAGCGGATCGGGATCAATCGCGGACTGGCCGCTCTGATCCTCATCCTGGTGCTGTCCGTCGGCTTCGCCGGCCTGATGCTAGTGATGCTCCCTGCCTTCGTTGAAGAGTTCCCACGTTATCTCACGCAGGTCCAGTCTCTCGCCGCCGACACCGGCCGCCCTGGCTGCATCAGGTCATGGGCCAAGAACTTCGGATCGAGGAGTCGGTCACCCACACGGCGGCTGCGATGGACAGTGCCCAGCTCGGTGACCTCGTCCGCTCGGCCTGGTCGGGCGGGAAAGCCTTGCTCTCGCTGCTCGTCGTGGTCCCGATCATCAGCATCTACCTTCTGGCGGATTGGGACCGCATGATCGCGACGATCGATAGCTGGGTGTCGGCAAAGCACCGCGAGGACATCCGTGCGGTCGGGCGGGAGATCCATACACGGGGGCTGGCTCAGTGCGCGACCGATCTCCCTTGCTGGGCCTAATTTTTTGAACACTAGCGGATCTACAGGATCTTAGCAAAGCAGTCCCCTCCCCGCCAATTCCCTGCGCTACACCTCAGGATCTTTCACCGGCACGGCCACAGGCGTTGTGGCCGATCGAAGATGAGCCCCACATACGAAAAAGCCCAGGCTCCGGGGCGAACGGGCGGGATGCCTACGCATCTCCTGCCGCGCCAGCTACGGGCCTGGGCTGATTGGGTACCAGACGGGCGCTCGCATCGTCAGGCTAGCGCAGGAACAGACCGGGCCGGATTACATCCGTCCTGGCGCGGTCACATCGAAGCTTGGCAGTGACGCCCGCCGATTCTCGAAGTCCACATAATGTCCGCTGGGGTAAACTTGATATGGGGATTGAAAGCCGATCCGCAAGGGGAAGCAGGCTGCTTCCGCTTCCTTGACGGCTTTGCAGCCGCGGAAGCCACGCATCAGGATAGACGCCAGAATTCCGGTGGCTGTGGGTTACTCTCAACTCAAGGACACGCGCTGCCCTTTCCGGAAGAGTTTCTCTTGGGAAGGGAACGTAAGCATCGCCAACGGCTTCCCAAGAAGAAACCCGACGATGGAGCGCCCATGTCCAACCCGACCCAGCCAGATCCCCCGTCTGTGGAACAGCCTGATGCGCCGGGCGTCTTGCCGGAGCTTCCGAACCTCGATCCAGTGCCAGAGGATGGAAGTCCGGCTGATCATAAGGGGCCGTCACCCGACGATCTCCCTTACGTTACGCCTCCGGGCACCCAGTAGGAGCGAGTGTGCCGACGGGCCGGCACGCGCATGTGCCAAGCGAGAAAACGCGACCAGAGCCCCTCTAGGGAGCCGTGCGGCATCGAGGATGTGCCCATGCGGCCCGAACCATCCAGCACCCGCATGGTTAACCGCCGAATGGAGATTTTCCCGTGGCTCAAACTGCACGTTCCCTCGCCGTCGTCACAGGTGCCTCTGCGGGCATCGGCTATGAACTTGCCAAGCTAAGCGCCCAAAACGGCTATGATCTGGTGATCGCCGCTGATCAGGCGAAAATTCAGAGCGCCGCGGAGGACTTCCGCTCGCTTGGAGCGGCGGTTGAGGCCGTGGAGGTTGATCTCGCAACGCTGGAGGACGTCGATCAACTCTACGCTGCCACTAAAGGCAGGCCGATCGATGTCCTCATGGCCAATGCCGGGCACGGCCTGGGCCATGGCTTCCTCGACCAGGATTTCACAGAGGCTCGCCACGTGATCGACACCAACATCACAGGAACGCTCTACCTGATCCAGAAGGTCGGCCGAAACATGCGCGACAGGCAGGAGGGCAAGATCCTGATCACCGGGTCTATCGCGGGCTTCATGCCGGGATCGTTCCAGGCCGTCTACAACGGCACCAAGGCCTTCATCGACAGCTTCTCCTTTGCGTTGCGCAACGAACTCAAGGACACAGGCGTCACGGTCACCTGCCTCATGCCAGGCGCCACGGATACGGAGTTTTTCGAGCGCGCCGACATGATGGATACCGACGTCGGACAGGGCTCCAAGGACGATCCGGCCGACGTGGCGAAAACAGGGTTCGACGCCATGATGCGCGGCGACGGCGATATCGTGAGCGGATGGAAGAACAAGCTGACCACCGCCATTGCGTCGGTCACCCCGGCTGGAATGCTGGCCGAACAACATCGCAAGATGGCGGAGCCGGGTTCAGGCCAGCGGTAGATCGGGTCTCCCAACCGAGCGCCATCGGCGGTTGCCGGGGTGAGGCTCAATCCTCAACCTCACCAATACGCGGGAGCGAACCATGAATTCGAAGGATCCCACTTAGCCGCAGCAAGCGCATGCGGGGCAGTCTTTGCAGGCCATCGTCAGGAACCTCCACGGCAAGCGCACGTTGGCCGGAACCACGTGAGATTTTTTCGATGACGAAGATTGTGCTTATCGCCGCCGTGACGCTCGGCCTCGGAATCCCTGCCGGCGCGGCCGAGGCTCAGAGCCGTCCCGGCGGCTGCCTCAAATACGGACTTGGCGGTGCTGTCGCGGGTCACTTCGCGGGCGGGCACCGCCTGAAAGGCGCCCTCGCCGGCTGTGCCCTCGGGATCTATCAGCGGCGCAAATACGAGCGCGAGGCCAGGCAACAGGACGACATCCGCAACAGGAATGCGGAGCGCGGCCGCTCCAATCGCCAGGAGCAGGCCAACCGCAACGAGAACCGGGATCGAAGCGCCAACCGCAGCCCATTGCCTCGCTCGGAGGGAACCAATCGCTACGAAGACCTTGGCCTGGACCTGGACCGTGGGCGTCGCACGGGCCGCGACCGTGACGGCTATGAGCAGGGCGGATCGTTTGCTCGCGGACAGGGTGATAGCCGCAACCGCCTGAGTCCGCAGGAGCGATCCCGCGCACCTGGACGATTCCCAGGCTATGAGCCTGAGGAGACCGGCAGCTTTTCGGTGTCACCAGGAAAGGTCTACTGAGCGCTTGGACAACCTCGGTCAGGCCCACGAACGAGAACAGCCAGGCAGGAAAACGTTACGATCCGCTCGGTCGGCGCAGAACCTTGTCCCATTCTGGCCGTTCCCTTTGCGGGCGTTTCGTCACGACGTCACACCACGGAGGAATCGATGCTCAAGATGCACTTAGGCGCTGGTCTCGCGGCCGCCGCCCTTCTGGCTGGATCGGCAATGGCTCAGACAACGGCTCCCACCCAGCCTGTCGGGTCCGGTCAGGTCATGACGCAGATGCCGCCGGACCTGATGCGCGGCTCGCGCCTGATGGGGATTGATATTTATGGCGCCGATAATCAGAAAATCGGCGATATCGACGAGGTTCTGGTCGACCGCCAGGGCAAGATCCATGGCTTGGTGGTGGGAGTCGGCGGCTTCCTCGGCATCGGCCAGAAGGATGTCGCCATACCCTTCGAACAGGTGCAGTGGCTGTCGAACCAAGAGGTCCAGGCTTCCTCGAACGCCAATCAGGGCAGCGGATCCGGCGTCAACACCGCCGGCGGTGTGACGGTCCCGAGCACGGCCACCGGCGGGATGAACCAACCGGCAACGACGGGAAGCACCGCCGGCGGCGGAACCGGCGGAATGACGGGCGGCACGGCCCCGGCGGGCAGCACAGCCGGCGCAGGCGGCGCGGCAGGCTCGGGCAATGACCCCAACACCCCGGCCCGCGCCATGGTGAAGATGACCAAGGCCGACCTGCAGAACGCACCCGAGTTCCGCTATGCGAACGACCAGAACCGGGCAGGGGCTGCGGGCAACACCAACCCACCGCCGCAGAACGTCAATCCTCCCGGCAACACCCCGCCCAACGCACAACAGCGGTAGGAAGCGGCATCTGGGCCCGGGGAGGTTTTCCCTCCCCGCCCTTAGGGCCAATCGAACCGGCTGGAGAGGGAAGTTTTTAGGGGGCTCTCCCCTCTCCTCCACTGTGGTATCATCGCACAGGCGGCTAGAGACTTGACCTCTCTGCCAGACACGGCAGGATGGCCCCGCGAAATCGCACCTGAAGGGACTAAAGGAATATCCAATGGCTACTGGGACTGTGAAGTGGTATAACGAGACGAAAGGCTACGGATTCATTCAGCCGGACAACGGCGGCAAGGATGTTTTCGTCCACGCCACGGCCCTCGAGCGGGCCGGCATGCGCGGCCTCCAAGAAGGCCAGAAGATCTCCTATGAGGTTGAAGCCGACCGCCGTACCGGCAAAGAATCTGCAACCAACCTGCAGCAGGCTTGATTGAGCCTATCGTAACGTCAGTCTGACTGACCCCTAAGCCGCTCCTAACGGGGCGGCTTATTCTATGGTGGGTTACGCAACGGGGTGTCGGCAAACCCAGTCGACAGACTTTCATGTTTCAGCCGAGGAGCGTTGCTCCACGCGGCCGATACCGATAGGTCACGCCATAGAAGTCTGATAGAGCTGCGGACAATAAGGCGCGGGTTATTGATGGCGCATGCCCGCAACCTAATTAACGTGCAGAATTCCTCATACCTTCCCAATGCTATCCAAATCATTCCTCTGGCCATTCCTTATTCCAGACCCAACGGCATGCATCGCCGCCAAGTTTGCCTCCGCTCACGACGGCAGCGCCGGCAAAGCGGTGTGCGTCGCTCCGCGCCCGATGGCCAATCAGGATCACCGAGAGGAGCCTGACCAGTTCAATCCTGCCAAGGATCCCTGCAATGCATGGTCATAAAGGCTCACCGGGTCGTGACCCTCTCGCAGGCGGGGGCGAAGCGGGAGCGCTCATGCGGTCAATGGACTGGTCCACATCGTCACTCGGTCATCCGGCGGATTGGCCGCAGAGCCTGCGAACAGTGGTCAATCTCCTGCTCAATTCCAAATTTCCGATGTTCATCGCATGGGGACAGGAACTCGGTTTCCTTTACAACGACTCATACTCGGAAATTCTTGGGGCAAAGCATCCTGCCGCCATGGGTCGCCGCTTCAAGGATGTGTGGTCCGAGATCTGGGATGATGTCGAGCCTTTAGTGACCAAAGCGCTTTCGGGCGAGGCAACCTTCCATGAAGATTTGCCGCTGATGATGCAGCGCAAGGGATTTCAGGAACAAACCTATTTTACCTTCTCGTATAGCCCGGCACATGACGAGTCAGGCAGCATCGGTGGGGTGTTTTGCGCCTGCACCGAGACCACTCGAGAGGTCGAAGCTCGCGCTGCCCATCAGGCGGACAAGGAGTACTTGCACGATCTCTTCAAGCAGGCGCCTGGCTTTGTGGCGATCCTGCGGGGACCGGATCACGTCTTCGAGCTGGTCAACGCCTCTTACCTTCAACTCGTCGGCCATCGTGACATCGTCGGCAAGCCGGTGCGCCAAGTCTTGCCGGAACTTGAAGGGCAAGGGTTCTTCGAGCTGGTTGATGGCGTCTATAGATCCGGAGAACCGTTCGTTGGCCGTAATCTGGCGGTCAAGCTCCAGCGCCAGCCTGGCAGCCCTGTCGAAGAGCGATTTCTCGACCTCGTCTACCAGCCCATCTTCGATCGAACGGGCAGGGTCACGGGCATCTTCGCCGAAGGATACGATGTCACGGAGCGAGTTCGCGCCGAAGTCGCGCTGCGTGCCAGCGAAGAGCGCCTGCGCCGGTCGCAGGAACTTGGCGGCGCGTTGCCTTACGAGTGGGACATCACCACCAACCAGCTGCTCGCCCACCCGGCATTCAGTAAACTTTATGGTTTGAGGAGCGATGAGCCGCTCACCTATGAGGCTGTAACCGCCCGGATTCACCCCGAGGACCTCTCCCGGGTCAGGGCCACCCACCAGAACGCCTTCAAGATGGGTGGCCCGTACGAGCAGGAATACCGGATTGTTCTGTCCGACGGCGAGATCCGTTGGGTGATGGCGCGGGGCGAGCCGGTCTATGGGGAGAGTGGCGAGCCAAATGCGTTGGCCGGAGTGGTTATCGACATCTCTCAGCGGAAATCGGCTGAGCTTGCGCTTGCCGAGAGCGAGGAGCGGTTCCGCCTGTTGGCGGATGGCGCTCCTGCGCTGATCTGGATGAGCGATGAAACCGGCCGGATCACCTTTGCCAACCGCCACTATGAAACCATGTTTGGCAACCCGGCCGCCGCCGTAGAGGGTGAAGGCTGGAAGAACATTGTCCACCCTGATGATGTCGAGACCTTCACCTTGGCCTTCCTCAAGGCGTTCGAGCAGAGAGAGCCTGTCAGCCTCAATGTTCGGGTCAAGGACCGCAACCGCGACACCCGCTGGCTCCGATGCGAGGGCGTTCCGCGTTTCGACAGCAGCGGAGGCTTTCTCGGCTTCATAGGATGCAATGTCGATATCTCCGAGGCTAAGGTCTCGGAGATTGCCTTGCGCGAAAGCGAGGAGCGTCACCGCATTCTTTTCGAGCAGGCGGCCGCCGGCGTGGGTCACATGGACCTTGATGGCCGTTGGCTCATGGTGAACCAGACGCTCCATGACATCCTTGGCTATACGGAAGGCGAGCTTATCGGCCGGACCCTTCAAAGCCTCACCCATCCGGATCACCCGGATGATGACCAGCCCCTGCTTCTTGCGCTCGACGCCGGGGAGATTCCCTCGTTCCGTTGCGAGAGACGGTACATCCGCAAAGACGGATCAGCCGTATGGGTCGAGACGACGGTGTCCTTGGTGCGAAACCATTCGGGGACCCCGATCTATCGCGTGGCCATCATTCAGGACATCCAGAACCGTAAGCTGGGCGAGGAAGCCCTCCGCGCCAGCGAGAGCCGACTTCGCCTTGCCCTCGATGCAGGACGAATGGCCGTTTGGGAAAGTGACAGCGGCACTGGGACAATCACCACGAGCCCCGAGCTGAATCGTCTTCTGGGCTTTCCTTCGGACACATCGCTAACCCCGGAGCAGATCCGGTCCCGGTATGCCCCCGGCGCTCGGGAGCGCCTTCAGGCAGCGGCGAGCGCCGCGCTTCGTCGGGGTGAGCGGCATGCGGAGGAGGAACTGGAGGTTATCTGGCCCGATGGTTCTCATCACTGGCTCCTGTTGCGCGCCGATCTGGAAACCAGGTCAGGACCTGACAGCATCCACATCAGAGCCACGGGCATCGCGTTTGATATCACGGCGCGGAAGCGCTGGGCTGAGCATCAGCGAATTTTGATAGACGAGCTGAACCACCGCGTGAAGAACACGCTCGCGACTGTCCAATCGCTTGCGGCGCACACTTTCCGCAACACCAATGAGGAAAGTCGCCCGGCCCTAAGAGCATTCGAGGAGCGTTTGTTCGCACTCTCGCGCGCCCATGACGTGCTCACTCGCGAGAACTGGGATGGGGCTGAATTGGGCGAAGTCATCAAAGAAGTCCTGGAGCCCTACCTCCGTCAGTCAGGCAAGCGCTTCGTGATCGAAGGATCGCCCATGCGGCTTGCTCCGGGCGTGGCTCTCGCGCTCGCCATGGCGCTCCATGAGCTTGCGACGAACGCGGCAAAATACGGGGCGCTTTCTGTGCCATCGGGCCGCGTGTCCATCGGCTGGACGACAAACGGCGAAGATCCGGCACTGCTGGTTCTGCGCTGGGAGGAGCGTGGCGGCCCGCCTGTGACGCCTCCGACCCGTAAGGGATTCGGCACTCGTTTGATCGAGCGAATGTTGGCGACCGATCTCTCCGGTCAGGTTCAACTCACCTTTGTGCCGACAGGGGTCGTGTGTGTGGTGAAAGCCCCTCTGAAGCACCAAGAGAACCTGCCCGAGTCGGAGCCGATACGATTAGTCGTATAGCGCATGGGCCGGGCGGCCTTCCGCTGCCTCCCGATCATGATCCGAGCGCTCTCGAGAGCGTGACAATTTAACTTCTCGGCGAATTCCGGAAGAGTCGTTGCCGGGCAGTCGCCCATTTCCGGGTGCCCCAAATGGTGAAGCGTCCAACGGGCCGCCGAAGAAACGGCACGTCGTAGGCGATCAGCAAGAGGCCGAGCGGAAGCATCCAGAGGCCGAGAAATGGCAGGATCGAGAATACCCCGCCGAGAACGAGGAGCACGCCAGCCGGAATTCGCATCCAGTGGGCCCTTGGATGACGGAGGTTTCGAATAGCCCAGGCGGCTCTCTCGGGCAGCTCCCGCTCGAGGTGCTTGAAAGCTCGTCTGAGAATGGCTTTACCGTTGTCGCTGGTTCGCATCCCTTTTGAAGCGTTCACCGTGGAAGTCGGTTCCGCAAATGCCGTCCCGCGATGCTCATCATGTCCAGCGCCTTCGGGGAAATGACAGGTCCGGCTCTCCCGTCACCGCTACCGCATGGAGCCTGAGCTTCGCCATGGGCGCGGTCCCACCGCGCAGCCGGGAAGCCACACAGGTCCATCAAGGGAGCTTGTGATCGGCGGAACCGCCAGTAGTTCCCCCTTGCCCTCCGCTCACGCGCGCCCCCGCTCCGACCGCCTGGGCTTCACAAGATGCCCGATGAAATTGCGGAGCTCCGTCTGACGTTCGTCTTTGTTTGTGACCTGCTCGTCGAGGCCGAGCCGCCACGCTAGGTCACGACGCTCCGGGTTCAGGTGGAGCGACTCGATCTCCTCGGCGTAGGCGGCCACTTCGGCATGGCTTCGCGCCAATCCGTCCTCGATCAGGTCTTCCGCTTGGCGCCGCAGGGCAGCGGCGACCTCGTCAAGTCCGAGTTCCGGATGATACTGTACGCCCCAAAACACGCCGTCCGGTCCAAATCGGATATCGGCAGCCTGCACCCCAGTGACCCGGTTGGAGGCAAGCAGCGATGCTCCAGCGGGCAAAGTCTCGACCTCATCGGTGTGTACGGCGGGGGCGTCGAAGGAGGCCGGACGACCATCGAGCAGCGGATGGCTGCGGCCTGCCTCCGTTGGCGTAATGCGCCGCGCGAACGCTGCTTCACGCCCATTGGCGTTTCGGCGGACGCTGCCCCCGGCTGCGACAGTCGCGACCTGCAGTCCGGCGCAAGACCCGAACGCCGGAGTGCCCGATTCGAAGACCGCTCGCATGAATCCAACCTCGCGACGGGTTTCTGCTGTCTCCTGGTAGAGATGCAGCGGCGAGCCCGTGAGGAAGACGCCATCGTACCCAGCGAGTGCGGCCCCGCTTGGTAGGGCGGAGCCGACATCGGCGGATTTGATTCGGTCACAGTGCGCGGTGGGTGCCAAGACTTTCAGGACGGTGAGATAGGTCTCGCCGGACGAGCGTCCGACACTCTCACGCCGTTTGGCGCGTGCCGAAGGCGGCTCGTTCTCGGCAATTAGGAAGCGAAGCGGTGCTGTCATGTCAGAAGGGTGGCTCATCGGAGAGGCTGTGAACGGCCTATCGGACGAGGAGTTCCAGCCCGCGGCAAAGTCGCGCTGGCAATAAGGTCTGCTCCGGCTAGAGCATCTCCGATGGCACTGTCAGGCAGTCTTTGAGGCACGCGCTCCAGCAGCCGATCCCTCATGCAATGGGCACCCATGAGGAACCGAGCCGGTAAGCGCCACGTTCGCACCGATGGTTCATATCCAAGGAGGCCCGCTTGGAAGCTGATACCCGAATCACCCTTGATCGGATCGAGAGCTACATCGAGGGCTTCTGGTGAATCCTTCCCAATCTTGGCATCGCGCTCCTCGTCTTCGTCCTGTCGATGATCGCCGCCCGGTGTCGTGCGCCGCGCCGTGCTGCGGGTGTTCAAGCAGCGCAGCCGACCGGACTTGGCTCTTATGCTGGCGGGCGCAGCACGCCGGGGCGTCATTGGGCTCGGCCTGCTCATTGTCGCCACCATCATCTTCCCGTCGATCAGCCCGGCGAATCTCCTCTCGACCCTCGGCATCGGCTCCATCGCCATCGGTTTTGCTTTCAAGGATATCCTGCAGAACTGGCTGGCCGGACTTCTCATCCTCCTGCGGCAGCCCTTCCGACAAGGCGACCAGATCATCAACAGCTCCGTCTACACCGACGCCGTGACGGTCAACACGGCCTTCCCGCTGCGCCGCAGCCAGTACGATGTCGGCATCGGCTACGGCGACGACATCGAGCGGGCCTGCGCGATCATCATCGACGCTATCCGGAATGTTGACGGCGTCGCGGGCGACCCGCCACCGGAGGCTTTTGCCTGGGAACTTGCTGGCTCGACGGTCAATGTCCGCGTTCGCTGGTGGACCGACTCGAAGCGATCCGATGTGGTTCATGTCCAGGGGCGCGAATCTTGGCCGTGAAGCAGGCGCTGACCGCGGCTGGCATCGATCTGCCCTACCCCACCAATGTCGTTCTCCTGCACGACCAGACGGAGGAAGCCGACGGGGATCGCCGCCGGCAACGGGAAGGCTGGCCCCCGGAGGTCGATCCGGCCCCTTCGCGTCACATGAACGAGGTTGTGGTTGATGAGAAGAACCGGCCCGCGCGGGCGGGGGCATGACTCGCTCGAAGCGTCACCAAACGTGACCGTGGCAGGAGCCCATATGGTCCTGAGATTTGCCGGATCCAATGGAATGACATGGCGGCGATTGGAGGATGACAAATCCTCCATGACGTTGTCGGGGCAAGCTTCGCGGTATGACGACAGAGCTTTGATCTTCGGCAGGATCTTCGGGCTAGAATCAAGCTCTCTGCGGAATATTCCGATGCGGCAAAACTATCTAAACCGTTGTTGTTAGTCATCCAATGTCAAGCATCAAGGCAAGTATTACGACATTGCCGCGTAGCCCCAATGATTGATTGATTTACCGGAACATATTTCGATCGCGATTGTTGGAGGCTGATCGGCGCGGTGCTCCCGCCGCTCCTTATGCCCTAGGTCCACAACAATTTAGTTTGGCCTCGTGCTGGGCCGAGTCCAAGTCAGGCAGCCGCCATGTCCTGGCAAAACAGCGCCGCAATCTAAGGATCAACTTGGTATGATCTTGCCCTCTTCCCCCTCCCTGTTCCGGAGCTTTTTCCTTGGCGGCTTCGAGTGTTCGAGCCATCGTCGCTTTGATGGCCAGCGGCTTGATCTGCTCGCCGCAACCGGACACGAGCGCTTGGTAGCCGAGGATTATCGCCTTCTCTCCCACCACGGCATAACGTCAGCCCGCGATGGACTTCGCTGGCATCTCATCGAGACCGTTCCAGGGCATTATAATTGGTCGAGTGTTCTGCCCATGCTCCGGGCGGCACGGGCCAACGGAACACAAATCACCTGGGATCTGTGCCATTATGGCTGGCCCGACGATCTTGATATTTGGTCACCGAATTTTGTCGATCGGTTCGCGCGCTTCGCCACTGGCGCCGCCCAGCTCGTGCGTGACGAGACCGAGGGCGATGCCTTTTATTGCCCGATCAACGAGATCTCCTACTGGGCATGGGCCGGGGGCGAGGTGGGCCGTTTCAATCCCTGCTGCCACCAACGCGGACCTGATCTGAAGCGCCAGCTCGTGCGAGCGACCATCGCGGCTATCGATGGAATCCGCGCGGTGGACCGGCGAGCACGTTTCATCACCGCAGAACCGCTCATCAATGTCGAGGGCGGCCTGGGAGACGAACATCACATCCGCGGCGCCGAGACGTACCGCCTCTCCCAATTCGAGGTATTGGAAATGCTGGCCGGTCGGCTGGAGCCGGAACTGGGCGGAGCAGCCGAATTCATCGATATCGTCGGGGTCAATTACTACCCGGACAATCAATGGTATCACGCCGGGCCGACGATCCCGTTGGGCCATCACGCCTACCGCCCCTTACATGACATGCTGATTGAAGTGCACCGGCGCTATGGCCGACCCATTCTCATGGCGGAGACCGGAGCCGAAGGCTCGGGACGACCATCCTGGCTTCATTACGTCTGCGCCGAAGTTCGCGAGGCCATGGAGGCAGGTGTTCCGATGGAGGGAGTCTGTCTCTATCCTATCATCGATTATCCGGGCTGGGATAACGAGCGCATCTGCCATGTCGGCCTCCTCTCCGCCGTCGATGACCATGGACGGAGATCCGTCTGCGCTCCGTTGGCCCGTGAGTTGAGCCGTCAGCAGGAGCTTTTCCGCGAACTTGACACCGTCGCGAACACCCAGGCGGGTACGCTCGCCGCAGCAGAGTAATTCTGTCATGTGGACCGATCTGAGCTTTCCGATACTGGCGCGCCGCCACTCCCGATTTGCCGCAGGACCTACCGGCGACAATCCACCACCGCCTTTCCTGCGCGGTCCCAAGGCCTTCATTCTCCACTATATTCGGACCCGGCCTCTACAGTTCGCAGCGCTCATCATCATGGTGATCGCCGCCGCAAGTTGTGCGGTTGCCGTTCAGTACGTGATGAAGCTCCTCGTCGATGCGATGGCTGGCCCGCGAGACGGCAACAGCGCCGCTTGGACGGCGCTCTCCCTGTTCATCAGCCTGATAGCCGTGGAGAGCGTCCTGTGGCGATTGAGCGGTTGGCTGGGGTGCCGCACCACGCTCGGCGTCGGCGTCGCGATGAGGCTCGATCTCTTTGACTATCTCAATGGTCAACCGATGCGCTATTTTGCCGAGAATCTGGCCGGCTCTCTCGGTCAGCGCATCACCTCGACGGCTGGAAATTTCGGCGCACTGACCAACACTGTAGTGTGGCGGGTGCTACCGCCCTTCGTCGACTTCATCGGCGCCCTCATTGTCTTCTCGCTTGTCGACTGGCGCATGATGACGACGCTCGCCGTATTCGTCGTGATCGTGACAGGCGGGCTGATCCTGTTCGGCGAGAGGGGACACCACTATCACCGAACCTATGCGGGCCGCTCCAATCATGTCAGCGGCGAATTGATCGACGTGATCTCCAACATGTGGGCCGTCAAAGCCTTTTCGGCGCGCCGGCGGGAGCGGGAGCGGCTGGCCCACGATTTCCAGGTGGAAGCCACGGCTCAGCGAGCGAGCTGGATGTATACGGAAAAGGCGCGCGTAATCCATGACATTTCGCTTTGGGTAATGGCAGGCGCCATGCTGTCCTGGTGCGTGCACCTGTGGAGCACTGGCCAGATTACCCCTGGCGACGTGGTTGTGGTGAGCGCTTTGACGTTCCGGATCCTACATGGGTCCCGTGACATGGCCTTGTCGCTTGTCGATATGGTTCAGCAGTTCGGCTACATTGATGAAACGCTGCGGGTGATTGGTCAGCCACAATCCGTGTGCGACAGCCCGAACGCACCCGATCTGAAGTCAAGGGGCGGCACGATCGAGTTCCGGGACGTCAGCTTTGCCTATGGAGGCGGACGCGACGCCGTGCACGACATCGACCTGCGAATTCCGGCGGGGCAGAAAGTTGGCATTGTCGGACCATCCGGAGCCGGCAAGTCGACATTGATCCACATCCTGCAACGACTCTACGACGTGCAGAAAGGCGAAATCGTCATAGACGGGCAGTCGATACGATCGGTCAGTCAGGACAGCCTGCGCACTGCGCTCTCGGTTGTTCCGCAGGAGATATCGCTTTTCCACCGCACGGTCATGGAGAATATCCGGTTCGGACGTCCCGATGCCACAGACGAGGAAGTTTTCGCGGCAGCCCGTGCGGCTTATTGCGACGGTTTTGTCTGCTCGCTTCCAGACGGCTATGCGACGGTGGTCGGCGAGCGGGGCATGAAGCTTTCTGGCGGTCAGCGGCAGCGGATTGGCATTGCGCGCGCCTTCCTGAAGGATGCGCCGATCATCATCCTCGACGAAGCAACGTCGGCCCTCGATACTGAATCGGAGATGGAGGTGCAGAAAGCCCTCGTACGTCTCATGCGGGACCGGACGGTGATCGCCGTTGCACACCGCCTGTCCACCCTGACGGCATTCGACCGGATTATCGTGATGATGGGCGGCCGCATTGTCGAGGACGGAACCGCCATGGACCTTCGCCAGCAGCGCGGCCTCTTCGATCGAATGTGGCGTCTGCAGGCCGAAGGACTGTCACTTGATGAAATCGTCGAGGATGCGGCCTAACGTTCGGGAACAAATGACTCCGATGATTGGTATCGTCTCTCGTTGCAAGGGCGCAACAGAAAAGGCGGCCAAGCCGGGAAGTCCGGCGGTGGCGTATTGAACACAAAGGTGAAGCATGACCAGCCGGAATCACAACAATCGCAGCGAGAAGCAGAAGGGGCACGTGCCCGACCGAAGCGACGAAGCTGTTCCGAAGGGCCACAGCAAGGATGCTGGGCATCATCCTCATCACGGCGATGGCGGCGGTGGCGTTCCCAAGACGCAGGGCCAAGGCCAGGCGAACGAAGGGGTGGACAACCGCAAGCAAAACCGCGGCCACGGTTAGGCGACATACTCTCGGTGACCTAATTACCTCCAACCCTGAGAGGAGACCCCATGCCCGACCCGAAACATCCAAGCCTCAGGCCCTGCCAATGAAGGGCGAGAGCCTGAACGGGCCAACAGTGACGTCCCCAACCTCGGACCGGCGTCGGATCCGGCGGAACGCGATTTCGGCGATTCCGCCGGCTATGGGGGCGGCGGATCGACACGCGACTATCAGGAGGTTGTTGGCGAGAACCCTGTGACGGAGGGCAGGCCTAATCCGCTCGATGCGGTGATACCGCCTGAAACACAGCAAGGTCCTAAGTGAAAGGGATCGTGAGATTCCCGTTGGAGAGACCCGCTCCTTTTGGGGCGGCCTCCGGACGGAGGGCTCCCTCGCGTCTCAAGGGTGATTCCATGCACCTTATTTTGACGGAGATTCAAATCATCCGGCCTATGCAGATCCAGCAATAAAGCACCGATCTGCGCGACCGCTTTGGGTCCCGTTGTCCAGACATGCTTTTACGTTCAAAGCTTAACTGCAACTCCGATTTCTAAACGGCTCTCGCCATCCATATGCCGACCACCAGGATGGCACCGACAGCTCCAATGAAGCTGACGAAGACCACCGGGAAACCGTCCTGCTTGTTATGGGCAGCGCCCGTTCTCCGCGCACCCTTCATCCAACGCTCGACATTCTCATAGCGACGCGCCAAGGCAACCCGGAAGGGGCTTGGCGGCGTGCCGGCTGCCTCGTCGTCGGTCCCAAGGGGTGAGAGGCCCGGATCGAAGACAGGGTTCTTGTCGCCGGTCCGTCCGCTGTCGATATCGCCCTTCAGCATCGCCGTGGTTGGCCGGTCGGACGCAGGCGGCGGATCGATCGGGTCGATCGTACGGGTCGGCGGGACATCGGAATGATCTGAGCGGGTGGCCAAGGAGGGCTCCATAATGGGCTCACGCGGGATATCCACGCAAAGCGAACGGTCCAGAATGATTCAGTCTGCCGTCACGGCAAAATTTCAAAGGGCATCGCCCTCACCGTATGAACCGCGTCAAGCCTCGGCCGTTCCCGCAAGCCGATGACATGGCTGTCCCAATGAGGCTTCCGTCTCATCCGTCGGACCCGCCGACTTCCTCATCGGGCGCTGCGCCGGACCGGGCTGCGCCATATCGACGAGCAGCGACAATTGTCGTGGAACCGGAACCGGCCACAGCAGCGTTCTCTTAAGAGAGTTTGTGCGGGAGGTGGTTATGACGGGCGGGATGAGACGGATGCTGGGCGTGAGCTCGCTACTGGGCCTGCTGGCAATCGGGTCCACCGCCCTTGCCCAGACGGATCGCCCCTGGGTCGATCCACCGGGCGAAGGGGGAGCTGCTCCCCAAACCGGCGCGCCTTCGCCCAGCCAGTCCGCCGTGCCTCCGGCGGCGCCTTCCACGCCCTCGCCGGCTACTGAAAGCACGGCATCCAATCCGGTCAAAGCTGCTCCCGTCGATGCCAGGGAATCGCCGCGGGAGAGCAAACGCGCTGAACCACCTACCCGGAAGAAAGCCACTTCTGTGGCCAGAACACGATCAACACCCAAGGTCGTCACGGAGCGTCCGAACCGCCAAACCCCACGCAAGGCCATTGCCGCACGCAGTAAGCCTCAGGTCGTGACAGCCGACCGGATTGGTGCAGGCCGTCAGCGGCTCGTTGGACGGCCGCTCGAAGTCATGACCCTTCGGACGATCGAGTTCCCGGACGGCCGCCGCATGAACGTGCTTGTCAGGCCCGGTGAGGAAAGGATCCAAGAGGTGGTGGGAGACCTCTACTGAGGTCTCTGCCACTCAATCATACGTCCGCTCGTCAGAAATGACCTTCCCGTCATTCGGAAGGCTGCCTGGAGCTGTGAAAGACACGGAGCCTTTCAGCTTCATGACGCCTTGAAGCGTGCGAGCGATCTCGACCGCAAGAACGTCGTCAGGCTTTTCCGCCTCGACCTTCAACATCATGTCGTCAACCTCCCCGGCGCGGGTCACGACGAGTCGTAGCCGCCCGAGGCCGGGGTGACGACGACTGATTTCCGCGACCTGCTCCGGTCTGACGAACATTCCCTTCACCTTGGTGGATTGGTCAGCCCGCCCCATCCATCCTTTAATACGCATGTTGGTGCGCCCGCGTACGCTCAGGCCCGGCATCGCGGCCGTGAGGTCGCCGAGGGCAAGGCGGATCCAAGGGTGAAACGGATCGAGGGTCGTCACCACGATCTCGCCGACCTCGCCCTCTGGAACGGGGTCGCCAGTTCCGGGACGCACGATCTCGACGATGATGTCCTCGTTCACCACCAGGCCGTTCCGGGCTGCGGTTTCATAGGCGATGAAGCCCAGATCGGCGGTGGCATAGGCCTGATAGGCATCGATGCCCCGGTCCGCGAACTCATCCTGCAGGGATTTGGGAAAGGCCGCGCCGGATACGAGCGCGCGTTTGATGGACGAAACGTCCCGCCCGGCAGCCGCCGCTCCGTCGAGGAGGATCTTGAGAAAGTCCGGCGTGCCGCAATAAGCTGCCGGACGGTAGGCTTCGATCAGTTCGAATTGCTGCTCCGTATTGCCCGGTCCTGCCGGAATAACCGCGCAGCCGAGGGCCCGCGCGCCGGAATCCATGATGAATCCGCCCGGCGTCAGGTGGTAGCTGAACGTGTTGAGGACGACATCGCCCTTGCGGAAGCCGGCTGCGAAGAGCCCACGCGCGGCGCGCCATGGATCGGTGCCTCTCGCTTCGGGCTCGAAGATCGGCCCTGGGGACGTGAATAGGCGTCCGTAGGAGCCGGGGGAATGGGATACGAGGCCGCCGAAAGGGGCCGCGGCCTTTTGCAGGGCAGGCAGCTCCGACTTGCGCAGAACCGGAAGTGCCGCAAGCGCCTCGCGGCTGACCACGCGCTCGAGGTCGATCCCCTTGAAGCGTTCGGCATAGGCCGGCGCGGCGGCGGCGCCTTTGAGAATCTCGGGAAGGCGCGCAAAAATATCCGCTTCCCGTTGCGCCGGATCGCGAACTTCGAGCGCGTCAAAGGCATCGGTCACAGTCTGTCTCCCGTTATGCATGACGCGGCAGAGCGGCTCAGGCCAGCCAGCGCTTGCGGCGCTTGTAGCTTTTCACGTTGCGGAACGACTTCCGGTCTCCCTCGGAGACGCCTAGGTAGAACTCTTTCACATCCTCGTTCTTGCGCAGCATCTGCGCCGGACCGTCCATGACGACGCGCCCGGTTTCAAGGATGTAGCCGTACGTGGCGTATTTCAGCGCCATGTTGGTGTTCTGCTCGGCGAGAAGGAGCGACACGCCCTCCGTGCTGTTGAGCTTGCGGACGATCTCGAAGATCTCCTCCACGATCTGGGGCGCAAGGCCCATGGAGGGCTCATCCAGCAGGATCATCGTCGGACGGGACATCATGGCCCTGCCGATGGCGCACATCTGCTGCTCGCCGCCTGACGTATAGCCCGCCATGGAACCGCGCCGCTGCTTCAGGCGCGGGAAGTATTCGTAGATTGCTTCGAGGTCGCGCTTGATCGCCGCATTCCCATCCCGGCGCGTGAAAGCGCCGGTGAGAAGGTTTTCCTCGATGGTCAGGTGACCGAAACAGTGCCGCCCTTCGAGAACCTGGATGCACCCACGGCGCACGAGCTCGTTCGGAGACAGCCGATCTACCCGTTCGCCGGCGAACTCGATGCTGCCCTTCGTGACCTCTCCTCGCTCGGCCCGAAGCAGGTTCGAGATCGCCTTCAGGGTCGTGGTCTTGCCTGCGCCGTTTGCGCCGAGCAACGCCACGATGCCGCCGCGAGGAACATTGAGTGAGACACCTTTGAGAACAAGAATCACGTGGTCGTAGATGACCTCAATGTTGTTGACCGCGAGGACGATCTCGCCTGTCGCGGGTTCACTCGGCGTCTGCGTCCGGACTGCGGTGCTCATCGGGGTTTCCTTTGAAACTTGCTGGAGCATGCAGACCGTCACCGGCCTGCATGCTCCTTTCAGAGCTGTCGATCAGCTTGCCTTGTCGCAAGCTTCCGTGCGCTTGGGCCAGCCGGCGTTTTTCTCCGCATAATCCTTCGCCGCAGCCTCAAGCTGGGCGCGGACGCGGTCGGTCATCGGCTCGATCGGATCGCTGATCTTCACCCACTTGGTTCCGTCCCATTCCTGCATGAACGCGGCCCGGTGGCCGTTGTGGTCGGAGCACGACAGGACGAGCTGTTCCGTGAAGCCTTCGAGGCCGAGTTCCTTCAGGCGGGCCGGATCGAGCTTGATGTTCTCCATGCCGCGGCGCACGTCCTCGCCGGTCACAGCTTTCTTGCCCGTGAGTTTCTGGGCCGTCGCGATGCCTTCAGCGATCAGCAGGGAGTTGTAGACGCCGCGGTTGTAGAGAAGCTCTCCTACCTTGTCCTTGGAGGCTTTCGACATCCCCTTGTCGACAACGTTCTTCACGATGTCCTGGAGGGCTGGGAAATTCGTTCCCACCGCGTGCCAGTTGAGCATCTTGAAGCCCTTCGCGCCAGCGCCGCCGCTTCTGGCATCGTCCTCACCAGGCCACCACACGGAATAGAACTTGTCCATCGGGTAGCCTGAGCGCACCGCCTCCTTGATGGCAGCCCCGTTCATGGAGCCCCAGCCCCACATGATCATGTAATCCGGCCGGTCGCGTCGTGCGTTCAACCATTGCGATGACTGGTTCTGCATGTCCTGGGCGGCAATCGGATAGAGCTTCACCTCGAAGCCGATCGATTTTGAAAGCTCCTCCAGAAGCGGGATCGGCTCCTTGCCGAAGCTCGCATCGAGATGCAGGAAACCGATCTTCTTGCCTTTGAGCTTGTCAAGGCCGCCTTCCTTCTCGCCGATATATTTGACGATCATCGACAGGCCGTCCCAGTAGGTGCTCGGCGGATTGAAGACCCACGGGAAGATGTCGCCCCTGGCCGAGGCGGACAGTCCGTAGGCCATGGACAGGATCGGGATCTTGTCCACGGCGGCGCGCGGGATCAGCGGGAGCGTAATGCCGGTCGACCAGGGATTCACGATGACCGGGTTCTTGCCCTTCACGGCCTCGTAGCACTCGACGCCCTTTTTAGTGTCGTAGCCGGTCTCGCATTCCTCAAGGACGAGTTTCACGCCGCCAATGCCGCCATCACGCTGGTTCAGCATCTGCAGGTAGTCGTGCATCCCGTCCGCGATATGGGTGCCGGAGCCGGCGAAAGGTCCGGTTCTATAGGTGAACAGGGGGACGTAGATCGAATCCTGCGCAACCGCTGGCAGAGCCGTGCCTCCTACAAGGGTAGCAACTGCCAGTCCTAGGCTTAGTTTTCGAAAGGCCATGTGTTTCCTCCGTTGTTATCCGGCCCTTTCGAGCCGCTTATGAGCTTTCGTCTCCTTTGCGCCGTTTCCGGCGGGCCTGCCGTCAATAGGGGAACGGCCAGACCAGGAGCTTCTGTTTGCCAATCTGCCAAAGTCGCGCGAGCCCGTGCGGTTCGACGATCAGGAAAAAGATGATGAGCGCTCCCACGATCATGAAGCGCAGATGCTCGATCACATCGGCGCCCACGGACAGACCGAAGGGCGAGAGCATCGCCGGCAACACGATGCCGAGAACGATCGGCATGATGAAGATCAGAGCCGCGCCGAAGAACGAGCCGATCAGGCTGCCCAATCCGCCGATGATCACCATGAACAGGATGAAGAACGACTGGTTGATGTTGAAGACATCGTATTCCGCGCCGCCGTACCAGAGGAACACGAGAAGGGCTCCGGCGACGCCGCAGTAATAGGACGACACGGCAAAGGCCAAAAGCTTGGTTTGAAGCGGCCTGATGCCCATGAGCTCAGCCGCGAGGTCCATGTCGCGGATCGCGATCCATGCCCGGCCGATGCGGCCGTGAACCAAGTTCGATGCAATCCATGTGAGCAGGATGACGATGGTCAGGACCACCAGATAGCGGGTCTGCGGCGTTGCGGTCGCGCCGACGACCGGAACGCCGAACAGCGTGCGCAGAGGCGCATCGAGGGCTCCCGAGACGTTGTAGTTGACGAGCCACGGGATTCGAATGAAGCACCATTGCAGGAAGAACTGCGCCGCAAGCGTCGCCACCGCGAGGTAGAAACCCTTGATGCGCAAGGACGGCAGCCCGAAGAGCGCGCCCACGGCGGCGGAGAAGAAGCCGGACGCGAAGATCCACACGATGACGTTCACGCCTGGAAACGCCGTCATCAGCTTGTAGCAGGCGTAGGCTCCGACCCCCATGAAGGCCCCGGTCCCGAGGGACAGGAGACCCGTGTACCCCGTCAGGATGTTGAGGCCGATGGCCGCCAGCGAAAAGACCAGGAACGGGATCATCACCGCTTGGAGCAGGAAGCTGTTGCCCAGGAAAGCCAGCGAGTAGGCCGCCAGGATGATGATCGCAATTCCGACCCGGTCCTCACGCAGGGGGAAAATCGCCATGTCGGCGGCGTAGTTCGTCTTGTATTGGCCGGCCTCGCGATAGAGCAATCGGGATCTCCCTCAAATCCGTTCGATGATCTTCTCGCCGAACAGGCCTTGCGGCCTGTAGAGCAGGAACAGAAGAGCAATGACGTAGGCCAGCCAGGTTTCGATGCCGCCACCGACAAGCGGCCCCCAGTAAAATTCGCCCAGCTTCTCGCCGACGCCGATGATGAGTCCGCCGATGATCGCGCCTGGAATGGACGTGAACCCTCCAAGAATGAGAACCGGGAGCGCCTTGAGGGCGATGATCTGGAGCGAGAAAGATACGCCCGAACGCGCGCCCCACATGATGCCGGCCACCAGCGCCACGATGCCGGCCGCGAACCAGACGATGACCCAGATCTGATTGAGCGAAATGCCGACCGACAGCGCCGCCTTGTGGCTGTCGGCGACGGCCCGAAGGGCGCGCCCGATCCGGGTCTTGGAGAAGAACACGGCCAGCACGCCGATCATGATGGACGCAATGACGGCGGCCGCGATGTCGAGATGCTGAAAGCGCACGAGCCCGCCAAACATCTCCAGTTCAGTCGTGCCTTGGGGCAGGAACAGGGCGCTGGTGATCATTTCCTTCGGATTGCCGCCGAAGATCAGCTCGCCCAATCCGATCAGGAAGTAGGTCAGGCCGAAGGTCGCCATAAACAGGATGATGTCGGGCTGATTGACCAGGGGCCGCAGCACCACCCTTTCCACCGCCACCGCGAGAACGAGCATCGCCCCAATGGCGAGAAGAAGCGCCAGGAAGGCCGGCACGCCTTTCTCATAGAGACCGACGAGGATCAGGGCGGAGAAGACCACCATGATGCCTTGCGCGAAATTGAACACGCCCGAGGCTTTGAAGATCAACACGAACCCAAGGGCGATCAGCGCATAGAGCACCCCCGAGACGAGCCCCTCCCACAGGGTTTGGATAAGAAGATCCGGCGCCTCCACCATGAACAGGAAAGGCTCGACGAAGATCTTGTAGAGGATGTCCATCGCCGCTCCTTAATGGGCCACGCCGAGATAGGCGTCGATGACGCGCTGGTCGCGCTTCACCTCATCGGGCGTGCCATCGGCGATCTTGCGGCCGTATTCCAGCACCACCACTCGGTCGGACAGGTCCATCACGACGCCCATGTCGTGCTCGATCAGCGCGATGGTCGTGCCGAACTGCTGGTTCACCTCGAAGATGAAGCGGGACATGTCCTCCTTCTCCTCGAGGTTCATGCCGGCCATCGGCTCGTCCAGCAGCAGGAGTTCCGGCTCCATGGCGAGCGCCCGGCCCAGTTCCACACGCTTTTGCAGCCCGTATGGAAGCCGTCCCACGGGCGTCTTCCGGATGTGCTGGATCTCGAGAAAGTCGATGATGTCCTCCACCACGCGCCGGTGGGCAGCCTCCTCCTTCATCGCCGGGCCGTGGCGGAAGAGCTGCCAGAAGAAATTCGCATGCATCTTGAGGGAGCGCCCGGCCATGATGTTGTCGAGGGTCGACATGCTCTTGAACAGGGCCACGTTCTGGAACGTGCGAGCAATGCCGCCCCGGGCCGCCAGATAGGGTCGCATCTTGGGCCGTTTCACGCCCTTGAAGGTGATCTGTCCCTCGGTGGGGTAATAAAAGCCGTTGATGCAGTTGAGCATCGAGGTCTTGCCGGCGCCGTTGGGGCCGATAATGGCGCGGATCTCGCCTTTGCGGATGTCGAAGGACACATCGGACAGCGCCTTTACGCCGCCGAAGCCGAGCGACACGTTGTCGACTGCGAGTAGCACGTCCTGCTTGGCCGCAACGGGATTGTCGGGCGCTCTCATTCGGCAGCCTCCGGCAGCGATGCCGCCCATTCGGCCGGATAGAGCGTCATGTCCCTGACCTTGACCCTGGCCGAAATCACGCCCTTGCGCCCGTCCTCGAACGTCACCTCCGTGGAGATGTCCGCCTCCATCGTTCCGTTATAAAGCGCCTGGATCAGCGGATCGTAGCGTTCGGCGATGAAGCTGCGGCGGACCTTTTGGGTGCGCGTCAGCTCCCCGTCGTCGGCGTCGAGCTCCTTGTGCAGGATCAGGAAGCGCCTGATCTGCGCGCCTCCCATGCGCGGCTCCGACGCGAGGGAGCGATTGACCTCGTCCACGTGGCCTTGGATCATGTCGTAGACGAGCGGATGGCCTGCGAGTTCCTGGTAGGACGCATAAGTCACGCCGTTCCGTTCGGCCCAGTTGCTGACCGCCACGAGGTCGATGTTGATGAAGCATCCGACGAAGTCCCGCCCGTCGCCGAAACAAACCGCTTCCTTGATGTTCGGATAGAACTTCAATTTGTTCTCGATGTATTTGGGCGGGAAGAGGGAACCGTCCTGCATCTTTCCCACGTCCTTGGCCCGGTCGATGATCTTGAGATGGCCGGTCTCGTCGAAGAACCCGGCATCGCCCGAGCGCACGAAACCGTCGGGCGACTTGGTCTCGGCCGTCTTGGCATCGTCCTTGTAGTAACCGACGAAAACGCCAGGGGAGCGGTAGAGAACCTCCCCATTGTCGTCGATGCGGATCTCGACGCGCGGAGCGGGACGCCCCACGGTGTCGGCGCGGATCTCCCCATCGGGCTGCATGGTGATGTAAACGGATGCTTCGGTCTGACCGTAGAGCTGCTTCAGGTTCACGCCGATCGAGCGGTAGAACCTGAAAATTTCAGGCCCGATGGCTTCGCCGGCCGTGTAGCCGACCTTGACCCTCGTCATGCCAAAGCGGTTCCGAAGAGGCGCATAAACGAGGACATTGCCCACATGCCAAAGGAAGCGGTCCCATAGGCCGACCCCGGCCTCGCGGTTCAGGATTTTCTCCCCCACCTTGCTGGCATGATCGATGAAGAACTTGAACATGCGCCGCTTCAACGCGCTCGCATCCTCGATGCGCACCATGGTGAGGGTCAGCATGCTCTCGAAGACCCGCGGGGGCGCGAACACATAGGTCGCTCCGACCTCCCGGCGATCCTCCGCGATGGTCTCCGGATTCTCTGGACAATTGACGCACAGGCCCGAGAGGATGGCCTGTGCGTAGGAGAAGATGTGATCACCCACCCAGGCGATCGGCAGATAGGCGATGATCTCGTCCGTTTCATCGAGCTTGTCGAAGTCACAACCGATCTCCGCGGCGGCGATCACGCTGTCGAATGTCAGCATGACGCCTTTGGGACGACCTGTGGTGCCCGAGGTGTAAAGGATGATCGCAAGTTCTGAGCCCTGCCCAGCTCTCAGCTCCTGCTCGGATCTTTCCTTCTCGGATGCCTCCGCCAAACGGGTGCGGCCCTCTTCGATGACGGAGCGGATCGAATGCAGGCGGCTGTGATCGTAGTCCCTCAAACCCCGATCTTCGTCGTAGAGGATACGGCCGAGCTGTGGCATCTGGTCTGAAACGGACAGGAGTTTGTCGACCTGCTCTTGATCTTGCACCGCAGCATGAGTGACCTCGGCGTGAGCGAGCACAAAGGCCATCTCCTCCGCGACCGAATCCGCGTAGACCGGAATCGGAATCGCGCCGATCCATTGGGCGGCGATCATGGTCCAGTACAGATAGGGCCGGTTATGTCCGACCACGGCGATTCTGCCTCCGCGCTCCAGGCCAAGCGCCCGCAGCCCGCCAGCATAGGCCTGGACGGTCTCGTAGACCTCGGCCCACGTCCAGGACTGCCAGATGCCTAGGTCCTTGTGCCGGAAGGCTATCCTATGGGGACGGATGCGCGCGTTTCGTGCGAGCAGCTTTGGGAAGGTATCATCGCGCGAGCCTGCTGCCGTCGTCACCGACGTCACCTCCTGGAGCACCGCATGCCCGATCAGCACACGGTACGGCTACGTTTCCTCTGGCGCGCAGATTGATCTGCGCAAGCGCTCGTTCTCGAGCTTTATCGGGTTGCATTCTGTATCGGCTGGCGGGGATCGACAAGGGCCGACCTTGGACCCGCGACCACTACCATGGGATAATAGTTTTGCGTCTCGACCGGCTTTCGGGGCCGAGGCGCCAAAAAGAAATCCCATCACGGGAATGAGTTTTCTGTCGAACGATAGGATTCGGCAGCGCCACATCACCCGCCGAACGGGCTAGCGAGCGCCTATACGCTCCGACAAAACTCTTCGACGGAGCTCTTCTTGGCCCGAGACAGACCATCCGTTCCCACCTTGCAGCAACTCTTCAGCGCGACCAGGCGCTCCGCAGAAAGGCTGCATCCGCCAAGGCGACCCCACAGGCTTTAAGGGCCTTTGCCGTCTGGCCGACGAGTTCCGCGTTCGAGCCCGCCCTCTCGCCATTGGGGAGATCGACATTGTTTTCGAACCCGACCCGGACATTCCCACCCAAAAGAGCGGCAGCCGTCACGCATGCGGTCTCGTAGCGGCCGAAGGCGCACGTCATCCAGTCGAGGAAGACGGGCATCTCGGGCGCGATGAACGGGAGAAGGTCTGCCGGCCGCGATGTCTGACTGACCGTATAGCGGCCCAAAACATAGAGAACCGGAAGATTTTCGAATGGGATCATCCCGCGCTTCTGAAAGTCGGTGAGCCGGATGGCCTCCTCAGGAGAGTAGAGGATGATCTGGGGAGCGACGCGCTCCCGATGGAGCCAAGTCAGGAATTCCGCGAAGGCCTGCTCGGACGCCTCGTCCGGTGCGAGTTCACGCAAGGCCAGGGAAACGGCCTCCGGCCGCACCGCGCGGGTGACGGCCATTTGCTCCTCCGGCTTGTAGATCCCGAGCGCTTCGCTGGTGATCTGGATCACGAGGCGCTCTCCAACCGCTTCGCGGATCGCTGCCGTCGCCTGCGCATAAGCGTCCACGTCGAGGAGATGGCGTCCCTCGGCGTTCCGGACATGGACATGGATCATGCAGGCGCCGGCATCGAGGCACTCCACCGCCGTCCGGGCCAGCTCCTCAGGCGTCATCGGCACAGCCGGATGATCGGCCTTCGTGCGCCGGCCGCCATTCGGAGCCACCGCGATGCTGACCGGAGAGAGTTCGGATGTCGATTGTGACCGTTCGTGCATCTCAGCGCCTTTTGATCCGTCTGTTTCATCCCCAGTCAGAAATAGAACATATGTTGCATGGGCCGTAAAGCAGCCTTATCCTGCGCTCATGGATCCCGCACCCCTGGCTACTCAGATCATCGAGGCATACGACGGGATGCCGGCGCAGCTTCAGACCGCGGCCAAGTATGTTCTCGATCGGCCGGGCGACGTCGCTCTTCTGTCCATGCGCGAGCAGGCGCGGCAAGCGGGCGTGCCGCCGGCAACCATGACGCGGCTTGCGAAAAGACTGGGCCTCGACGGATACGACGCGGTCCGCGAGCTTTATGCGCAGGCCATCCGCAATGGCCGCCTCAGTTTTGCCGGTCGCGCCGGAGCCCAGGTGGCCAGCCAGAAGGCAAAGGGCGAGAAAGCCCTGGCAACGGACATCGTCGCGCGCCTCAACTCCCATATCGAACGACTCGGCGAACCGGGCACGCTCGATAGGCTTACCGATGCGGCGGCCCTGTTGGCCTCGGCCCGGAGGGTCTACTGCCTTGGTTTGCGCTCATCGCACACGGTGGCTTGGCACATGGCCTACGTTCTCTCGCTCCTCGGCGAGAAGGCCGTTTTGCTGGATTCAACAGCCGGCATGGGAATGGATCCGATCCGCTCCGCAACCGCCAAGGACGCACTGTTTGCGGTCAGCGTCGAGCCTTATACCCGCGCAACGGTCGAGGTTGCACACTACGCCCATAGGCAGGGCATCCCGATCGTGGCCGTCACCGACAGCGCCGTGTCGCCGTTAGCCCAGGTCGCACGATCAAGCATTCTCGTTTCCACGGACAGCCCATCATTCTTCCACGCGATGACACCCGTTTTCGCCGTGGGCGAGATTTTGGCGGCCCTTGTGGCCGGACGGGGCGGAGACGCCTCCCTGAAGGCGCTCCGGCAAACCGAGGATCAGCTGAATGCCTTCAATATCCACTGGTCGCCGCAGGACGGCAGGAGATTCTGATGACCCGTATTCTTCATCGTCAAATCCACAACAGCTACCCGTTGGCGGTTGGCGGCAAGGGCGTCGAAATCTTCGATGCCGACGGACGGGCCTACATCGATGCCTCCGGCGGCGCGGCGGTCTCCTGCCTCGGACATGGACACCCTTACGTGACAGCCGCTCTCCACGCACAGGCCGACAGGCTTGCCTATGCGCATACGAGCTTCTTTACCACGGAGCCTGCAGAGGCCCTGGCCGACCGTCTGATCGAGGATGCTCCTTCGGGATTGTCCCACGTCTACTTCGTATCCGGCGGATCGGAGGCGGTTGAGGCTGCCCTCAAAATGGCGCGGCAGTACTTCGTCGAGATCGGCAAGCCGGAGCGTCGGAACATCATCGCCCGCCGCCAGAGCTATCATGGCAACACCCTCGGGGCGCTTGCGACAGGCGGGAACGAGTGGCGCAGGACGCAGTTCCGTCCCCTCTTGGTCGAGACCCACCACATCGATCCGTGCTTCGCCTACCGTTACCAGCAGCCGGGAGAGACCGATCAGGATTATGCGGCGCGGGCCGCCCAGGCGCTTGAAGACAAGATCCTCGAACTGGGCCCCGAATCCGTCATGGCCTTCGTGGC
Source organism: Microvirga aerophila (assembly GCF_003332305.1). GTDB lineage: Bacteria > Pseudomonadota > Alphaproteobacteria > Rhizobiales > Beijerinckiaceae > Microvirga > Microvirga aerophila. The sequence goes on along the minus strand of NZ_QOIO01000032.1, from coordinate 39,928 downwards.
CGAGACCGTGGTTGGCGCGACCGCAGGAGCCGTGCCGCCGGTCGCCGATTATCTCAAACGCGTCCGGGCAATCTGCGATCGCTACGGCGTGCTCCTCATCCTGGACGAGGTCATGTGCGGCATGGGCCGCACGGGAACGCTCCATGCCTGCGAGCAGGACGGCGTCTCACCAGACATCATGACCATCGCCAAGGGTCTCGGCGGCGGATACCAGCCCGTCGGAGCCGTGCTGTTGGGCCAGCATATCTTCGATGCATTCGCGAAGGGGACGGGCTTCTTCCAGCATGGCCACACCTATCTCGGGCACCCCATGGCCTGCGCGGCGAGCCTTGCCGTTCAAGACGTCATCCGCCGCGACGGCCTGCTCGACAACGTGAAGAGGATGGGTGCGCACCTCACCCGCCGTCTCGGCGAGCGGTTCGGCAATCACCCTAATGTTGGGGATATTCGCGGCCGCGGGCTTTTCATTGCGGTTGAACTCGTAGAAGACCGCTCGACGAAAGCGACCTTCGACCCCAAGGAGAAACTCCACGCGCGGATCAAGCGCGAGGCGATGGCTCGAGGCCTCATGGTCTATCCCATGGGGGGAACCATCGACGGAGCGCGCGGCGACCACGTACTCTTGGCTCCTCCGTTCATCATCGATGCTCCCATGGTTGACGCCATCGTAGAGCGTCTGGGCGATGCCGTGGATGCAGCGATTACGGGAGTCAAAACGAGGGCTGCTTGACGATTTGCGCAGAATAGCCTTCGAATGCGAGAAGAAAATCAATCGTTATGATTGTTCAAGCCCGGTGGAATCCGGGCCCAAAAGAGGGACGACACGATGAAGATGCTCACGAAATCCTTAACCGGAGCGGCTGTTGCCGCCCTTGCGTTCACGGCTTTTCCGGCCGAGGCCCAGCAGAAATTTGCCACCATCGGGACGGGCGGCGTGACCGGCGTGTATTATGCGGTGGGCGGTGCAGTCTGCCGTTTGGTCAACAAGGATCGCAAGACCCACGGCATCCGCTGCTCGGTGGAATCCACCGGTGGCTCGGCCTACAACGTCAACACCATCAAGGCAGGCGAGCTCGATTTCGGCCTCACCCAGTCGGATGTGCAGTTCAACTCCCTCAAGGGCATGGGAGCCTTCAAGGAAGGCGGCGCCTTCGAGGATCTGCGCGCGGTCTTCTCGGTTCACCCGGAGCCGTTCACCGTTCTGGCCCGCAAGGAAGCGAATGCCACAAAGTTCGAGGAACTGAAGGGCAAGCGCGTGAACGTGGGCAATCCGGGCTCCGGCACCCGCGCCTCCATGGAAGAGCTCCTCACCACGCTGGGCTGGAAGCTTTCCGACTTCTCGCTCGCGTCCGAGCTCAAGGCCGACGAGCACGGCCCGGCGCTGTGCGACAACAAGATCGACGCGTTCTTCTACGGCGTCGGACATCCGTCCGCCAACATCCAGGACCCGACCACCACCTGCGGCGCCAAGCTCGTGTCGATCACGGGTCCTGCGGTCGACAAGCTCCTGGCCGACAAGCCCTACTACGCCAAGGCGACGATCCCGGGCGGCCTCTATGCCAACAACCCGCAGCCGACGGAGACCTATGGCGTGCTCGCTACGATGGTAACCTCCGCCAAGGTGCCGGACGAGACGGTCTATGCGGTGACTAAGGCCGTGTTCGAGAACTTCAACGAGTTCAAGTCCCTGCACCCGGCCTTCGCGAACCTCGACCCGGCCAAGATGGTCAAGGACGGCCTCTCGGCTCCGCTGCATCCGGGCGCGGCCAAGTACTACAAGGAAAAGGGCTGGCTGCAGTAAGCTGGGCGACCAGCCTCAGGCCGAGTACAATAGGGGCGGCTGATGCCGCCCCTTACCTTATTGGGGACGAAGGAAATTTGCCATGTCGACGATTGAGAAGCCCGCCCTCGCCCCGTCCGCGGAACTGGAGCAGCTGGTGGCCGAGGCCGATACGGGAGGCCGCAAGCCCACCGGATTGACCGCAACGATCATCACGGCCGTGGCCATTGCCTGGTCGCTCTTCCAGATCTGGTACGCCTCGCCGCTTCCCTTCACGTTCGGCATCGGCATCCTGAACGACACGGAGGCGCGCGCCATTCATCTCGGCCTTGGCCTCTTCCTCGCCTTCATGGCCTATCCGGCCTTCAAGTCGTCCCCACGGGCTTATGTGCCCATCGCGGACTGGATCCTGGCGCTCGCGGGAGCCTTTGCGGGATCCTACCTGTTCCTATTCTACCGGGAGCTTGCGACGCGCCCCGGCCAGCCGATCATGATCGATCTCGTCACAGCGGGCATCGGCATCCTGCTGCTGCTGGAGGCAACGCGCCGGGCGCTCGGCCTTCCCATGGTGATCGTCGCCTCGGTGTTCATCTTCTATACGTTCGCCGGTCCGTACATGCCCGACGTGATGCTTCACAAGGGAGCGTCGATGTCGAAATTCCTTCAGCATCAATGGCTGACGACCGAAGGCGTCTTTGGCATCGCGCTCGGTGTCTCCACGAGTTTCGTGTTCCTTTTCGTCCTGTTCGGCACGCTTCTCGATAAGGCGGGCGCCGGCAACTGGATGATGCAGATCTCCATCGCGCTTCTCGGCCACCTGCGTGGCGGGCCAGCAAAAGTCGCCGTCGTGTCGTCTGCCCTCAACGGCGTCGTCTCGGGCTCCTCTGTGTCGAACGTCGTGTCGGGCGGCATCTTCACGATCCCGCTCATGAAGCGAACCGGTCTGTCCGGCGTGAAGGCCGGCGCCATCGAGGCCGCCTCCTCGATTAATGGCCAGATCATGCCGCCCGTCATGGGTGCCGCCGCCTTCCTGATGGTGGAATATGTCGGCATCCCCTATTCGGAGATCGTGAAGCACGCTCTGCTTCCTGCAATCGCCTCCTACGTGGCGCTTTTGTACATCGTGCATCTCGAGGCCCTCAAGATCGGCGCGAAGCCCATCCCGCGCGAGGCGCTGCCTGCCAAGACGCGTCTTCTGCGCACCGGCCTCGGCCTCAGCGGCTCCGTCTTGGTCCTGTGCCTCCTCTATTACGGCGTCCTGGGGGCCCAAGCCGCGTTCGGCGCGAGCGCCCCATGGATTCTCGGGGTCGCGGCGCTCGCGATCTATCTCGCGACCCTCGCCTATGCGGCGCGCTACCCCGATCTGGAGCTGGACGATCCAAACTCGCCGATCCTCATCCTTCCGCGGGCCTGGGACGTGACGCGGACGGGGCTCGACTTCCTCATCCCGCTGGTGGTCCTCCTGTGGTGCCTGATGATCGAGGAGATGTCTCCTGGGCTCTCGGCCTTCTGGGCGACCACGTCGATCATCGCCATCGTGGCAACCCGTCGTCCCCTGCTTGCCCTGTTCCGCAGGCAATCCATCGGGCAGGCCGCGCGCGCCGCGTTTGCCGATCTGGTCGATGGTCTTGCGCTCGGCGCCCGCAACATGATCGGCATCGCCATCGCGACCGCGACGGCAGGCATCGTTGTCGGCACGATCACGCTGACCGGCCTCGGTCTCATGATGACGGAAGTGGTCGAGTTCATCTCCGGCGGCAATGTCATCGTCATGCTGTGCCTGATCGCGGTCATCAGCCTGATCCTCGGCATGGGCATTCCAACCACCGCGAACTACATCCTCGTCGCGACACTCATGGCGCCCGTCGTGGTCGAGCTCGGCGCTCAGGCGGGGCTCGCGATCCCGCTTATCGCGGTCCACATGTTCGTGTTCTATTTCGGCATCATGGCGGACATCACCCCGCCGGTGGGGCTCGCGGCCTTTGCGGCGGCGGCCATCTCCCGGGAGGACCCGATCGCCACGGGATTCCAGGGCGCGCTCTATTCGTTGCGCACCGCCATTCTTCCGTTCGTCTTCATCTTCAACCCAGCCATGCTGCTCATTGGCGTCGAGAATTGGACCGACACGGCGATCGTCGTTGCGGTCAACATGGTGGCGATCCTGCTCTTCTCGGCGGCCACCATGAACTACTTCGCGACCCGCAGCCGCTTGTGGGAGAGCGCTGTTCTGCTTGTCGTGTGCTTCGCCCTGTTCCGTCCGGACTGGTGGCTCAACCAGCTCTATCCGGCAACGGTGGAACTGCCGGCACGCGAGTTGATGACGAAGGTCGCGGAGGCTCCGGCGGACCAGCGAATCGCCTTTGTGGTCGAGGGCATGAACATCGAAGGCGACGACATCCGCAAGACCGTGAGCCTGAGCCTTGGTGATCCCAAGCCGACGCCTCAGGAGCGGCTGCGCGCGGCAGGTCTGACCGTGACGGGCCTAGGAGATCAGGTGACCATCAGCAATGTGGTGTTCGGCTCCTATGCAAAACGAATCGGGCTCGAGCCGGGCTTCCAGGTCGTCTCCGTGATCCAGCCGGCTCCGGGCCGTCCGTCCCTGTTCTGGGTCTATCTTCCGGCACTCGCACTAGCGGTAGCGATCTGGTGGCTGCAGAGGCGGCGGGTCAGGTCATCAAGCGTCATAGGGGCTCCGGTCGCCGCCACAGCGAAACCGGCCACCTGACTGAAATGGAGCCAGGCAACACTTGCATGACTGCGCGAGCTTTGCCTGGTTCTGTGTTCAACGAGGCGATGAGACGCTGTTCCGCGTGATCAGGTCCGTCTTCAGCCGGATGCGCTTGGGAGTCGTGCGTCCCTGCAGCAGATCGATGAGCACGGTGGCTGCCGTCTGGCCGAGTTCCCGCCGGGGCTGGTGAATCGTCGTGAGAGCCGGTTGGGCCACGGCGGCGAATTCGATATCGTCGAAGCCCGCGACCGAGATATCTTCGGGCACCCTGACGCCCGCAGACGACAAGGTGCGGACGAGGCCGATCGCCATTTCGTCGCTCGTGCAGAAGACCGCTGTTGGGCGCTTAGCGCGGGCCAGCAGGTCCTCGCCTGCCCGCACACCGGATTCGAGGGTGTAGTCGCCTGACACGACGAGATCAGGATCGAATGGGAGGGCAGATGCGCGCAGACCGTCGCGATAGCCACGAAACCGCTCCCGCTCGAGCACGTTCTGCGCAGGGCCGCTGACATACGCGATGCTTCTGTGCCCGAGTTGGGCGAGATGCTGCGTCATCCGGCGCGCCGCGGCCCTGTTGTCGATCTCGATTTGGGGAATGTCGGCGTCGGGGATGGCCTCGCAGAGCGCCACGAGCGGGATGTTGAGCTTAGCGGCCGATCCCTTGCCGTCGCGGCTTTGCCCGAAGAGGTGGCCGTTGAGAAGAATGGCACCGTCAACGCGTCCTGCGGCCGTGAAGGCGGCGAAATGCGCTTCCTTCTCCGGTGAGCCATCGAGATCGCTGATGATCATGCCGTATCCGGCCTCGAACAAGGTCTCCTCGATCCCCCGCAGAATTTTTGAAAAGAACGTGTTGGACAGGTCCGGCAGAACCACCAGCACCATGTAGGTCTTCTGCGAGCGCAGGGACCGTGCGGCGGGGTTGGGAACGTAACCGGTCCTGGCGATGGCCTCCAGCACGCGAGCCCGCGCCTCCACGGACACCCGCTCGGGCGTTGCCAGCGCCCGGCTGACTGTCGCAGTCGAGACCTCGGCAAGTCTTGCGACGTCCTGGATCCGCACAGCCCGGGCGGGCGCATCATCTGCTTGCGCTGCGCCTGTGCGTCCAACCTCGTCCATGATCCCCTGCCCTTCGGGGCCCTGTTTGACAGATGCGCCCATTGCGGTAAAGTGGATGTAATCGATTACATCATGCGGCTGCCGGTCTTGGCAATGCCTGACGTGATCGAAAAGTCCCAGAAGAGGACTGCACCAGAGGCCGGAGGAAACAGATGCACGCTCACATTCCATTTGGCTGATTTTTGGCCGGCGCAACCGCGCCGATAAACCGCCTTCCACAGGCAGGCGGGCCGATTCCGTTCAACACGGGCCGGAGCAGCTTATGGCTTCTGTTCTTCGCGCAGATCACATTTCGAAATCCTTCGGCCCGATCGAGGTCTTGAGCGGCATTTCGCTCGACCTGCAGGCGGGCGAAGTTCATGCGGTCATCGGCGAGAACGGCGCCGGGAAATCGACCCTCATGCGTATCCTGTCGGGTCATCTGACGCCGACGAAGGGTAGTCTCCATCTCGACGGCCAGCCCATCAGTTTTTCCGGCCCGGTGGAGGCCGAGGGCAAGGGGATCGTCCTGGTCCACCAGGAAATCCTGCTCGCCCAAGACCTCACCGTTGCACAAAACCTTTTCCTCGGGCGCGAATTGCGGCGCTACGGCTTTGTCGATGACAGGGCCATGCGGGAACGGACCCGCGCGGTTCTTGACGAACTCGGCGTTTCCATCGATCCGGACCGGGTTGTGGGCCGCCTGTCGATTGCGGACCGCCAGCTCGTTCAGATCGCCCGCGCGTTGCTCGTCCCGCACAAGGTGGTGGCCTTCGACGAACCAACGGCCGTGCTGACCCCGATCGAGGCCGAAAGCCTTTTCCAGATCATCCGCCGCCTGCGGTCCCAAGGAGTGGCGGTTCTCTACATTTCTCACCGCCTCAACGAGGTGAAGGTGGTCGCCGACCGTGTCACCGTGCTGCGCGACGGCCGCCTGATCACGACCCGTGACATCGAGGGACTTGAGCCCCTCGAAATGGCCCGGCTAATGGTGGGGCGCGACATGTCCAAACTCTACCCGGAAAAACCCGCAACCGCCTCCGATCAGACGATCCTGACGGTTCGGGACATGAGCGTGCCCGGCTACGTGGAGAACGCATCCTTTAAGCTGCGGCGCGGCGAGATCCTCGGGTTCGGCGGCCTGATCGGCGCGGGCCGCACCGAGCTGTTCGAGGGCCTGGTGGGCCTGCGTCCGAGCCAGGGCGCGGTGACCCTCGACGGCACCAAGGTTCATTTCAGCGACGCCCGGGAGGCCATGGCGGCAGGCGTCGTCTATTTGTCGGAAGACCGCAAGGGCAAGGGCCTGCTGCTGCAACAGAACCTGCGCGTGAACCTGACGCTCGCGGCGTTGGAGAAGTTCACCCGAGGCTCCTTCATCGACGTGGCCGGCGAGGAGCGGACCCTCGACGAGGCCATCAAGGATTTCGACATCCGGACGCGGCGGCGCGATCTTCTGGCGGGGCAGCTCTCCGGCGGCAACCAGCAGAAGCTCCTCTTAGCCAAGATGATGCTGATCGAGCCCCGCATCGTCATCATCGACGAGCCCACGCGCGGCGTCGATATCGGCACCAAGGAACAGATCTATCGCTTCATTGCGTCCCTGGCCGAGCAGGGCCGCTCCGTCATCGTGATCTCGTCCGAGATGCAGGAGCTGATCGGCCTGTGTCATCGGGTCGTCGTGATGCGCAACGGACAGGTCGCCGGAGAGGTCGAGCAGGCCGATCTTTCGGAGGATGCGATCGTCTATCTCGCAACTGGTGTTCATGAGGAAAGGGCGGCGGAAATCGCCGCGGGCCACGTATGACGGAAACCGCGCTTCGCACCGACGCCTCAAGGCGCAAGTTCAGCCTGGATATGCGAGCCCTCTCGCCTTTCCTGGCCCTTATCGTGCTCGCCATCGCGGGCGCACTCATCAATCCGGATTTCCTGACGGCTTCGAACATTCTCAACGTGGTCACCCGTTCGGCCTTCATCGCCATCATCGCGGTGGGCGCGACCTTCGTGATCTCCGGCGGCGGCCTCGACCTTTCGGTCGGCTCCATGGCGGCGCTGGTGGCAGGCGTCATGATCCTGACCCTGAACTGGCTCGGTGCTCCGGGCGTGAGCACCCTTGCGCTCGGCATGCTCGTGGCGGTTTCCCTCGGCGCGGCCTGCGGCTTGGCGAACGGGCTCATCGTCACCTTCGGGCGCATCGAACCCTTCATTGTGACCCTCGGCACCATGGGCATCTTCCGCTCGCTGGTAATCTGGCTGGCGGCGGGCGGTACCATCACCATGCGCAATTCCGAATTGCGCGAGCTTTATCGACCTGTCTATTTCGGCGACATCGCGGGCGTTCCCGTCCCGATCATCGCGTTCGTGGTCGTCGCCGCCATCGGAGCGCTCATCCTCTACAAGACGTCGTTCGGCCGGCACGTGATCGCCCTTGGCTCCAATGAGGACGTGGCGCGCTATTCTGGCGTTCCGATCTGGCGCGTGCGCACCCTTACCTATGTGATCCAGGGCATCTGCGTCGGCATCGCCATTCTGATCTACGTGCCGCGCCTCGGCTCGGCGACGCCCACCACCGGCCTGCTCTGGGAGCTGCAGGCGATCACCGCCGTGGTGATCGGCGGAACAGCCCTTAGAGGTGGCCTCGGCCGGGTTTGGGGCACGGTGGCCGGCGCCATCATTCTGGAACTTGTCGCCAACATCATGGTGCTGTCGAACTTCGTCTCCGAGTTTCTCGTGGGCGCGGTGCAGGGCGCCATTATCATTATCGCCATGCTCGTGCAGCGCTCTCTTCAGCGCGGGCGATGAAGCCGGTGCGAGCCCGCCGGAACCGAGAAGGGCTCGATCAACAAACCCCTCAGGGAGGAATACATGAGAGGAACGGCACTGAAACTGGCAACCGCGGCAGGCCTTCTGGCAGGGCTGACCACGGCCGCTCTGGCCCAACAGAAGAGCGTGACCATCGGCGTCTCGATTCCGGCCGCCACCCATGGCTGGACCGGCGGCGTGGTCTATCACGCCCAGGAAACCGCCAAGGCGCTGGAAAAGGCCTATCCGGGCCTCAAGGTCGTGGTGAAGACATCTCCGGACGGCGCGTCGCAGGCAAACGCCCTTGACGATCTGTCCGCCCAGAAGATCGACGCCCTCGTGGTCCTGCCGTTCAACTCGGACGAGCTCACCAATCCGGTGAACGAGGTCAAGAAGCGCGGCACGTTCATTACGGTGGTCGACCGTGGCCTGAAAGATCCGTCGATCCAGGACATCTATGTGGCCGGCAACAACCCGGAATTCGGCCGCGTCGCCGGCAAGTATTTCGTCGATAACCTGAAGCAGGGCAACGTAGTGATCTTCCGCGGCATCCCGACCGTGATCGACGAGGAGCGCGTCACGAACTTCGAGAAAGCCCTCCAAGGCTCGGGCGTGAAGGTGATCGACAAGCAATACGCCAACTGGAACCGGGACGACGCCTTCCGGGTGATGCAGGACTACCTGTCCAAGCACCCGAAGATCGACGCGGTCTGGGCCTCGGACGACGACATGGCGCTGGGCGTCATGGAAGCCATCCGGCAGGCGAAGCGCGACGACGTCAAGTTCGTCCTCGGCGGCGCCGGCATGAAGGACATCGTCAAGCGCGTCATGGACGGCGACAAGATGACCCCGGCCAACGTGTCGTATCCGCCGGCGATGATCTCCACCGCCATGTACGTGACGGCGGGCCAGTTCTTCGCCAATGCGCCCATGCGCGGCACCTACGTGATCAACGCCGAGCTGATCACGAAGGACAACGCGAAGAACCACTACTTCCCGAACTCACCGTTCTAAGCTCCGAAGTCTCTCGCCCTTCCCGACCGGGAGGGGCGAGGACAACGGTAAGCTGCCTGATCCGTCAGGGCGGCTTTCCTTTGTCCTCTTGTTGCTTGACGCCACCTTGCCACCTCGGGAGTTCGCTCATGAAGACCATGAAGGGCCCTGGCCTCTTCCTCGCCCAGTTCGCCGGCGACGAGGCCCCGTTCAACTCGCTCGATTCCATCTGCGGCTGGGCAGCGTCCCTTGGCTACAAGGGCGTCCAGATCCCGACCTGGGACGCGCGTCTCTTCGACCTGAAAAGGGCCGCCGAGTCGGACGCTTATTGCGATGAGGTGCAAGGCATCGTTCGCGGCCATGGGCTCGAAATCACCGAACTGTCGACCCACTTGCAAGGGCAGCTCGTGGCGGTTCATCCGGCCTTTGACGAGGCCTTCGACGGGTTTGCGGCTCCGGAGGTCCGAGGCAATCCGAAAGCCCGGCAGGCTTGGGCGGTCGACCAGATGCTCCTGGCGGCGAAAGCCTCCCGCTGTCTCGGGCTGAATGCCAGCGTGACGTTCTCGGGCGCGCTCGCCTGGCCGTTCATGTACCCGTGGCCGCAGCGTCCCGCCGGTCTTGTAGAAACCGCCTTCGAGGAATTGGGACGGCGCTGGCGTCCCATCCTGGATGCCTATGAGGATGCAGGCTGCGACGTGGCCTACGAGATCCATCCAGGCGAGGACATCCACGACGGGGCGACTTTCGAGCGCTTCGTGGATGCGGTCGGCGGACACAAGCGGGCCTGCATCAACTACGATCCGAGCCATTTCCTGCTGCAGCAGCTCGATTACGTGGCCTTCATCGATCTCTATCACGAGCGCATCAAGGCGTTTCACGCCAAGGACGCGGAGTTCAATCCGTCAGGGCGCGTCGGCGTCTATGGCGGCTACGAGAGCTGGATCAATCGCGCAGGCCGGTTCCGCTCGCTCGGCGACGGGCAGGTGGATTTCGGGGCCATCTTCTCCAAGCTTGCCCAGTACGACTACGATTCATGGGCGGTGCTGGAATGGGAATGCGCCCTCAAGCACCCGGAGGACGGCGCCCGCGAGGGCGCGGAATTCATCAAGGCCCACATCATCCGCGTGACGGAAAAGGCATTCGACGATTTCGCGGCTGGCGGGACGGACGAGGCCGCCAACCGGCGGATGCTCGGCATCGAGTCCCTTCGGGCAGCGGCGGAGTAGCCTTCATGAGCATCACGGGATCACAGGACCAGAAGTTGAGCCGCCGCCTTCGCCTCGGCATGGTCGGCGGCGGACGCGGCGCCTTCATCGGCGCGGTGCACCGGATCGCGGCCCGGCTCGACGACCGGTGGGAGCTGGTGGCGGGCGCTCTTTCGTCAGACCCGGAACGGGCGCGGCTGTCGGGCCAGGACCTGCTCTTGAAGCCGGATCGCGTCTATGGCGATTTCAACGAAATGGCCCGTCGGGAACGCCGCCTGAAGGACGGGATCGACGCGGTCGCCATCGTGACGCCAAACCACGCCCATGCGGCAGCCGCGCGAGCATTCTTGAAGGCCGGCATCCACGTGATCTGCGACAAGCCTCTGACGACCACGAGGCGGGAGGCCGAACAGCTCGCCAAGCTGGCGCAGGAATCAGGCCTCGTCTTCGCGGTGACGCACAACTATACGGGCTATCCCCTGGTGCGGCAGGCCCGGGCCATGGTGAAGGCCGGCGATCTCGGACCAATCCGCGTGGTGCAGGTGGAATACGCCCAGGACTGGCTTGCCACCCGCGTGGAGGAATCCGGGAGTAAACAGGCCGAGTGGCGGACCGACCCTGCGCGTTCGGGACCGGCCGGAGCCGTGGGGGACATCGGCACCCACGCGTTCAATCTCGCCGAGTTCATCGTGGGCGATGAGGTAGAGGCGCTTTCCGCCGAACTCCACACTTTCGTGGAGGGGCGCAGGCTCGACGACAACGCCCACATGATGCTGCGCTTCGCATCCGGCGCCCGGGGCATGCTGTGGTGCAGCCAAGTGGCGGCGGGGCTCGAGAACGGCCTTCGCATCCGGGTCTATGGCGAGAAGGGCGGCCTCGACTGGCAGCAGGAAAACCCCAACGTCCTGATCTACTCCCCCTTGGGCGAGCCGCCTCGTCTCATCCGCCGCAATGGGGCGGGCTCGAACGAGGTCTCCCAGGCAGCCTCCCGTATTCCAGGCGGTCACCCCGAGGGATATCTGGAGGGCTTCGCGCAACTATACGTCGATATTGCCGAGCAGATCGCCGCAAGGCTCGAGGGCCGGGAGCCCAACACATTCTCCCTGCAGGCTCCGACGGTGGAGCATGGGGTTCGGGGGGTTCGCTTCATCGAGGCGGCGGTGCGATCATCCCAGCGGAAGGCGGCGTGGGTCGAGCTCTAGCACAAGGTGGGTCCGATTGTCCGGGCCCAACGTTGCGACGTCGATGCTTGCCAGCATGAGGGTATTCCGTCACGAAGGCCGTGTGACGCTCATTCACAATGGCGTCCGCGGATCCTATCTATCCGGAGCAGCTGGATTTCCTCATGGCCTCGACGCATCACCACCACGCTCTGGATGAATTGAACGAGACGCAAAAGCGCGTTCACCGGATTCTGGACGCGGCTCAAAGCCCCCTCTCGGCCTATGAGGTGCTGGACCTTATGCGCGCCCAGGGGGCGGTCACCCCACCGACCGTCTATCGCTCCCTCGACAAGCTGATCGAGAAGGGGCTCGCCCACCGGCTCGAGAGCCTCAACGCCTATGTGACTTGCAAGCATCCCCATCATCACGAGATGGCGGCCTTTGCCATCTGCGAAGCCTGCGGGTCGGTGAAGGAGTTCACCGATTCCATGATCGGCGAGCGATTGGCCCATTGGAGCGACGCCAACGCCTTCTGCCCCAAGAAGGTAACGGTCGAAGTTCGCGGCCTTTGTGACTCCTGCGCCAAGTGACCGGCCCCAGGCGCACAATCGCCTCATAGGAAATTTTACCCACGTTCCTCGGCGCATGCAAAAAACTGGACGGGCGGCTTCAGATTGTGCACGAATGCAAGCACAAATTGCAACGATAACACATTGTACAAGCGAAGCTTTACCTATATGAACGTATAGGTGTCTTAGTAACAGGAGCTAGGTTCATGAGCGCCCGAGCCCTCAGGAAAGAAGAGGAGGAAAGCCTCCTCCGTCGTGCCGACGATCTTTGTCGGGAGAATAACCTTCGGTTGACGCCGATCCGGGAGCGTGTCTACCGCGAACTCGTTCAAAGCGGAGGACCGGTTGGCGCCTACGACCTCGTCGACCGTCTGAGCAGCGACAAGAAGCGCCTCGCGCCGGTGACGATCTACCGGGCCTTGGACTTCCTTCGCGATGCTGGCCTGGTCCATCGCCTCGCAACGCAGAACTCCTACGTCGTGTCCCATGGCCAGCCGGAAATGAACGCCATGAAGGTCATGTTCGTGGACGCGAAGACCGGCGAGACGGTCGAGATCCATTCGGCCGAAGTGGCGGAAGCCGTCAAGAAGGCTGCCGAGCAGGCGGGATTCAAGGCCCTGTCCCCGTTCGTCGAGGTTGAAGGCGAGATCGCCCGCTAACAGGCAGGCAGGCGCCGGAGCGCCTGCCATACCGTACGAATCAAAAGGCCGGGCAATTGCCCGGCCTTTTCGTTATTCCGCCGCGATGGCCCGGTGTGGAACCTGAGGCTCCTCGGCCTTCTCGCGTCGCGGGATCTCGCGGGAGATGTACGTGTAGAACATCGGAACCACGAACAGGGTGAAGATCGTGCCGATCGACATGCCCGAGGCGATCACGAGGCCCATGGAGAACCGAGCCGCCGCGCCCGCGCCGCTGGCATAGAGCAGCGGCGCCACGCCGAGCACCATGGCGGCCGTGGTCATCAGGATCGGCCGCAGGCGCACCCGGGCGGCCTCTTCGATGGCCTCCCGCTTGCCGACCCCGCGCTTCTCCTTGAGGTCGTTTGCGAACTCCACCATCAGAATGCCGTGCTTGGTGATCAGGCCCACAAGGGTGATCAGACCGACCTCGGTGTAGATGTTGAGGGTCGCAAGCCCGAGATTCAGGAAGATCATGGCGCCGAACATGGAGAGCGGCACCGACATCATGATGATGAACGGATCCCGGAAGCTCTCGAACTGCGCCGCCAGCACCAGATAAATCACGATGATGGCGAGACCGAAGGCGAGCGCGATCGAACTCCCCTCCTGAACCTCCAGCCGCGACTGACCGGCATAATCCTCATAGAAGCCTTGCGGCATGACCTCCTGGGCGATCGAGCGCAGAAGCTGAAGCCCTTCGGACGTGGTCACGCCCGGCAGGGGCAGAGCCGAAAGGGTCGCGGCGTTCAACTGGTTGAACTGTTCGATCGCCGCCGGCGCAGCGTTGGTCTCGATGCGGACGAGCGCCGAGATCGGAACCATCGAGCCGTCGGCCGCGCGGACATAGTAGTCGCCCAGGCGCTCCGGATTCAGCCGATCGACCTGACGCACCTGGCTGATGACGTCATAGCTGCGGTTGTCGCGGTCGAATTTGGAAATCGGCGCGCCGCCGACGAGCGCCCCGAGGGTGTTGCCGATCTCGCTGACCGGCACGCCGAGCGCTGCCGCCCGGTCCCGGTCCACGATGATGCGCGCCCGCGGCGTCTGGTAGCTCACCGAGTTCTGAACCACGATGAACTTGCCGGACTTCATGGCCCTCTGCTTGACCTGCTCCGCAACCTCGTAGGCTTGGGAGGGGTCGCTGATGGTGCGCAGCACGTACTGGATCGGCAATCCGCCGCCTGCACCCGGCAGGGACGGAGGCGCGAACACGAAGGCTTGCAGGCCGGCGTTCTCGTTCAGGAGGTTCTGGATCTCCTGCTTGGTCTGGGCACCCTTCTTCTGGCGCTCGCTCCATTCCTTGAGCTTGAAGCCCACGAAACCGCCGCCGCCGCCATCGATGCCGATGATGAGGAAGCTGTCATCGATCTCAGGGATCTTCTCGGCCGCCCCGGTGAACTGGGCCGCGAAGGCCTGGGTGTAGTCACCGGTCGCGTATTGCGGCGCATTGACGATGCCCAGATAGGCGCCCTGATCCTCTTCCGGCGCAAGCTCCGACGAGGTCTTGGTGAACATGAACGCCGTGGTGGCGAGCAGCGCGATGACGATGACGAGCGTGACCGGACGGGAGTTGAGCGAACCCGAAAGCCGCCTCCCATACCAGTTCTCAAGACGCGTGAAGGTGCGATCCACAAAGCCCGCGAAGCCCTTCTGCCCACCGTGTCCGTGAGGCTTCAGGAGCTTCGACGACATCATGGGCGAGAGCGTCACGGCGATGATGCCCGAGATAATGACCGAGCCTGCAAGCGTGAAGGCGAATTCCCGGAACAAGGTGCCGGTCAAGCCTTGCGTGAACCCGATCGGCGCGTACACGGCCGCAAGGGTGATCGTCATGGACACGATCGGAACGAAGATCTCCTTCATGCCGACGATGGCCGCATCGACAGGCTTCAGACCCTCCTCGATATGCCGGTGAATATTCTCCAGCACCACGATGGCGTCGTCCACCACGAGACCGATGGCGAGCACCATGGCCAGCAGGGTCAGCAGGTTGATCGAATAGCCCAACGCATAAAGCACGAAGCAGACGCCCACGAGCGAGAGCGGGATCGTCACGATCGGGATGAGAACCGACCGGAAGGACCCGAGGAACAGGAGGATCACCACCACGACGATGAGGGCTGCCTCGCCGATGGTCTTGAACACCTCTTCGATCGAAGCCGAGATGAAGTTCGACGCGTCATAGACGATCTCGACCGTCATGCCCTTGGGCAAGGTCGGACGGATCGAGTCGATGGCCTTGGTGACCTCCTCGGCCACCGTCAGCGGGTTGGCGGCCGGCGTCGGCGTGATGCCGATGAAGGTGCCTTCCTTGCTGTTGAAGCTGACCTTGGTGTCGGTGCTCTCAGGCCCCAGCTCCACGTCGGCCACGTCTTTCAAACGCACGACCTGATCGCCGTTGGAGCGGATCGGAAGCGTGCCGAAGCTCTCCGGCGTCTGGAACGTGGTCTGCATTTCGAGCGCATAAGCGACGAATTCGTTCTGGGTCTTGCCGGGCGCGGCCAGAAAGTTGCTCGACCGGATCGCCGTCACCACGTCGCCGGCCGTCACGCCCCGGGCCGCAAGGCGGACAGGGTCGATCCACACGCGCATGGAGAAGTCGCGGCCGCCGAGAATATCCGCCGCGCCGACGCCCTCAAGGGTGGCGAAGCGCGGCTGCACGACACGCGTCAGGAACTCGGAAACCTGCTCCGAGCTCATCTCGGTGCTGGCGAAGGTGATGTACATCAGGGCGAAGGTTTGGCCTGTTCCCTTCACGATGACCGGATCTTCCGCATCGGTGGGCAACTGGGCGCGAACCTGCTGCACCTTCGAGGTCACTTCCGTGAGCGCCGCATTCGGATCCGTGTTGAGGCGCATGCGCACGGAAACCGTGCTCAGGCCCAGACGGCTCTGCGAGGTGACGTAGTCCACGCCTTCGGCGCTGGAGACCGACTTGGCGATGGGCGTGCTGATGAAGCCCTGCATCAGATCGGCGCTCGCACCCGTATAGGTGGTCGTGATCGTGATCGTGGTCTCTTCCACCTCCGGGTACTGACGCACCTGGAGGCTCATCAAGCCCTGTGCGCCAAGCAACAGGATGAGGAGGCTCACCACCATCGACAGGACGGGGCGGCGGATAAACAGCTCTGTAAAACTCATGTCTGTATGCCTATTGCCCGTTGGCGAGCTTCGTCGCGTCGAACTTCGTCACATCGATGGTGTTGTCGATCTTGACGGTCGAACCAGCCTGAAGCTTGTTCTGGCCGGACGCCACGACTTGTTGACCCTGCGTCAGCCCCGAGAGAACCTCCAGGGTCCCCCCGCGGCGGCGCCCTGTCTTCACGAAGACCTGCTTGGTCACCTGAACCTGCTGGCCCGCCTTCTCTTCCTGCTCGATCGTATAGACGTAATCTCCGTAGAGGCTCGTAATGACGGCCGTCTGTGGCACGGTGATGACGTTCGGCTCGGCCGGCAGGATCGCCTCCACGTGGAGGAACTGACCCGGCAGGATGGATTGGTCCTTGTTGCTCTCCACAAGAGCCTGGACGGAGACGAGCCGCGTCTTCGGATCGACCTGCGGATCCTTTCCGATGACCTTGCCCTTGAAGGGAAGATCCGTCGCGGTTACGCCGAGGCGCACCTCCTGACCGAGCTTGACCTGGCCGGCGTCCTGCTCCGGCACGGTGAAGTCCACCTTCATCGAGGACAAGTCCTGGAAGCTCGCAATGACCGTTCCAGGCTGCAGATATTGCCCGATATCGATCCGCGAAATGCCGATCACGCCCGAGAAAGGCGCCTTCAGGGCCTTCTGCTCGATGGTAGCCTGCAAGCGCGCGAGGCGGGACCGGGCTGCGGCCAGGAGGGCGCTTGCCTGGTCGAAATTCGCTTCCGTGCCGTAGCCACGGGAGGACAGGGTCTTGGCACGCTCGAAATTGCTCTCGGCTGTCTTCACATTCGCCTGCACGTCGGTCAGGTCCGCGCGCTCCACCGTATCGTCAAGCTGAACGAGAACCTCGCCGGCGCGGACGTTCTGGTTTGCCTTGAACTTGATCTCCTTGACGATGCCGGCCGTCTCGAACGCAAGGTCGACGCCGTTGGCCGCTCTGGCCGTGCCAAGCGCCGTGATGCTGGGCGTCCAGGTCTTCGTCTCGACCTTGGCGGCCGACACGGTCTGGGCCGGCGGCTGCATTGTAGCGAAGAAGTTCTGGATCATCTTGTCGCGGAAGAAGTTGAACCAGACCAAGCCGGCGCAGAGTCCGATCGCGAGGATGAACACAAGGGAGACTACAATGCGCCGTTTCATAGGTGGTTTTTCCGATTTTCCAGGGTCCGGCAGCCGGACCTTCGTCTTAGCGTCGCAACAAGGCCTTAGCTCAACGTATACTTGACGCCAAGGCGATGGGGCTATTTATATACCGTCTGGACGGTTTAGGCGCAAGAGGTGTAAATGTTCGCGTGCGTTCGAGGTCGAAAGAGCTCCCGAGAGAAGATTCTCGATGCCGCTGCAGAGCTGGTCAGCGAGATCGGATCGGGACGCCTGACGTTGGACGCTGTCGCAGAAAGGTCTGGCCTGAGTAAAGGCGGTCTTCTTTACAATTTCCCTACTAAGGAAGCGCTGCTTCAGGCCATGATCCAGCGCCTGATCGACCAAGTGACCTCTGAGAAGGAGGCCCTCCGGCAGCGAGCGGAGCCAGGTCCGAACCTAGAGGCGCGCCTGTGCACCCAGACGTTGCTCAATATGTGTGGCGGCAAGATGAAGGACGTCGCCACCGGCATGCTGGCAGCCTCTTCCGAGAACCCGCGCCTTCTCGAACCGGTCCGCGAAACGGTCAAGCAAACCCTCGAGCAATTGAAGACGACGTCGGAGGACGTGGACGCGAGCCTCCTGGCCTGGCTTGCGGTCGAAGGCATTAGAAGCATGGAGATGCACGACATCAGCCCCTTCTCTGAAGAGGACCGGGAGCGCGTCGTGCAGGCCGTCGGCCGCCTTCTCAGCAAAGGTATTGCGGCTTAAGCTCTCTGCTGGTCAGGCCATCCAGGACGGATCGCTCAGGACCTCATCCGTATGCTGCCCGAGACGGGGCGACGGGCGCTCGGCCGCCATCGGCTTTCCATCCAGCACAATGGGGGAACGAACCGACGGGATCGAGCCTGCCTTGGCGTCGGGCGCGGGAAGGTCGATCTTCATGCCCCGCGCGATGACCTGCGGATCGGCGAACACATCCGCCACGGTATTGATGGGACCCGCCGGAACACCCTGCTTCTCAAGCGCCGACAGCAACGCATCCCGGGTGAATTTAAGCGTCAGCTCCGTCAAAAGGGGCACCAGCTCGGCCCTGTGACCGACCCGACCCGCATTGCTGTTGAAACGCTTGTCCTGGGCAAGCTCAGGCTGCCCGAGCACCGCCACGAACCGGGCGAACTGCCCGTCATTGCCCACGGCAACGATCACGTGCCCGTCGGCGACGGGAAAGACCTGATAGGGCACGATGTTCGGATGGGCATTGCCCATGCGGCGGGGTGAGCGGCCGGACGCCAGGTAGTTCATGGCCTGGTTGGCCAACACGCTCGTCTGCACGTCCAGAAGCGCCATGTCCAAATGAGCCCCCTCCCCGGTCTGGTCGCGACGGCGCAGGGCCGCCAGCACGCCAACAACCGAATAGACGCCGGTAAAAATGTCCGCAAACGCCACGCCGATTTTCTGCGGCTCCCCGTCAGGGTCGCCGGTCAGGTCCATGATGCCGCCCATGCCCTGGATCATGAAATCGTAGCCGGCCCTGGCCGCATAGGGTCCGTTCTGGCCGAAGCCCGTAATCGAGCAATAGACGAGGCGGGGATTGACGCTTTTGAGGCTCTCGTAGTCGAGGCCGTATTTCTTCAAGCCCCCGACCTTGAAGTTCTCGATCACCACGTCCGCATGCGCCGCGAGCCTGCGCACCAACTCCTGCCCCTCGGGCGTCTCGAAATCCGCCGCGATGGAGCGCTTGCCCCGGTTGCAGGAGTGGAAGTAAGCCGCCGAGAGATCGCCGCCGTCGGACCCTTCGATGAAGGGCGGCCCCCAGCCGCGGGTATCATCACCCGCGCCGGGGCGCTCCACCTTCACCACGTCGGCCCCGAGATCAGCAAGAAGCTGCCCCACCCACGGACCGGCGAGAATGCGGGCAAGCTCCAGGACCTTGAGGCCCTCCAGCGGCTTCGTCATGACGTGGTCCGCCCTGTCTTAGAAGAACGCCTGAAGGCCGGTCTGCGCGCGGCCCAGGATCAGGGCGTGGACGTCGTGGGTGCCCTCGTAGGTGTTGACCGTTTCCAGGTTCTGGGCGTGACGCATCACGTGGTACTCTTCCTGGATGCCGTTGCCGCCGTGCATGTCGCGGGACGTGCGGGCGATGTCGAGAGCCTTGCCGCAATTGTTGCGCTTCACGAGGGAGATCATCTCGGGCGCGATGCGGCCTTCATCGAAGAGACGGCCGACGCGCAGGGAGGCGTGGAGGCCCAGCGTGATCTCGGTCATCATGTCGGCAAGCTTCTTCTGCACCAGCTGGGTTGCGGCGAGCGGCCGGTCGAACTGCTTGCGGTCGAGGGTGTACTGACGCGCCCGGTGCCAGCAATCCTCGGCGGCGCCCATGGCCCCCCAGGAAATGCCGTAGCGCGCCCGGTTGAGGCAGCCGAAGGGCCCCCTCAGGCCGGACACGTTCGGCAGAAGCGCATCCTCGCCCACCTCGACGCCGTCCATGACGATTTCACCGGTGATCGAGGCGCGAAGCGACAGCTTGCCGCCGATCTTGGGAGCCGACAGGCCCTTCAGGCCCTTGTCGAGCACGAAGCCGCGGATCTGGTTGTCATGGGCGGCCGACTTGGCCCAAACCACGAACACGTCCGCGATCGGCGAGTTCGAGATCCACATCTTGGTGCCGGTCAGGCGATAGCCGCCGTCGATCTTCTCGGCGCGGGTCTTCATGCCGCCGGGATCGGAGCCCGCATCCGGCTCGGTCAGGCCGAAGCAGCCCACGAACTCGCCGGATGCGAGTTTCGGCAGGTACTTTTGGCGCTGCTCCTCGGAGCCGTAGGCATAGATCGGATACATGACCAGAGAGGACTGAACGCTCATCATGGAGCGGTAGCCGGAATCGACCCGCTCGACTTCGCGCGCCACGAGGCCATAGGCCACATAGGAGGCTCCTGCGCAGCCGTAATCGTCCGGCAGGGTCACGCCCAACAGGCCAAGCTCACCCATTTCGTTGAAGATGGCGCGGTCGGTCCGCTCCTCGCGGTAGGCTTCGATGACCCGCGGCAGAAGCTTGTCCTGGGCATAGGCCCTGGCCGTGTCCCGGATCATGCGCTCGTCGTCCGTCAGGAGCTCGTCGAGGAGAAGCGGATCTTCCCATTGAAGTTTTGCGAGGTCTTGAGCGCCAGCCATGATGAATGTCCTTCTCGTGCGTCGCGTCGAGGTTTCCGCCTGCGGCGGCCAAACCCGTTGAATTCGGGCCGCAAAATCGCTCTGGACGGCGGCGAAGTAAAGCGACATCTTCGCAGCAGGTTATTCTCAAACGGAATGAACGTTTGCTCCGTCGCGGCTTTCTCCCCAATGTCGGCAACCTCCTGGCCTTCGAGGCGACGGCGCGCCATGGCAGCGTGTCCCGAGCGGCCGAAGAGCTGAACCTGACGCAGAGCGCCGTCTCGCGTCAGATCCAGCAACTGGAGGACTCCCTTGGCGTCTCGTTGTTCCACCGGTCGCGGCAGCGCGTCATGCTCACCGATGTGGGGCGCATGTATGCGGCCAACGTGCGTTCCACTTTGGCCGAACTGTCCGATGCGACCCATCAGGCCATTGCCCTGTCGGGCACCCGCGGCGTGCTGAACCTTGCGGTTCTTCCCACCTTCGGAACCCGCTGGCTCATTCCGAGAATGCCGGAATTCTTTGCCCGGCACCCGGACGCCACGGTGAATTTCGGCGTCCGTCTCGTGCCGTTCGATTTCGTCGCCGAGCCCTTCGACGCCGCCATCCATTTCGGCCAACCTCACTGGCCCGGCGCGATCTGCGAGCATCTCCTGGACGAGGAATGCGTGCCGGTGTGCAGCCCGGCCTACCGGCGGCAGGAAAACATCCGGACGCCTCAGGACCTGATCCGGGCCACGCTCCTCCAGCAGAGCACACGGCCAACCGCCTGGGCCGAATGGTTTGCTGGTGCTCAGGTGGAGCTCGGCAATCCCCTGCGCGGTCCCCGCTTCGAGCAATTCGCCATGGTGGCCCAGGCCGCGATGGCGGGCCTTGGCGCAGGGTTGATCCCGCAATTCCTGATCACCGACGAACTCGCCTCGGGCCGCCTCGAAATTCTCTTCCGGCAAAGTCTCATGAGCAGCGGCGCTTATTACCTGGTCTACCCTGAGCCCAAGGCGGAGGCCCCGCTTGTACGCTCCTTCCGCGACTGGCTTATCGCCAAGACCCGTCAGGGATAGATGCGCTTCGGCTTCAACGTCCTCCGGCTCAACGTGAAGGCGATGAGTCCACAGGCCAGGATGGCGCAGACCATGGAGAGCGACGTTCCATTATAAAACGCGCTCACCAGGACGATCATCACCGCGCCCGTGCTGAGCTGCAGGGTGCCCATGAGAGCCGAGGCCGTTCCGGCGATGGAGCCATGCTCCTCCAGGGCGAGCACCGCCGTCGAGGGAATCACATAACCGAGGCAGCCGAAGGACAGGAACAGCAGGCCCCACAGCACGTAGGCGTTGTCGATTCCGGCCACCGTCAGGATGAACAGAAGGCTGGTGAGCCCGGCGACTCCCGCAATGGCGGTGCGCACCACCCGCTCGGCGCCAAAGCGGCGCATGAAGACGCTGTTGAACTGCGCACTGCCGATGAACGCGATGGCGTTCGAGGCGAAGACCAGGCTGTAGGCGGACGGCGATAGCCCGAAATGCTCGATGAAGATCACCGACGAACCGGCCAGGTACGAAAAGAAGCTCGCCTGACTGAAGCCGCCGATGAACGTGAGCCCGAGAAAATGCCGGTCCTTCAGGAGAGTTTTGTAGGTGGCGAATGCCTGAGCCACGCCTTTCCTGTCATCGCTCTCCTGCCGGGTCTCCGGCAGAAGGAAGAACACGACCGCCAATCCTCCAAGACCAATAACCGCAATGGCCCAGAAGATGACCCGCCAGCCGAAGAACTCGGTCAGGGTGCTTCCGGCCAGGGGAGCAAGAATCGGCGAGACGCTGAAAACCAGCATCGTCGTGGCCATGAGACGAGCCGCCTCGTGTCCGGTGTGCAGATCGCGAATGATCGCCCGCGGAATCACCATGGTGGCGCAGGAGCCGACCCCTTGCAGGAACCGGAAAGCGATGAGCGCCTCCACGCTCTGGGCGAAGCTGCACCCGATGCCTCCCAGGATGAAGAGCGACAGGCCGAAATAGATCGGCGGCTTGCGGCCGAAGCGGTCGGAGAGCGGCCCATAGACGATCTGGCAGACCGCCACCGCCACGAAGAAGCTCATCAGGCTCATCTGCACGGCGCTGACATAGGCCTGCAGATCGCGCGCGATCGCCGGAAAGGCTGGCAAGTACATGTCGATGGCGAAGGGCCCGATGGCCGAGAGCATGCCCAGGACGAGCGCGTTGCGTAGGAAAGCGGATTTCATGAAAAGACTTCCGTGGACCCGGTATTGGACCGGAAAGAGAAAACGGCCCGCGTTTTCATGAAACGTAGGAGGCAAAACAACAGGACAACGCGTTGGAGCCGGCGCAAGCGCGGGACGAATCCACGCATGTTGCACAGTTGCTTTTTATTCCACGGCGCACCGAGGTCAAGACGGGAATCTCATCCTGAGGCCGCGTACTCTCAGCAAGCGCGCCCTCAGGCGGAGTCAAGGCGCGATCCGGTCAGAGGAGCGCGCTCTCCTTCCGGCCCGAAAGGTGGAAGGCGGCATAGACCGCCGCCACGGTCATGACCAGGAGGATGGTGGAGAGAGCCGAGGCCGTGCCGTATTCGCCATCCATGACCGAAAGATAGATGCGGACCGGCATGGTGATCGTACGGCCCACATAAAGCACCAGGGAGGATGAAAGCTCGTTCATGGCGGTCACGAAGCTCATGAGCGCGCCGGCCAGAATGCCGGGCACGATCAACGGAACCGTCACCTTCATGAAGGCCTTGCCGGGCGAATAGCCAAGGCTTACGGCCGCGTCCTCCAGGTTCGGTCCCACCTGTTTCAAGGAGGCTGCCACCGAACGCGCCGAATAGGGCAGACGCCGGATGAACACCGCCATGATGATGATGAGGCCCGTGCCGGTCAGCGCGAACGGCGGATCGTTGAAGCGCGTGATGAAGGCGATGCCCATCACGATTCCCGGGACCACGTAGGGAACCATGAGGATCGCATCGAGCGCGCCCGTGGCGATGCTCGGCCGCCGGGAGATCAGATAGCCGATCAGGGTGCCTGTAATGACGATGGCCACCACCGCGATCGACGAGAAGATGAGCGTGTTCCAGATCGGGTCCGACACCGTCGAGATCACCCTCTCGTAGCTTTGGAGGCTCAAGCCCGGCTGGAACACCGGCCCGCTGGTGCGGCGGAACGAGAACAGCACCACGATGATGGCCGGCAACGCGCCGACGAGCACGATGGCGTAGGCCAGGGCGTTCAGCCCAAGGGCCTTGAGGCCGCTGACGTGCTGGCGCTCCGGCTTCTTGATCAGATTGCTGTGATACACGTTCTTGCGCAGAACCCAGCGCTGCCCGAACACGATGATCATCGACAGGATGATCAGCACGATGCTGAGCGCGGATGCCATGCCGGGATTGCCGCCGACCTCGCTGCCATAGAGGTTGAAGGCTTCCGTGGCCAGCACGTTGAAGTCGCGCCCGATGATGCGGGGCGTGCCGAAATCCGCGATCGACAGAACGAAGGTCAGAAGCGCGCTTGCGGAAATAGCCGGCAGGATCAGCGGAAACGTTACCGTGAAGAGCCGCTTCATCGGAGAAACACCCAGGCTCTCAGCGGCTTCCTCGACGGATCGGTTGATGGCCGCCAGCGCTCCTGAGGTGATCAGGAAGACATGCGGGAAGAACTTGAAAGCGAAGACCAGGATGACACCCGCGACCCCGTAGAGCGGCGGGATGGAAATGCCGATGGCATCCAGCCCCCTGCGGACCACCCCGCTTGCGCCAAACAGCACGATCCACGCATAAGCCCCGATGAAGGGCGGGGACACGAGGGCAACCACGGCAAGCGTCTGGATGAGCGCGCGGCCATAGATATGAAACCGCGTGGTCACGAAGGCCAGGGTCACGCCAAGGATGAGAGCGCCGGTCATGCCGCCGAAGCCGGCGATCAGGGTGTTGCCGATGGCGCGCTGATAAACCTTCGTGGTGGCGATCTGAACATAATGAACGAGGGAGAAGGCTCCCGTTTCATTGTCGAGCAGGCTCGCGCGCAGGATCGACGACAGCGGCCAGATCAGCAGGATCAGCAGGATCGCCCATGCGCCGATGAGCACGAACGTCCAGAGATCGAAACGCAGGCGTCTCGTCATCGGGCCGCTCCCAGATCGATCACGTCCCCGTTCGAGCTGAACAGGACGATTTTGTCCAGCGGCAACCGGATTTCGACCGGGCGGCCCTCCATCTCGATGAAGTCCCGTTCCGGATCGGCCACCTGGGCGACGATCTCTCCGGCTTCGGTCTTGAGGGTGTAATGGGCCTCGCGTCCCAGGAAGGTGACCTTGCGGACCTCGCCCGCCAGGGAGATCGCCGGGCCGCTTCCTGCCATGCCGGCGAGCAGCACGTTTTCAGGCCGAATGGCGACTTCGACGATGCCGGGGCTACCGGCGCCGGGGAACGCAACGGTCTGGCGTCCAACGACGAGGCGTCCGCCTTCGAGCAGGCCCGGCAGGAAATTCATGGTGCCGACGAAGGACGCGGCGAACCGGCGCTGCGGCTTGCGGTAGATTTCAAAGGGCGTGCCGATCTGTTCGACATTGCCTTTGTTCATGACGCAGATGCGGTCGGAGACCGCCAGCGCCTCCTCCTGGTCATGGGTGACGTAGATGGTGGTGATGCCGAGGCGGCGCTGGATGTCGCGGATATCCTCCCGCAACTCGATACGCAGCTTCGCGTCGAGATTGGACAGGGGCTCGTCCATGAGAAGCAGGGTCGGGCGGATCGCCATGGCACGCGCTAGGCCGATGCGCTGCTGCTGGCCGCCGGACATCTCCGCCGGCAGGCGGTCCTGGTACCCTTCGAGGCGAACCATCTTGAGGCTTTCGGCCACGCGCGCTTCGATCTCGCCTTTGGGAAGCGCGCGCGCCTTCAGGCCGAAGGCCACGTTCTCGGCGACCGTCAGGTGGGGAAACACTGCATAATCCTGGAACACCATGCCGATGTCGCGCTTATGGGCCGGCTTGTGGTCGATGCGCTCGCCTTTGACGATGATTTCGCCCCAGTCCTGGTGCTGGAAGCCCGCTATCGTGCGCAAAAGCGTGGTTTTTCCACAGCCGCTGGGCCCTAGAAGGGTGAAAAACTCCCCCGACGCAATGTCGAGATCGATGTTCTCCAGGACCCGCACATCCCTGTAGCTCTTGGCCAGACCCTGGATCTTCAAATCGGCCACGCCCCACTCCTGTTTCGTATAACTACGTCTTGATTGGGCACGACTTTACAAAATTGCTGGCATTCAGCAACAATGCCGTAGCTTTGCTACTTAATCCGGGGAGGATGGGATGTTGAAAGTTGGATTGACCGCAGGCGTGGTGCTCGTGTCTTTGAGCGCCGCCGCCATGGCGCAGGACAAATCAGTGGTCGTCTACACGGCCCACAAGGCCTCGATCGTGGATGCGCTGGTTCCGAAATTCGAGAAGGAAACCGGCATCAAGGTCGATGTGGTCAAGGCCGGATCCGGCGACATCATCAAGCGCGTCAAGGCGGAATCGTCCTCGGCCAAGGCCGACGTGATCTGGAGCATCGGCGGCGAGCAGCTCGAGGACAACAAGGACCTCCTCGCCACCTACAAGCCCAAGGAAGACGCCGCCATCCTGCCGAACTACAAGGTGAGCCCGGAATGGATCCCCTATACGGGCATCCTGCTGGTGCTGGCGGTCAATACCAAGGAACTGAAGCCCGCCGATTATCCCAAGACATGGGCGGAACTCGGCGACGCCAAATGGAAGGGCAAGATCTCGTCAGCCCGCGCCGACACCTCGGGCTCCTCGTTCCAGCAGCTTGCCACTGTTCTGATCGGCCATGGCGAGAAAGGCTGGGACGTCTACAACAAGATTCTGGCCAACGTGAACCTGTCGGATTCGTCGGGCGCCGTTCCGCGCTACGTCAATGACGGCGAAGCGCTGGTCGGCCTGACCCTGGAAGACAATGCCCTCGACTACGTGAAGGGCGGCGGCAACGTGGCGATCGTGTACCCGCAGGATGGATCCTCGACGGTGGCCGACGGCGTTGCGCTCGTGAAGGGCGCGCCTCATGCGGAAAACGGCAAGGCGTTCATCGACTGGCTTCTGTCCAAGCCCGTGCAGGAGCAGCTCGTCTCGGAGATCGGCCGCCGCTCGGTCCGCAACGATGTGACCGGCGCCGGCCTCAAGCCGATGAGCGAGATCAAGCTCGTGGAATACGACATCAAGAAGGTGGCCCAGAACCGAAACGATTGGGTCGCCAAGTGGAAGACGGCTCTGCAGAACCGATGAGCCTGTAAAAGCAGCGCAGCCATCATGCTGATCGAAGCATTCTCCGAGGCGAAGGACCCGTCCGCGCCTCACACCAACGAGGACCGCCTCGTGATCCTGCCCGGCCGCGCCTATGCGGTGATCGATGGGGTCACGGACCGACTTGGGACTCGCTATGATGGGATGCTCTCGGGCCAGTATGCGGCTTTCATCGTCCAGGGCGCGCTCGAGCACATGCTGAGCGCGCCCAATGCTCCCAGGGATGGCCTCGACGTGGTCCGGACGCTGACGGAAAAGATCCGGGGCGCTTACAAGACGCACAATATTTTCGACGCGGCCCAATCCGATTGGAACGTGCGCCTTTCGGCGGCTCTTGCGCTCGTGCTGGTCCAGGACGAAACCCTGGACATCGTTCTGGTTGGGGACAGCGGCGTGCGCATCAACCGGGACCACACCGTGCGGGTGGAAAAGGACCTCGACCTGATCACCGCGATCCTGCGTCGGCAGGCCTGGCCGGTGATTGGCGGAAAAACCGCCGATCCCGACAAGCACGAACAGGTGTCTCGCCGGGTCACGTGGCACGGCACCCGCCAGCCCTTGGAGGCTGTGGCCGACACGCTTGATGCCTCCGACATGGCGCTCATCGAGCAGCGGGCCACTACGGCCAATCTCGAGGCATTGCCCCACGTTCCCCGGGTGGACATCGAAAATCTCGTCCAAGGCGGCATCGTCAATGCGCAAGGCGGCTACCAGAACAATGCCGCCCTGTTTCTCGGCTATCCCTGCCTCGACGGTTTCGAAGTCCCGGAGCGCATGATCCGGGTCGAGCGGCTCCCTCGCAAGGCAGTGGAAACGATCGAGATCTTCTCGGACGGCTACTTCAAACCTGGGGATGACTTCGGCGTCGCCGCGTGGGAGCAGGCCTTCGCGGAGGCCGAGCGCGCGGATCCGGCCAAGGTCCTGCTCTATGCCTCGCCCAAGGGCTCGACCACCTCCATGTGGTCCGACGACCGCACCTATCTGGGCGTCAAATTCTAAAGACGAACGCGCTCGGCGTTCCCGGGACAAGAGAATGAACCGCCCCGCCAGCCTGATCGAGAGTATCGAGCAGATCGCGCCGACCCTGAAAAAGGCGGAGCGGCGTGTTGCCGAAATGGTTCTCCAGGATATCGAAGGCACCACCCGGATCAGCATCAAGTCCTTCGCGGCCCAGGCCGAGGTGAGCGAGCCTACGGTGATGCGGTTTGCGCGCCGGATCGGCTGCGACGGCTTTAGCGATTTCAAGCTCCGCCTGGCTCAGGATTATGCCGTAGGGCGGATGTATATCGAGGCGGAGCGCAAGGCTCAGTCAGACGATGCCGAACCCATTGCGCAGAGGGTTTATCAGTCAGGGCTCGACGCTCTCGCGACGGCGTTCGCGCGCCTCGACGAGGAGGCCCTGAAGGCCGCCGCGTCCGTGATCGCCAAGGCCGGGAAGGTCGTGTGCCTTGGCGTCGGGGGCTCCTCGGCCGTGATGGCGCAAGAGATGGAGAACCGCCTCTTCCGGTTCGGCCTTGCGGTGACGGCGTCGGCCGATGCCTACAAGCAGAACATGCTGGCGGCTATCGCCGACAAGGGCGACGCCTTCCTGTTCTTCTCGGTGACAGGCAAGCCCCAATCTCTCGTGGATACGGCAGCAATCGCCGCCGGGCGCGGCGCAGTCGTCGTCGCCGTGACAATGCCGGGCAGTCCCCTCGCGCTCCAGGCCAGCATCCGCCTGCCCTTGGATATTCCAGGCGACGAGGTGCATTTCAACTTCCCGAACCGAACCCGCTATGGACAGCTCCTCGTCATCGATTGCTTGTCGGCTCTCGTGGGAGCCCTGAAGCAGCCGGTCTCGGCCCGCAAGCTGCACCGGATCAGGACAACGCTGCTGGCCTTGCACGGGCACACGGACGCCCAGCCGATCGGGGATTAAAACTCAGCGCCGCAGAATTCCCGCGCCATCGTGGCAGAACCTACGGACAGGCCGCCATCCACAGGGACAACCGCACCGGTGATCATGCGGGCGTCCGGGCCGATGAGGAACGCCGCGACGCCTGCGATGTCGTCGGGCAGGCAGATGTCACCCAACGGATACCAGCGCTTCAGCCGCTCGAAGATCTCCGGGTTCTTTTCCACCCGCTCCTTCCAGGCCTGCGTCTTGACGCTGCCCGGCGCGATGGCGTTCGACCGAATGCCGTGTCGGCCGAATTCGACCGCTAGGAATCGCGTGAGCTGGATGAGGCCGGCCTTGGCGGAGCTGTAGGCCGGATAACCATAGATGCCGGAGCCATTCACGGACGAGATGTTGAGGATCACGCCCTTGCGCCGCGCCACCATGCCGTCCTGCACGGCGCGCACGCAGCGCCAGGCTCCGTTGAGGTTGAGTTCGATATCGGCGAGCCAGTCGGCCTCCCCGGTCGTGCCAAGCGTCGGGCTGACAACACCGCCCGCGTTGTTCACCAGCACGTCGATTGCGCCGAATTGACCTTCGACGCGGGCAACTGCGTTCTGAACGGACGCGAGGTCCGTCACGTCCGCCTGGACGCCAACGAGACCGGCCGGGGAGCCGAGGGCCATAGCGGCGCGCTCAAGCGCGCCGCCATCCCGGTCCAGCATCGCAACCGTATGCCCATGCGAGAGGAAGCGGCGGCAGAGAGCCTGTCCGATATCTCCTGCTCCGCCGGTCACGATGATCGTCTGGCCCATGGTGCGTCCTCGCGTGAATTCGAAATGTAGCTTGATTGATATTTTTCGCCAGGGAAACTGCAATTCATGGAAGAGATGCGTTGTTAAACTACGTTTCTGATCCTAGTGTTTCGTCACCAAAGACTGACCGGTGACCTTATGGATTCCAAAGACAAGACCATCGTGCGCCTCGATTTCGAGGAGGTGATCGTGCCGGCCCATCCGGGCGTGATCAATTCGGAAAGCCTCAACAAACCGCTTCATATGCTGCCCGTCGGCGGAAAGCAGGCCTGGTCGACCCAGTTCGACGAGCTGCCCAAGCTCATCATGCGCATGACTCTCAAAGACGGCACAGTCGGCCTGTCCGAGTTCTACCGCGACCACAACTGGGCCACCATCGAGGGCATTTCGAATCTGCTCCTCGGCCAGAGCGTCGCGGATCTGTGCCTGCAGGATCTCCCCATTGCCCTGTGCCGGGAATATGATGGATTCGAATGCGCCATCTGGGATGCTTACGCCAAGTCGCTCGGCGTTCCCTTGCATCGTCTTCTCGGCGGCGCGGTCCGCTCTCATGTGAAGATCAGCGCCTGGTCGAGCCACCGTACCGTGGACGAAATCGGTCCATGGGTGCGGCAGTACCATGAGCAGGGTTTCGACTGCATCAAGTTCAAATGCGACCTGGACGACGACGTGGTTGCCTGGTGCCGGAAGATCAAGGAATACGCGCCCGGCATGAAGGTGATCTTCGATCCCAACCAGCGCTGGGAGAATTCCGGCAATGCGCGGCCGATCCTCCGTGCGCTCGAGGAGGTTGGAAACGTCCTGCTTCTTGAGGATCCCATTGCCCGCTGGATGGTTCAGGACTACGCGGCCCTGCGTCAGTTCACGTCCATTCCGATGGTGCTGCACGTCTCGCTGCCATACGTGTTCCAGGGGCAGCGCCCTTATGAGGCGGTGAACGCTATCGCGCATGGGGCGGTCGATGGCTTCAACTTCAATGGCGGGCTCGCTAAATTTCACTCCATGGCCAACCTGGCGCATATGGCGGGCCTGTACTGCTGGCACGGTTCGGAGGTGGATCTCGGCATTCTCGAAGCCATGTATGTCCATCAGGCGGCAGCGGCCGCGAGCTGCGTGTGGCCAAGCGACATCTTCGGCCGCATGATCCGGTCCCATGACCTTCTCAAGACGCCCCTCGCCATCCGGCCGCCGCACATTCTCGTGCCCGAGGGGCCTGGGCTCGGCATCGAAATCGATCAGGACGCGGTGCGCCGCTTCAAGGTCTCCGAGCGTACCATCCAGTAAGAGGCGATCATGAGCGACGTGAACCCATTCCCGCCCGCCGACGAGGCGCGGCATGCAATCTGGGAGATGCTGGTCCGCCGGGATATCGAGGCCTTCGTGGCCGGCGATTGGGATGCGCATTTCATGGATTTCGCGCCCGATCTCTTCTTCGGGATCGATGCCCGCTTCTCCGACAATCCGGACAGCTGGCGCGTCACTTACGCGGACATCGCCCGTTATCGCGAGGCGTGGCTCGCAGGCGCCGATGAGCTCAAGGGACGGATCGGCGACGCTCCTTTGCGCCATACGATTTTCGGCCTGACGGCCTTGCGCGACATCGAGATCATGGGCGACTTCGCCCTTGCGCGCAAAAAGTTCGACGGTGCAATCCGGCTCGATGGTGGTGAGACCATCACCCTGCGCTGGCAGACGCAATATTTCTGCCGCCTGGTCGAGGGTCGGTGGCGTATCGCCGGTTTTCTGGGCTACCTGCCCAACCCCATGGGAAGCCGCTGCCCGTCCGACCCGGTCAAGCGCGCGCCGGCCGCCATGCAGGCTCCCGGCTCGGGCCCATACTCACCGGTTCTCGAGGTCACGCCCGGCAAGATGGTGGTGATTTCCGGTCAGGCGGCTGTCGGACCGGACGGCAAAACTATTGGGTCCGACATCCGCACCCAGGCACGCGCCACCTTGGAAAACTGCGCCATGCAGCTGCGCAATGCCGGGTGCGGCTTGGGCGATGTGTTCAAGGTCAATGTCTACATGACGGATCTCAACGACTGGCCCGCCTTCAACGAGGTTTACGCCGAAATGATGCCTGCGCCGCTGCCTGTCCGAACCGCTGTCGAGACCAAGCTTCTGCGGGACTTCATCGTGGAAATCGAGCTTTGGGCGGTGAAGCCATGAGATGGGAGAAGCTCACGAGCCCGGAGATCGGAGCCCTCGACCGGTCGATCCCGGTCATCCTCAACATCGCGGCCATCGAGCAGCATGGCCCGCACCTGCCACTCGATACGGATGCGCGCATCGGCGCGCACTTCCTAAACGAGCTGGATGCCCGCATGTCCGATCGGGTGCTCATCCTGCCGCCTGTGGTGGTTTGCGCGTCCGCGCATCACATGAGTTTCGCCGGCACGCTCACGGTGCGCCATGAAACGCTGCTCGCGTATGTGGGCGATATTCTGAGTGCCGTGGCGGCTCACGGCTTTCGCAACATCCTGTTGTTCAACAGCCACGGCGGCAATCAGGCCATCGGCCAGGTCATCCTCGAATCCTTCGGCTCCCGCCACCCGGACTGCCGGATCGGGATGCTCACTTGGTGGCGCATCGCCACGGAGGAGCTGCTCAGGGTCCAGGAGAGCACGTTCGGCGGCGTGGGACATGCTTGTGAATTCGAGACGTCGCTGATGCTCCTGATCGACGATGCGAGCGTTCGGCGCAATTTCATCCCGGGCCACACTCATGTGATGACGTACGATTGGGCGAACAGCGACCTGCTTCGCGGCGGCAAGGGCTCCCTGTTTCGGACCATGGCCGAAATCTCCGGGGGCTCCGGCGTCGTCGGGGACCCCAGCCTCGCCTCGGCCGAGAAGGGACGCGCGATTACCGGACTCGTGGTCGACTCACTGTCGGAGATCGTGCGCACGATGCGATAAGGGCTCGTGGCAGTCGCGACTTCTCGGGGCACAGGCAGACGCCCCCGAGCCCTTACTGGCTGCCTGGCGTGACAAAAAGGTGGAGCGGACCGCGATAATCCGGTCCAGCGGGGGCATCCTTACGGTTCGTTAACCATGAATGGTCATGTGTGGTTAAGCATCCAGCTGACTGCGCTGGCCTGCGTGAGTGAAGCTCCGGCCAAGCCCCGCAAGCTCAACGCCAGCTGACCGGTCAGTCGCCAGATCAGTTAGGTCCATGCCCCAGTCATCGTCCGAGGATAGGAAAGGTTTCGGAGCTTCGCGGCACAGCCCCAGAGCGCTCTGGGCCGGAAGGGCCTTGAGGGCGCTTCCCCTTGTGGCGTCCCTGCTGGCCACCGCCGGCTGTTCGACGCCGGGGGAGCTCGGTTTCGCGACGCTCATGACTGAAGTTCCGGCATCGCAGGCCGCCATTGTCCCGCCGGGAGGCCCCGCGGTGATCACCGTCCTCCAGCGGAAATACCAGAACGGCCTGACACAGGAGATTGCCCTGTCGACGGCCTCCGCGACTACGGGCCAGAACGCCTTCTATGTGACGCTGTCCAAGGAACAGGAAACCGTCTCCGAGATCGACGACACCCTGCGGTCGCCCCGCCTGAACCAGGAAATCGTCCAGAAGGAGATGGAGGAGCGGGTGCCCGGCGTCGACATGCGCACCTCCCTTCTTTACGTCCAGAACAAGTATGGGCCTTTTGGATTTGCCGTTGGTCGTTCGGCGGCAGGCGACAACTGCCTCTATGCCTGGCAGCTGATCGAGCCCAAGGAGGCGGCCCTTTTCGTTCCCGGAGGGTCGATCTCCGTGCGGCTGCGGCTGTGCGACGCCGATGCGACGGAAGCGCAACTGCTGCGCAGCATGTACGGCTTTACGATTCCGGCCTATTACAGGTCCGGATCATGGAACCCCTATGGTGCGCCGCCAGCGCCGCCGGCCCATCTCGGCGAAGCCGATGCGCCCATCTTTCCCCTTGGATTGGGAGCCAGCGAGACCACGGTGACCCGCCAGCCCCGCGCCCAGGTGCGATCGATCGTCCGCTCGACAGAGAAAGACACGCCGGGCTTCGTCGACAAGGACACCGTGCTGCCGGACGCCATTCCAACCGCTCCTGTCATTCCCGCGCCTCCCGCAGGCCCAACAGCCCCCCTCGAGGGCTATCCGGTCGTGCCTCCGCCGCCCACTCCTTGAGAACTTATCATATGTTACATTGGAACGATTTCGCACAGAACTCGTTCACTATAGCTGCGTAAATATGAAGCAAAGGCGCAAAGGAGATAGTAATAGACCCTTGAGAGGGCATCCATTATGCGTAGCAACCGCCCGCAAGAACCGCCAACAGAGAACCTGGACTGATGAAAAAGGGTCTTATCGTGGCCTTCTGGGCCTTGGCGGCTGCGTTGATCTTCCTGCTCGTCGCCCTTCCCATCAGTCTTCAGACGCACCTTGTCGCCGGCATGGTGGTCGTCGCCAGCATGATCGTGCTGAAATTCTTCCGCGCCCAGGGCCTTTGGCGCCTGATCGCGCTGGCTCTCGGCACGGCAATCGTCCTGCGCTACGTGCTCTGGCGAACCACCAGCACGCTCCCGCCCATCTCGGAACTGGCGAACTACATTCCGGCCTTTCTGCTATACCTGGCGGAGATGTACTCCGTCCTGATGCTGTTTCTCAGCCTGTTCGTGGTTTCCAGCCCCTTGCGCTCTCGCAAGCCGCCTGAAATCGATCCGGAGAACGTGCCGACGGTGGACGTCTTCGCCCCAGCTACAACGAGAGCTCCGACCTGCTGGCCACCACCCTGTCGGCCGCCAAGGGCATGGACTATCCGGCCGACAAGATGACCGTGTGGCTTCTGGACGACGGCGGCACGGATGAGAAGTGCAACTCCCCCAACGCCGCCTCGGCCAAGGAGGCTCAGGAGCGCCGCGCGGAGCTCCAGGCACTCTGCGCCGCTCTTGGGGTCAACTACCTGACACGGGCGAGAAACAAGAGCGCCAAGGCCGGCAACCTCAACAACGGGCTCGAACACTCGACCGGCGACCTTGTAGCCGTCTTCGATGCCGATCATGCTCCGGCGCGGGACTTTCTCCGCGAGACCGTCGGCTTCTTCAGCACCGAAAAAGACCTGTTCCTGGTCCAAACGCCCCATTTCTTCATCAATCCCGACCCTGTGGAGCGAAATCTCGGCACCTTCACGACGATGCCGTCCGAGAACGAGATGTTCTACGGCGTCATCCAGCGCGGCCTCGACAAATGGAACGCTTCCTTCTTCTGCGGATCCGCTGCCATCCTCAAGCGTGACGCCCTGCAGGAGACCAACGGGTTCAGCGGCCTGAGCATCACCGAGGATTGCGAGACCGCCCTCGAGCTCCATTCCCGCGGCTGGCGCAGCCTTTATGTGGACAAGCCGCTGATCGCAGGCTTGCAGCCGGAAAGCTTTGCCAGCTTCATCGGCCAGCGCTCCCGCTGGGGCATGGGCATGATGCAGATCCTGCGCTACCGCTTCCCGCCGCTCAAGCGCGGCCTGAAGTTCGCGCAGCGCCTGTGCTACATGTCGAGCACCCTGTTCTGGCTGTTTCCGTTCACCCGCTTCTGCTTCCTGATCTCGCCGCTCTGCTATCTGTTCTTCTCGATGGAGATCTTTACCGCGTCGGGCGGCGAATTCCTGGCCTACACGTCCACCTACATGATGGTGAACCTCATGATGCAGAACTATCTCTACGGCCGCTACCGCTGGCCGTGGATTTCGGATCTGTACGAGTACATTCAGACCATCTATCTGCTGCCGTCGCTCCTGTCCGTGATCGCCAACCCGAGCAAGCCGACCTTCAAGGTCACGGCGAAGAACGAGGACATGCGGCAGAGCCAGGTGTCGGAACTGGGCGCCCCCTACTTCATCGTATTCGGAATCCTGCTGCTGGGGGTCGTGGCCACAGCGGTCCGTGTTTGGGCCGAACCCTACAAGGCCGACGTGACCCTCGTGACCGGGGCCTGGAACCTCGTCAACCTCATCATCGCAGGCTGCGCCCTCGGGGTGGTTTCCGAGCGGGCAACCCGGCGACAGAGCCATCGCGTCCTCGTCGATCGCCCCTGCCGGTTCCTCATGGGCGACAAGATGGTCGAAGGCACGGTGCGGGACGTATCGGTCGGAGGCGCCAACATTCGCCTGTCGCAATCATCCCTTCCGGGCATGAAGCGCGGAGCTCTCGGCACCCTTGAGTTCAAGCCGCTCTCCGAGCTTCCGGTGAATCAACTGCCCTTGGAGATCCGCAAGATGAGCATGGACGACAAGGGGGTCCTGATCGGCTGCCGCTTTCTCACCGAAACACCAGAGCACCACCGTCTGATCGCCGACCTGGCCTTTGCCAATTCGGACCAGTGGAGCCACTTCCAGACCCGTCGGCACCAGGACATCGGCATACTTCGCGGTACCCTATGGTTCCTGACCATGTCGCTCTACCAAACCGGCCGCGGACTCGGATATCTCCTGGGATTGCAGCGTTTCGGCGCCTCCATTCCGCCGGCTCCGGCCGTCAAGGAGGCCTGACATGCGCGCGCTCCTGGCTTCCCTCCTGATCGCCTTCGGGGCTGCTGGGGTTCAGCCCGCCTTCGCGCAGGGCACGCCGTTCAGCATGTCGCCCGGTCGGCCGGCCGCGGCTCCGACAGCCCCGGCTCCGCCGCCATCCGGGCCACAGGGCGCTCCTCCGACGGCTGCTCCTTTCAGCATGCAGCCGGCTCCCGCCGGGCCGGCCCGGTCGACCCAGCAGCCGGTCGCCAAACCGCCAGCGTCGCCCGACATGGCGCCCCAAGGCCCCCGCGCCACCAATCCTCCCCAGGCCAGCGGCGCGCCTCGCTCCGACACGGCGCAGCTAGTCGCCACGAACTCCGTCATGTCGCGGAACGGTCAGCCGCTTGAGCGGCCGCTCCTGCCCTTCGAGTCGGTTCGCCTCGACGGCGAGAACGACAGCCGGAGCTGGACCTTCCACCTGACCCACGATGAAGCCGCGAGCGGCGCAAGCATTTCCATCGGATACCAGAACGCAGTGGTTGTGATGCCTGAAGCCTCGCGGCTGCGGGCTGTGATCAACGAAGAGACCGTCGTCAACATTCCCATCGCGTCCGCTCAAGGCATTCAGCAGACCGTCATTCCGATCCGCGCCGGCCTTCTGCGCGGCGGGCAGAACATCATCCGGCTGGAAGCGATCCAACGTCACCGCACCGACTGCACCATCGCGTCGACCTACGAATTGTGGACCAACGTCGACGCGGCATCCACCAAACTGGTCTTCGCAGCCGGTGCGACCAGAACTCTCCGTAGCCTCGAGGACCTGCCTGCCATCGGGGCCGACGTGAAGGGCGTCACGACGATCCGTGTTGTCGCCCCGAAGGTGTATCGCCCCGAGATCCGCGATCGCCTGCTGCGCCTCGTTCAGATGATCGCCCTGCGGGGACGCTACGCGCACCCGGTCATCCAAGTGGTGGAGTCGGATTCGGGTCCGACGCCGGTCGGCACCATCAGGGTGATCATGGGCATCGCGAGCGAATTGCGCGGCATGGTTGCGGCGCTGCCCGATGCGGCAGCCGTGCAGCCGCTTTCGATCATGATGCAGGACACCACGAACAGCCCGCCTTTCCTGGTCGTGACCGGACCGACCTGGAACGATCTCGATACCGCGATCAACATCGTCGGCACCGCGGCGATCAATGCCCGCGGCGTGGAGCGGAACGCGGTCGACACGGCATCGTGGCATTGGCCGGAGATCCCCACGGTGCTTGGGGAGCGCTCGATCCGCTTCTCCGATATGGGCGTGCCGACGCAGGAGTTTTCGGGGCGTCGCCTCCGGGTTCGCTTCGCGGTCAATTTCCCGTCGGACTTTTATGCGACCGATTATGGCGAGGCGGCTCTGATGCTGGACGCGGCCTATACGCCCGCCGTCAAGCCTGGAAGTCATTTCGACATCTATGTGAATGACCGGATCAGCGCCACGATGACGATTACGTCCCGGAGCGGAGTCTTTCGGCAGCATCTCATCAGGATTCCGCTGAAGAACTTCAAGGCCGGGATCAACCACGTGTCGCTCGAGGCGATCCTCCTGACCGATGCGGACGAGCGGTGCGCCCCCGGCGAGACCCTGTCGGAGACAAATCGCTTCGTTCTGTTCGACAGCACCTCGTTCGACGTTCCCGATTACGGGCGGATGGGACGCCAGCCGGATCTGGCCGTGTTGAGCACCGGGGGCTTCCCTTACGGCGACCTGGCGGCAACCTTCGTTCTCGCCCGACCCGACCCGTTGAACTATGCCGCATCGGGCACCCTCCTGGCCCGGATGGCGCGGGATTCGGGTGAGCCCGTGCGTGCGCAATTCGCCAATGCGGCCACCGCCGGCGATCAGTCAGTGATCTTCATCGGCACCATCGACCAGCTTCCGCCGGGGCTTCTGGGGCGCGTGAAAGTCTCGGACAATCTCCGTATGATCTGGCAATCCACGCCCGCGCCGACCAACCTCAATCCTGGCGGCACGGAAAGCAGCAACGGGCTCCTCGGAAATGCGGGTAGCGGCGTTCCGTCTGGCCGGATGACCCTGGATCAGGGTGATCTGAATTCGACCGAGGAAATTCGCAAGCGCTGGACGGAGACCTTCCAGCGTCGGGGCATTCTCCAGCAGACTTTCGACACCCTCCGGGGCTGGATGGAGCAGACCTTCAACCTGTCCCTGGCGTCCCTGAAATTCGATGACGCGACCAACCTTCCATACGAACCTCCCCAGCGCACAACCCTCCTCCTGGCTCAGAACCGCACCAGCGGACCAGGATCATGGACCGTGGTGACAGCCCGGACCGAGGAGGCGCTCGCCAAGGAAATGGCCCGTCTGACATCGCCGCTGCTCTGGTCGCAGGTCTCAGGCCAGGCCGTGGCTCTCGAGCCGGCGGAAGCAAAGCTCGACATCAGGCCAATCGACGATGTCGGGTTCGTCCAGACCCAGCCTCTGTCTTTCATGAATCTGCGGCTCGTGGCTGCGAACTGGATGTCGATCAACATCCTGCAGTATGCCCTGGTGATGGTGATCTTCTGCATTCTGCTGGGCTCGGCGACCTACCTGCTCCTGAACCGTCTTGGACGCCGGTCATGACGGAGCGCCCGAATGAAAGATCGCATTTCCTCACACGCTTTCTTCTCGCGTCGTTCATGCTGTTGGGCCTCATGCAGCCGTCCTGGGGCGCCACCATCGAACCGTTGAAGATCGCCGGGACGATCTCGGCGTCCGATTGGGGCGCCTATCAATCGCGCTTCGTCGAGAACACCGGGCGGGTCGTCGACAACGCCAACGGCAATATCAGCCACAGCGAAAGCCAGGGCTATGGAATGCTTCTCGCCTTCGCGGCGGACGACAAGGGAGCATTCGAAAAGATTTGGACCTTCACGCGAACCGAGTTCCTGATTCGCGACGACGGACTTGCGGTGTGGAAATGGGATCCGGCCGCCAAGCCCCACGTGACGGATCGCAACAATGCCAGCGATGGCGATATCCTCATTGCCTATGCGCTGGCCAAGGCAGGCGCGGCCTGGAACAATCGCGGGTACACCCTGGCGGCGCAGAAGCTCGCTCAGGCCATCGGCAAGCACGCCATCGGACGCAATGGCGGCAGCGTGTTCCTTCTTCCAGGTACGCAGGGTTTCGGACCCGACGACCGTCCGGACGGCCCGGTCATCAACTTGTCCTACTGGATTTTCGAGGCGTTTCCGGTCCTGGCCGGTCTGGCGCCGGAATATGACTGGACCGGAGTTGGCCGCGAAGGCCTCGTGTTGCTGCGCCAAGCCACATCCGGTAGGGCCGGCCTTCCGGCAGACTGGCTTTCGATCCGCAGCAGGCTGCAAACTCGACCGGCCGAGGGCTTTCCGCCCGAGTTTGGTTACAACTCATTAAGGATCCCCCTTTACCTCTTGAGAGCGGGGATGACTGATGTGGAGTGGCTTCGAACGGCCCATCGGCGCTGGTCGTCGGGCGGGGAAGGCGTGAGCCTGGTCAACGTCACGACCGGACAGGTCCGGGAAAAGCTGACGGACCGGGGCTACATGGCCATGTCCGCCGCCTTGGCCTGCGCCCTCGACGGAACGTCCGTTCCGGCGGATCTCAGGACTTTCGAGCCCGATCTCTACTACCCTTCGACCCTGTATCTCCTGTCGATGTCGCTGATTGGTGAAAAGTACCCGAAATGCCTTTAGCTCGTGGCGCCATAGCGATTGCGGTCGTGGGACTTGGCTTTGCAGCTCTGGCTCAGCAATTCGGCGACGACAATCGCCCGGCGCCCAATGCAACATCTCCCGCGTCCGGTCCGCAGGTCGACGAGTCGGCGCTTCGATACTTTGCCTCGCAGGGTGATACCCGCCGCGTCGACGCCGAGATCGCAAGGCTGCGCGCGCTCTATCCCAACTGGACCCCGCCCACCGATCTGTCGCAGCTGTCGGCCGGGCCGGTGGTGGTCCGGGACCCTCTGGTGGATCGTCTCTGGACCCTTTATACCAAGTCCCGCTGATCAGAACCGGTGCGCCCACTCCCGCAGGCCGAGGGACATGATCGTCCAGGGTCGATCCGT
>NZ_QOIO01000031.1 GCF_003332305.1 Microvirga aerophila | reverse complement strand
ACTTGTTCGAGCCTCAGGAGTGCTGGAACTACCTCAAGGCAGCCGGATATGCGTCTGTTTAACCGTCCGATGCTTTAGACTCCCCATGTCCCTGTTGTGAACAATAAGCTTTATGGTCGATGCCAGTTTCAGCGGGCCCCATGGAGCTCGCTGAGCACGAGGGCTCTCTGATTGATCAATTCCGCACGTCCAAGGTCTGCCTACGGTTCTTGGCCTTCAACCCGGCTGGCTCCCGCGCTCTTGCAATGGGCAGTAACGTCGGCAGTGGCCACGCCAGCCGCGCGTGGGATTGACGCCCCACGCTTGAACTAAACCATCCGCTCCTTCCGCGCTTTCTCATGACAGGTTGGGATCGGTGAGGTGTGCTGGCTGGATTGGCCGATCAGACTTCAATCAGGCACCTGCCCAGCCAACATACCTGTTCTCCCTAGCTAATGAGTATTCATGGTGCGAGTTTCGCACGGTCAAGTCGGGGGACAGTGATGAAAGTGATTGGTTTTGCCATATACCCTTAAACTATTCATAATGTTTTATTTTTTTAGATGGAAATGTCATCACTCCCGTCACCATCAATACAACCACCACTGTGGTAAGCCGCGAGGCGCGCAAGGCTTAGGTTAACGACCTTGTCGCCTTTGTTCGAGTGCTTTACCATGTATCCGAGGCTCTCAAGATTGCGCTTTACCGTCAGTTGCTGCTGCTTCATCGTGATGCCAGCGACCTGAGCCCATTGCTCATAAGCGTGGTACAAGTCCCGCATTAGGCAACTCCCCTCCTGTATGCAGCGAGCGTCGATGAACGCAGGTAACGGATTTGCATGAATTAGCCACTCAGCTGTTGCGGCCTCCACATCATCCGAAATTCTGAACTGCCAGTTTCGACACACAACACGCTGAAGGCCGGAAATCGCTCGGTTCAGGATTCCGGAG
Source organism: Microvirga aerophila (assembly GCF_003332305.1). Lineage (GTDB taxonomy): Bacteria > Pseudomonadota > Alphaproteobacteria > Rhizobiales > Beijerinckiaceae > Microvirga > Microvirga aerophila. The sequence goes on along the minus strand of NZ_QOIO01000031.1, from coordinate 71,106 downwards.
AGTTCGGACGACCACATACGAGGAAAAAGACTCCGGTCAATTTCGTCCTCAGTAAACCTCCGGTCGAAGGGAAGAACCATCAGCCGTCGTCTCATCCCGTGCGTTAGATCTGCGAGCGTAGGGGGATTGTTACAGAGCAGCACCGGAACAGTGAGGACGGTGAAGTTGAATGGCTGGCCAAATTTGCGTTCACCCGTGATCGGCTTGGCTTCACTGAGCTTTTTCAGCTCTCCATCTGGCAGCCGAACTCCTGATTATACATCATCATCAATCAGAAGAAGCTTCCCGAGAACGTTGCCTGTCAAGAAGCGATTCTGGTCGAGTTGCTCAATCCGTGTGGCGCTGACAAGTTCTGGACCCAATAGCCTGCCGATTGTCTGGAACAGGAGGCTCTTTCCATTACTGCCACCGCCGCGTGCCACGAGAATGAGAGGAATGTCGCGCCTTGGATGAATGATGTAGCCGAACAGTTCGTTGAAATGACGCATAAGCGCCTTTGGCTTCGAGGCACGAGAAAAAATCTCCCTTAGGGTTCGGTCGTAGATGGGGCAAGTGGCGTCGGGATCATAGTCAACATCCAGGCAATGGCGAAGATAGGATCGAGGTTGATGTGGCCGGAGCTCAACCGAGCCATCCTCGGCCACCCACAGTTCGCCATTTCTGCAGTTGATCACCGGGGGTGGTGGGCGAAGAAATCGCAGCACGTCATCTCTCATCGCTCGTGCAGCCTGGAGCAGCTTCACGGTCTGTTTTATGAGGGATGCGGTGTTTTGAGGGCCTCGCACTACCATATTGGGGATGGCCTCATAAATGATGCGCTCCAATGAAGTTCGGGGCAGCAATGACCAATGGGTTCTATCGAAACTCCAGAATTGCCCGTCTGTCGCGAAGATAAGGTTCTCGCCGCCAGCGAAGTTGTGATCGAGTACCATTCGGGCCAAAGTCTCCGCCCTGTCCTCATCAGCGCGAACTGGAGACATCACTCGCCGGGAAATGCTTGCGGCGATCGCTTGGACTTCTGACGGCTCAAGTGGCGGCTGGCAACGGTGTGTATTCTCCTCCAGCAAGGCAGCCGTCATTGCGGACAGCGACAGGCCGGAATTAAGCAGTCGTCCGGCGAGACTCGCAAGGGCGTTGTTCCGCTGCCCTTCAGGGATCACGTCAACGATTGGAACAACATGTGTTGGGCTGTCTTTTCGCGGACTCTCCGTCAGTCTGCGGATATATGCCTTTGGGAGAGGCGGACGCGCGTGCTCGAACAGGCTGCGGCCTAGTGCCCAGCGGTATCTCTTGCCTGAAGCGTGGCGGCTCGGAGGCACGACGATGTAGGCGTCGTCGGCTTGGAAGTCGATGCCAGGTCCAAGTTTCGTCCCATGAGTGGTGCGAATGGCGGCCCCTGGATACTTGAAGAAGTAATGTGAGCCACCGCCTCCGGTTCGAGACTCAGGGCACTCTGGGAAAGCGCCGAGTTCATCTTGGAGGGTCGCGAAGCTTTTATCGCCCTTGTTTTGCGGATCAACATCTACCGCGACCAGATCGCTTTGCAGCCCGCACCTGACGGCGATGTTGGCCTTCGGCCACTTGTTAAACCACGCCGCAATTTGGTCTTTGTCAGTGGTGGCGTCTTTTACACCGTTTCTTGTCCGGGGGTGTTTGCCAGGCTTGGAACAGCCTTTTCCTTTCTGGCAAGTGCAGAGCCCCTTACGAACATTATGAATTGGCAGTACAGCATAACCATGAGCAGCGTATTCCAGCGCGTGCTCCAAGAGTGATTTTTCCATAGTAAAGACTCCCGAGTGCTGCGTTGGCGGCACCGAATCTGGAGAGGGTTTTAGGGATGTGCGTCAGCGTTCCGCAAAGGGGGTCGTGCACCGGGATCCACCAACCCCGGTGACGTTGATCGAAATTGCGGGTTCTGATGGTGGCTGCGTCCGCGTCGTCTAGGGTCAGCGGATCACAGGATCAGGCAGCATCAGGTGGGCGTCTCAAGGGCACGTTGATCCTGACCCCATGCCTGTGCCGGAAGGTCCGACTGCTCACGATCCGTAGGCCCTTACCGTCACCACGGATACGCAGCCCTTGATCATTCAAGGCGGCGACCATGAGTTCGGCCAGGTGATCAAGATCAATCCGCCGCAACGGATGGTGCATCGTCTCGGTGAACAGGGTGTGCATCAGCGTGAGCAACCCGCAGCCGCACTTATACGGTTGGTCGCGACTCCAGAGCTCCGTGAACGCCTCTTCCAGGTCTGACACGCGTCCGCCGACAGGGCCGTAAATCAGGCCATGGCAGGCACCTGCTGCGATCATGACGGTGCTCGGGTGCACATTCTCAGCGGGCGTTGCGTTCAGAAGCTGGAAGAAGAGCCAAGGGGTGAGCTTTGTTGGACTCTCGAATTCTTGCATGGGTTCATGCTTCCTGTGTGAAGACCGCCCCGTTCGTCGGGCAAGGTCACTTTACTGATGAGAAGAAAGCGTCGTTCGCGCGGGTAACCCCCTCGTGGCGACGCTTTCCTCGTCTTTTTGGTCTGCGATGATGGGAGTGTGCTGGATCTCTCGACGGCCGAGTGTTCTTTGGGGATTGCTCGAAGCGCCACAGAGCACGGCATCTTCAACGCTCGCGGTCCCATGCCCGCAGGGCTTCGACACGCCAGTAACGGCGCCTGTTGATGATTAGCGGTTCAGGAAACCCGAGACTGGGATTGCGAAGCCACCTGTGCAGTGTCATCGCGGAGATCCCGTATCGCGTTCGTACCGCGCGAGCAGGCAAAAATTCACCCTGCGCCACTGCGGCCTGAGCCTGTGGCAACAAGGGGACGTGCTCGTTCGAGTTGGAAGAGGAAGGACTTTTCATCGCCAAGGAGTCCGCTCTCGAAGAATTGCTAGACATGCCGCGAGCCAAGAGGCAGCGGCGGTTGCAAAGGTCTTCAGAAGAAAGACGGATCAAACCGAGCAGAACTCGGCGAACTGGCGATCCACGTATAGAGCTAACCGTAAAAGGTCGGAACGGCAAGGCGGCAGTTGTTAAATTTTTTGAGAGCTACTCGCGCTGTTGAGCATCGACAGCCGCAAGGGGCGGCGACTGCGCCCACCGTTCGAGCGCGTCGCGCTTCTCGCTGTAATAGTCGTGGCGGTTGTAGATCGCAGCAATCCCACTCACGATGCCGCTGCGGTGATTGAGCACTGCCTCAATCACGTGTGGCGCAATTCCGGATCGGGCCATCCCTGATGCGACAGTTCGGCGTAGGTCGTGCAGTCGCTAACTCCGAACGACAAGAGTTTTCGCATCCTGCGAAGATGCCTGACCTATGGCAAGCTCTGCAATAAGGCGGTCCAGCCGCTCCTTGGCTTTCGAGTAGCCTGAGACTGGGGTGGCTCCGGTTGTCGTGAAAACCAGGTCGCTGCCTGCCAAGCGTGGCAGCGTCGAGAGAATGTCTCGGGCAGCGTTCGACAGCGGAACCTGATGAGGCTGGCCGTTCTTCGTCCGAGCTCCGGGAATCGTCCAAAGCCGCCCGGCATCGCTGATCTCGCTCCAACGCATCGCCGCCACCTCGTCCCGACGCTGGCCTGTGAGAATGAGGAGTTGGACCATCGAGCCGAAGGGCCATCCAATCCGACTGGCAGCCAACCAAACAAGCCGCAGTTCCTCGTCGGACAGAACCCTGTCCCGGCTGCGCTCGGCGGAGGGAAGGCGAACCCCAGCGCAGGGCGATTGTCCGTGGATTATTGAGCGTTCGACGGCCCAATTGAACAACTTGCGGATCGCGGCGAATGTCCGATTGGCTGCGACTGGGGTGCCGCGGTCGGTGATACGGTCAAGCAACTCGACCACATCGCGTCGTGTGATGTCTTGGACGCGGCGCTCCCCCCAAATAGGCAGAACGTGCAGCTTGAAGAGGCGCTCGACTTCTTCGGCCGAGCGAGGTTTGAGCCTTGGCCTGACGTACCGTTCCAGAAAGCTCGCGATCAGGATTGAGACAAGGTCCCGATCAGGACTGATGGGGTCAGCCTCGCACCGGGCAGCCTGTTTCTGCTGGCTTGGATCGCGTCCGCTCGCGACCGCCTGGAGAGCTTCACGGGCGCGTTCCCTAGCGGTCCCGAGACCAACGGCAGGGTAGGGGCCTAAGGTCAGCTTGCGCGGTTTGCCTGCCGCTCGGTAACGAACAGCCCACGACCGTACTCCGCTGGGCTGAATGACCAAATAAAGGCCGGGCAGGAGGCCATCAGGAATCTCCAGCCGACGCGACGAGTCGGGTTTCAGCTTCTCAACGCTTTGGACGGTCAGTGCCTTCGCCATTGGGGCCTGCTGGGGTAACGCTGGGGGTAACAGGAAAGCCGGGTTATGCAGGGTTACGTTAAGGCACTTGGAAGGCGATTGATTGTTTGGCTGTGAAACCCTCTGGCACCAGATTATGGATCTGGGGGCGGTCGAGGCGGAGTGGCTGTACTATCTAAAATCAATGATCGCAGAGAGGGCTGCCGGCACTTCTGGATAGCCGATCTTTTTCTCACGATCTGTTGTCGGGCGCAGCTTGATGAAACGGTCCCCTGTGCGACTAATTCCTGTCCACCCCAAGGGGTACTGGTTCCAAGGGCGGGCTCCTGGGCACTGGATGGGATTTCAGCCAGCTCGGTCTGAAGCCGACCGCATCGCCTGCATCGACAGGGTCGCCTGCGTTGACAGATATGAAAAAAGCGTTCAATTCCATCACATAGGTGAACCTGAGCCACTCCCGCCCGCATGCAGAACAAGCCTGAGACCCTAAAAGAACCTCATGTGCACGTTGGAAAAACCATCCGCGAGCTGCGCCGGGCGCGCCGCATCACCATCCAGCAGCTGGCCACTGCTCTGAACCGCTCGACAGGCTACATCAGTCAGGTCGAGCGCGGCATTTCGCAGCCGACCCTCAAGGATCTCTATGCGGCCTGCGCCACCTTCAACGTTCCCATGAGCTGGTTCGTGGACCTAGATCAGCAGCCGGGCGTCGACAGCCGGGAAAAGGATTTCATTGTTCGAGCCAGCCGGCGGCGGCCTCTCCTGCACGAAGGTGCCAAAACGGAGCTCCTGACACCCCAGCTCGATCCGAAGCTGGAGTTCATGATTTCGACCTTCGAACCGTTGCTGGAAACCGAGGTGAAAAATGTTGCAACGGTTGGAGCCGAGTACGGACTGATCCTGCGAGGTAAGCTCGAACTTTGGATCGACGAGGAAAAGTTCGTGCTCTCGGAGGGAGACAGCTACAAGTTCAGTCGCTCCTCGACCTATCACTCTAGAAACCCGTCGCCGACCGATCCTACTGTGATCATCTGGGTGGGTCTCTGCGTCTGAGCCCGCCTACCCGAACGTCCCGGCGGTGGTGCCGCCGTCCAGCACGTAAACGAGCCCGTTGGCGTAGCTCGCTTCCGCTGACAGGAGGTGGCAGATAGCCGAGGCCACTTCCTCGGGCCTTGCAAACCGGCCCAGCGGAACACGGCTTTCGTAGAATGCCCGGTCGTACCGGCCGGCATCCTTCAGCAGCTGATCCGCCATCGGCGTGTCCACAAAAGTCGGGCAGACGACATTGCTGCGAACGCCGTCGGGCCCATGATCAAGCGCAAGGCATCGAATGAGCCCAACAACGGCATGCTTGGAAGCACAATACGCTGCGTATCCTGCCGATCCCCGGATTCCGGTATCCGAGCTGACAGCAACGAAACTGGAACCGGGGTGGGCTACAAGGCTCGGTATGGCGTGTCGGGCCATCAGGAATGTGCCAGTCAGATTAACCGCAAGCGTCCTGTGCCAGTCGTCCTCAGTGATCTCTGCCACCTTGCCCTTGATCGCAATGCCAGCCGCGCAGACAACCCCGGCGAGTGCACCAAAGCGGTCGACCGTCGCGCTCACCGCCATGCGCACCTGCTCATCAACGGAGACATCGGCGATGATTGTAAGCGCATGGCCCCCCAGGGCTTCGACTTCATGAGCAACACTGTCGAGCGCAGCCGGGGCGAGATCAAGCAAACCCAGCGAGGCGCCTTGGGACGCCAGCTTCAGAGCCGTCGCCCGCCCGATTCCCGAGGCCGCCCCCGATATCAGGACCACAGCGCCATCGACGTCATTCATTTCGAGTACTCCCTCGTGCGTCATGACAATCCCACTCGGCGCAAAACTGGAAGCACTGAGCGCGGCTCCTCAAGGTGCTCTGGCGAGGCATGATCCGTTTGCAGAGATGAGATCGTCATGGCGGTCGTTGTCAACGTGAGATCGATGAAGCACTGCTGCCACCGCCGATTTGTCCCTCATGGGGCCGCATCGCCAGGGAGCGGCGGATCGCGTTGGTGCTCGCCAATGAGCGCCACAGCCGTCCTGTCACGAGGGGCCAGCTTTCAACCAGCGGCAGCAGATCGGGATGACGCGAGACGAATGGAGCCCGCCGACGGCTTGTGCTGTCGACCCTGCTGCCGGTAATGCTGAACCTGTGGAGGCGCACATGACATCGGCTCGTACACGCGGCGCGGGGAATACTGAAGGCGGAGCATCCGACCCGCTCATGGTTCGATCGGTTGAAAAGGCATTTCGGGTGCTTCAGGCCTTCGATCAAACACATCAATCCCTCAGCCTGGCCCAGCTCGCGCAGGTGGTGGACCTCGACAAGAGCGCGGCGCAGCGCTTCACCCATACGCTGGTCAAACTCGGCTATCTGCGCAAGGACCCAGATACCAAGCGCTTCGAACTTACCCTCAAGGCGCTTGATCTCGCCCGTCACTTCATCAGTGCCAACGAAGTTGTCGGACGGGCCATGCCGTATCTCCTGCACTTGAGCCGGACGACCGAGGAGACAGTCAACCTGACTCTGCCGGACGACACGGAAATCGTCTTTGCCGCGCGGTTCATGAGCCGTCACATGCTGGGTACGGATGTCGTGGTGGGGACGAGGATGCCGGCTTTTTGTACTGCGCCGGGCCGAGCGATATTGTCGCGACTGCCAAAGGACAAAGCCATGGCCATACTCGCACGGTCGACATTGCGGGCGTTTACCGCTCACACGATTTTCCAGCCCGAGGCCCTGGAGCAGAAACTCGACCGCGCGCGTGAGCTCGGGTACGCAACGGCGTGGGACGAGTTCTTCCCGGGCGATCTCTCTGTCGCGTCGGCGATTCTGGACCGAGCTGGACAGCCCATCGCAGCCGTCAATATCGGGGTCTCGCGAGCCCGGTTTACCCCGGAAAGAGCGGAAGAGATCCTCGCTCCACTGGTTGTGGCTGCCGCCGGTTCGATATCACAAGCAGTGCCGTCAGCTGCCTGACCCTAAGTCTTCGAATCCCGAAAGCCTGCCGTCGCCATCCTGCTTGACTTCAAGCACCCTCTTGACTCGCGTCGGTATCAGAATACGATATTGAGTATTGCAATGCAATACGAAGGGTGTGCCTATGCCTATGCCGATGGCGAGCCGACGCACATGATGGGGCGCTCTCTCGCGCCGCGGCGCGAAGGAACTGGCCCAACCGATTCTACCGACTGAAACCCTCACGATCTGGCAGGGATCCCTCTCCCGTTCAACGCAAGGACAAGAGCGTGGACAATCAAGGCTTCATCACCCTTCTTCCCGGCCGTGCAGCCGCCACGCCGAACGCCATTTATGCAACCTTCGACGAAAAGCCGATCACCTTTGCCGAATTGCACCGGATGTCGGATTCCATTGCGCTGGGATTGAGGAGTCTTGGCGTCGAGCACGGCGACCGTGTCGCCCTGATGCTGCGCAACAGTCCCGAGAGCGTAGCAACACTGTTCGGCATTGCAAAGTCAGGCGCTGTATGGGTTCCAGTCAACGTTCAGCAGCGCGGCGAGGGCCTCAAGTACATTCTCGAGCACTCTGATCCCAGGATCATCGTTGCCAATGCCGATTTATTGCCCACGATCAGCCAGTGCGGCGCGGACCTGGCGCATATCACCCTGGTTCCAGAGGTCGGCGACGGTCTCAGTCTGACGCAAATCGCCACGGCCGGCGGCGCTTTCAACGAAACCCTTCCCGCGCCTGACGATCTTTTCGCAATCAACTACACGTCGGGAACCACCGGGCGGCCAAAGGGCGTCTGTGTCACCCATCGCATGCTTCGCTTTGCCAGCGAGGGGGCGATGCTGGCTTCGAGCGCTCAGGATGGCGATGTCTTCTTTGTGTGGGAGCCACTCTATCACATCGGCGGAGCTCAACTCGTTCCGATCCCGCTGCTGCGGGACGTCCGCCTTGCCATGGTCCAGCGGTTCAGCGCCACGCGGTTTTGGGACCAGGTGCGTGAGTGTGGAGCGACACAGATCCACTACCTCGGCGGCATCCTGCAGATCCTGCTCAAACAGCCGGAGAGCGAAAGCGACCGCAATCACCAGGTTCGCATTGCGTGGGGAGGAGGATGCCCACGGGAGATCTGGCGCGACTTCGAGGAACGGTTCGGTGTCACACTGCATGAATGCTACGGAATGACTGAGTCCTCCAGCATCACCACTTTTAACGATACTGGCGTTGTCGGCGCGGTCGGACGGGCCGTTCCCTGGCTCAGCTTTCAAATCATGAACGAGCAGGGTGACACCCTTGAGCCGGGCGACCGAGGCGAAATTGTTGTGCACGCACGCCAGCACGGTGCAGTGTTTTCCGGCTATTTCCGCAACGCGGACGCCACGGTCAAGGCACTTCGTTCTGACGGCTTTCATACCGGTGATCTCGGAACGACAGACGCCGATGGTAACCTGTATTACCTGGGTCGGCTGACCGACAGCGTGCGGGTGAGAGGTGAAAATGTCTCGGCCTTCGAGGTCGAGCACGTGGCTGGCATGCATCCAGCGGTCGAAGATTGCGCACTCATTGGCGTGCAGGCTGATATCGGCGAGCAGGAGATCAAGCTCTTTATCAAAGCCAGGTCCGGCGAACGCATCGACTTTCCCGCGTTTTCGGAATGGCTCGCCCAGCATCTCGCCCCATACCAGAATCCCCGCTACCTGGCACTTGTCGATGACTTTGAGCGCACGCCTAGTCAGCGGATCATGAAGCATCGACTGCCCGCAACGCTGGATGGAGCGTGGGACCGCATGGCCGGCTACCACAAGCGCGCCATGCCAGAGAGTGCGTCGTGAAAAGCAGGGGAGGCGGCCCCCGCACTCAACGGCCGCATATCAAACGGCCGCATATCAAGAGGAGTCTGTGCGCATGAAAGCTGCGGTGCTTCACGCCTACAATGAGGACATGGTCATTCAGGATGTTGCGATTGCTGATCCGAAGGACCGTGAGGTGCTGGTGCGCATTGCGGCAACTGGCGTGTGTCATAGCGACCTGAGTGCGTCCAAGGGCAAGTCGCGGGCAAAGCTGCCGCTCATCCTCGGCCACGAGGCCTCGGGCGTCGTGGAGCGAGTTGGCTCTGCGGTGTCCAAGGTACGGGTGGGCGACCGCGTCATTCTTTCATGGGCTCCAAATTGCGGTCAGTGTTTCTACTGCCAAAAAAGGTTCCCGACCCTTTGCGACGTGTACGGCTTTGCGGCCGGGCGCGGTGGCCTTTGGGACGGGACAAGCCGGCTTGAGGCACAATCGGGCAGCATTCATCATTACTCCTGCGTATCCAGTTTCGCCGAGTATGCGGTCGTTCCGGAAACGGGCTGCCTACCAATCGGCGAAGATGTTCCCTTCGAGGTCGCCGCACTCGTCGGATGCGCTGTGACAACCGGATTCGGTGCCGTGGTCAACGACGCTCGGGTTGAACCAGGCGATACGGTTGGCGTGATTGGCGTCGGCGGCGTCGGCATCAATGCGATCCAGGCGGCTGCACTGTCCGGAGCAGAGATGATCGTTGCCATCGATATTAACGGTGACAAGGAGGGAGTTGCCCGTTCGTTTGGTGCAACCCATTTTCTCAACCCGAACACGTGCGACGTGACTGACGCGATCAAATCCCTCAACCGCGGCCGGGGTGCCGACAGCGTGATAGAATGTACCGGCCGCCCCACCGCCATTTCGGCCGCCTATGACTGCATTCGTCCCGGTGGAATTGTTGTTTCGGTTGGCATCGCGGGACGGGAAGAAATGGTGGCTCTGCCTGCATCCACACTTCCCAATACCCAGAAGCGCGTCGCCGGCAGCAACTACGGCGGCGGTATTCCTGAGCGGGACTTCGATCGCATTCTGGGTCTGTATCGCGCTGGGAAGTTCGACATCGATCGTCAGATCGGCAAACGCATCGCGCTCGAACAGATCAACGACGCCTTTCGTTGGTTGGAGCAAGGCGTACTCGCACGCACTCTCGTGTGTTTCGACCACTGAGTCAGCCACAGCCATTTGAAATGAGGTAGACTGTGTATCCCAACACTTCCCTGCTGATCGGCGGCAAATGGACCGATGCCGCGAATGGGGCGACGCTTCCCGTCATGAACCCAGCGACGGAGCTGGAAATCGGGCGGGTCGCCCATGCCTCCAAGGAAGACCTGGATCAGGCCCTGGAACATGTGGCCTCAGCGTTTGCGGTTTGGCGCAAGACAACGGCACGCGAGCGCGCAAGGCTCCTTCATGCGGCCGCTGACAATCTGAGAGCCCGCGTTGAGGCAATTGCGCCAATCCTGACAATGGAACAGGGAAAGCCGCTTGCGGAGGCCCGATCGGAGCTGACCAACGCCAGTGATGTAATCCGGTGGTTTGCCGAGGAAGGCATCCGCGCCTACGGGCGCCTGATCCCACCACGCAATCCCGATACCTACCAGATGGTTGTCAAGGAGCCGGTCGGCCCTGTCGCGGCGTTCACACCCTGGAACTACCCAGTGGCGCAGGCCATCCGAAAAATGTCCGCGGCACTCGCGGCGGGCTGTACGGTCATCCTCAAGGCCGCTGAGGAAGCTCCCGCATCATGCGCGGCGATGGTCAAGGCCTTTACCGATGCGGGCTTCCCTGATGGGGCCATCAACCTTGTCTACGGCAACCCAGGGGAGATTTCCGAATATCTGATCCCGCATCCGACAATCCGCAAGGTCTCGTTCACAGGCTCAACTCCGGTTGGAAAACAGCTGACGGCTCTCGCAGGCCAGCACATGAAGCGTGTCACGATGGAGCTTGGCGGCCATGCGCCAGCCATTGTGTGTGCCGACGCAGACCCTGAATCGTCGGTCTCGATGCTTGCGGCGCACAAGTTCCACAATGCCGGGCAGGTCTGCATTGCGCCGACACGTTTGCTGGTCGAGGAGCCAGCGTTCGACGGATTTGTGGAGGGCTTTGTCACAGCCGCCAAATCGGTTGAGGTCGGAGATGGGCTCCTCCCACAAACACAAATGGGCCCTCTTGCCAATGCACGGCGCATCGATGCAATGGAGCGGTTGATCGGGGATGCCGTTGACAAAGGCGGGAAGCTGCTCACGGGCGGCAGGCGGATTGGGAACAAAGGCAACTTTTTCGAGCCGACCGTTCTGACCGACGTGCCGCCGAGCGCAGCAATCATGAATGAGGAGCCGTTTGGCCCTGTTGCCGTCATCAATCGATTCCGCGGGCTTGATGAGGCGGTCGCCGAGGCCAACCGGCTGTCGTTTGGTCTTGCAGCCTATGCCTTCACCCGCTCGCAGCGGACCGCTGCGCTGCTGGCGGCCGAAGTCGAGACCGGGATGATATCCATCAATGAATACGGCTTGGCCTATCCCGAGGTGCCGTTCAACGGTGTCAAGGACTCAGGCTATGGTTCCGAGGGGGGCACCGAGGCGCTCGAGACCTATCAGAACATCAAGTTCGTTTCACAAACGCATCGCTGACGACGAAATTCATCTTCGTGAAATATTGACAAGTGCTTTTCATGGGGATGAGACTGTTCCCATAGGCTGTCACAAGGGATGATCAACCGGTGTCGGAACAAATCAGTTACACTATTCCGCAGCGCTCGCCGCTCTACCAGGCGCCGCCCTTCGACTATAAGGCGTACACCAAGGTAAGCGTCTTCTGTCGTGTTGAAGAGGCGGCCATTCGGAAAGCGCTGCCGAAGCCATTCGACGTCCGGGGAGACGTCATTGAATTCTTCATCATGGACGTTCCGGAGGGAGGCTCCCTCGGCTCCTACGCCGAGGGCGGCATCGTCGTTCCGATGTCGTACCAAGGCCGCCCTGGCGGGCATGTCCTGTATGAAATCGTCACCAACGATGACTCCATGGCCGTCGGGCGGGAAGTCTGGGGCTATCCCAAGAAGATGGGCGAGGTCGAATGGACAGCTGACGATACATCAGTCAAAGCCAAGCTGTCGCGGCGCAATGTCTCTCTCATCGAAATCGACTTCAAGGCCGGCGGGGCTGCCTTCGAAAAGCCGCTGCTTCAGCCCCGCTTTCAAACTCGGGTGATCCCATCCCCCGAGTCAAGCGACGTGACCACCCAGATCATTGAGAACACACTGGGGCAGGCATCGACGATCAGGCATGTCGTCGGTACCGCCGACCTCAAGATCGGGGGGAACGCCACTGATCCCTTCTCCGATTTCGAGGTGCTGGAAGTGGTAGGGGCTGAGATGACGGTCGCTAATTTCCTGTTGGCGTTCGGCAAGATCGTTGGCTGACAATCCGCTTGGTGGGCCGCGCCAGCCCGCCAAGCCAGCCGTTGGAGCACCCTTCATGGTCCACAATCCGAATCCAGAAAGGATGTTTCGATTGGATGGCCAGCGGGCGTTCATCACCGGCGGCGCTGGAGGAATAGGTCGGGCAGCGGCCCTGATGTTTGCCGCGTTCGGAGCAAGTGTGGCTGTTCTCGACCTCGACAACGAGGCTGCCGCCGGCGTTGCCGATCAGGTGGCCGCAAACGGTGGTGTCGCTCGCGCGTACCCGTTGGATGTCACAGATCAGAGCGAGATTAAACGGGTCTTCGCCCAGGCGGAAGTCGATCTTGGCGGCTTTGACGTGTTGATCAACAATGCTGGCATCTCAGTCCGCGAGGCCACAATCGATCTGTCTGTCGACGACTGGAACAAGGTCGTGGCCGTCAATCTCACTGGCATGTTCTTGTGCTCCCGCACCGCCGCGCGCTCGTGGCTCGCGCGAGCCACACCGGGTGTAATCGTAAATACAGCCTCCATCATGAGCTTTTCAGGAGGCGGCCTTCATCCCAACATCTCCTATCAGTCCACCAAAGCTGCGGTCGTCAATCTGACCCGGACCATGGCTGTGGAATGGGCCGGCGCGGGAATTCGCGTCAATGCCGTTGCGCCGACATGGGTGCGAACCCCGTTGATCGATCACTTGATGGCAGATCCCGCTCAGATGGAGAAAATCTTCGACCTGACCCCCATGCGACGTCTGGCGGAGCCGGAAGAGGTCGCGTCTGCCATGGTGTTTCTCGCCAGTTCAGCCGCCTCCATGACAACGGGACATGTCCTTGCTGTCGATGGAGGCTACCTCGCACGCTAGGAAGGACCCAAAAGGGTATAGAAAGGAGGGCTGAGCGCGGCTTCAGGGACTTGCTGCATACCATCAGCTGTGTGAAATTTGAACGTGGAAAGTTCACCTCGATGTGAGCCCGTTCAGCTCCGAAAGAGAGCGCCGCAGACCGGAACGACTGAAATCGGAACCAGAGAGGATAGAACATGAAGCGAAGCACCATCTTATCCACCCTCGCCATCGCCTTGATGAGCGCGGTTTCGCCTGTCGCCGCAGCCGACATCGTCTTTGGGGGAAGTGCACCCATGTCTGGGGCACAGGCGGAGTTTGGCCAGTCCCAGATCGACGGAGCGCAGCTGTTTTTTGATCAGCTCAACGAGAAGGGCGGGATTAAGGGCAACAAGGTCGTTTTCAGGCCCCTCGACGACCGCGCCGATCCCCGTCAAGGCACACTGGTCGCGCAGCAGTTCTGCGACGCACCCGAGGTGATCGGTGTGATCGCCCACATGAACAGCGGCGTCACTCTGCCGGCCCTGGACATCTACTCCGCGTGCGAGATGCCACAGGTTGTGCCGGCGACCAACCCCAAGCTGATGGAGATGGGTTACAAGACGGTGGTCCGCCCCGTTGCGAACGATTTTAAGCAGGGAGCACTGCCAGCCAAACACGTCTCAGGCAAGCTGGGACTGAAGAACGCTGTCCTGGTTCACGACAAGACCGTCTTTGGCCAGGGTATCGCAGGCGTGTTCAAGGAAAACTTTGAGAAAGGCGGAGGCAAGATCGCGGGAACTTTTGGCGTAAATCCCGATGATGTTGATTTCTCGGCTCTGATCGCCGGCATCAAGCGCGAAAATCCCGACGTTATCTATATGGGCGCAGGCATGCCTCAGCTTGCGTTGTTCCTCAAACAGATGCGTGAGCAGCAGGTGAATGCTCAGTTCATCGGTCCGGACATCGGCTTTACGGTGGATCTGATCAAGCAGGCGAGCCCCGCCTTCGCGGAAGGCGCCTTGTTGACCTTCCAGCTCCCTCCGTACGATTCCTCTCCCGAGTTGGTTGACTTCACCAACCGCCATCAGGCGCGCTTCGGTCGTCCGCCCGGACCCTACGCGGCCCTTGGTTATGTCAACGCGCAGGTCATCGCTGCCGCTGCTGAAAAGGCCAAGACCTTTGACCGGGACGGAGTACTGGCCGAGCTGCACGGCGTGAAGGCTAACACCCTACTCGGTCCCGTTGCGTTCGACGAGAAGGGCGAGAACGTTACCGCGCCGGTATATCTCTACGTCGTCAAGAACGGAAAGTTCGAACTCGTCAAGGAATAACCCGATCGCAGCGACACAACGAGCGGGGCCGATGGCGTCACATCGGCCCCCGACCGAAGGGGGTATTCCTTGCTCGACTATTTGCTACAGCAGGTGATTTTCGCGCTTGCGATCGGCGCGATCTACGGCTTGATCGCCCTCGGCTACACAATGGTCTACGGTGTGATGCGCCTGATCAACTTCGCGCACGGCGAGTTCTTCATGCTTGGCCCGTATCTTTTTACCTTTACCATGGCTGCGCTTCTCGCCCTTGGCGGTCTGCCGCCCCTGGTCGATACAATCGTGGCAATTGTTGTCAGCTTTGTCGCCATTGGTGTTCTCGGGATCGCGGTCGAGCGCTTTGCCTACCGCCCGCTTCGTGCCTACGGGCGGTTGGCGCCAATGCTCAGTGCCTTGGGCATGTCGATCGTCCTGCAGAATGCCATACGTGTGACTGTCGGTCCGCAGCCAGTACACTTTCCCGCCATTGTGCCGAACAGTCCCATTGAGATGCTGGGTGGCATGGTCACGACAACACAGCTCGGCATTCTCGCTGCAGCGGTTGTACTCATGGCCGGTCTCACGGCCTTCGTCAACGGAACCCGGATCGGCATATGGATCCGCGCAGCGTCAGAGAGCTGGACCACGTCCAGTCTGCTCGGAATCCGTGTCAATCGGGCCGTCAGCCTGATCTTTTTCATTGGCCCCGGTCTCGGCGCGATGGCCGGGATTATGTATGCCTCCTACTACGGGATCATGCAGCCCACCATGGGATCTGCCGTTGGCCTGAAGGCATTCACTGCGGCCATTCTGGGCGGCATCGGGTCGATTCCCGGTGCCATGCTCGGCGGGTTTTTGCTCGGGGCCATTGAGGTCTTCGGAACCGCGTTTCTTCCGATTGTGTCCGGCGGTGCGGTCGGCACAGAGTACCGCGACGTATTTGCGTTCGCCGTGCTTATTCTGGTGCTTCTGTTCAAGCCGGCCGGGCTCCTTGGAGAGACTGTGACGGAAGAAACCGTCGTTGCGAAAAAGGATTACTGAGCTGATGGGAAAATCGGTTTTCTTGAGACGCACCGGGCTGATCGTGACCCTCCTTGTCTGTGTTGCGCTGCTGGTGAAGGTACCGGCACTGCCACCATACTATGTCAGGGTGGCGGACAGTATTCTGATCTACATCATTCTTGCCGTAGGGTTGAACATTGTGGTCGGCTACGCTGGCCTGCTGGATCTGGGGTTTATCGCCTTCTATGCCGTAGGCGCCTATACCTATGCGTTCCTTGCGAGCGGGCAGTTCGACATTCATCTGCCGTTTCTGATCATCCTTTTGATCGGGGCTGGCACTGGAGCTCTCGCCGGAATTTTACTCGGCTTTCCGGTCTTGAAACTTCGTGGGGACTATCTCGCAATCGTTACACTCAGTTTCGGCGAGATCATCCGCATCCTCATCAACAATGCCGATGACCTGACCAATGGCCCCCAAGGCATTGCGGCACTCGATCGGGCACGGATCTTCGGCCTTCCACTGATCAGCCCAACGAATTTCTACTTCCTTCTGTTAATCCTGACGATCGTTGTCTGCGGTGCTGTTTATTTCATGGAGCGCTCAATCCTGGGAAAAGCCTGGAGAGCCCTAAGGGAGGACCAAGATGCCACCCGCGGGTTAGGGATCAACACGACGGGCCTCAAACTGGCGGCCTTTGCCATCAGCGCGGCCATCGGCGGCGCCACCGGTGTGATTTTCTCCGCCTTCCAGCGATTTGTCAGTCCCGAAAGCTTCACCTTCCAGGAATCGCTGCTGGTCGTTCTTATCATTATCATCGGCGGCGTCGGGAACATCGTCGGGATCGCGGCCGGCGCCATTCTCCTCATCATCCTGCCCGAGGTCCTTCACTTTGCCGCACAGTACCGCCTCCTGATCTACGGGCTGGTTCTCGTTGTTGTGATTGTCCTGCGACCCAACGGTCTCATTCCGCCTGCCTTTAACCTTGGCCACGTCATTCGGAAGATCCAAGCACTATGGCTCTCACCCTCGAACACGTAAGCAAGCGCTTCGGATCGCTTGTTGCGATCAAGGATCTGTCTCTCACATTTGAGCGCGGAGCGATCTACTCGATCATCGGTCCGAACGGCGCCGGCAAGTCGACCGTTGTGAACATGGTCGCTGGGTCCTATACCGTGACCTCTGGAGTGATCCGGCTTGACGCGCATGTGGTGAGCAGCCTTGCAAAGCATCAGATTGCGAGGCTCGGGATTTCTCGGACGTATCAGAACCTGCGCCTGTTCGACGGCATGTCGGTCCTGGAAAACCTGGAAGTGTGCTTCTTCACCGACTCCCTGCCAGGACTATTTCGTCGTGGCGGTCATCGCATGACGAAGGTTGAACGCCTCAAGCGGTGCCATGCGTGTCTCCATGACTTCAACCTCGCGGATGTTGCGGAGAACCTTGCCGGTGATTTGCCGTACGGACGCCAAAAAGTTCTCGAGCTGGCGCGGGCCTTCGTCACCGACGCGCCGGTCGTCCTGCTTGATGAGCCTGCCGCTGGGCTGAATCATACGGAAACAAAGGAGATGGCTCGGCGCATTGCCAGCCTTAAGCGCAGTGATCGCGCCATCATTCTCGTCGAACATGACATGGATCTTGTCATGTCAATTTCCGATCGGGTCGATGTGCTCAACCACGGTGAACTGCTCTATTCTGGATCCCCGGATGCGGTTCGGCGCAACGAAAAGGTGCAGGAGGCTTATCTTGGAACAGCTGCGGAACTCGACATCGTCCGAAAGCTTACTGAAGGTCGGCGGACTTCAGGCGGGATACGGGCACACGCAGGTGTTGTTCGGCATTGATCTGGAAGTTAAGGCAGGCGAGATCGTCACTATCATCGGTGCGAACGGCGCTGGCAAAACGACCACGCTGCGTTCGATCTCAGGACTGACCCGCATTTATGGCGGGACACTGACCTTCAAGGGCCGATCCATCAAGGGCATCGCGCCCGAGGAGGTCACGCGCCTTGGTCTGGCCCATTGTCCGGAAGGCCGGCAGATTCTGCAGCGCCTGACGGTCGAGGAGAACCTCATCGCCGGCTACCTGCCGGAGCGGGGACAGTCGTTCGATGCGATCCGATCGGATGTGTTCGCGATGTTTCCCGTTCTCAAAGAACGGCGCAACAGCCTTGCAAGTCGCATGAGTGGGGGACAGCAGCAGATGCTGGCTATCGGCCGTTCCTTGATGGCCTCTCCCGAACTGTTGATGCTCGACGAGCCCTCGCTTGGCCTGGCCCCAAAGCTCATCAATCAGATCTTCGAGATCATCATCAGCCTGTCCAATGCTGGAATCAGCCTGATCGTCGTCGAGCAAAATGCCTCTGTTGCACTGGAGATCGCCGACTACGCCTACGTGTTCGACGCGGGCCGGTGCTCGGCTGAGGGAGGCGCTCGAAATGTCCTCAACGACCCTGGTTTGAAGGAAGCCTATCTTGGCGCCTGACACGTTCCAAACGTTGCCTCACGGTGATCCGGTTTCGGGACTGGAAACGGAGCGTCAGGAGCAAGAATGACGCACCTGACACTGTCCTCCGTCGCAACGGATGAGGTCCGTCCACCGAACGAGTTCGTGGGGTAATTTGCCCTTGTCACCGGTGGCGCATCAGGCGGCGGGCGGCAATCGTGTCATGTTTGTGCTGGTTTCCCACTCCCTTCAAGCGACGCGCGGACAGCGCTTGGTCGCGCCTCGTTATCGCCGGGAGAGCCAGTCGACCACATGCCCGCGCGCGCAAACGCTTGATCCTCCCAGCCGCGTTTGCGTGCAACATCCACGCAAGCGGCGTGAATGGACATATAGCTGTAATAGGAGAGAATGATGTCGAAGTACTCGGTTCGCAACGGGAACAATATGCCGTTGCAGGCGCCGTTGATCCCAGATCCTTTCGTTCCCTACAAATGCCCTGGGAACCGTTCCCTCAATGTCTACTGCAGGGTCGAACAGGCTGCTCTCGACGCTTATCTCGCCCCGACACCATTCAAGGCCGCTGGCGACGTCATCCTTGTCTACATCTCGGATTTTACAGCGTGCGACAAGATTCCGTTCATGGACGCGGGCCTTGTCGTCCCTGTCTCCTATATGGGCAGGACTGGCGGCTACTTCCTCTTTGAATATGAGGACGAGGATGCAGCGATTGCGGCCGGTCGCGATCTCTGGGGCTATCCGAAAAAATTCGGTACCATCGATCTTCTGGAGAACGAATCTGGTGTGCGGGGGACAGTCACTCGGAAGAATACAACGATAATCAGCTTAGAATGCCAGTTTTCGGATGAGGTCAACTTTCCAAAGCCCGCGACGACCCCGCACCTCAACATCCATGTTCAACCCGGTCCGGACGGAAAAGTTCTTTCGAGGAGAATTATCGAGCGCGACACCTCACCTGATTTCAAGCTGACGAGGGAGCATAAGGGATCCGCATCCGCAGCGCTCCGGTCGCTCAGCACAGACCCACTTGCGGAATTTGAGCCAATCGAAATCCTTGGCGCCACCTATGTAGTCGGCGATTTCTATGCGACCGAAGCAAATGGCTGGGGACGCACAATCGGAACGTGTTAGATGGCTACGTTGACTCGGCCTGACCTTGCTGTGACCGGACAAAAACGCTGACGCTGTGGTGAGAGCCAGCCTTCAAGAGTTTGCGTCGCATGTACCTGACACCTCAGCAGGCAATTGCCGCTTGCCGTGGAGGACCGGTGTAGGCCCACACCTGTGGAGCTCGAGCCCGACTTCGGACAATCCAGCCAACTCTCCCGGTTCTGCCGCTGAGCCGCATATTGATTGTATTCAAGCACGGATGAGTCATCCTTCGCGACCCAGGATTTTTGTCCATGGCTGCCCGCCACACGCGCTGCGCGACGGCTCAGGACTGCAGACGACGGTGATGGGCCGCCGCTCGGAAGAGCATGTCTTGTAGGCGCGCGGTTCATATCTCGTGTGAGCACGATAGTGCCATGGAGGCTCGTCAGGACTTGGCTTGTGCCTCTCAGCATCCGTGCGTCATAAGCTATAAGGGTTGTGCTTGTAAGCGGGCCGCAGTTCGACCGGTGCCTGCGAACCCGATCAGCTCTCTTGGGTTGGCATAGCTGTCACGGCCCTTTAGCGTTTGCCTGTGGGGCACCTGCTCGCTTCGACCGCTCCTCAAAGATATATCCGAGGAAGTTCAGGAGAACCTGCGCCGCGAGAAATCCGGTAACGCCGGACGGGTCATAAGCCGGCGCGACCTCGACCAAGTCAATGCCAACGATGTCCCCTCTTCGTGCAAGGCCTTGAAGGATTTCCATGACCTCGTAGTAGAGAAAGCCGCCGTGACTTGGTGTGCCAGTTCCTGGTGCGATCGACGGGTCGAAACCATCAATATCGATAGTTACATAGTACCGAGCGCCCGCGGGGATTTGTTCGAGTACACCGTCACGCCCCAGCACCCGTGCCTGCCGGACCGATAGGATTGTTGAGCCGCGGGAGCGGGCATCCTCATATCCCTCACGAGCTGTGGAGGAGACGTTGCGAATTCCGATTTGGGTCAGCCCTGTGATATGATCTTGTTCGGCTGCTCGGCGCATCGGGTTCCCATGTCCCTCTCGCACCCCGTGCCTCACATCGACAAAGTCCAGGTGAGCATCAATCTGCACAATGTGGATTGGACCGTGATCGCTGAAAGCTCTGATGCATGGAATGTTGACTGCGTGATCGCCACCAAGCACGACGGGTAACGCGCCACTCTGCAGGATCCGACGGACGGCCGCTTCGGCATTGGCATGGCTCCTGACCGTATCGGTGTGGACGATGTCAGCGTCACCTATGTCAACAATGCGCACTTTGTCCAGTGGCAGGTAGACTGCGTCATCCTCGTGATCGTAGGCTCCCCCGTGGCCAAACGAGAACAGCGTTGAAGCTTCACGGATAGCACGTGGCCCGAATCGTGCCCCAGATCGGTATTGTGTGCCCATATCATACGGGATCCCCAGTATGGCAACATCCGCGTCGATGGCATCCCAATTCGTGCAAATAGGGCGCTTTCCGAACGTGCAGTGCCCGACGAAAGGCAGATCAAGCCGCCCCTGCTCATATCCATGTGCCATGCGAGTCTCGCTCTTGTCCAAAGAGTCTGGATGGTGAGCATAGCCCCACCCAGATGCAGAATGCAAAGGCTTCTGTAGTGTCCTAGGTGTTGCACCACCGGAGGTGCGTTGACTGGAGCGAGCTTAAGGGTCTGTCCGAAGCCATCCGCAAACGCGACGAGGTGGCAGTAGCTGAAAGGACCTCCAATGACATGCAGACTAACCGGGATCCCATTGCTATCCTGATCGATCGGTATTGAGAGTGTTGGAAGGCCCAAGACACTGAATCGGCTGTTCGCCCGCAAAAACTCAGGGACTCAGTAGTCCTTCCGCATCGGCATCATCGTCCGCAATAAGAACAACACGCGGCACTCCTTTCCGGGCTGTCGGGTCGATGAGGAAATGCACCTGAGTCTGCAGGGTTCTGGGTGAGGAGTACAGTCCGGAAAACCTTCGCATTGAGAAGGACATGGTCACAGACTGGTGCGGCGTACACACACACTTGCTGTTTCCCAATATACTTGTGCTCCTCCGCTCGGAGAAGTTGCTCGACGCGCACGGCCCCCTCAAATCGATTAACGACCTTGCCTATCACCGCCAAGTCTACTTCACGCCGCGGCGCTACGCAGGGCAGAACTGGCTCCGCGCTCCCCGGCGCAAGCATCGACCCTGACCCGAACACTATTTCTTACGACCAGTTCTTATGACTATGGAGACCACTGGATCAGGCAAGGGGGATGCGATCGTCCCAGCGGCGCTTCTCAGGTAATTTGACGGAGCCATGGACGTCATCTGTCCACTTAGGGCTATGCACGCAGTGCCGGAACTTACCATCTGCTGTTTGACGAGAACCGCGCCCGCAATCCACACAACAGTTGGTTTTAGCAATGGCTCGCTGAGGAAGCCGTGGTCGAACGGAGAGCGGACATTGGCCTCACAGGATGAAGTCCAGGCACACTGCTTCTCCAGGACCGCAAATTCCTGAGGTGTTTGTAACAGCCGTTTGTACTGCGGCCCTAAACAGAGGATATACTCAGTCCTCATACCACGAGATGCGAGTTATATGGCGGCGGTTAACTGACTGGCTGCGCGGTGACTAGGGTTCGTGCAAGTCGATTGTGACGCTCGACAAGAGGGCCGAGGTCGATCGACGTTATCTGACGGTCACGCACCAAAACCCGCCCGTTGACGATGCTGTAGTCAACCCGCGCCGGTGCACAGAAGACGAGGGCAGAAACCGGGTCGTGGAGGGCACCCGCGTATTCGATGCGGTTCAGGTTGAAAGCGACAAGGTCTGCGGCCATTCCAGGGGCCAGAGCGCCGATATCGTCGCGGTTGAGCACTCGCGCTCCGCCAACTGTGGCCAGCTCAAGAGCTTCACGGGCGCTCATGGCTCTCGGTCCGAAGCCGACGCGCTGGAGGAGCATTGCCTGCCGTGTCTCAGCTAGAATATCTCCTGAGTCACTTGACGCTGAGCCATCGACCCCGATTCCAACCGGAACTCCTGCGCAGATCATCTGTCTGACAGGGGCGATACCTGAGGCAAGACGCATATTGGAACATGGACAGTGCGCGATCCCGGTTCCTGTGCGGGCAAAGAGGTGGATTCCCGGCTCGTCGATATGGACGCAGTGAGCGTGCCAGACATCACGACCGACCCAGCCGAGCTTCTCGGCATACTCGGCTGGAGTGAGATTGAAGCGTTCGCGACTGTAGTCCACATCCTTCACGCTTTCAGCGAGATGAGTGTGGAGCGAAACTCCATAACTTCGGGCGAGGTGCGCCGACTCCCGCATGAGATCCTCGCTTACCGTGTAGGGCGAGCAAGGAGCTGCAACAATCCGCAGCATCGAAAAGCGGCCTGCATCATGATAGGTCTCAATGAGACGCTGCGTATCTTTGAGGATCGCAGCCTCATCCTCAACCAGTCGATCAGGAGGGAGCCCGCCTCGACTTTCGCCGATGCTCATCGAGCCTCGGCTTGCATGGAATCGCAGTCCAATTTCTGATGCAGCTTCGATACTGTCGTCAAGGCGGCAACCGTTTGGGTAAATGTAGAGGTGGTCGCTTGAGGTGGTGCATCCTGACAACAGTAATTCTGCCATTGCAGTTTGGGTGGAAACGAAAATCATCTCCGGCGTAAGCTTCGCCCAAATCGGGAACAGGTTTGTCAGCCAGCCGAAAAGCTCTTCGTTCTGGGATGCCGGCACTACCCGCGTCAGGCTTTGAAACATGTGGTGGTGCGTGTTGATCAGACCGGGAACGACAATATGACCCGACAGGTCCAGGACCTCATCCGCATTGGTCGGTAATTCATCGCCCGAACCAACAGCCACGATGCGGTTGCCTTCGATGAAGATCCCCCCGTGGGCGATCTCGCGCCGCGCACTATCCATTGTCACGATGACGTCGGCGTTTCTGATGAGAAGCGACCGCATTACATCCCCTTGAAGTGTGCCAGACTGTCAGGCGAACGAGCGAATTGGCACAGATGGCTTCAGCTGTCGCGTGTCGGGCTTGTCGCCGACGAAGAATGACTCAGCAGGTTTGGTTGTGCGGGCACAGGCGGACGCGGGACTGCGGCTTGTCTTCCCACCTGAAGCGGGTGGCTCAGTGTGTTTCAAAGGAATAAGGACAGGCCGGGCTCCGCAGTGGACGAGGATATGGGCAGACGCCAAGGATCCGACTGCTCCGTCCACACTCTCAATTATCGGCGCAATCTTCAGATAGACAATGTCTCTGCCGATCGCGACCAATGTGGAGAGCCGCCAGCAGCGGCGATGAAGTCGAGCTAGTATAAACCTGCTCAAGCCTTCCGAAGTTCGAGTTCCTCGAGCTCGCCTTTGGCTCCCGGCGGCCTGAGGCGGCGTAGGTCCTGCTTTAGCTATCGGCTTCCGAGGCAGGGAACGACCAGACGACCCAAAATGAGCAGGAGGAACACCCTGCTTTAATCGGGCGAGTGCCACGAGCAAACCTGAATCCATTGCGCATCTCCCCTGCAGGCAGGTGGCAGTTTAGGTCAATGAGGGATCAGAAACGTATAATTGCGAGACGATCTCCTGGTTCGAACCACAGGCACATGGCGGAAGACGTTGCAGCCAGCCGCTGTGTTGATGCGGACGCACTGGCAAATGCAATCGCTTTCCCAGTGCGTCCCTGGTGCCGCTGCCTATATTCGCACAAGCGGCTGATGCGCACAGCGGAATGAACCGCCAAACTCGGACGGCCGCGCATACGGAATCCTGATGACTTCGAAGCGACGTTGCTTCAATGCCGCAGCGACGCCATCCAGCGCCTCTTCGGACGGAACAACCACGGTGCGATCGTCAAGGATCAGGTTGTTGCAGGCCATGTGACGTTTGGCCAGGTGCTTGTCGACGACGATATGATCCCAATCTCGAATGTGCTCTGGGAGTCCGGACGGGAACGCCTCGAGGCAGACGACGGTGACTCCTTCCCGCGGCGTGGAGAGGACACAATCGAGATGAGGATACATGGGGTCGATCGGCACAATCTCCACATCATACTCCCGGCCAAGGGCGTGTTGGAGCCAGCGTACACCCTCTGGATTGCTGCACCCACCGGAATGGCCGACAAGGATCTTGGTGCCGAGAACGAAGATATCCCCACCCTCCAGGTAACCCCAGCCGGGTTCGTCTCTACTATCCTCAGCACCCCCATCGGGCTGCGAAAAATACCGGGCTCCTCGATCCATGGTCGACGCCAGAATAGAGCGGATCGCAAAGCGCTGGCGCCGATGGAACAGAGATCTTGGAGCAAGTTCAATGACGTTGTTGCCAATTGTCACGAACGGGTCCCGCATCCAAGCGGTCACGATGCCATGGTTTTCGCCGCGCGGGAACTTGAGATCAGCCGGTGCGAGTTCCTGGGCAATCTGAACGCGAACCCCCAGTCCTTCAAGGAGGTTGATCGCTCCCTGAATTTGGTTGCTGAATTCACGAAAGCGCTCTGGGTCAACCTCAGCGACGTCCCGCTCCTGGTTGGCTACCCAGAACTCATAGAAGTCGCCGTATGCCCTGAGCTTTGAATCACCGAGAAACTTAGGCATGACCCAGCGGTGGGGGGAGCCGTACACGCATTCTTTCAGAGCGCCCCATTCGGAACTCACGAAGACAGGAAGGGCGTCTTGCGCCGGCGCTGGCCGCTCAACGGTTTGCAACATCAGGACCTCCTTTGGATTGCCCCAATTTGCAGCTTGCGGCCACCGTAAAACAGCGTTGGATCAAGCAAGCTTACTTGCCTTAAGTTGCAAGCAAACGGCAGCGTTCCATGATTTCTGCTCTGTGCTATCGCCTTCTGGCCTTTGTTGAAGCAGGAACTTCCGGAACATGCGAATTGCTGGCTCTTTTTCCATGTCTGAGCGATGGGCGATGAAGAATGGCAGGATCAGGGGGGTTTCCGGGGCTGCAACCTCTACGAGATCAAGTCGGCTGAGAAGATCGGCATAATGGGTTGGGAGGACACCAACGCCGAAGCCGGCCGCGATGAGGGTCGCGGCTGTCTCAACACTGTCGACCGTTGCAGCGGGACTCAGATGATAGCTTTGCTCAAGCTTGTCGATCGTGGGAGCCTTGTAGCGCCGCGCAATGAAGGGGATCGCCTCCAACGAGTGGTTTTTCCCTGCAAAAGCGGCCTCAATTTCAGTTCTCCGCGGATGATCCTGCGAGATATAGATCCGGTGCTGCTCGGAAAATGCCTCAGTATACTCCAGAGGGCTGAGACCGGTGGGTTGCGCCGTGATCCCAACGTCGAGTCGGCGCTCTCGCAAAGCAATTTCGATCGCAGGAGGTGATAGAAGTGACAGTTCCACGAATAGGTCTGGGTAAGCCTGTGCGACCATGTTCAGCCCCTGCACCAAACGAGAGGCTGGATTGGAAAGGGTATTGTCAATAATTCCTATCCGGAAGCGTCCCTTAACGGCTTGGCTTATGATCCGTACGGATGTCTCAAACTCGTTCAGCTCTAACGTTAGTCGCTTTGCGTGCTCATAGATGCTAAGGCCCTGAGGCGTAAGCTCAAATCCTCCGCGACCCCTCCGACAGAGGCGTACGCCGAGGCGGTCCTCAAGCTCCGAGAGCGAGCGACTGACTGCAGTCAAGTTCGCACCGAGCGCGTAAGCTGCTGCTGAAACCCCTTCGTTCTCGACGACCGCGGTGAAGATCCGAAGCTGCTTAACATCGAGGTTTGATAACTGAAATGGGCCCATCGATGCGATCCTTGCGGTTTTCCGCAAATATGATTGCGCAGATTTGGCTGTGTTTCCAGCTCCCAATAAATCAATAATTTCATCACCATCGCCACTGACCGCGTAGTTTTGCCGATTGGCGATGGCGAGACCAAGCAGGAGGCACGGTGCGCGACGAAAAGCCGAGGACCTCAACTTCATGGGATAAGTCATCGGGCCGGGACCAAGAGGCGACTATCACGGCGACTCTGACTTCGGTCAGGTCGCGGCCCGTTGAGATCGCCTTTGACCGGGGACGCCACTGGCGCGCGAAGATCGGATTCGTCGTTCTCGCTATGGAGCAGACGGTCGAGGACGATGTGTTTCGGCTAACCCCGGATGGTGTGGGGGTTCATTTTTCGCGAGTTCCCATGAACAACGAGGCCACCGTGGACACGCTCGCCACCATGGCTCCCGATATTGCTCAAGCGGCCTCACTCATTCGGCCTGAAACGGGCGTCGATGTTCTTTGCTACACCTGCAACAGTGGAACAATGGTGATTGGCGAAGCCGGTGTGATCCGATCCCTCAGGGCCGCCCGGCAACAGGTCAAGCTGACCACGGTCATGACAGGCGTGGTCAGGGCCCTCAGAACCCTGGGGGCCCGGAGAATTGCTGTCGCTACGCCGTACCTTGACGAGGTGAACACCATCGTTCGGGATTTCCTGGAGGATCATGGCTTCCACGTCGTCGAAATCCAAGGAATGAACATCCGGAACAACAGCGAAATTGATGCTGTCGATCCTCACTTCATCAGGGCATACGCACGTAGCGTCGATAGACCTGAGGCCGAGGCCGTCTTTATTTGCTGTGGAGCTCTCCGAGCGCTCGACGTCGTCGCCGATCTGGAAGGCGATCTCGGAAAGCCGGTGGTGGTGAGCAATCAAGCCATGATGTGGGATTGCCTGCGTGTTGCCGGGGTTGGCGATCAGATCAGCGGTTTCGGTCGGCTGTTTGAGCTGGGTGTGACCGAACACCATCACGCCGTAGGTGCATTGGCTCAGTCGAGCGCTGCTACTTGGCCGTAAACCGAATAAACAGGAGGGAACATGCCGTCGAGCGTGATGATGTCGGACCTTTCCTGGGAAGAATACTGCCGCCGCATCACAGAGGAGGATGCGGTGGTTATCGTCCCGGTTGGTGCGGTCGAGCAGCATGGCTATCATCTGCCATTGGGCACAGACTGGATGATGGCCACCTATATGGCTTGCCGTGCTGCGGAGAATATCGGCGGGGTTGTGGCGGCACCCATCGCCTATGGCGCCCGATCTCAAGTGCGGACCGGCGGTGGTCCGCATCGTTGCGGAACAACAAACCTGTGTGCGGAAACCCTGATCGCCCTGGTGCGTGATGTTCTCATGGAAATCGCTCGCCACGGTGCGCGCAAGATAGCCGTGATCGACAGTCATTTCGAGAACAGATTTTTCCTCGACGAGGCCTGCTATCGCGCTCAGGAGGAGCTTCGGGTGTCGGGACGAGATGTTCGCATTGTCAAAATGCTTTATGCCGAGCGGATCAAGCCTGAGACACTCGAGATAGTCTACAAGGGAATCGGCTATCCGGGGCTTGATCTCGAGCATGGTGGAATTCTTGAAACATCCATGATGCTCTATTGCTATCCAGATCTCGTGAACATGACGAAAGTCGTCGATGAACCGCTGCCGGCTTTTCCTCCCTACGATGTTTACCCGGTCAACCCAGACTGGGTCCCGCAATCGGGATGCCTCTCCTCTGGCAAGGCGGCAACCCGTGAGATCGGAGAACTGCTTGTCGAAGAATTTGTGGCTCTCGTCACAAGTTGCCTACGACAAGAGTTTCGATGATGATCACCTGTCGTAATCTACAAAGTCAAACAAGAGGGAAAGATGATCAAACATATCGTCAAGCTGGCGGCCATTGCTGCCTTGAGTGGGTTTGCCGCGTTTCCTGCCGCCGCACAAGCGGTGAAAGTCGCCGTGGCCCTGCCCGGCGTGATCACCGACAAGGCGTTCAACCAAAATGTGCACGACGGTCTGGTAAAGGCGCGAGAGACGCTGGGTGCGGAGGTCGCATTCACCGAGAATGTGTCGCAGGCCGAGCAGGTTGAAGTCATGTCCGACTATGCCCGGCGTGGCTACCAAATTGTGGTCGGCGCTGGCGGTGAGTACACCGATGCTGCCAAACGGGTTGCAACCCGTTTTCCCAAGGTGCGCGTCGTTGTTCTGAATGGCGCTCCCACCCAGGGAGTGGCAACCGTCAATTTCAAGAATGAGGAATTCGGTTATGTGCTTGGGCTCGTGGCCGGGCGCGTTACGAAAACCGGAACGGCCGCGGCGATCTCTGCCCAACAATTCGCAGCTTTTACGACAGCCGTTGATGGCTTCAAGGCAGGGCTGAAAGCGGCCAAGCCAGACGGCGACGTCCTGGTGGCGTACACGAACGACTGGGCTGATGTGGCGAAGGCCAAAGAGGCGACGCTGAACCTGATCTCCAAGGGGGCAGACGTCTTCATGCCCTATCTCGATGCAGGCTGGGTTGGCGTTGTGCAGGCGGCACAAGAGCGTAATGCTCATACCGTGGGCATTCTTCACGAGTCTGACAATAATCTGACCACGGCTCGCCTGGATTTTGCTCGCGCGCTCGTTGACGCGATTGGTCTTTTCCAGAAGGGTCAGCTTGAGGCTAAGGATTACCGCATCGGCCTCACCTCGACCGATCAACTCGGCCCCTTCAATTCCGCCGTGCCGGAAGCTGTGCGCCAAGAGGTGCAAAAGGCAATCGAGGATATCAAGTCGGGAAAGCTCAATCCAGCCAAGGGCTGATTTAAGACGATTTCCTCGCCAATCCACTGGCGGGGAAATCGCCCACAATGGATCAACGTAGAGACCGCCATGCAGGCTGTTCCCAGTCGAATCTCGCTTGAAGGCATCGTCAAGACATTCGGCGGCTTTCGAGCAAATGACGACGTCAGCATCCATGTTGCTGAAGGGTCAATTCACGCCATTCTCGGAGAGAATGGTGCCGGTAAATCGACCTTGATGAATATCATCTACGGTTTGTATCAGCCCGATGCGGGACGCATTCTCTCTCGGGGCCGCGAAGTCAAGATATCGAACCCGCGCCAAGCCATGGCACTCGGGATCGGTATGGTTCACCAGCACTTTAAACAGGTTGACACCATGACAGTGACCGAGAATGTGGTGCTCGGGCTGCCCGGGCGACCGGTTCTCAATCTTGCTCAGGATCGCAAAAGAATCATCGACCTTGCCCAAGAGCTTGGCTTCGATATTGACCCGGACCAGCCGATGTGGAGCCTGCCCATCGGGATGCAGCAGCGTGTGGAAATCCTGAAGCTGCTCTATCGGCAGGCCGATCTCCTGATCCTCGACGAGCCCACAAGCGTCCTGACGCCGAGCGAGATCAAGCCGTTCTTCAACCTGCTGAGCAGGCTTCGATCAAGTGGCCGCACGATTGTGCTCATCACTCACAAGCTCGACGAAGTGATGGAAATGGCGGACCGTGTGACCGTCATGCGTCTGGGGCGGGTTGTCGCCAACATCGAAGCGTCGGAAACGAACTCGCGCGAGCTGGCTCGACTGATGGTCGGGCGCGACGTCATCTTCGATGTCACGCGCACGCCGCCTCGGATTGGGTCCCCTGTTCTTGAGGTGGCAGACCTTGTCGCCACCGACGAACGTGGACTTTCAGCGCTCAATGGGCTGTCGCTCACCGTTAAGGCCGGGGAAATCGTTGGCATCGCGGGGGTTGACGGAAATGGTCAGAGAGAGCTGGCCGAAACCATTGCCGGCCTCCGCAAAGCGTCGGCGGGCACGGTGAAAATCTGCGGGCAAGTTGCAGACCGGCTGAATCCCGCGGAGCGCAAGCGCAGGCTGCGCATGGGGTTTGTGCCGGAGGATCGCCAAAAGGTCGGTCTCGATCTGGACAGCGACATCGCCTTCAACATGGTCCTCCGCAGCTTTCGGCTCCCACCTTTTTCTCGCCATGGCTGGGTAGATTTCGCGAAAATCAAGACTCACGCCAAGCAACTTGCCGAGCGCTACGACGTCCGGATGCGCGGAGTCGGTCAGCGCGCGCGCGACCTGTCCGGCGGAAACCAGCAAAAGATCATCCTCGCCCGGGAGATGGAGGACGAGCCGGAGCTGCTCATTGTCTCCCAGCCGACAAAAGGCCTTGATGTCGGCGCGATTGACTTTGTTCAACGAACTCTTCTCGCGCAACGCGACCGGGGAACCGGCATTCTGTATATCTCGACGGAACTGGAAGAACTCCTCATGGTCGCGGACCGCCTCGCTGTGATCTTCAATGGACGGATCGTTGGGGAGCTTCCGGTGTCGGAGGCGACACCCGAAAGACTGGGTCTCTTGATGACAGGTAAGGCCGCATGAGCGTCGTCGGACAGCCATCCGTGAAAGCGCAAACCCCAAGTGGTGCCGAGCCCCGGGCGGGGCGGGTGGCGCAGAGCCTGATCAAATTCGCCTTCATGCTCAAGACCGTGTGGGCGGTGCTTGCGGCCCTTATTCTGGGAGCCTTCCTGGTCCAACTCGCGGGTGGAAGACCGGTTGCGGCGTACAGCGCGCTTTTCGAAGGGGCATTCGCCGATTACTACGGCATCAGCAGTACCCTCGTGCGCATGTCCCCCCTGCTTCTGGCGAGCCTAGCGGTGATCATTCCCCTGCGCGCTGGCCTCTTCAACATCGGAGCCGAGGGGCAGATCTACATCGGCGCCCTGCTGTCGACCTTGGTGGCTCTTTATCTGCCAGAGGTGCTCCCGAGCTGGATCCATGTCATCGCCTGTATTGGTGCGGGTGCCCTGGGTGGAGCGCTATGGGGCCTGATCCCAGCCGCCCTGAAAGCTTATCGCGGCACAAACGAAATTATCACCTCTTTGTTGCTGAGCTATGTTGCCGTGTACACGGTCGGAGCCGTTCTCCACGCTTGGCTCATGGAACCTGGTGCGCCATATCCGTACTCGCGCGAAATTCCCGATGCGTTGGTCCTGCCAACGTTCCTGTCCGAAACCGAAGCCCATATCGGCGTGCTCATTGCTGTTGCGGCTGCACTTGTGATTGCGGTGATCTTCCGTCAGACAACACTGGGACTGTCCATTCAGACTGTTGGTCACAATCCGCATGCAGCTGTGTATGCTGGTCTCGACGTCAAGCGTCTCACCTTGTCGAGCTTTGCACTCGGCGGAGCCATGGCGGGTCTTGCCGGAGCCTTCGAGGTCTTAGGTTTGAAGTACAGGCTCTTCGACCACTTTAGCCCCGGCTACGGCATGCAAGGGATTATTGTTGCGTTCCTTGCGGCCCTGAGCCCGCTGGGGTCCATCGTGGCGGCCTTCTTTCTGGCGGGATTGCAGGTGGGGGCGGGTGCAATGCAGCGCACAACCGGCATCGACACAACCATGGTGGAGGCGCTTCAGGGCATGATCGTCTTGTTCGTCGCAATCGGGCTTGCGTTCCGGTACCACCCTGAGCGCTGGTCGCGGCGTGTTGCAGCGTGGCAGAAGCCGACGCAAGGAGAGTAGGCGATGTTTGACTTCCTGCTGGATCCAGCACAGCTCACCGACTTCCTCAGCACGGGCTTGCGCCTTTCCATCCCTTTGATCTTCGCGGCAATGGGGGGACTGGTCTGCGAGCGGTCAGGCGTGTTTAACATTGCGCTCGAAGGCCAGATTCTGTTCGGCGCCTTTGGCGCCGCCGTTGGCGCCTACTTTCTCGGCACACCGACGGGAGGCTTGGGTTTCGCACTATTGTTTGGGGCGCTATCCGGACTGCTTCTGGCGGTTCTCGGCATTACGTTGCGGGTTAACCAGATTGTCATCGGCATTGCGGTCATTCTGTTTTCGACAGGCTTTACCTCCTTCATGTCTCGGGTTCTCTTTCCGGGGAGTGGGAACAGCCTCAAACTCCAGGGCTTTGGTCCTGTGGCAATCCCGTACCTCTCGGATATCCCGGTGCTCGGGCCCGTTCTTTTTTCGCAGGACGCACTGGTTTATGTCGCCCTTCTGACTGTCGTGGCCGTCTATCTGGTCCTGTTCAAGACCCGCATAGGCCTGTCAATCCGCGCCATCGGCGAGAACCCGTCGGCGGCCGACTCTGCCGGAGTGCCGGTGTTTAGGCTCCGCTACGCATGTGTTATCGCTGGATCGACCCTCGCGAGCTTGGGGGGAGCCTACCTGGTTCTGACGCAGGTGTTCCTGTTCTCCGACAACATGAGCGCCGGTAAGGGGTTTATTGCTCTTGCGGCGATTGTCCTGGGCCGATGGCAGCCTCAGCTTGCATTCCTCGCGTGCTTGTTGTTCGGGTTTTTCGACGCTTTCCAGCTCCGCCTGCAGTTCAATCACCCTGAAATCCCGTTTCAGGTCTTCGCAGCACTCCCGTACGGTGTCTCAATCTTGGCCTTGGTTGGCCTGATGGGGCAGGCTCATCCCCCCGCCGCCGTCGGCCGTCCCTATGATCGCGAAATGCGATAACCGTCCGACGTTGGTCACTGGCGGCCGGCGCCGGGCCGCGGCCAACGATGTGACGAGTCCAACCAAAATAAGCACTGTTGAATGAGGGAGTGGTGCATGCCGTCGAACCCGTCCGCCGAGCGGCTCATCGCCGATTTGCGCACTCTGGCCACAATCGGCCGGAAAGGCCAAGGCCTGTACCGTCGAGCATTCTCTGAGCAGGACCTTGAGGCTCGTCTTTGGGTGAAGGCACGGATGGAGGAGGCTGGACTTGAAACAAGCCTCGACAGCTTCGGCAATTTGATCGGTTACACGCCCGGCTGCGAGAGATATGTGCTTATCGGATCCCACACCGATACTGTCCCCAATGGAGGCTGGCTGGATGGAGCACTCGGGGTGATGGCTGGTCTTGAGGTCGCGCGGGTGATGCCGCCGGGGCGCGAGACCGGCGTCGCCGTGATCTCGTTCAGCGATGAGGAGGGGCGGTTTTGCCCCTTGTTGGGCAGCCAGTTGTTCTGTGGTCATCTGTCACCGCAGTCGGCACTGGGGCTCGTTGATGAGAGCGGCACCGCGTTAGCGGACGCGCGCGCGCAGATTGGCCTTTCGGGCGACACGGTCCTTCGCCTCGATCCGTCCCGGCATGTGGCCTACCTCGAGCTGCACATCGAGCAGGGACCTATCCTCGAGCACGAAGGCCTTGAGATTGGGATTGTCTCCGACATTGTCGGAATCGCCCGTGCTCGAGTTCGGTTTCGCGGTCAGGCAGACCATGCCGGAACAACGCCTATGGCGTTGCGTCGCGACGCGGCGCGCGGAGCGTATCTCTTTGCTGAAGAGTTTCACAGATTTTGCAGCGAGGCCGCGGAAAGCGGATCTGTGTGGAATCTCGGCGGTATACGTGCGGAGCCGGGCGCTTTCAATGTCGTTGCCGAACGGGCAGAGATCCTGGTCGAGTTCAGAAGCTCCTCCAGTGACAGCATCCGCCTGATGCAAAGACAAATTCCGATCCTTGCCCAGGCTGCGGCACAAGCCACGCGCGCCGATGTCGAAATCCTACCAGCCGGCGATGTCGCGCCCGTCGCGATGAGTGCACGGGTCACCGAGGTAATGGCGCGCGCAGCCACCGCTCTCGGCTTCCGGCCCAAACCCATGGTCAGCGGAGCTGGGCACGATGCCATGACCATGGCGCCGCATGTGTCGACTGCTATGCTGTTCATCCCGAGCCTCGGCGGGCGCAGTCATACTCCTGAAGAGCATAGCACCGATGAGGCCCTCACGGCTGGCCTAGCGGTTCTATCCGCGACTGCCGCTGAATTACTAGCTCAGGAAATTCAGCTGGAAGCTGTGAGGTGACCCGGCACCATGCTTCGGGTGAAGCACGAGCTGCCTCCACGTGAGCATGATCGCATGCGTCCCGGTAACATGGCCAATTAGCAAACCGTCACCTCTAAGGGGAGAAACATGAGTGAAGCGCTTCAGCCAGCCGACGTTCCAAAAATTTACAGCGACGTGCCACCCTTTATGGCGGTCGACTATGTCCCGGATGTCGCGACACTGACCGCCGATGCAGCGGTGATTGGAATGCCCTACGACGGGATTGCAACCTTCCGAGGCGGCGCGACTCGGCGAGGTCCGCAAGAAATCCGCAAGTATTCCCTGCTGTTCGGCGGACATAATTTCGATTGGGATCTGGACGTGTTCCAGCACATCAAGGTGGCTGATGTCGGGGACATCGATGTCGTTCCCGGGGACAATGCTCGCAGCTACGAGCGCTTCGAACAGAAACTTCAAGCGATGCTGGCACGGGGGGTGATCCCCTTCAGCCTTGGTGGCGATCACGGCATTACCTACCCGGCCGTTGCCGCGGTATCTCGGCACCACGCGTCTCCCCTCGGGATGATCGTGTTCGACACTCACTTGGATCTGAGCGAGTCATTGAACGGCGATCGCCTCACCCGAGCGTCTCCCATCCTGAGGATTTGCGAGCTTGAGCACGTCGATCCCAGGCGCGTTGCGATCATCGGGGCCCGGGGCCCTCGCAACCTCCCGGAATGGACCCCTCTCTACCGGGAGCTCGGCATGTCAGTGTTCCCCATGGAGCAGATTGAGCAGGAAGGCATTGAGGCCATCACGGAAAAGGCACGAGCCATCGCCACCGCCGATAGTGCAAAGTTATATGTCAGCGTCGACATCGACAGTATCGATCCCGCTTACGCACCCGGCACAAACAGTCTCGAGCCGGGTGGTTTGACCTCTCGCGAGATCATCCGCGGGGTGCGCGTCGCAGGCCGCAACGGTTTCGTTGGCTTCGATATCGTTGAAGTGTCGCCGGACTTTGACACCAGGAGCGGGACAACGAGCGTATTAGCAGCCCGCATTATGGCCGAAGCTCTCTGTTGCCTTGCTGCCGTCCGGGCAGGTCGTCAAGACGCTTGGCGTACCGCTCACGCGCAACCGGCGCGCTAGTAATGCGGGGCTGACGAGCCCCTTTCATCACCACTCAACCAGGAACAAGATATGATTAACAATCCAGTGCCGTGGCCTAACGGGGCCCGCTGTGCCGTTGCTATCACCTTCGACATGGACGCAGACAGCCTTGTGCATATCGCCCATCCCGACCGCGCGCCCGATATGGTCTCGACAACCTCCATGCTGCGGTACGGACCACAGGTGGGCGTGCCGCGTATTCTCGAGACGTACCGGCGGCTCGAGATCAAGCAAACCTTTTTCATCCCGGCTTGGTGTGCCGAAACCTATCCCGGCGCCATTGAGCAGATGGTGGCCGCGGGACACGAGGTTGCATTGCACAGCTACATTCATGAGATGTCGTACGACAAGCCGCGAGAGGAGGAATTGTATTGGCTCCAACGCAGCACGGAGGTGCTTGAGCGGATCAGCGGAGCTCGGCCGCGTGGCTGGCGCGCGCCGATGTACTCCTTCTCCAAACATTCGGCCGAACTCTTGGTGGACGAGGGGTTCCTGTACGATGCCTCGTTAATGGGTGACGACGTACCGTACCTCCTGTCTACGCCGAAAGGAAGTCTGGTCGAGCTTCCAGCCCACTGGGGATCCGACGACTATCCCCAGTACGCCCACACGCCTGATCTCGACTATGCCGTCCCCGTAAAGGCCCCCCGCGAAGCCATCGACAATTACAACGATGAGTTTGAAGCTCATTACGCGCACGGCGGCCTGTGGATCGGTGTGTGGCACCCTTTCCTGACAGGGCGCCTAACCCGCTGGCACCACATTGAGAAAATGCTGATGGAGTGGCGCAGCCGGGGCGATGTGTGGTTCGCGACGCTGGAAGAGATTGCCAACCATGTCTTGAACTGCGAACGCGCAGGAACTTACAAGCCAAGAGTGGATCAGGTGCCATTCTATGATGCGCGGGTGCCGCTGCATCAGGCGAAGGTGCGGCCCGCGTAATGGTCAGTCGCAGCGACCTCAACCAGGCTGCCTGACGGGCTGAGTCTATGTTCGGGCACGGCAAAGTAAGCCACGGCCCGAACCCACTCGAACGGCGGCTGCCTCAGGTCTCGCCCTTCGAGGCCTAGCCGCCTGTTTGGTCAGGACAGGATCAAATTTGGAGCGAGTATAAACGATGCGTGCCGTAGTTGTTGATAGACCGGGGGATCTCGACCAGCTGAAGATACAAGATCTGCCCGAACCGAACCTGCGCGCAGGCGAAGTGCTGGTTGATGTTGCCTATGGGGCGTGTAATTGGGGGGATATCCAGAAGCGGCAAGGAATTTATCCTGATCCAGTCGTCTACCCGACCATACTTGGGGGAGAGGTTTCAGGGTATGTCCGACGCCGCGGTCCCGGCGTGGAGGCCCTGGAAGTCGGCCAGCCGGTGGCTGCGCTCACAGGGCGTGACATGCTGCGCGGCTTCGCCGACAAGGTCGCCATTCCTCACGAGTTCATCATCCCCTTACCTCCGTCGATGGACATCCGGGCCGCTGCCGCCTTTCCCG
Organism: Microvirga aerophila; assembly: GCF_003332305.1. GTDB lineage: Bacteria > Pseudomonadota > Alphaproteobacteria > Rhizobiales > Beijerinckiaceae > Microvirga > Microvirga aerophila. The sequence continues at coordinate 34,682 of NZ_QOIO01000031.1, read as the reverse complement.
TCGCCTCGCTGACGGCTTTCCATTTGCTGCACACAGCTCATCAGATCCGCCAAGGCGAGGCCATTCTGATCCACGCCATCGGCGGCGCTGTCGGCTTGGCATTGACTCAGCTGGCGCGGCAGGCGGGGGCCCATATCATCGGCACCGTCGGGACCAAGGCCAAGGCGCAGCGGCCGCTCGAGTATGGCGCCCATCGGGTGATCACGCGCGACACGGAAGATTTCGTCGCGGCGGTCATGGAAGAGACTGACGGCCGCGGCGCGGACCTCGTGATCGACTCGCTCGGTGCTGATATCCTGCCGCGTAGCTTTGACGCTCTCCGGCCGTTCGGCCGGGTGATCAACATTGGCGAGGCAGCCGGCGAGCCGGATTTCCCGATCCGCAAGAAGCTCTACGAGCGCTCAACGTCGCTCTCGGGATTCGAGCTGATTCATGCTGAGCCCGGCTCCCTGCGCTGGCAGTCCGCCGTGCAAGAAATCGTCGCCATCATCGAGCAGGGACAGTTGCAGATGCCGATCGCGCGTGAATTCTTGCTTGAAGATATTCGAGATGCTCAAGCCTATCTCGAAGACCGCGGGGCGTCAGGTAAGGTGCTGATCAAAGTTGGCAACAAGCAGTGAGCTGTCCATAATCCTGAGCGGCTGCCCCTGGAGGACGACCGCTCTTCGGTGGGTTGCGCTGCGTCTGATTAAAGCCGGGGCAACCTTGCGCTTCAGTCCCCAGTACCCAACGATGTTATGGTCTTCGGGGGGCGCGCCATTGCTGGAACGCCGCAGGAGGCGCGATGCGGTTTACCACCTCCCGCAGAGCAAAGCTCGACTGAATCCGCGAAACCTTCGGCAGTCGGGACAGCTGCGTTTTATGAATACGCTCGAAATCCTCGATGTCTCGCGCGATCACGGTAACAAGATAATCATCGCTTCCGGACATGAGAAAACATCGAACCACCGATGGCGACTCAATGACGGCTTTCTCGAATGCCTCCAGTGCTTCTTCGCTTTGACTTTCCAGAGATATCCGAACCACGACTGTCGTGCCCAAACCTAGCTGTTTGAGGTCAAGCGAGGCATGATACCCTGCGATCACCGAGTCCTCGAGGCTTTTGAGGCGTCGGGCGCAAGCTGTCGTGGAGAGGCCAACCCGCTCGGATAGCTCAACGTGTGAGCGACGGGCATTCGTGCAGAGCTCCGCAAGGAGCATGAAATCAAGTTTGTCGAACTGCATGGTGGCGTCGGCCCAATCCTTCCCACTGACCATCGCGGGACTAGGGAGGCCGCCCGATCAAGATCAGTTGCGCATGCCTCGCTGGCAGAGCGCCTCATTGTATTCGCGAGTAGACGCAGCCTGCCAACACGCAGCAATCCGGCGTCTGTAACACAGATTGCGCCCGATAACGACGGATTATCTCATTATAGGCCCGAGGTTCGGCAAGAACCTGACAGAAGCACGTGCTATTTTGATGTTGAGGATGCTGGAGGGGTCGATGCGGATTGGAGTTCCCAAAGAAATTAAAGTGCATGAATACCGCGTCGGTCTCACGCCGGGAGCCGTTCGCGAGTATGTCGCAGCGGGTCACAGTGTCCTTGTCGAAACCAACGCTGGAGCTGGAATCGGTGCGGATGACGGAGCGTACCGCCAAGCAGGCGCCGTTGTGGTGGACACGGCCGCCGAGGTCTTCCGGCACGCCGAGATGATCGTGAAGGTCAAAGAGCCTCAACCGTCCGAGTGGGTGCAACTGCGCGAGGACCAGATTCTTTTTACCTATCTTCACCTGGCGCCGGACCCTGAGCTTACCAAGGGCCTCCTGGGTTCTGGGTGTACGGCGATCGCTTACGAGACGGTGACTGACCCAAACGGGGGCTTACCATTACTCGCACCTATGAGCGAGGTGGCTGGGCGACTGTCGATTGAAGCTGCTGCCAACGCACTCAAACGCTCCGCAGGCGGTCGCGGGATCCTTCTTGGCGGGGTTCCAGGCGTTCAGCCCGCGCGAGTGGTGGTGATCGGCGGCGGGGTCGTAGGAACCCATGCCGCCCGCATGGCTTCCGGCTTAGGGGCAGAAGTGACAGTTCTGGATCGTTACATCCCACGGCTGAGGGAGTTGGACGAGCTGTTCCATGGTCGGATCCGCACAAGGTTTTCGACAATTGAAGCCATGGAGCAGGAGGTGTTTGCCGCTGACGCGGTTATCGGAGCGGTTCTGGTCCCAGGAGCAAGCGCGCCAAAGCTTGTCACACGGGAGATGTTGAAGCGAATGAGGCCGGGCGCAGTTATTGTTGACGTCGCTATTGATCAAGGAGGCTGCTTTGAGACATCGCGCCCAACAACGCATGCGGATCCGACCTATGAGGTCGAAGGCATCATACACTACTGCGTTGCAAATATGCCCGGCGCGGTTCCATTGACGTCGAGCTACGCCCTCAACAACGCGACCCTTCCCTTTGGTCTAGCTATCGCAGCCGATGGGTTAGCAGCCGTTTTGGACAACCCTTATCTGCGCTCAGGGCTTAACATTCATAGAGGGCGTGTAACGTATAAGGCGGTTGCAGACAGCCTGGGTTTTACGTTCGTTCCACCGGAGGACGCTCTCGCCGCCTGACCCTTTGGGCCGCTCAGCCATCGTCCAAGCGAACTCCACCTCCAAAACGATTCAGCATATCTCAGGAACTGGTTGTGCTGCCGAGTGCTCTTGGGACAGTGCGGATCGGCTCGTTCCCAGCCAGAGTGCGGGATGGTTCGATCGGACCGAAGAATACGGCGGCAGAGTATGCGTCCCGCCGGACTGCGGCGTTGATGTTATGACCAGCTTTGCTGGCACCCTTTCGTTTCTGGTTTGCAGGGAGGGTAGACCACTCCGTTCTCACGGAAATTCAGCGAAGCAAAGGGGGCTTGGGCAATCTCAGCTGTGGGGGTACAACTGCCAGATGCTCGCCGATGCTCTGGAAGTTTCGATGCACGACAGCTATCCTTTGGCCGTGCGGGTTCGGCCCGTAAGGTTCATTATCGCGGTGGGTTCGCCCTGTCGCTCACCTGGATTTCGACTATGGCATGGATCCTCTTGACGATCGCTGGAGCACTTGAGATCTGCTGGGCTGTGGCGTTGAAATATTCAGACGGGTTTTCGCGACCGGTCCCGGCAAGCATCGCAATCGTAAGCTTTGTTGCTAGTATGGTACTTCTTGCGCTTGCTGTGAGAAGACTTCCGATTGGAACGGCGTATGCCGTGTGGACGGGCATTGGCGCCGTGGGAACAGCATTGCTCGGCGTATACGTCTTGGGTGAGACGCTGAACCTTGTGCAGATGGCAAGTATTGCGCTGATCGTGGGCGGGATCGTCGGCCTGAAGGTGCTTGGCTGATCAATTTGCAGTGTAGAAGCCTGTTGGGACCATGGCCAATTCCCGAAGGGTTGGATCCTCCTGCCGGCGGCGGAGCGACACCTGCCGTGGCTCAGCCCGTTCCGGCTGCATCAAGACCTAGGTCGAGAACTTGCAGGTAGCGTGAATACCTATCGCGGCAGTTGGCGCATCGCACCCTTGCGCCTGGCGACAGGTGGCCTCACAGGACCGGCAAATGCGCTGCAGTATCCTTCTTGCTGGTGCCTTGCCTCAGGATTGCACCCATTTAACCTGAACAACGACAGCAGAGGGTTCGGGCCAAACGCGCCGGTACGGCGCGCTCGGCTCGAATCGCCAAAGGATCAGCTCAGGATTTGAAAGTGCGCTTCAGTCGGCTTCAAGTTTTTGCCATTGACCGGGATAATATCCTGTGGGCAGGCGGAAAATGCAATGACGAGATCCATTTCGGCGCGCAGCGTCACGGAACTGCCCTTGGACGATACAGGCGGGTCGAATGTGAGCCGACCATTCTGTTGAACAGGGACGTTCATGAACAAATTCAGCGGACTTGGGGTTTCGGGGGCATGGAGGCCGAGTTGGTGCAGAGCCTCGTGCAGGTTATCGGTACAATTGTCGTGATACTCGGCGCAGCCGAGTAGCTCATAACGATATCTGTCGCAAGCAGCCATCAGCGTATCATGAACAGCCCCCGCCGTGTCCTCGACAAAAGTGAGAACAGGTCGGCGCTTGTTTGTGAGCATCGTATCGCCTACCTGCGGGATAATCTTCAGGATATGGGCGCGGCTATGTTCCATTGACATGAACTCATTCAGATCACCAGCAGCGAAGGCCCATGTATCGACTACCTGTTCGCCGTGGGTATTGATGACGCGTATCAATTGGCCCTTCTTCACGTGGGCGGCGCTACCCTTACGAGCAGGTATGGTGCTCAGCTCTTGATCTGACATGGGGCTCGTCCTTGTTTGCGGCTGGATTGGAAATCGCTTCAGGTGTGTCGTGACTGATCAGACCTGAGGCGGGTGGCGACATATGACGTGTGAGAGCGGCTTCGGCATGTCGGCCCGCATGGCTCACAACAGTGGCAGCCGCCCAGTAAAGTAGAGCAATAGCAAGATAAGGTTCCAGTACTGAGAATGTCTCGGTCACCATCCGGGTTGTCTCGAACGTCAACTCGGGTACCGTAATGACTGAAAGTACCGCCGATTCCTTCAGAAGAATGATGGACTGATTGGTGATCGGCGGAATGACCGCTGCGAGCAACTGGGGAAGTTGGATCAGACGGAACGTTAGCCATCGCCCGAGACCTAGGGACCGAGCGGCTTCTTCTTGTCCGGCTGGGACAGCTGTAAATCCAGCCCGGAAAATCTCGGAGAAGTATGCCCCGCCGTACAGCGTGAGTCCGACAAGACCTGTTGTAGTGGAGTCGAGCGTCAAACCCAGCGACGGACCGCCGTAATAAAGCAAGAACAGTTGAATCAGGAGGGGTGTCCCGCGGAATATAGCAACATATATGGCGACTGCCAAGTCCAGACCCCGCCATTGACGCCTAGCTAAAGCCAAAGCGAGCCCCCAAAAAGCGCCTGCTATGACGGATACAAGGGTAATCGAGGCGGTCCATCCGAGACCGGTCAGCAAACGTGGTGCAAAGGTGCTTAGCAACGCAAGATCAAAGCTCACCGGTGCGCGTCCTGCATCTTGAACCGCGACTCGGCAAATCGCCCTGCCAACCCGATGAGGCTCGTGAGGATCAGGTAAAGTGCAGCTACGGCAATATAAACCTCTAACGGACGGTAGGTAACGGCGGTTACTTGCTGACCAACCCGCAAAAGGTCTGTCACAGCGATGACTGAAACAAGCGCCGAGTTTTTCAGGATGTCTACAGCCTCATTTGTGAGGGCGGGCAGTGTGAGCCGCAGCACCTGTGGAAGCAGAACCAGCCGATGGATTTGCCAGCGAGACAATCCCAGCGCGCTTGCGGCCTCAGCTTGTCCCTTGGGAAGCGATTGGTACCCAGCGCGGTAAATCTCTGCTTGGAACGCCGCTGTGTTGAGCGTGAGCCCAAGAAAAGCTGCGACTAAAGACGATACAGGGAGACCAAGTGCGGGTGGCACATAGAAAAGGATCAGCAGCTGGACGAGGAGCGGTGTGCCACGAAAAAAGCTGATGTAGGTTGCCGCGAAGCGTGCGAGCAGTCCTCCGGACCGCTTCGCGGAGTAGAGTGCAAACCCAAGCGGGCATCCCACAACGATTGCGGCTAGCGAGAGGGTAAAGGTTGTAACCGCACCAGTTGCGAGCTGGTCCACGTAACTCAACGCGGTTACAAAGTCGAACATAGGCCCAAGCTCCCATCCAGCAAGTGCGCGGCTACATCACAGGGTCAGGAACCTTGTCAGCCGGCACGTCCATCGCGAAGCCAAACCACTTTTGCTGGAGTTCCTTCATTTTTCCCGAGCGGTTCAACTCGGCGATCCCCTCGTTGAAGAACTGCACCAACGTCGCGCTGTCAGGCTCTTTGCGCCCGGCCCAGGAAAAATAGTTTCTGGGACCGAACGGCGGCTCCACAACAGCAAACGTGTCCCCACGCTGCTTAATAAGCGGCCCGAGGTTGGAAATTGAGTGTGCCACAGCTTGAATGCGGCCAGCTCCAAGGTCCGCGAAGGCCTCATTGAAGTCGATGTACTCCTTGATCTGACCCACACCCTTGCCGGTCTCGCGCTTGAGTTTGGCATCGTAATCCTGGAGAGTCTTCAGGTGGCTCGAGCCGGCCTGTGTACCCACGACCTTACCAGCAATATCCTCGGGCTTGGCGATTGCGGTGTCACTTTTGCGTTTCAAAAGTCCGACTGTTCCATCTGCGATCGGCAGCGTGAGAGCATACTTGTCGGCTCGCTCCTTCGTGATTCCAACCGAGGTCACCACGAAATCGAATTTCTTTGCGGCAAGTCCTGGCAGAATACCCTGCCAAGGCAAATCGAGTTGCTCAACTTTCACGCCGGGCATCCGAGCCATGATGAGATCGAGCATGTCGCGTCCGTATCCGACTATTTTCCCATTCTCGACGAACTCGAAAGGTGGGAAACGGGCCTCAGTGGCGATCGTGATCTTTCCGTTCTTCTTGATATCGTCCAGCAGATCGGCTCGAGCAGGCGGAGCAGAGCTGGCGGCAAGTGCTGCTCCGGTAACAAAGATCAGACAAAGACGAGAGAACAACAGTGACTTGAACATCAACAACCCTCTCCTTATCCGCACGCAGCTGCAGTGGCGTGGGCTTATTTGCGCAACAGATATCAGCTCAAAACCACAACTGTGTCGACAGAAAATTTCAGAGTAGAGCTTTATCATTTTGGGCATGGTACATAGTCTTAGCAGACTCGCAAAAGACCCTTGGACAGGTGTTGCTCTATGGACAAGTTCAACCAACCTATCGATGCTGCTGCAGTACCGCGCTTTGCTGGATCTACGACCTTCATGCGTCTGCCACTCGCCCCGTCAGCGGCGGGGTTGGATATTGCGCTCGTTGGAATCCCGTGGGATGGAGGAACAACAAACCGAGCTGGAGCCCGCCATGGACCGCGCGAGGTTCGCAGCCAGTCGACCCTGATGCGTCGTGTGCATCACGTGTCAGGACTTGAACCGTTCAGTATCGCACAGATTGCGGATGTCGGCGATGTTTCGGTCAATCCGATTGACCTCCATGATGCGCTGAAGCGGATTGAAAATGGATTATCAGAGATCATCGCGCATGGAAGTATTCCGCTGTGCGTAGGTGGAGACCACCTGACCACTCTCCCTGTGTTACGAGCTGTAGCCTGCCGGAATGCCGTCGGGATGATCCACTTTGATGCTCATTCGGATACGAACGATACCTATTTCGGGAACAATCCGTTTACGCACGGAACTCCGTTCCGGAGAGCTGTCGAGGAGGGGTTGCTCGATCCTAAGAGGGTGGTGCAGATCGGAATCCGGGGGTCAATCTATGATCCGGGGGAGCACGATTGGGCGCGCGAACAGGGCATGCGTATCGTTTACATGGAGGAGGTGGTCCGCCGCGGCGTTGAGGACGTGATGGCGGAAGCCCGCCAAATTGCCGGCAATGGACCAACCTATGTCTCGTTCGATATCGACTGCATTGATCCCTGCATGGCGCCAGGCACGGGTACGCCAGAAATAGGCGGCTTCACCACGCGGGAAGCCCAACAGATGGTGCGTCTGCTGGATGGCGTTACAATCGTCGGAGCTGACGTGGTGGAGGTCGCACCCCCATTCGACATCGGCGGCATCACGGCTTTGGCTGGCGCTACAATCCTGTTTGAGCTTACATGCTTGGCTGCGAAGCAGGTCAGCAAAAGTCGTACAGCCACGGTGCCGGGTAGCGCTGGCGCGCCAAGGTAGCGCCCCCGGGCCGAGCCGACCAGACTGCTGAAGTTCTAGAGGTCTCCTTTGATGTTCGGGTCCCGAAATACCCACGTGCAGACCGGGGCTGATGTGTCGGGTAACCTGGAGCATTACAGTCGAAGCAGATCTGGATTGCCGCTGGAGAACGTGGCAAGACAGGGAACACTTATTACCCGGATGCCGGTTCTGGGTGCGCTAATGCTGTATCACAGCTGTTGCTGTCGGGGGCAGCCGAGGCGATCGGGATCCTGATGTCGGAGGCGCCCAGCGAGCCTTTTCATGAAGAAGCTGGCGTGCCGCCAGATCAGATGTCACAGTTCAGTAGAAGGCGTTGTAGCAATCAGCGGAGGCGGTGACTTAGTGTACAGCTCCATCTGGGCCCACATCACGTCATTTCCTTCGAGTTCCTCACATCGCCAGCACACTCGGCGGTTAGTTGGTATAGATCTTGCATTGTCAGAACCAACTCGAATGATCGGAGACAATATGATCCAGTTCCTTCGCCAATGGGTTGCGTTACTGGACCAGAACGAGAAAGATCTTAGAGAGCAAGGCTACATCACGGTGCATGGCGGCTGTACGTCAATCGTGGTTCGGGTTGGGGTACGACGGAGAAAGTGCTCTTAAGCAGCGCACTTTCATTTGCTTTGGAAATGATCCCAAGCCTTGACGGTATCTACGGGATGATAGACCATTCGCATGCGACCAGCCTACTAGCCGCCCGCCGCATCCGGGGAGGATCTGGTGGCGGCGATCATCGGCAGCCTGCCGAGCTACGGCTACCGGCGGGTGCATGCCCTTCTGGTACGCCAAGCGCAGGAGCAGGGCCGGGCTCCCCCAATCACAAGCGGGTCTACTAGGTCATGAAGACCCATGGCCTGCTGCTCCAGCGCCATGCCGGAGGAGCCGAGCAGCGCCGGCACGACGGGCGCGGATGTAGCGTCTCGATCCGCTTGAGTGTGCGGGCGTACCTCTTGGTAAGAGCTCCCTAACCACGAACATAAACGATGATAGCCGGAAGTGGCTGCACGGCATTTACCCTGTGCCCACGGGGGAGCACTGCCCATGACCCTTTTCGATCCGATCACCGGAAACCTGATCCGCGTAGAGAAGCCAATCAGACCTCGCCTTTGAGTGCTTTGCATCGCCGGCGTGGAATATAAGCTTTGCAGGAGAGTTGAAGGCCGGTTCAGAGCAACGGCGGCTTCAGTGATTACTCCAAGCAACAACACGACGTTGATCAAAGAGGCTCAGGCTGCTCGGGTGAGGGCTCATATCCGGGCTATGCTCTCCCGGCTGAAGGTTCGCAGGCAAAAGCTTGTGCAACAGGCCGCATAATTCGGCTGAGGCCCCTTACAGAATGAGCGCAACATCCAGGCGGCGAAATATCGTGCGTAGCCGAACACCCGGCAGTTCTTCGGTTCTGGTACTCGTTTTTGTCGGAAGCGGCCCCTGGGACAGCGACGGTCCCATCGTTTGAACGGGCGCACGTGGTCATGAAAGGGCCTCCTCACCCGCCATTGCGTAAGGAGGCCTCCTAGTCCTGCAGGCCGGAGATGTGAGTGGCCTTCGCAGAGCCAATGATCGAGGCAGTTCACTGGTTTCAGCTTGACAGGACAAAAGGCCGGTTCGCTGAGAGATCGAGCGGAACCTCCCGCCTCAGCCATTCTTGAACGCCGGCTGACCTGTTTCTGAGGATCATTTACGTGTTGAGGCTGATCAGAAACAGTTCTCTTAGCAGGTACTGAGATCAAGTTGGCTGGACCATAGGGCGATTGCCTAATCGCCTTTCGCGGGTGCGGGGAGGATGAGGTGCTGGCACCCACTGCGGGCTGCAAGTAATAAGATGCGCGAAGGCCATCGGCTTATCGGGCAGGCTCAACTAACCGCCGGTTCAATTCCGGCAACCGCATTTCATAGGGTCCGATGTGCAGATACAGGCCTCCGGGCAACGTGAATATTACCGATGTAAATGTGCTGAAGCAGCGAGTACGCCCATCTGTATGTCGGTAGCGGTCGAAACGGAGTTTCGCAGGGTGAATACCAGACGGGAAACGGGCTCACACTCGAATGTGAGCCCGTTCGCATTTAGATTTTGAGTATCCGCTTGGCCTGATCCAGGAGCCTCTCAGACTCAGGATGGTTGCCCGCCTTGTGCGCCTCTTCACCTCTCCGACGCAAATCCATGACCTGCCGTCTTTCGGAACTTGAGAGTTGAGCGGTCTGCAATGCCTTGTCGATGGCTGCCATTTCCATCGGACAGCGGCGCGCGAAGGCTGGCCCAACTGTGGCGAGGCTGAGGACTAGGGCGACACTAATGGTGTGAAGCATGGTTCGCTCCTCCCTGGTAAAGCCCCCTGGGAACCGCATGGGGTAGTGCGGTCGTTGCGGTAAACTTGACTCCTTCTTCGGGGCATTTCCTAACGTCGTCCAGAATCGGACCTAGAGCGGAGATTCACAGCCCTTGTCAAGGAGAGTGCACCGATCAGTATAGGTGGGCCAGCCCACCTTTGGCTCTGGCGAGTGTGAAGACTGATCTGTACAAGAGGATTGAGCAACCAGCCGGATCTTATGTCTTGCGACTTGGCTCGCGTCTTTTCCATACATTTGTTGGCAGCGTCGAGAAGCCGGATGCAGCCATGGCTTGCACTTGCTCTGCGGGCGCTTCTCAACGCTGCCATCATGACAATCAAAGATCGCGTAGTAGTGGGAGTGCTGCCCAAAGGCTTATTGCAGTCCCATGTGCTTGGTTGCCGCGGTTGAAAGAAACGCCGTGAACGCCTCGATGAACGATTGCGCCAAGGGTGTCAGTGGGCGCTGGTGCGACCTGAGTTGGACAATCCCGCTCTCGATCCAAGGTTCAAATGGGCGCACGACAATGCCGCGATCGGTGAATTCACCGGCGGAAAAAGCATCGACGATGCTGACTCCGGCACCCTCTGCCACAAGGACACAAGCCGTGTAAGTTAAAGGTGTTTCGATCAGCGTGCGGTGGTTGACCCCCGCCAGTGCAGTATCGATCCTTGACCGGAACAAAGTTCCTGACGCGATCCCAACAAGGCGCTCGCCAGCGAGGTCCTGTGGCTGGATGATCGTATGACTTTCGAGCCGATGGCCCCTGGGAAGGGCAACAACGGCCGCGGACGGAATGGGGTCGACGAGAAAGCCGGGCCTCTCAAGAGGACCAGCTGCATAGCCGAATTCTGCCTGGCCTGCAGCAACGGCCTCGACAACCAGGTGCGACGGCATTCCAAGAACGGATGTATGGACCTGCGGACGATCCTTCAGGAACTGCCCCAGAAAGCGTGGAAGTGCGCCGGAGGCAAGGGCAGGAAGAACGGCGATGCGGAGACTTCCAGCTGCCTGGGTTCGGATGGCCTGCGCCAGATCGGCGATCCGCGAGAGGCCAGCGAACGAGCGTTCAACCTCGGCCAAGAGTGTCACCGCGGCAGGGGTCGGCGTAATTTGGTTCCCACGCCGCTCAAAAAGGGACAGGCCAGAGGAGATCTCAAACTCCCGCACCAGTCGGCTGACCGCAGGTTGGGTGATCCCAAGCAGTTCAGCGGCAGCTGTCATGCCACCAGTCAACATGACAGCCCGGAAGGCTTCCACTTGGCGGAGATTGATGCTGGGCAAGAGAGCGGCTCCATAAGGATACGGAATGGAAGCATGCTGATTTCTGATTTGACGTTATGAACTTGCTCTGGAACGCTGGCAAGCATCCGCAATAAACCATTTCAGGAGCGGAGGGAGAACAAAATGATGAGGAAGAGTGTGGCACGCGCGGTGTGCCTTGCTGGGATCAGCGTCCTAGCCATAAGTCAGGCTCAGGCCCAGCAGAAGGTTATGTATTTTGCCTCATACGGCGGTTCCTTCGAGCAGGCGGTCCGTAAGGAAATCATTCCACCATTCGAGGCCAAGCACGGCGTTAAGATTGAGTATGTTGCCGGTAACTCGACGGATACGTTGGCCAAACTCCAAGCACAGCGTGGCAATCAGCAGATCGACGTAATCGTAGTTGACGATGGACCGGCCTATCAGGCTGTGGCGCTTGGATTCTGCGGGGATCTGGAGCCAGCTGACGTCTACAAGGATGTCTATCCGATTGTGAAATTCAAGTCGAATAAAGCTATCGGCGTCGGCCTCGTCGCGACGGGGCTCATGTACAACAAGAAAGCTTTTGAAGAAAACAAGTGGCCCGCTCCCACGTCATGGGCGGACCTGAAGGATCCAAAATATAAGAAGAAGCTCGTTGTTCCTCCCCTGAACAATACATACGGGGTGCATGCTGTCATTGCAGCGGCGGCTCTGAACGGTGGCGGTGAGACGAACATTGAGCCCGGATTCCAAGCCTTCAAAAACGAGATCGGCCCGAACGTGCTTGCCTATGAGCCGTCGCCCGCGAAAATGACGGAATTGTTCCAGAACGGACAGGCTGTAATCGCAGTTTGGGGATCAGGGCGCGCAAAGGTCCTAGCCGATACCGGCTTTCCGGCGGAGTTCGTCTACCCGAAGGAGGGTGGTATTGCACTTGGCACCGCAGCCTGCACGATCGCGGGATCGAAGAACAACAAGGAAGCGCAGGCTTTCGTGCAATATCTGGTGTCCCCAGAGGTGCAGCGCGTCATGGCTAAGAGCGCTGGCTTCGGGCCTGTCAACCAGACTGTGACGCTCTCACCAGATGAGCAGAAGGGCATTCCTTACGGGGAACAGGCAAAGACCCTGCGGGCCGTTGATTGGGATGTTGTCAATCAGCACCGGGAAGACTGGAACAAGCGCTGGACCCGCGAGGTCGAGCGGTAAGCGCTTTCTCGGACCCGATTTTCAGAGGATCTGACCTATGTCCTACTTGGCTCTCGAGCGGCTGACCAAAGCCTACGGTGGAGTGTTGGCCGTCGAGGCACTCGATCTGACGGTTGCGAGGGGCGAGTTCATCTCGCTCCTCGGGCCGTCCGGCTGCGGTAAGACCACCACCCTGCAGATGATCGCTGGGTTCGTCGAACCGACCTCAGGTCGTGCAATGCTCGAGGGCACCGATCTCTTCGGCGTTCGGCCCAACAAACGTGGGCTCGGAGTCGTGTTTCAAAGCTATGCTCTGTTCCCGCATGTAACCGTTGCGGAGAACGTGGCGTTCGGCCTTGAGATGCGGGGCGTGCCTCGTGCCGAGCGCGAGCAGCGCGTTAAGCAAACTCTTGATCTCGTCGGCCTGTCCGGACTGGCTGACCGGTATCCGCGCCGGATGTCGGGCGGCCAGCAGCAGCGTGTGGCTCTAGCTCGTGCGTTGGTGATCCAACCGGCGATCCTCCTGTTGGATGAGCCCCTCTCCAACCTCGATGCCAAGCTGCGAGAGGAGATGCAGACTGAGCTTCGAACCATTCAGCGTTCCGTTGGAACCACCACAATCCTGGTGACGCATGATCAGGGTGAGGCCATGGCTTTGTCGGACCGGATCGTGATCATGAACAAGGGACGGGTCGAGCAAATCGCACGGCCTGACGAGGCCTATGCCCGACCGGCCAGCGCCTTCGTCGCAAACTTCCTTGGCAAGACGAATGTCGTCTCGGCAAAAGTGGTGAGCGAGGGCAGCCGGCACATTGTCGATATAGCGGGCTTTCGTCTCCCTGTCCCGGACCGATCCCCCACAGGTCCGGTGACCGTAACCGTTCGTCCAGAGCGGATTACATTTGTTGATGATCCGGCGCTTGGCATCCGAGGCTGTGTTCACTCGCGGGTTTTCCAAGGAACGCACTGGTTATTCCACATCGAAACAGAGCTTGGCGCGCTCATTGTGCTTCGACAGAATGATGGCGCGGCGGTGCCGCTGGAGGGCGAAAATGTTCGTCTAGCATGGGGTGAGAACGATCTCTTGATCGAAGCTCTGGGAGCGTCGTGATGACGACGAACCCAAAGCTTGCTCCTCTGCTCCTCAGCGGTCCGGCCCTTCTCGTTTTCATCGGTCTTGTGCTCGCACCCCTCGTGATGACGGCACTCCTCTCATTCTACGATTGGGGGCAGTACAAAGGAATCGTCGCCGAGTTCACGATCAAGAACTGGCACGAAGTGATCACCGACGAATACTACTACGAAATCTTTGGCCGCACATTACGGATTGCCTTATTCGTCACCGCAATCTCAGTCGTAATCGGCGTGCCCGAGGCCTATATTCTGAACCGGATGTCGCCCCAGTGGCGGGGTGTGTTTCTCCTTGTCGTCATTGGGCCGCTGCTCATATCCGTGGTCGCACGGACTTTGGGGTGGGCGCTTTTGTTCGGTTCGACTGGACTTATCAGCCAAGCATTGTTGACGCTGGGAGCCGTGCGCGAGCCTATCGATCTGATGTTCACTGAATCCGGCGTGGTCATCGCACTCACCCACGTTCTAGTCCCCTTCATGGTTCTGGCGGTGATGGCCGCCCTGCAGCGCCTTAATCCTGACGTGGAAAATGCCGCCATGTCCCTCGGAGCATCTGGGTTCACCGTGTGGCGGCGGGTGATCCTGCCCCAAATCGTCCCTGGAATCCTTTCAGGTTCAGTGATCGTATTCGCACTCGCTGCAAGTGCTTTCGCTACGCCCGCGATCATTGGGGGGCGCCGTTTGAAGGTCGCGGCCACTCTGGCATATGACGAGTTCCTCAACACACTGAACTGGCCACTTGGCGCGGCGATCGCGATGATCCTTCTCGGTGCGCTCGTTGCAATCATTGTCGGATCAAACCGCCTGATCGAACGGCGCTACGCACAGGTGTTCGAATGAGACACAACGGTGCTCTGGCTCTAGCCTTTCATGCGACCTTCGTCACGTTCATTCTCGCGCCAATCGTCGTGGTGTGTGCCGTGGCCTTCACGCCCGAAGGGTACCTGTCGCTGCCGACGAAAGGATTCAGTCTACGGTGGTTTAAAGCGATCTTGAACTATCCGGAGTTCCTCCGCGCCTTCCGGGATAGCCTGTGGCTTGCCGCGCTCTCCTCGACAATAGCGATCGGTCTTGCAGTACCGGCTGCTCTGGCAATCGCCCGCTATCGCTTTCCCGGGCGAGAGGCCATGACGGCATTGTTCCTCTCGCCGTTGATGATTCCTCACGTCGTTCTCGGCATCGCATTCCTACGGTTCTTCTCACAGATTGGCTTGAGCGGCTCATTCCTGGGATTGATCTTGAGCCATATCATCGTCGTCCTGCCCTTTGCCTTACGCTTGGTGCTGGCAGCTTCCTATGGGATTGACCAGCGTATCGAGCATGCCGCCATCTCCCTTGGGGCCAACTCCTTCGTCACCTTCCGCCGTGTGACGCTGCCGCTCATCATGCCCGGCGTCGTGTCAGGATGGGTACTGGCCTTTATCAACTCGTTCGACGAGGTGACCATGACCGTGTTCATCGCCTCGCCCTCAACCACAACGCTGCCAGTCCGGCTGTTCCTTTACATTCAGGACAATATTGATCCACTCGTCACCTCGATCTCCGCATCTCTGATCCTGATGACAGCGGTCCTGATGATCGTGCTCGATCGACTATTCGGCCTCGACCGTCTCTTCCTCGGGAGCGCCAAGAGCTAGAAACATGACACAGAACATCGAAACCCATTTCGAATCAGAAATCGCCGTCATTGGTGGAGGCTTGGTCGGATCGGCTACAGCCTACGGCCTCGCCCGGCGCGGTGCCCGTGTCCTCGTGCTCGACGAGGGTGACATCGCCTATCGGGCCTCCCGCGGAAACTTCGCTCTGGTGTGGGTCCAATCCAAAGGACTTGGTATGCCGGAGTATGCCGCTTGGACCAAAGCTTCGGCCGAGCAGTGGAGCACGTTGGCGAAGTCTCTGCGGGATGAGACGGATATCGACGTAGCTCATCATCAGCCCGGCGGATTCGTACTATGTCTCTCCGAGGCCGAGATGGAGGCTCGCATCAACGCGATGCGCCGCCTGCACAATCAACCTAAAATGGTGCAGTACCCGTACGAGATTTTGGATCATAACGAGACAAAACGGCGCCTACCGGCTATCGGCTCCGATGTTGTAGGCTCAGTGTTCTGCCCACTGGACGGGCACGTCAACTCACTGCGCCTGTTTCGTGCACTCCACACGGCAATGGCGCGGCTAAAGGTTGATTACCGCCCGAATTCCCCCGTTGAATCCATCAGGCCGGATCATGATGGCTTCCTGATTAACGGTCCCTGGGGACAGGCGCGCGTCCAAAAGTTGGTGCTGGCGGCAGGTCTCGACAATGCGCGGCTCGCGCCCATGGTTGGGCTTCACGCCCCCGTGCGACCAAGCAAGGGGCAGGTCATCGTGACCGAAAAGGCCGCGCCTTTCCTGCATCATCCCATGGTGACCGTGCGGCAGACCGATGAGGGCGGCGTCATGATCGGGGACAGCCAAGAGGATCTCGACTTCGATACCGTTGTCACACCGCCGGTCATCTCCCTAATGGCGCAGCGCGCCGTGCGCATGTTCCCGCTGCTCGCAGGGCTCAATGTCGTGCGAACATGGTCAGCTCTGCGCGTCATGAGTCCTGATGGCTTTCCCATTTACGACCAGTCCCAGAGCTGTCCCGGCGCCTTTGTCGTGACCTGCCATTCAGGTGTGACGTTGGCAGCCAATCATACGCTCACTCTCGCCCATCATATTCTCGAGGGAGTGCTTCCTGCATCCCTCGAAGCATTCAGTTCCCGGAGGTTTCATGTTTCGTCGGCTGCCTGACCTTGGCGGTGAGACCGTCAACTTTACGATCGATGGTCGTCCTGCCACTGCTCGGCTGGGCGATACGGTTGCTGCGGCGCTGCTCGCATCCGGTATGGAAAGCTGCCGGACCACCCCTGTCTCGGGAGCGCCACGTGCACCCTATTGCATGATGGGCGTGTGCTTTGAGTGCCTTGTTACAATCAATGGTATCGGTAACCGGCAAGGCTGCCTGATCCCCGTGGCTGAAGGCATGGCGGTCGAAACCCAGAAGGGTGCTCGCGCGATCGCGTCGGAATACTCGGCCAAGGGAGATGCCGCATGAAAACGATCAAGGACGTTGCGTCTTTGTCCGAGTGCTATGATCTTCTCATCATCGGAGCCGGACCCGCCGGAATGGTCGCGGCCGCGACCGGCGCCGAGCAGGGACTCTCGACGCTGCTCATCGATGAGAACCCTGCGCCGGGTGGCCAGATCTATCGTGGCATCACGACGACTCCCGTAGCGGCAAAGGAGACGCTCGGCGCTGATTACTGGCGAGGAACCGATCTCGTGCATGCGCTCACGGCCAGTGATGCCGTATATGCTCCCGAAACAACGGTGTGGAGCGTTGGTCCGGCAGCCGAGGGCACGAGTGATCCTGGTCGTATGGAGGTGGGTGTCTCCGTGGGCGGAGCGGCCCGTCTCATTCAGGCGCGACAGGTCATCGCCGCAACAGGAGCGCTGGAACGCCCATTTCCCATTCCGGGCTGGACCTTGCCGGGGGTGATGACCGCCGGCGGTGCTCAGATTGCCTTAAAGACGTCGGGTCTTGTGCCGGACGGCAGGGTCGTCGTGGCTGGATCCGGGCCGCTCCTGTATCTTCTAACAGCCCAGTTGCGAGCGGCTGGTGCGACGATCTCCGTGATGCTCGACACGACCCCGCTTGAAAACTGGGGACGCGCGATCAGACACGCATCGGACTTCCTGCGTTCGCCGTACCTTGGCAAGGGGCTCAAGCTTCTCCTTGGGGCAGAGCGAGGCATGCGGATCGTGCGCGGTGTCACCGCGATCTCGGCCAATGGCGACAGCCAGGTCAAGAGTGTGCGCTTCCGCCATGGGTCGAAGGAGGAAGAGCTTCCTTGTGACGTCCTGCTGCTCCATCAGGGAGTGGTTCCCAATATCAATCTTGCGAATGCGGTCGGTTGCGCTCTCGACTGGGACGAGGATCAACTCACGTGGGTACCACAAACCGACGATTGGTATGAGACATCCGTAAAGGGATTCGCAATTGCGGGTGATGGAGCGGGTATTGGTGGTGCCGAGAGTGCTGCGCTCCGCGGACGTATTGCCGCGCTTGGCGCCGGGCATCGCCTTGGACGACTTTCGGCCAACGACCGCGACCAGAGGGCTGCACCAGTCCGGGCTGAGCTAATGCGCGCCAGCCGAGGACGGCGGTTCCTTGACGTGCTCTACCGACCGGCCAAGGCATTCCGTATTCCAAAAGCCGATGACACGATCGTCTGTCGGTGCGAGGAGGTGACAGCCGGAAAGCTGCGTGAAACCGTGGCGTTGGGCGTGACTGGTCCCAACCAGATGAAGTCATTTCTTCGTTGTGGGATGGGGCCGTGTCAGGGTCGGCTTTGTGGGCTAACGGTGACCGAGCTGATCGCCGATGCGCGGGGTGTCCCACCCACTGAGGTCGGCGGGTATCGCCTTCGCCCGCCGATCAAGCCGATTACCCTAGGTGAATTGGCTGCCTTGCCAAAGACACCAGCCGCCATCAAGGCAGTCGAGCGGTGAGCAGTGTGTTCGGGGGAGGGGCTCCTGATGTCATTGTTATTGGGGCGGGCATTCACGGATGCTCGACAGCCCTGCATTGTGCTAAGCGTGGGCTAAAAGTCGTTGTCATTGAGAAGGACCACGCCGGGCGTCACTCCTCGGGTGTAAATGCCGGAGGCGTACGCCAGCTGGCCCGGCACGTGGCCGAGATTCCGCTCTCAGCTTACTCCATGGAGCTTTGGCACCGCATCGAGGATCTTGTTGACGACGATTGCGGTTTCACGTCGGATGGGCAAGTCCTCGTGGCTGAAGATGAAGCCGAGTATGACAGTTTTCGAGCCCGCGTGGCCGAACTGAACAGCCTTGGCTTTTCCCATGAGGAGCTGATCGACGCGCGAGAGCTTCGCCGCCTGGTTCCGGCTGTTGCGGAAAGTTGTCCCGGTGGAATCGTATCCCGCCGCGATGGTGCGGCGCTCCCATTCAAAACGACACAGGCTTTCCGACGCAAAGCTGAGATCTTAGGAGTGCGCTTCTGCGAGGGCGTCCGTGTGACTGGAATCCAGGCTGAAGGCTCCTCTTGGATGGTGAGCACAGATGCCGGAGCCATCCGTGCCGCCAACGTCGTCAACGCAGCCGGAGCATGGGCCGACCGCACTGCGGCCGACCTGGGTGAGCCCGTGCCGCTCGAGGTCATCGCGCCGATGCTCATGATCACAGCAAGAGTGGAGCACTTCATCAAACCGGTGGTGATCTTGCGCAGCCGTAAGTTGTCGTTCAAGCAGTTCTCGAATGGCACAGTCCTGATCGGCGGCGGTTATCTTGGACGAGCCCTACGGGACCAGAACATCACAGTTCTTGACTGGGCGAAGCTCGCCGAGAATGCCAAAACGGTCTGGGATCTCTTTCCGATTATGCGCGGCGCGGCGATCGTGCGTGCCTGGGCGGGAATCGAAGGTCGCATGCCGGACGATCTTCCAGTCTTCGGGAAGAGCCGCATCCATAAAGGCATCTTTCATCAGTTCGGCTTCTCGGCTCACGGTTTCCAGCTAGGGCCCGGAGCCGGAGCAGTGATGGCCGAACTGATTGCCACCGGCAACACCAATACGCCGATTAACGGCTTGGGCATTGAGCGTTTCACTGCCTGATTTTCTTTCAACCCAGGAGAGGACAACATGACGATTCAGAGAAATATCCGCACGCCGATCATGCATCGTGCCGTCGAGGCAAACGGCTTCGTCTATGTCGGGGGTACGATCGCCGATGACACCAGCGTTTCGATGGGTGAGCAGACCCGCAACATCCTTGAAAAGATCGCCGGTTACCTGAAGGAAGCTGGCACGGATTCGACGAAGGTCGTGTCAGCATCGATCTTTGTCACTGACTTGTCGAAGAAGAAGGAAATGGACACAGTCTGGACTGAGTTCTTCGGCGACAATCTGCCGGCGCGCGCCACGGTCGGCGTTTCGGATCTGGGCGGCGGCGCCTTGATCGAGGTGGTCGTCACCGCCGTCAAAGGCTGAGCCGGGGGGCTAAACGAGGTGAGCTCGGTGGGATAACCGTGGCGGCCTCGCATAAGGGTCCTGCAGTCGGAACCGCCGCCCCCGTCTCCTTGCCTAAACTGACGCTCCCGGCCGCCTTAGATCGGTGCAGGATCCGTCGGTAACGGAAACCATGATTAGGCAGGCGCTTGGCCTTTTAAGCCTTCGAGCGCCTGCTTGCGACTTCCTCCGCAAGACGCTCTCTAAGTAGAGGAGAGTGACCCAGTGGCGATGCAGAGACGAAAGCGAGCTGCGCACACCGCAACGACGGACCTATAGACAGAACAGGCGTCGAGCGAGATGCCGAACGGCTGGCCCATTCCTAGCTCTGGGGAGTCACGTCGGTCTTAAACCACTTCATCGATAAGGTTTTGACTGTACCATCCTTAACGGCTGCCTGTATGGCCTCGTCGAACATCTTCTTAAGATCGGTCTCGTCCTTTCGCAGGCCCACAGCAATGCCGGCTCCGAGCACGCCGCCGGTGAGGGAGGGGCCAACGATCGAATAATCTTTGAACTCTGGCTTCTCGAGCGTGCCCATGATCTGGCCAACGCCGGCAAAGACCGCATCGATGCGACCAGCGGAGAGGTCGAGGTCATGCTGCTCGGTGGTCTTGTACTCGCGGATCTCCGCCACGTCCTTCAGGTACTTATCCGCGAAATTGGCTTGGATGGTTGAAACCTGCACTCCAACACTCGTGCCCTTCAGGAGAGGCTTAACATCGTTGATCGCCTTCTCGGCAGCAGCCTGCTGGGTTGCAAAGTTGAAGGTCTGGCCTGTGCCCGGCATCTTGGCCAGAGGTGAGTTTTTCGCCGCTAGGAAGGCGCTCGGAGTGTGGGCGTAGGGAATGGTGAAGTCGATGACCTTCTTGCGCTCGTCTGTGATAGTCATGCTCGCCATGATAGCGTCGTACTTCTTGGCATTGAGCGCCGGGATGATGCCGTCCCAGTCCTGGGCCACGATCTCGCACTTCACCTTCATGCGGCCGCACAGGTCGTTGGCCAGGTCGATCTCGAACCCTTCGAGCTTACCGCCCGCGCCGGTGAAGTTCCACGGTGCATAGGCGCCCTCGGTGGCGATCCTGACCGTCTTCTGCTGGGCGGCCGCGCCACCAAGAGTGAGCATCGCAGAGAGGAGGGAAAGGCTAGCTAGTTTGATGAGCCTCATTGCTATTCTCCCAGTGCAAGCAAGTTACAAGCCCACACAAGATGGCTTTGTGACAATTTCGATGACGAGGTCAACCAGTCTAGCTGCTAGGGACGAACTCAACGATAACATGCCACTGGCTGCTCCCCAAATCCCAGTAAGAGGCACTAAACGCGCTTACTCCCATATGACTAACCGGCTTGAATGCCGTAAGCTGATTCATGTTTCAGTCCGAGGAGGTAGTGAGCGGGGTCGTCCGGCGGCTGACGAACTGAGCATCGAGCAGCAGAAACGGCAGCCCACCGAAGTGATCGCCATGCAGGTCCGAGATCAGCACCGTCCGGATAGTGTTCGGATCAACCCCAAACCGCCGCATGGCGATCAGCGACGAGGCACCACAATCCACCAGGAAACTGGCTGAGCCTGCTGAGACATGAAAGCAGGTGTGAAAGCGCCCGTCCGAGCCGAACGCGTCACTGCACCCAAGAACCTGCAGCCGCATCGCGATCACCTCATCCGCATCTCGAGATAGGACACCAACGCCTCGAGCCAACGCAGTTGCCCCATCTGCACCGCAGCCATGAACCTACGCGGCTGCCCCGACAGGAGCCAGGGGAAACCAACATCCTGTCATAGAAGACGATCTCTCCCTCCAAGCTATGGACTGGAGGCCCTGAGCTCGTCCAAGCGCACGACCTGTCTGCGTACGGGTTCCCCGTTGTCACTCCGCAAGGAGAGAGTGACCGTTCGTTCCCACCAATCCACATCGATCGTGCCGAAGTTCGGGGCACCATAGACCGCGCCGAGCCGGTTGGGTCCGGCCTCCCGGTTGCCGGGGAAGACCTGGTTGAGGCCGCTCGAGGTGATCTCGACGAGGGGGTAAGGCGCGGCGGTGGTCTCGCGGTACAGCCCGCCCACGTGGCGATCCCCTGACAGCAGGATCACTCCACCTGCGGCAGTTGAGCGAATGAGGTCGTAGAGGCGTTGCCGCTCGCGGGGAAGGTTGCCCCAGCGCTCCCAGCCATGCCCCTCGGCCACCACCTGAATGGACGACACGATGAGGCGCACATCAGCGGGTTCCCGAAGCCGATCCTCCAGCCAGGACCACTGCGCTTCGCCCAGCATCGTCTTGCTCTGATCGTCGTCCGGCAGATAGCGCTCGCGACCGGCGGCATTGCGCTGATCCGTTGGCTTGAGCGGAGAGCGGAAGAAGCGGGTGTCGAGCAGGATCACCTGCACCCGCTGCCCGTCAGGGCCGAAGGTCTGACTGTGGTAGATCCCCTCCCGCCGGTGACGCACATCTGCCGGCGGCACGTTCCAGAACTGCAGAAAGAGCTTCTGTGCCTCGTGGCGGCCAGCGAACTCGGCCCCCGCATCATTCTTGCCGTAGTCGTGGTCATCCCAGGTGGCGAGATGCGGGATGGTGCTCCTGAGCCGCGCCATGCCTGGCATCCGGCCAGCCTGGGCATACGACTCCTGAAGGCTTTGGAGGAGCTCCGCATCCGGCACATTGCGCCCCTGGCGCACATCGCCATAGACGTTGTCGCCTGCGAACAGGAAGAGCTGGGGCCGATACATCAGGATGGCATCCCAGATCGGCTGCGGCTTCTCCTCGTCGGCACAGGAGCCGAAGGCAATCCGCAGGAGAGGGGAGGGCACATCCTGAGCATGAAGAGGGTCAGGCAGTAGCAAGCTGAACAAGATCGCGAGAATGAGAAGCGGCATATCGGATCCCTCGAGCCAGGAGACTTTCTCTGAGTTGCATGGCCGGGTTGTGACAGGCGAACATCTGTCGAGTTGGCCATCGATGTCGCTCTTGGTGACGTCATGATCTAGGCTGCTATTTGGCTGATGCAAAAGCCCGTGACGAGCGCCAAAGGGTAGGATTTGCAGGGACAGGCTTCGGCCGCGCGCCGGGCCAAGTGCCTCTGGTGCTGCAGCCGACACCGAATTAGCATCCCACCCCGTGCCCCTTCAGGACCAGCCGCCCTACGGTGAGTTCGTCCTTGCAAAACTCCTCAGAAAGCGAGGCTCATGTCGACTTCACCCGCTGTTGCGCTTACCCAGGCGCTGATCCGCCAGAACACCGTCAACCCTCCCGGCAATGAGGCTCAGTGTGCAGCCCTTGTGGCCAAGCGACTGGAAGAGAGCGGGTTCACCGTCACGGCAATTCCGTTCGGGGAGGGACGCACAAACCTGATCGCGCGCATCGGCGGCCGGGATGCCTTGCCGATTGCGTTTACCGGCCATCTGGACACGGTGCCGCTTGGTCTGCAGCCATGGACGGTCGACCCGTTTGGCGGCGATATCGACGGTGACCGGGTGTTTGGCCGCGGCTCCAGCGACATGAAGGGCGGCGTTGCTGCCTTTGTCGAGGCCTGCATCGCCCACCATGCGGCGCTGGAAAAGGGCCCGGGCGCGGTGCTGATCATCACCGCCGGTGAGGAGACCGGTTCGGAAGGAGCCTACCATTTGTGCCGACAGGCGGGGCTCCCGGACGCTGCCGGTGCCCTGATTGTCGCCGAGCCAACATCGAATACCCCGCTCATCGGTCATAAAGGAGCCCTGTGGCTGAAAGCCGTCGCAGGGGGCGTGACCGCGCATGGCTCCATGCCGGAGAAGGGGGACAATGCCGTCATCAAAGCAGCGCATGCGGTCGTGAGGCTGACGGACTTTGACTTCAACGTGCAGCGGCACGCAGTATTGGGCGGGCCGACGTTAAACATCGGCACCTTCCATGGTGGCTTGAACACCAACTCGGTTCCCGACCGTGCCGAAGTGAGCCTCGATATCCGCACTGTGCCGGGCCAGGCACATGCCTCCGTGCGTGAGATGGTTGGGCGCTTTCTGGGCAACGAGATGGAGATCTCGCCGATCATCGACGTGCCGGCTGTCTGGACTGATCCCAGCAACCCGTGGATCCGGCGGGTCTTCGAGATCATGACGCCGCTCCTGGGAGCGGCGCCCGTGCCGCAGGGGGCGACCTACTTCACCGACGCGTCGGCGCTGACCCCGGCCATGGGCAACCTGCCAACCGTCATCCTTGGCCCAGGAGAGGCGGCCATGGCGCACCAGACGGATGAGTACTGCCTCATCTGGCGCATCGACCAGGCCGTGGAGGCCTATGGCCGGATTATTGAGGATTGGTGCCAATGACCGGATGTCCCACCGCCCTTGAAGCCGCGCGACGCATCGCTAGTGGCAACCTCACCAGTGAGGCCCTGGTCCGCGCCTGCCTGGACCGCATCGGCGAACGCGAGCCTCAGGTGCAGGCATGGCAGCATCTTGAGCAGCATCTTGACATGGATGCTGCCCTGAAGATGGCCCGGTACCTGGATCAGTTTGGCTCCGGTCCCCTGAAGGGCATCCCCATCGGAGTCAAGGACATCATTGACACGGCGGACATGCCTACCAGGTACGGCTCGCCGCTCTATGAGACATTCCGGCCGCCGCGCGATGCAGCCTGCGTGGCCTTGGCGCGGCGCGCGGGTGCGCTGATCCTCGGCAAGACTGTAACCACCGAGTTCGCCTACTTCCAGGCGGGCAAGACCCGCAATCCGCACGATCCGAACCGGACCCCTGGCGGCTCCTCCTCGGGCTCGGCGGCCGCGGTGGCCAGTGGCATGGTGCCGTTGGCATTCGGCACGTAGACGGCCGGGTCCATCATCCGCCCGGCCAGCTTCTGCGGCTGCGTGGGCTACAAGCCCACCTTTGGCCTGATCGACCGCTCCGGCGTGCGCCCCTTTGCGGACAGCCTCGACACAGTTGGGTTTTTGCAACCGCCGTCGAGGATGCAGCCTTCTTCGTCTCCGTCATTGCAGGCCGTGCAAACATGCGCATCGACGATGAGGTGTTCCGCCCACGGATTGGCCTGACCCGAACCCATGCATGGGAGGCTGCCGAACCTGCCACAGCTACGGCTCTCGACGAGGCCGCTGCGCGGCTGCGTGCAGCTGGGCTGGGCTGGAGGTCCGCGAGGTTGCCCTTCCCGAGCGGTGGTGCGGCCTGCTAGAGGCATAGAAGACGATCATGGCTTTTGAGGCGGCGCGATCGCATGCGCCGGAGATGCTGACCGCCTCCAACCATCTCAGCGCAAAGCTGCGTGAACTTCTGGAGGCTGGCGCGCTCCTCGCGCCCGAGGACTACGATGCCGCCAAGGCGCTGGTGGCGGAGGCACGCGCCGGCTGCAGCAATGTGCTGGACGGGCTTGATGTGCTGCTTACTCCGAGCGCGCCCGGAGAGGCGCCGCAGGGATTGGGAGCGACCGGAGATCCTGTCTTCAACCGGATGTGGACCGCCTTGGGAGTGCCTTGCGTCTCCGTGCCGGCTTTGACCGGACCCTCGGGGATGCCCATCGGCATCCAGGTGGTTGGCCGCTGGGGCGACGACCGCCGCGCACTAGCTGCTTCAGCGGCCATTGGCCAGCGCCTGTCATGACCGCAACACCCCATGCCCCTCGTCGATCCGTCATCCCCGTTTCGGAGCTCATGCCAAGAACACAATCGTTTCGAGCGACCTGAGCGCCTCAAGTGGCAATTCACCGAGGACCACCATAGCCGCACCGGCCGATAGAGGAGGCACGGAGCAGTTCGTGTCCGCGGCCGGATCGGGTAATCTATGCATCTGGCTGGTGGGCCAACGTCTCAGGAGTTGTTCTATGCCAAAGCTAACCGTGAGCTGGGACGACAACGGGCCTCTGCTGGAAACGGCGGAGGTCGAGAACCCGATCTCTGATCGCCGCTGGAGTGCGCCGATTGGGCAACTGACGGACGACGAGCGGCAGGGACTGCTCTCTGCCGCGCAAGCCCTGGCGCAGCAGATTGCGGACCTCGCAGCCGAGGACACCTTCTTCAGCAATCCCCGCTAATTCCTAGACCCTGAAGAAGGCGGCGCGTTCGTGGGATCCTTTGGCCAAGGACTTCGGATCAGGCTCGGGACTTGCCTCTCCGGGCTCACTTCAAGAGCCTCAGACTGCGGACTACGCGGGACTTCGATAGCACCTACAGTATCGATCCAATCAAAACGTGGGCGGAGCGAACGAGAGGCGAAAGGTCTGGAAATGGAATGGCGTTCAAGCTTTCTGCGACAATCTCTTCTGGCGTGGGCAGAGACGGTTCAGCCGGTTCCGGGGGCAGAGGCATTGGTGCCGCCAATGGAAAACTCGACACGGCAGGCTCGGGCGGCAGTGGCATCGTAGCCTCTGCTGACACCTCTGGCAGGATAGATGTGAGTGTCTCCGGGGGCGGTGGCGAGTCAATAGCTCGCTGTGTTGAGGGGAATGTCGGCTTTGCGGGTTCCGGGGGCGGCGGAAGCGCTACAGCCGTAGGAGGGCCGCGCAAGACTAAGGTCTCCTTCGTTTGTTGGGATACCTATCGAGAGCCTCGCGCTTTTCTTTAGGGTAGGTCGCTCGGTTGTAGATGCTGGACACACCAGCTTTATGCCCGGAAATGTGGTTCAGGATTGCCTCGACCAGGTGGGGGAGGATGCCAAGGTCACCGAGGCGTGTAACTGCGGTACACGGCAAATCATGGAACTGCCATCGGCGCATCACTGCCCGTGTCTTCGCGATCTAGGCATCCAGTCAAGCCTTTGCCTCCGACCACCCGCTGAAGCCGCCTTGTCCCTTGCTAAAGACGAACCCGCGTCCTGCCCGACGTGAAATGCATCGCGGGATCTCTAGGGCCGCGTCACTTGGTGCCTGATCACCCGGAAGAGCGAAAACTGTGCTTTGATGCTGGCTGGAGGATATAACCTGTGATGGAAGCCGCTGTGGAGGCCGCTTGGGCTGCAGCCTAGCACCAGCAGAGAGGGTATGGCGTCTCACAGCAGGGCACTGTCTGGGGTAACACAGGGGTAACAGAAGAGCCCTGTTATGCAGGGTTATGGCTTGAGCATAACTCAGGCGAACATAAACGCCAAATTTCTTCTTTATCAGTAGCTTAGGCAGTCACGAATGGTCGAGTTTGTTACGCTCTTTTAGCCGTCTGCACCAGATTGTGGATCTGGGGGTCCCCCGTTCGAGCCGGGGCGGCTGTACCATTTACAGGGCAAGGGTTTGAACCCTACTTCCCCCTCACAGCCTCCCAAACGTGCATCTGACCAAGCGGGCGACATTGGCTCACCGAGGGGCTGGCTTTAAGGGCCGGCGCTTCCCTGAGCCTATGGCATTTTGCCCGATCGGGGGCGCTCGTCGCCGGGCATGACACATGGCATAACGCCGCCGCAATTTCTTTAGGCTCAAGGTCCATGATTCGCGTCGAGAACGTCAGCAAGCAGAACAGCCACCGGATCCTCTTCATCGAGGCCTCCGCGACCCTCCAGAGAGGAGAGAAAGTCGGTCTGGTCGGCCCCAACGGTGCGGGAAAGACGACTCTCTTCCGAATGATCACCAGGGAGGAGCAGCCTGACGAAGGTCAGGTTGCCGTCGATCGGGGCATCACGGTGGGCTACTTCAGCCAGGATGTAGGCGAAATGGCGGGGCGCAGCGCCGTGGCCGAGGTGATGGACGGAGCAGGACCTGTGAGCGAGGTGGCGGCCGAGTTGAAGGACTTGGAGGCCGCGATGGTGGATCCGGACCGGGCGGACGATCTCGAAGCTATCCTGGAGCGTTATGGGGAGGTGCAGGCCCGCTACGAGGAGCTGGACGGTTATTCCCTCGAGGGCCGGGCGCGCGAGGTTCTGGCCGGACTGGGCTTCAGCCAGGAAATGATGGACGGCGATGTCGGAGGTCTGTCCGGCGGCTGGAAGATGCGCGTTGCCCTGGGGCGCATCCTGCTGATGCGCCCGGACGTCATGCTCCTGGACGAGCCGAGCAACCATCTCGATCTCGAGAGCCTCATCTGGTTGGAGGAGTTCCTGAAAGGATATGACGGCGCGTTGCTCATGACGTCGCACGACCGCGCGTTCATGAACCGCATCGTCAACAAGATCATAGAGATCGACGGCGGGACGCTGACGACCTATTCGGGCGATTACGAATTCTACGAGCAGCAGCGCGCGCTGAACGAAAAGCAACAGCAGGCTCAGTTCGAGCGGCAGCAGGCGATGCTCGCCAAGGAGATCAAGTTCATCGAGCGCTTCAAGGCGCGCGCCTCCCACGCCGCACAGGTGCAGAGCCGGGTCAAGAAGCTGGAGAAGATCGACCGGGTGGAGCCTCCCAAGCGCCGGCAGGCCATCGCATTCGATTTCCAACCGGCGCCGCGCTCAGGGGAGGATGTGGTCAGCCTGAAGAATGTTCACAAACGCTATGGCCGCCGGACCATCTACGAAGGACTGGACTTCGGAGTCCGCCGGAAAGAGCGCTGGTGCGTCATGGGCGTCAACGGCGCCGGCAAGTCGACGCTGCTGAAGCTGGTAGCGGGCGCAACCTCGCCCGATGAAGGAACGGTCGCGGTCGGCGGCAGCGTGAAGATGGGGTACTTCGCCCAGCACGCCATGGAGGTGCTGGACGGCGACCGCACGGTGTTCGAATTTCTGGAGGACTCGTTCCCGCAGGCGGGGCAGGGCTCGCTACGCGCGCTTGCCGGATGCTTCGGCTTCTCGGGCGACGATGCTGAGAAGAAATGCCGCGTGCTCTCGGGGGGTGAGAAAGCCAGGCTGGTGATGGCCAAGATGCTCTACGACCCACCGAACTTCCTGGTGCTCGACGAGCCCACGAACCATTTGGACATGGCCACGAAGGAGATGCTGATCGACGCGCTGTCGCGCTACGAGGGCACCATGCTCTTCGTCTCCCACGATCGCCATTTCCTCGCAGCTTTATCCAACCGGCTTCTTGAGCTCACGCCGGAGGGCATCCACCAGTACGGCGGCGGCTATACGGAGTATGTGGCCCGCACCGGGCAGGAGGCTCCGGGTTTGCGGAATTGATCGCGGCTTCGTTTGGGCAGGTCTTTCATCAGCGGAAATTTCGGGCTGCTATCCGCAGTACGCAGGCGTTGTCGTGCTCGGGAGTGCATGCGGGAGGCGAATGTGCCGATTCCTCGACCCCTCTGCGGAGCATCTCGCGCGTCCCGGCTTTAGCTTCATCGCGGCGCCCATGGCGCATGCGTAGGGGCTGGTCCCGCTCCCCGACGCTGCGCAGAAGATCCGACAGGTCGATGAAGTGTTCCGCAATGAGGTGAACCACCTCTCCTTCACGCTGGAGTCTTCCCCTACAGCCGATCAGGCCCGACGACAGGATCAGCCGCCGCTGCTTCTCGAACAGGGTGGACCAGATCACGATATTGGCCACGTCGGTCTCGTCCTCGACCGTCATGAACGTCACACCCTTGGCGGAGCCAGGCTTCTGCCGCACAAGGATGAGGCCTGCCACCGTGATGCGGCGTCCATCCCTGACGTGCCGCAGGTCAGAGCAGGAAATCATGCGTCGCTCTGTGAACTCCCGTCGCAGGAAGGCGAGGGGATGCTGGCGCAGGGTCAGGCCTTTCGACCGATAATCCTCCACCACCTCGCGTCCCTCGGTCATGGGCGTGAGCTGAACCGCAGGTTCAACCGTATCGGGCTGGATCGTGCGCTCTCTCTCGTCTGCTGCAGCAAACAGCGGCATCGCTTCGTCCGACAATCCTCGAATCGTCCAGAGAGCATCGCGGCGGTTCACGCCAAGCGAACCATAGGCGTCAGCATCGGCCAGGCGTTCGAGAGCAGAAACAGGGATTTCGGTCCGGCGCCACAGATCCTCGATCGATGAGAAGGGCCGCTCGGCGCAAGCAATCGGGATCAAGGCTCCATCGGCATTGGCAAGACCATGGACCATGCGGAATCCGAGGCGAACTGCAAAGCGTTGACTGTTTCCTGTCGGCTCCAGCGTGCAATCCCATCGAGAATGATTGATGTCGAGGGGCCGAACTTCAACGCCGTGCTCCGGCGCATCCCGCACGAGTTGCGCCGGAGCATAGAAGCCCATGGGCTGGGAGTTGAGGATGGCGCAGCAGAACACGTCCGGATGGTGACGCTTCATCCAGCAGGAGGCATAGGCGATCTTGGCGAAGCTCGCCGCGTGGCTTTCCGGAAAACCATAAGAGCCGAAGCCCTCGAGCTGCT
Source organism: Microvirga aerophila (assembly GCF_003332305.1). GTDB lineage: Bacteria > Pseudomonadota > Alphaproteobacteria > Rhizobiales > Beijerinckiaceae > Microvirga > Microvirga aerophila. Next base: position 4,771 of record NZ_QOIO01000031.1, on the reverse strand, counting down.
TGAAGGTGCGCTCGGCAAAGGTTTCGTCATAGCCGCGGCTCTTCATGCCCTCGATGAGCTTGTGCCGAAACTTCGAGACGCCAGCGGTGAACTTGAAGGTCGCCATGGCGCGCCGAAGCTGGTCGGCTTCAGAGGGCGTGAAGCCGGCGCACTCGATAGCCACCCTCATCGCCTGCTCCTGGAAGAGCGGCACGCCGAGCGTCTTCTCCAGAACGCGTTTCAGCTCGGGCCTCGGGTATTCCGGTGCCTCGCGGCTTTCGCGGCGGCGTAAGTAAGGGTGCACCATGTCGCCTTGGATCGGGCCTGGTCTCACAATGGTGACCTGAATGACGATGTCGTAAAAGGTCTTCGGCTTCAGGCGCGGCAGCATCGCCATCTGGGCTCTGCTCTCGATCTGGAATACGCCGACCGTGTCGGCCCGCTGGATCATCGCGTAGGTTTTCTCGTCCTCGGCTGGAATCGTGGCAATGTCCCGGACCTCGCCCTTGTGCTCGCGCAGGAGATCGAAGGCGCGACGCATGCAGCCGAGCATGCCGAGGCCCAGCACGTCGACCTTCATGAATTTCAGTGTGTCGATGTCGTTTTTGTCCCACTCGATCACCTGGCGGTTTTCCATGGCGGCAGGCTCGATGGGGACGAGATCGTCAAGGCGATCCTGGGTCAGCACAAATCCACCCGGATGCTGCGAGAGATGGCGCGGCGCGCCGATCAGTTCACTCGCCAGATCTAACGTCATTCGAAGGCGCGGATCATCGAGATTCAGGTTGAGTTCCCTAGCGTCCTTGTCGGTCACGCCGTCATTGCCCCATCCCCAGACGAGACCGGCCAGGGAGGACGTCACGTCTTCCGGCACGCCAAGCACCTTGCCCACCTCGCGCACGGCGCCGCGAGCGCGATAGCAGCTCACCACGGCAGTCAGCGCCGCACGGTGTCGGCCATAGGTGTCGTAGATCCACTGGATCACCTCCTCACGGCGCTCGTGCTCGAAATCCACATCGATGTCTGGCGGCTCGCGCCGCTCTTGGGAGACGAAGCGCTCGAACAGGAGATCATGCTCGGTGGGATTGATCGACGTAATGCCGAGCACGAAGCACACAGCGGAGTTCGCTGCAGAGCCGCGTCCCTGGCACAGGATGCCGCGCGACTTGGCAAAGCTCACGATGGCATGAACGGTCAGGAAGTAGGGGGCATAACCCAGTTCCTCGATCAGGTGCAGTTCGTGGCGGCAGGTCGCCGCCACCACATCAGGAACGCCGTCCGGGTAACGGTGTCCGGCTCCTTCCCAGGTCAGCCGTTCGAGTTTCTCTTGAGCGGTCTCGCTGAATTCCGTTTCGGATGGATATTGATAGCACAGCTCATCGAGGGAGAAGGCGCAGCGATCAAGGACTTCCCGGCCGCGGCGAACGGCTTCCGGATGGCGCTCGAACAAGCGCGCCATCTCTGCCGGATCCTTGAGATAACGGTCGGCATGACGTTCCAGCCGATAGCCGGCCTCATCAATGGTGCAGCCTTGTCGGATGCACGCAACCACATCCTGCAAACGCCTGCGGGCGGGGTGGTGATAGAGAACGTCACCGATGGCAATCGTCGGCACGTTGGTGGCCTGAGCCAAATGCTCCACATGATAGAGACGCAGATGCTCATTAGGAGCAAAGCGCCGGATCAAAGCCATGTAGGCCCGGTTGCCGAACGTGCTCTTGAGGCGAGCGAGGTTTGTCCTGAGGGCGTCATCTGGCTCATCGCTAAGAAGGATGGCAAGCATGCCTTCGTTCCAAGCGATAACGTCCTCCCATACGAGAAGGCATTTACCCTTGCCGCCGCGGCTCTTGCCGATGCTCAAAAGGCGACACAGGCGCGAATAAGCGGCGCGATCCGTCGGGTAGAGCATCGGACGAGAAGTCAGATCCGATGAGGTCTGCATCTCAGCCATCCTGGAGCCATGCCGAAGCCGCCGGTGGCGCGTCCACTTAACGGTCCGATGCTCTAGACGAGAAGAGACGTCCCATCGATGAGATCAAGCCGGCAGCCGACGACAAGGCGAACACCCGACTCCTTCGAGGCCTCATAGGCGCGTACGATACCGGCCAGCGAATTGCTGTCCGTAATGCCAAGCGCTGTGATCCCGAGAAGTTTCGCCTGTTCGAACAGCTCGGCTGGACTCGATGCTCCGCGCAGGAATGAAAAGTGGGTCGTGACCTAGAGTTCGGCATACATCAGGAAAAGAGCCCATGCATCCACCAGCGCCCACCTTCATCGGTGGGGGCGTCGCGGAAGATCCAGAAGCGGCCGCCTTGCTCCGTCTCCACGCGATAGTAGTCGCGAGCCGCCGAGCCCTTGTCGCCGTTCCACCATTCCGGCGCGATGCGCTCCGGCCCATCGGCCCTGGCGACCTTGTGCCGAACCTTGCGCCAGACGAAGAAGGCTGGCGGATGATCCGGCAGGAGGGCGGTTGCTACGACCGGTTCCGGCGGATCGAGGAGGCGGGTAGGACGCGGCAGGGCTTCCGGCCAGACCGATCCCGTAGGCGGCGCAAGAGCCGGGATCTTTCGAGCCATGCGTTCCGGCACGAGACTTTGGACAGGAGCAAAGCGGTAAACCTTTCCCACGCCAATGCGGGCGCCGAGACGATCGACAAGCCGGCCCATATCTGCGTCGGATGAGTCATTCTCCGCGATGCCCCGCGCCTCGGTCTGTGCCTCGGCCATGGGCTCGACCTTGCTGGCGATGAGGACGACCTCCTCAATGCCGAAGCCAGGATCGATGGTCTGCAGCCGCTCATCGAAGAGCTTGGCGAGATGGCTCGCATCCCGTGTGGCTCTGGCGGTGCCAATCCGCAGGTTTGCCCCTTTCTGATCGGTACGTTGGACGATGAAGTCGAGCCGTCGCACGCCTTCGCCTCGTCTCTCCAACTGCCGGCATAAATCCCGGCAAAGGCGGAGGAGAACCTTCTTGAGATCCTCGAGGCGGCCGACAGGTTCCGCGAACACGCAGCTGGTCATGGGAGTCTCCTGAGGGATGAGCGGAGAGATCGGTTCGAAGGCGTGACCCAAGACTTGATCGAGCCGCAACGCCACGTCCCGACCGAAACGGCGGACCATCGGGGCGCGGGGGATGGCTGCGAGCTGTCCGACCCGGTCGATTCCGAGTCGGTGCAGGGCGCTGAGCTTGTCGGCTGCAAGCCTCAAGGCCCGGACAGGAAGGGGCGCAACCACATCCACCATTCGACCCGTCGGCACAATCCCGCCGGATCCGAAGCGTGCTACGGCCCAGGCGGCGCCAGGGGCGTCGGCGACGGCCGCTCTCGCCGCGATGCCTTGGCACGAGAGGCGGTCCGTCAGATCCTGGAGCAGATCCTCTTCGCTGCCGAAGAGATGCGCCACTCCCTCAATATCAATCCAGAGACCATCGGGGGGATCGGGAGCGACCACGGGCGAGTAGCCAATGGCCCAACGGGCCATCTCCCGCAGCGATGCCTCATCCTCGTCCGGCGTCGCATCGACGACATAGAGCTTCGGCGCCAAGGCTTGGGCCTTGGCGAGCGCCATGCCGGAGTGGAGGCCGAGGTCCTGAGCAGCGGCGCAGGCCGCGCGCAGGATGCGTCGCGATCCGACAGTGTGAACGGTCACGAGCGGCTCATCGCGTGGCGGCTCCCCTGACCGCCGCCTGACCCGGTCGGTGGGCCAGGTCGGCAGGTAGAGCGAGACGACCCTTCGCATTGCAGGCCTCCACAATCCAGGTACGGGGTTCGGCGCCACGGCAGCGCAGGAGTTCGGCCTGCCAACGATCGCATCCGAGACCAGGAGCCGGCATTCCCTCGGAGGGTGCGGGGGCAATGCGCCATCGAGTCGTGGCCGCAGTCGGGAGCCTCACCAGATCCTTCTCCGCGACGGTCCACCAACGCCGGATGATCAGGGCGGTCACGCCCGATCCTTCAGCGGCAAGTTGCAGTCGACGCGAGGCTGTAAGGTCGAGACGCGTGACTTCGCCGACAACAGCCGCAAGACCTTTCTCGTGCAATCCTTCCTCGACCAAGGGGAGGATGTCTTGGTCACGCGGGGCTTCGGCATAGATCACCCGGTCCGGATGAAGGCCTGCTCGGGACAATCCGGGGGCAAACAGATCCCGTCGCGTCAGACACCATAGAACAGGACCTTTGAGACGTGCCGCAATGCCGGCGGTAAAGAGGGTAGCGCAGCCGGCAAACTCGGAAGCCACTCCGGCTTTGATCATTTCGTGGAGGACGCCGCGCGCCAAGCCACCGCCCGGGAGATGATCATCAATCTGGGCAATGCCGAACGGCAGAGGGCCTGTCCTGCGCGATCTGCCTTCCAGGCGGGCAATTCGAAGCCGCAAATCGGCAAGCCTGTCTTGTTGCCCGGCATGTTGCATATCCCGTGCCAAATCGGTTTCGCGTTGAGGATGTTCCTATTATGTTCTCGACTTCCGTTAAGTCAATTGGTCGCGGAAGCCTGTGAATTGTGAGGAGAAGAATGTTTCATACCGCGCTTTGCTCTCAGCAGAATGTCAGTCCTCTATGGCATGGCTGGTGAGCGGCAGGTCTTTCGGCCGTGACTCTCCCGCAACAGTCTCCGCAGAGAAAGCCGCGCTCCGGATAGCAACCACATTGTAAACAAAATGGCACTTCAAAGCGCGGCCCTGCATTCCAAAGATCAACCAAACCATTTGTTACTACCGAATGTAAGCCTAAGACATTGACCAAGGGGCATTGCCAGCATGACTACAGCCACGACTCTCGAAACCTTCTTTCTTC
>NZ_QOIO01000030.1 GCF_003332305.1 Microvirga aerophila | reverse complement strand
AGCGCAGACCTGTGCGAGCGTAGAGACCTCGGTTCCCGGCTGTCCACATCGGCGCCTCCGCAAATCGGCGCCAACCAGTGAACCACAAGTCACTGCTCGGCTTCAAATTTCACTCGGACCGGCTCTGAGGTCGACGGCTTGGAGATTGCCTGCAGGTTGTTCGAAGGGGCAGCGGTAAGGGAGGGAACATTCCCTGTGCATATGATCGCTAAGGAAGCCCGATCAGAGAGCGTTGAGGTCATAGCTTAGCGTCGAGCTTCTGTCTGCAGAGTGCCGTGACCGTCTCCTCAAGCGCTGCAGGGCACGGTTTGATGCAGCCATCGGGTAGTCTTGTAGTAAGTGCTGGGTTAATCCGCGAAGAGGCAATTGCTTTGGAGCTGAGTTGCAGGGCAGTAGAAGTCCGGTTATTAATTATTATAACATTTCGCATAACTAACATTATGGAATTAGCTCTAGGATCTTTCTCCATGTGAAGGACGATCCAATCGTCTATGTCTAGGGCATAACGGAACCAGAGCCGATGCCGCTGTCGCCAATAATCTTCCAAGAACAATTCCAGGTCTTCCGAGCCCGGGTCATCCGCAAGTCCGGTGTTCCTTTCACCTCGTTCCGCGAAGGGATAGCCGCCCAATGGGAGGGTTACAAAGGACCCTTGCGTCAGCATGCCTGCAAAATCCTGGGGGCAGACAGATGGCGCTCTGACGAGGTCGGTACCGGAGAAATCCTGAAGCGCACGATTGCTTCAATAGAAATCACCGCGGTTGGAGAGATCGAGACCAACAACATGGTCGCGTGGCAGAACCGCTACGGGCACGCCAGCCGGTCACATCGTGCGCTCCTCGATGCATACGACGTACCCGATGCAACGAGGACGATCGAAGCGCTTCTCTTTGACTTTTACCTGGATCGACTAGCGCCTGAACTATCGTTTGACCGTATCCGTGACTTCACAGGGGCACGGTACGACTTACTGGCCTATCTGTTCTTCCTCAAGGACGACACCAGGTTCATGCCGATCCTGACGTCGACGTTCGACGCGGCGTTCGAGGCGCTCGGAATCGAGTTGGTCACGAAGCAGCGGTGCTCCTGGGAAAACTATGCCCGGTACAATGAAGCCCTTCAGGAGATCCGGGCCGCTCTTCAGGACGTGCTTCCCGGCCAAGACATCCGCCTGGTCGACGCCCATTCGTTCTGCTGGCTTCTAATCCGAAAGGAACTCGAGGAGCCGGACACTCGTACTCAAAAGCCGACTAAGTCGTCGCGCGACGTCAAGGTATACGATGCCTTGAATAAATCTGTCTGGGAGATGGCAAATGCTTCCGAGAGCGCCGTCCGGCAATCGGGCCAGCAGAGCGTCGTAACGAAGAAGGTCAAGGAACTCTGGATGGGGAAGAGTGAGCTTGAGGCGTACATCAAACTCCTCATCGAAAGGCAGGAAGGGCGTTGCGCCCTCACGAACATCCCGCTCCAGTTCCGAGGAGAGCACGAGAGCATCCATCTTCTCGCGTCTCTAGATCGCATCGACAGCAACGGGCATTACGCGGAGGGCAACCTTCAGGTTGTCTGCCGCTTCGTGAATGGTTGGAAGAGTGACCTGTCGAACGAGGAGTTTCTCGGCCTTCTGGCGCTTGTGCGTGGTGAGGCGGAATGATTTCTGAGAGTTCGCTAACGGGAACCAGCTAGCCCTGCGCTTGACTGAACGAACTCTTTGCGTGGTGTCGAGGCTCGCCCAGAGTAATGATCTGTTAGGCCTTTCCCGGTCATGGTCGCCCCGTCTTGCCCTTGCTGGTCTCAGCTGGGCGCAACAACGGAGCCTTATTATGTCGATGTCTAACGCCATTCAGACAGAGCAGGATCACGTCATGACAAAGGCAGCCAAGAAGCCCAACCCGGCTTTGATGAAGCCGCTGCAGCCGTCAAACGATCTGGCAGCGGTGGTCGGTTCGTCTCCCCTGCCCCGCACTGAGGTGGTGAGCAAGGTGTGGGATTACATCAAGGCCAAGAACCTCCAGAATCCTGAGAACAAGCGCGAGATCCTGGCCGATGAGAAGCTCCAGGCCATCTTCGGAGGCAAGAGCAGGGTCAGCATGTTCGAGATGAACAAGCACCTCGCCCAGCATCTCTCCTGAGACTACTCCCCACAAGACAACCAGCCCGCCCCGCCAGAACCCCGGCGCGGCGGGCGTGCTCCCAGCTATCCACTGCCGGTCAGACTGCTTCTTTGAGTTCCTTCGCGGGCCGGAAGGCGATCTTCTTGGACGCCTTGATCTTGATCGGCTCGCCGGTCTGAGGATTGCGGCCCGTGCGGGCGGCGCGCTTGCGCACCTGCAGGATGCCGAGGCCGCTCAGGCGGATCTTCTCGCCCTTCTTCAGGCTCTTGGCGATCATCTCGATCACCTGCGTCAGCATCTCGTTGGCCTGGCGCTTGGGCAACTCATGCGCTTCCGACAACTGCTCTGCGATGTGGCGCAGGGTTAGGATCGCGCCAGCCGAGGTGCCGGCGGACTTCTTCGCCGCCTTGGGGGCTGCTTTGGCTGACGCCTTCGGGGCCGCGGCCTTCGTCGACCTCGTCGCTGCTGCGCCGGAAGCTTCTGCCGCTTTGGCTGGTACCGACTTTGATGCGGCCGCTTTGCGGGCCGGCGCCTTCTTGGCTGTGGTCTTGGTTGTAGTTTTCGCCACGGGTGAGACCTTCCTGATAAGTTATTAAACTCGCGGCCGGTTGATGGGCAAAGCGCTTGCTGCCCAAGATTGAAATCACCAGAGACTTGCTTCCACAATATCCGTGCCGGAAGGAGTTCACAGGATCTTGTCAGCGCAAGATCCGCGACCGAGTGCTCGCAAGGGCTTGGACGTCATGGGCACACGATGAAGCTCCCCTCCCCTCTGAAGTCATTCCAGACCTGAGGGTCCTTGCAGACCGTCCTTCCGTTCTTCTGGACGGTGTATCCCTTCAAGATGTCGTTGGGGTCGACCCTGGCATCAATCTGAGCAAACGCGGTGCTCGCTCCTGCCATGCGGCATCCGCACAGAACACCCATCAGAAATCTGCTCATTCGCGTCGCCTTTCTGAAGCTTGATCATCTTCACTGAAGCCTAATCATCAAGAGCGCCGGCTCGCACCGGCAGGTTCCGGTGCCGGGCGATCCACGACGACCTCACGCGGATCCTTGTCCTCACGCAGGCCGAGGAAGCTCGGATGGCGCAGGATGTTGTCCTGCGTCCACTCCGTGGATTCGACTTGGGCCAGGTACCGCGGCTTGACCCAGTGCACCCGCGCCCGCATGTAGGTTCCCTTCGGTAGAACCGCCGTCGGCTTCTCTTGCTCGATCCGCTCGAGCCTTGCCTGAAAAGCTTCAAGGAATTCACGGGAGTATCCCGTCCCGACTTTGCCGGCGTATTTCAGCTCACCGGAGGGCGTGTAATAGCCGACCAGGAGAGCGCCAAACCCGACCCGAGATCGCTGCGGCTCGGTGTAGCCGATGATGACGAACTCCTCGGTGTTGAGGCATTTCACCTTGAGCCAATCTGGATTTCGGGTGCCGGAATACAGGGAGTTACGCCGCTTCGAGATGATCCCTTCAAGCTTCAGGCCGCAAGCCTGGGTGAAGAAGGCCTGTCCGCCGCCGACCCGGTGCTGGCTCAGGCGAATGTTGACAGGCGCGTTGGCCAGGACTTCGGCGAGGAGCTGCTTTCGTTTCTCCAGCACCACTCCACGGAGATCGACCCCATCGAGGAACAGCAGATCGAAGGCGTAGTAGACCAGGTCTCCGGTCTCCTCGTTCGAGAGTGCCTCCTGGAGGGCCGCGAACGAGCTGATGCCGTCCTGCTTGAGCCTGACGATCTCACCATCGAAGACGGTTCCAGACTGGCCGAAGGATGCGAAGGCGTCTGCCAGCTCGGGAAAGCGAGCCGTCCAATCCTGATCGTTCCGGGTCACCAGCCGGGCTCGTCCGTCGTCGATCCGGGCCAGCATGCGATAGCCGTCGAACTTGATCTCGTGCAGCCAGTCGTCTCCGTCCGGCGCCTCCTTCTCAAGCACGGTAAGTTCGACAGGGATGTGCTGAGGCAATGCAGCCTGGCAGGTGCGCGAGGTCCGGTTGAGTTTCGGCTGTGACTTGGCCATAGTCGGGAAGAAACCGCGGCCGTGAGCCCAGGTTCCCAGGGGCTCCACCAGGAGGTCGCCTATAGCTCCAAGGACAGCTGCGGACTTTCCGACTCATCGTCCGTGTTCAGAGCCGACAGGGATACCCCTAGCAGGCGGACGCTCTTGTCCAGAGGAAACAGCATCTTCAGGAGGTCGACGCTGGGCTGCTCGAGCCCAGATCGGCTCTCGACGAAGCCTGTCAGCGTGCGACTGCGGGTGATCTGCTGGAAGTCGGAAAACTTCACCTTGAGCGTCACGGTTCGGCCGCGCACACCGGTCTGTTCGCAATGCCGCCAGACCTTGTCGATGATCGGCTGGAGCGCAGCCTTCATCTCTTCAAAACCCATTAGGTCCTTCTCGAAGGTGTTCTCGGCGCCCACGGACTTGCGGATGCGGTCTGGCTGGACAGGGCGATGGTCGACGGCTCGGGCGATCCAGTAGTAGTGGGTTCCGGCCTTGCCGAAGCGGTCCTGGAGGAAGCTCAGGGATTGGGCTTTCAGATCCAGACCGGTGAGGATGCCGAGCTCGTTCATCTTGCGCGCTGTGGCCGGGCCGATGCCGTGGAACTTGCCGACCGCAAGGCTCTCGACGAAGGCCGGAGCCATTGCTGGCGTGATCACGAACTGACCGTTGGGCTTGTTCCGATCCGACGCCATCTTGGCCAGGAACTTGTTGAAGCTGATCCCAGCTGAGGCGGTCAGCTGAGTTTCCTCCCAGATCCTGGTCCTGACCTCCCGGGCTACCTGGGTGGCATAAGGGATGCCCTTCAGGTTTTCGGTTACGTCGAGATAGGCCTCGTCCAGCGACAGCGGCTCCACCAGCGGGGTGTACTCGTAAAAGATCTCCCGGATCTGGCGCGAGACCTCGCGGTAGACGTCAAACCGCGGCTTGACAAAGATCAGCTCGGGGCATTTCCGCCGGGCTGTGACCGAGGGCATGGCCGAATACACCCCGAAGCGCCGGGCCTCGTAGCTGGCCGCCGCCACGACGCCGCGCTCGCGGGAGCCGCCGACCGCGACTGGCTTGCCGCGCAGTTCCGGATTATCCCGCTGCTCCACACTGGCATAGAAGGCGTCGAGATCCACATGCACGATCCGGTGTCGCGGCTCCGGCATGCCGACTTGCTCTCCGGAGCCTGAGGTCAGGACGTCGCTGGAATGATCGTGATCGGTACCTAGCATGTCTTGGCTTAGCCAATGATCCTGTAATTCTGGCACTCCCGCGTGCCGTAATATACCGTCAGGCCCATTGGGCTGCCATGCTTCCAGAGATCGGGAGAACAGTTCAGCACGGGTATTTTACGGTCATCGGCCGTGAACCCAACCAGTTGGCTGTCGGACTTCATCAAGCGGCTGGATCGACAGGTGCTGGTCTCGTACGCCCTGGCGCGGCATCGACTAACCTCTGGTCGACTTCGGGCGCCGGCGCTTGCGGGCTGTGGAGCGGCCGCAGCTCCTGACGATCCTGCCTGCCCACCTAACGAAGGTGCGGCTGGTCTGGTATCATCCACAGCGGGAGCTCACCAGGACCCGCAAGGCGAGCGGCTGCTGGACGGAGGCCGCGATGGATACGCAGACCTCGGGGTTTGTGCGGGCCTGCAGCCTTGACGAACTGAAGGCCAAGGGCCGGCTCGTTGTGCACGGCCGGCATCCGCCGATCCTTCTCGTCTACGATCAAGGACGTGTCTTCGCGCTCGACAACCGTTGCCCGCACATGGGGTTCCCGCTGGAGCGCGGCAGCGTTGCGGATGGGATCCTGACCTGCCACTGGCACCACGCCCGCTTCGATCTCGCCAGCGGCTGCACCTTCGATCTCTGGGCCGACGACGTGCCGACCTGCCCGGTCGAGGTCCGCGAGCCCGGCGAGGTGTGGGTGAAGCCTGTCTTCGGCCATGCCGACCCGGCCGGACATTGGCGCCGGCGTTTGCAGGAGGGCCTCGCCCACAGTCTCGACCTGGTCATCGCCAAGGCCGTGCGGGGCCAACTCGCGGCTGGCGTGCCAGCTTCCGAGATCATCCGGCAGGTGGCGCTCTTCGGGTTCCGGAACCGGGACGGCTGGGGCGCCGGCCTGACCATCCTCACAGCCTTTGGCAATCTGCTGCCTGAGTTGCCGGAGGAGGAAACCTACCTCGCCCTGTTCCATGGCGCTCGCCGGGTAGCCGCAGATTGTGAAGGCCAGCCGCCGCGGCGGGGTCGCACTCCCCTCGCCAGCCAGCCCGATCTGGCCATGCTCAAGCGCTGGCTGCGGCACTGGACCAAGGTCCGGCACCGGGAGGCGGCGGAGCGCACCCTGCTCACGGCGATTGCCGGCGGCACGTCGCCTGCGGCCCTGGCCGACCTGTTGGTCTCGGCCGCGACGGATCGCGTCTATGCCGATGGTGGGCATCTGCTCGACTTCATCAACAAGGCTTGCGAATGCCTTGACCTGATCGGCTGGGAGCACGCGTCGGCGGTCCTGCCGAGCGTGGTTGGCCAGTTGGTGTCGGCGCAGGGAGCCGAGGAAGCGACAGCCTGGCGTCACCCGATCGATCTTGTTGCTCTTTGCGAGCAGGCTGCTCAGGAGATCCGAGGCCTGCCTGTGGGCGTGGATGGTGGGGAGCCCTGGTCAGAGCATGCACGTGTTTAAGGGCAGGCATTTTGAGCGATCCGTGATCCTGCTCTGCATTCGGTGGTATCTGGCCTACAATCTGAGCCTGCGGAACCTTGAGGAGATGATGGCTGAGCGCGGTATCTCGGTCGACCACGCGACCATTCACAGATGGGTTGTCCGGTACTCGCCTGAACTGCTGAAGCGCTTCAATGCACGCAAGCGAGCCGTTACCGGAAAGTGGCACGTCGACGAGACATACATCACGGTGAGAGGTCGCTGGATGTACCTTTACCGGGCGATCGACAGCAACGGCGACACGGTTGAGTTCTGGTTCAGCGAACGGCGTAACCTCACTGCTGCCAAGCGGTTTCTGCGCAAGGCTCTCAAGCGCCACGGCCGGCCCGAGCGGATCGTCATCGACGGCAGCCAAACCAATCGCGAGGCGATCCTGGCCTGCGATACTGTAGACCGGCTCCAGAACAGGTCACGGCGTGATTTGAAACCCATTCGCATTCAGCAAAGTGCCTATCTGAACAACCGCATCGAGCAGGATCACCGGGCCATTAAGAAACGGGTGCGGTCGATGCTCGGCTTCCAGTCTGTGGCCAGCGCCCGCGTCATCCTGGGCGGCATCGAGATGATCCACATGATGCGCAAAGGACAGGCGAAGTATGCCTGCAATTCGAACCTGTCACTTGCGGCGCAGTTTGAGCGGCTAAAGCGCTTTTGATCTGGGCTTGAATCGTTTGAGGCAGGCGCTGCGTTGGTAGGGATATGGCCCAGGAGGCGAGCCATGTCCCAGCCCTATTCCGCTGATTTGCGTGAGCGCGTTCTGGTCGCCTGCGAGCGGGGCGACGGCAGCCAGGTTGAGATTGCCCACCGCTTCCAGGTCTGCCCCGCCACCGTGTCGAACTGGCGCCGCCAGGAGCGCGAGGAAGGCCGGCGTACTCCGAAGCCGCACAGCGGCGGTGTGCCCTCGCGCCTGGATGCGGCGGCTCTCGAGGTGCTGCGTCAGCTCGTGATCGAGGACAATGACGCGCTGCTGCGCGAGTACCGCGAGCGCCTGACCGAGCGCACCGGCGTGACGGTGTGTCTGGCGGTGATCTGCGAGGCGCTCAAGCGGCTCAAGCTGCGTCCGAAAAAAAGACCCTTCGGGCGGCCGAGCAGGAGCGGCCCGAGATTGCCGCCGAGCGCGAGGCTTACCGCCAGCGGATGAGCGCCATGCCCGCGGAACGCCTGGTGTTCCTGGATGAAAGCGGAGTGACCACCAAGATGGCCCGCACCCATGCCCGAGCGCCCCGTGGGCAGCGCGCCTATGGCTCGGTTCCGCTCGGCTCCTGGCAGCGGCTGACGGTGTGGGGGCGCTCGCGTGTGAGGGCTTGGTGGCGACGATGAGCATCGAGGCCTCGACCTCTACGCCGGTGCTGCTGGCCTATCTCGAGCAGGTGCTGGTGCCGAAACTCCGGCAGATGAAGCCGGATGCCGTTCTGGTGATGGACAACCTGCGCCCGCATCGCGCCACCGAAGTGCGGGACCTGCTTGATCAGGCGGGGATTGGGCTGTTGTACCTGCCGCGCTACTCGCCCGAGTTCAACCCGATCGAACAGGCCTGGGCCAAGGTGAAAGAGCGGCTCAAGGCGAAAGCGGCGCGCAGCCTGGAGGTGTTGGAAGCAGAACTCAAACCAGCCCTCGACACCATCACCGCAAAGGATGCCCGAGGCTGGTTCAGGCACGCCGGCTATGCCCTACACTGATCCCAAAAGCGCTTTAGTCGCATAAAGCTCAGTGAAGATCGTTCCGCCGCTTCGGCCCAACTCTCAATTTGCGACACATCCAACCAGACAGCATAGCTGATCACTTCAGACGGGAAGCGGTGGCGGGCATAGCGAGGATGACGGGGCTTTTTCATCCCTCACATATGCCTCTATCCAGTCACCCTCCGGTTAACCTGATGTCGTGGATGGCGCCCTCCACCAGCGTCAGACGTGCCAAGATGGGCATGTCCAAGAACCGGAGAGGATCCACGTCCATGCCTGAGATTGCCACGATCGGCCTTGATATCGCAAAGAACGTCTTTCAGGTCCACGGGGTGGACAGGAGTGGAAAGATCGTCCTGCGCAGGACGCTGCGTCGCAGCCAGGTTCCGGGTTTCTTCAAAACCCTTCCACCTTGCCTGATCGGGCTGGAGGCATGCGCGACCGCTCACCACTGGGCGCGCACGCTCATGGCCTTTGGCCACGATGTCCGCTTGATCCCTCCCGCCTATGTCAAACCCCATCTGCGCCGGCAGAAGAATGATGCGGCGGACGCGGCGGCGATCTGTGAGGCGGTCACACGGCCGTCGATGCGGTTCGTTCCGGTCAAGACCCCGCAACAACAGAGTACCTTGATGCTGCACGGCGCCCGCGATCTCCTGATTGGGCAGCGGACGGCCCTGATCAATGCCTTGCGTGGTCACTTCGCAGAGCTGGGCATCGTGGTGGTGCAGGGTGCTCGCAACACGCGCCAGTTGATTGCCGATCTTCAGGACGAGACCAACCAGGATATCCTTCCCACAGCTCGGATGGCGCTCCAGCCTCTGGCGGCGATGTTGCTTGGGATCGAGGCGCAAATTGCCAAGCTCGACAAGGCCATTCTGGCGGCCCATCGCAGCAATCCGGTGAGCCTCAGGCTGGCCACCATCCCCGGCATCGGCCCCATTGTCGCCTCCTGTCTCTCGGCCAGTGTTCCAGACGCCAGCCTGTTCCAGGGCAGTCGAGAGTTTGCTGCCTATCTCGGCCTCGTGCCGCGGCAGCACTCAACCGGCGGCAAGGCGAGGCTGGGCTCCATCTCCAAGATGGGCAACCGGCACCTGCGCAAGCTGCTGGTCGTCGGCGCGCACGCGGCGCTCTACAGCATGAAGTCCGGCAAGACCAGGACGGCCATGGCTGATTGGGCCAGGTCGCTTCTGGCCAAGAAGCCGTTCAAGGTGGTCGCCGTCGCGCTGGCCAACAAGATGGCCCGGATCGCCTGGGCGGTGATGGCCAGGAGCACGGCTTACGAGCCCGGGAGCAAGGGAGTTGCCGCGCCGGCGGCATAGACGACCAGTTCAGACTATTCGCCCCTCGAGGCAACCCAGTTGGCACGGTGACGATGAGATGATGTGAAGCCAAAGCGGACATGGACCGCCGGATCTGGACAACCCGTGGCATCGTCTTGCGCCAGTCAAGCGCGATAACTTGAGAGGGACCAGTTCCAGCGTAAAACATCAGGGCCTGCGGTCAGGAGAAGCACCGCATGCAAAGGCCGGAGACATGACCGCACCCGCCCCGCTAGGCCAAATGTCATCAACAATCACATTGCCAAACGGGCGCCATCCAGACATGACGGTGCCGTGCCCTGTCCTGCTCCAGATCACGCCGATCGAGCACCAGGTAGTGTCGTATGGGCGAATGGGCATCGGGCGTCAGTACTGGCCTGCTGTAGTGCTGGGGTTGATGGAGTTTGAGCGCATCCACCAAGACGAGCCAACCAATCTCCTTCAGTCCCCCATTGTCATTTTGTCGATGCCATAAAGCCTGTCGACGATGACAAGCCCGACAATCGCAAGGAGAAGCTGGAGCGTGCTCAGCGCAGCGATGGAAGGGTCAAACTGATGCTCCATGTAGCTGAGCATGACGACCGGCAGGGTGAGCGTGCCCGGCTGGCCGAAAAAGTAGGAAATAGGAAGGTTGTCGAATGAGACGAGAAACGAGAACAAAGAACCGGCAACGATGCCCGGCCGAATGAGAGGCAGGATCACGTGCCAAAAAACCTGCAGCGGATTGGCACCGAGCAGCGCTGCCGCCTCCTCGTAGGAGCGCGCTGTGCCGCGATAGGTCGCGGCCACTGTCCTAACTATGTAAGGCAGACACACGGTCGTATGGGCAATGAGGAGGGC
Organism: Microvirga aerophila; assembly: GCF_003332305.1. Classification (GTDB taxonomy): domain Bacteria; phylum Pseudomonadota; class Alphaproteobacteria; order Rhizobiales; family Beijerinckiaceae; genus Microvirga; species Microvirga aerophila. The sequence continues at coordinate 62,002 of NZ_QOIO01000030.1, read as the reverse complement.
CGTAAACGAGACGCCGACGCCAACCCGTGACAGGAAGAAGAGAGCCGCGAAGCCGATCACGATCATCGGCATGGAGAGCGGCGAAAGCAAATAGGTCATTACGGCGCTCGCCCAAGCCGAGGGGCTGCGTGCCAGTGCTATTGCGGCTGGGATTCCGATCAGGCAGGACAAGGCCGTCGCGCCGAACGCGATTTGCAGACTCACCGCAATCGAATCGAGATATGGCTGATACTCGAAGATGCGGCGGAACCAGCGCAGTGACCATCCTGAGATCGGAAAGGCAACGAAGCTTGCGTCCGTGAATGACGCCACCACGACGATTCCGATGGGCAGCGTCATAAACACGAAAAACGCAACAACGAACGCCGTCAAGATGGCACGGCCAAGATCGAGCCGTCGAAAAAAACTCATGCCTCACCTCCCCGGCGGACAAGCCTGAGCTGCAGGAAGAGACAGACCAGCGCCACTACCAACAGCACCGTGCTCATGGTGCTGGCCATGCCGAAATCGCGGGTGGTGTTGAATTGCTGGAAAATCAGGAGCGGCAAAGTCTTGAGACCGCCGCCGAGGAGGACCAAGGTCACGAAGCTGCCGTTCGCCACCATGAAAACCAGGATAGAGCCCGTTCCGATCCCGTCGATGGAGAGCGGCAGCGTCACTTCGAAGAACGTCCGCAATCGTCCTGCGCCGAGAAGCTGTGCGCTTTCCTCGAGCCGGCGATCGATGCCCTGTAACACCGCGGCAATGGATAGAACCATGAACGGGACCAAGACGTGGACGAAGGCGGCAACCACAAGGCCTGGCGTGTCGAGCACCCGAAGCGGAGTATCGAGCAGACCAAGATCCTGCACAAGCAGAGTGTTGATAAAACCCCGACGGGCGAAAAGAACCTGCCATCCATACGTGCGCATGATGATCGAAGTGAGGAGCGGCGCAATGAGCAGGAAGATAATGAGGCCGCTCCAGCGGCCGGCATGGCGCACAAGATAATAGGCAACGGGGTAGCCGATCAGCACGCAGATGACTGTCACAGCGGCCGAAAGGGCTATCGTTTGAGCAATACTCGTGAGGTAGAACTGATCGGTCAGAAGCTGCACATAGCGGGCGAATGTAATGCCGTTCCCGTCCGCTTGGACAATACTGCGCAGACCATTATCCACTAGTGGCAGAATGAAAAAGGCAAGCAGGAACAGAACCGCAGGGAGTGTGAGCAACAACCTGCGGGGTATCGTCGGAAAGGTCGAAGTCTTCACCTGAGCCACCTGCAGCTTGCTCGTTCCACATCAAGGCCTTGCTCGACTAGTCATGCTCGCGGGATAGGGGCCGGCGGCGTAGGTGTCACCACCGGCCAATTGCAAAAATCAGCCGCCAACCTCGCGGTTCCAGCGGTCGACCCACTGGGCACGCACTTTCGCAATTTCCTCGTAAGGCGGGAAGTGCGCTTCCTGCCAGGGCGTGAAGCGTTTAGCGAGGTGCGGCGGATACTGAACCTTCTTATTGGTGACCGGATAGCTCAGCATCTCGGCGAATTTGAGCTGCGATTCCGGGCTCAACATGACATTGATATATTCCCAGGCGAGGTCCTTCGCGTTCTTCGGCTTCTGCACTGCAAGCGCGTTGATGGATCCGCCTTCGCTCGGATTGATGAAGTCGATCCAGTCGGCACCTGCGTCGACATGCGCCCAGGTACGGCCGTCGAAATAGATGCCGATATCGGCCTCTCCACTGGAGAGGTGGTTGAAGAAATCATTCGGGCCGCCCCAAAAAATGACGTTCTTGCGCATTTTCTTCATGGCATCGAAGAAAGGATCGATGTTGTCCACGCTGCCGCCCAGAGCCCTTGCCATAGCCCACATCAGCATGATCGGGGTCACCGCGTAGGAAATTCCAGGGAGCGAGGCCGTCCATTCGCCGGCTGCTGTGCGGTCGACGAAATCCTTAAAGGACTTGGGCGGGTCCTTCACCGTCTTCTTGTTGTAAGTGATGCCGGCGACGCCATAGTCGAACACGGTCCCCTTACCGCTCAGGGCGTTCGTGAACTCGGCTGGAATGTCCGCAAGGTTAGGAACCTTCTCCACGGTGAAGGTGTCAACGAGATCCATCTTCGCCGCGTTGATAGCGAGATCGGGCGTCACGATGATCACGTCAATCGGCGGGTTTTTGGGATTGGCCTCGACCTGGCTCAGCCACTGCGGCGGCGAGCCGAGCAGCACGTTGGCTTTGGCGCCGGTCTTCCGCTCGAACGGCTCGACGAAGGCTTTCTTGACTGCCTCTTCCCAGATTCCCCCGAGCGCTGTCACGGTGATCTCACCAGCCTGTGCTGCCGCCGTGAGGGGGAGATTGGCGAAGGCTGCTGCACCAAGCAGACCGCCGGTCTGAAGTAAGCCGCGTCGCGTGAAGTCCGTCATGGAACGCTCCTGATGTTGCGCAGCTCGGGCAAACACCCGGGCCAAGGGGCTGCGGGCCTTTAGGCGCCCGACAGGGTCGATGTCTCAGCCTCAAGCGCTTCGACTTCTGCGAGGAGGCGCTTACGGTGAGGTTGAGTTGGTACTTGCGGACCGGACGGGAAATCGCCCGGCAGGTTTGCAAGAATGGCGTTGTAGATATTCGTCCGGCGCTGGGCGCGACGAGCGGCGGGGAGCCGAAAAAGTGCCGCATTGAGACGATCAAGCATGTCGGCCGAGAACAACTGCTCAAAAAGTCCTCGCTCTGGCCCATAGTCGTGTGCCGGGCTGCGATAGGGGCGATCAGCGCGGATCCTGGCCGTTTCCGCCTCGTCCACGCCATCGGCCGCTATGGCGACGCCGTAGACGGTACGCGCGGCGTCCAGCGAAACGAGGCCACGTCGGACATCGTTGTGCACGCGCCAAGGCTCCCGCTCCATTGGGTCGCCATAGCCGCCGGCACCCGCGGTTCGGAGGGTGATGATGTCTCCGCGTTCTGTTCCGAGAACATCGATCTTGCCGTATCGGCGCTCGTTCTGGGCTCCAGATTTTACGAAGAACTCGGTCAATTCGCCCGGTTCGCCGCCACGTACACCCCAGGGCCGGAACTTCATGCGCTCCATGCCACGCCCGAGGACCTGTGCGCCATCCTTAAGCACCCGGAAGGAAAGCTCCAGCCCGCAGCCACCGCGCCATTTCCCTGCCCCGCCGGAATCCTGCCGCAGGGAGTAGCTGAGAATCTCGACGCCGATCTCGGCCTCGACCGTTTCGACCGGATTATTGGCGAGGTTAGAGATTCCGCTGTCGCGCCCATCGACCCCGTCTGCTCCATAACGCGCACCAGTGCCGCCGATCATCGGTTCGACGACCTGAACATTTTGTGCTCCAGTTTCTGTGGGCTCAGCGACCACGAGCGGAACCACAACCCCGCCACTCGCGGCGGGCATCACATCCGGCAGGGCCAAGCCAAAGGCGCCATTGAGCAGATCGTTGACGCGGATGGCCGCCGCGTGACGCACGCCCACCGCCGCAGGATGCTCTGGATTAACGAGTGACCCCTTCGGCGCGGTGATCGAAACGTTCCGGAGAAGGCCCGCGTTCAACGGTGCGGTGGGATCGAGTGTGTTGATGAGCGCAAGAATCCGCAGGGTAAGCCATGCGTGAGGTTTGCCGTGACTCGGCACGTTCATTGCCGCCGCGACCTGCGGATCCGTTCCGGTGAAATCGAGATGCACCGTCCCTTCGCGAAACGTTACGGCCAGTGCAAGCCGAATCGGCAGATTCGAAATTGCATCGTCGTCAAGAAAGTCCGTAAAGCGATAGGTGCCTTCCGGAACCTTGCGCAAAACCCGCTGTGCCTTTTCCGCCGCATAGTCGAGGAGATCCTGCTGCCCCGCCAGGAAGCTAGCGACACCGTGTTGCGCGATAAGGGTTTCAACCCGCCTGCGGCCGGTAGCGAGCGCGGCCAGCATCGCACGGATATCGCCCATGTTGGCGTCGGGCGTGCGCGAATTAGCAGTGAAGAGCAGTTGCACGTCCTCGTTCATCTGCCCCGCTCGGACCAGCTTGATGGGCGGAATCTGCAGGCCTTCTTGGAAGATCTCCCGATTTAGGGGCGAAATGCTACTCGGGACGCGGCCGCCGACATCTGAGCAATGGACGAACGTCCAGCCATAGGCGACGATCTGGCCCTCGTGAAAATACGGCGCGATGAGGTGCAAATCGGGTAGGTGAGTTGCAAGGCCGACCGAGCGATAAGGGTCATTGGTGAGAATGACGTCGCCTGGCTCGAGCTTTCCAACCGCTGCGATTGCCGGCATGCAGTCGAGTGCGACGAAGCCGGAAACGCCGATCGAGCGCGGATAGGCGAAGAAGGTGCCGTCGACGCCTGCCAGAGCGCAAGCAAAATCCGCCGTCTCCTTCACGTAGAGTGTCCGTCCCGTGCGCTGGAGGGTAAAGCACATTTCCTCGGTCGCGGCCGCGACCTTGTTACCGAGGATCTCTAGTGTGACGGGATCGAGTCTCATGGCTGTTGGCTCGGGATGAGATGAAGGTTGCCAGAGGTGTCGAGGTTAGCATTCCAGTTTGGTAGAACCACGACCGTTGTGTCCTCCTGCTCAATGACTGCGGGGCCGTTGACCGACTGCCCGGCGCGCAGGACGTGCCGATCATAGATCGCTGCATCATGCCAGGCGCCGGCAAGGAAGACCGGCCTGTGGCTCCGGGCAACCGGCGGCTCACTCGACGTGGGTAAAATGGGCAGGCGCACCGGCGGAGTTCGGCCAATCACGGCAAGGCGGACTGTCGTTATCTGGACCGGTGCCACCGGATCTCGGAAGCCGTAGACTCGCTCATGCTCTTGGTGGAAGGCCTCTGCCACAGCAGTGTGTGCAGGGGTGTCCGATAGATGGTCGAGATTCACCCGCAACTCATACGCCTGACCTGCATAGCGCATGTCGACCGCCCGTGAGACCTCCGCGGAGGTCGCGAGATCGCCCTCAGCATTGAGCCAGGCCTCGCCCTCTTCGGCAAGCATCGTTAGAGTTTCAGAGAGACGCTGTTCGCTTTCCTCGTCGAGTTCGATACGGAGGCTGCGGACGAAGTCACGCCGCAGATCGGCAGTAACGGCGCCCAAGGCGCAGAAGGTGCCCGCAGCGGGTGGGATCACAACACGCCCAATGCCTGCCTCATGAGCCAGCAGATTGGCATGGGTGGGGCCAGCGCCGCCGAATGGCATTAGGGCGAAATCGCTCGGATCAAGCCCACGCTGCGCCAACGTCTTGAACAGTTCGGTCGCCATGCCCGCAGTCGCGACATCGAGAGCCCCGGCCGCAGCCAGGACCGCGTCCCCCAAGCCAATCCGCTCCGCAACTGACGTGAGAGCGTCCTTGGCCGCGGCACGGTCGAGCGCCATGCGCCCACCGAGGAAGCGGTTCGGGTCAATGAGGCCAGTCACGAGATAGGCATCCGTGACGGTCGGACTCTGTCCGCCACGACCATAGGAGACCGGGCCTGGATCAGCCCCGGCGCTGCGGGGCCCTACCTTCAGGACATGATCGTCGACCCAAATGATCGAGCCGCCACCCGCACCAATTGCGCTCACCGCGACTACCGGAAGGACGAGTGGAAGGCCGCCGATCTCCGTGCGGGTGGCGAATTCCGGCTCAGCGCCCGAGGAGATCGCGATATCACTACTTGTTCCACCCATATCAAAGGTTATGATACGTGGAACCTTCGCAGCAGCGGCAAGACGCGTCGCCGCCATAACACCAGCGGCGGGCCCGGACAGAATCGTATCGACAGGTCGGGCGGCGGCGGAGCCAAGGCTCATCGAGCCGCCATTGGAGGCGGTCACGAAGATCTGCGCATCGGTACCTAGCTCACGTAACCCGTTTTCCAGCCGTGCAAAGTAGCTCTGCATCAAAGGCTGGATATAGGCGTTCAGGCAGGCGACGAGCGTGCGTTCATACTCACGGATCTCAGGCCAAATGTGCGCTGCTGACGTGACAGCTGTGTTCGGAAGATGGTCCTGCAACGCTCGCGCGATCCGCTCTTCCTGCTGCGGATTCGCATAGCCATTCATTGTGATGAGAGCTACGGCGTCAAGCCCCGCGGCGGAAATCTCTCCTGCCAACTCGGCAAGGGCAACTTTGCCGGGTTGGCGGACGAGGTGGCCGTGCGGATCGAAGCGGGCGTCAATCTCAAAGATCCGGTCGCGCGGGACGAGCGGTTCTTCTTTGCGGGCGCGGAAGTCGAACGAGGATGGCATGCGGCTGCGCGCAATTTCCAGAATGTCGCGGAAGCCCGAGGTTACGACAAGGCCGATGCGCGCGCCGGCGCGCTGGATGATCGCGTTGAGACCGATTGTTGTGCCATGCAGGATGAGTTCTACGTCAGCAGGAGAAAGGCCAGCCTTCTCGACGATATTCGCGAGGCCCTGAACGACTGCGCGCGACGGTTCGTCCGGTGTGCTGGGCTCCTTGAAATAGGCAAGGTCGCCATTCGCCGCATCGGTGAGGACGAAGTCGGTAAACGTACCGCCGACGTCGATTCCAACCCGGACATGGCGCCCCTTGGAATTTTCGATCACTCGTCGTCCTCCACGACCACACTATCTTCAAGGTTCCAACCCACGCTCACCGTGGTACCCACCGGAAAGGTCAGTGTGCCTAATGGCCCACCGGCCTGCCGGTACACGTAGATCTCACGTCCGAGCGCCGGCACGTCCAGTTGATAAGCCGCGTAGGTGCCACGAAACGCCCGTGACTGGATGTAGGCGTCGAGCCGGTTCGGCAGTTCTGCTGCTGCGTCACCAATCACCAGCCGCTCGGGGCGCACCGATAGAAGCACCGGCCCACTCGTTGGCGCTCCTGGCGGGAGCTGCAAGGTACATCCGGTTGTGCCGCCCGCAACGATCATCACGCCGTTCGACCGGACTGTGCCGGTGAAGATGTTGGAGGTGCCAAGGAATTCGGCAACAAAGCGGCTCGCTGGACGATCATAGATCTCGGTCGCACCGCCAATCTGCAGGATCCGCCCTCGGCTCATGACGGCGATCTGATCACTCATCGACAATGCCTCCTCCTGATCATGTGTAACCAGGACCGTGGTGATGCCGAAGCGTTGTTGCATGCTGCGCAGCTCGAACTGCATGCTTTCACGCAGATTCTTGTCAAGAGCGCCTAAGGGTTCGTCGAGTAGGAGCACGCGCGGGTTGGGTACGAGCGAACGCGCGAGCGCGACGCGTTGCTGTTGACCGCCCGATAGCTGTGACGGATAGCGATCGACAAGCGCGCTCAGTTGTACGAGGTCGAGCATGCGTCCCACGGCCTCGTCGCGCTCGGCTCGAGCCATTCCGGCCATCCGCAGGCCAAATGCGACGTTCTCGCCGACGGTTTTGTGCGGGAACAGGCTGTAGTTTTGAAAGACCATGCCCAGCGCCCGCCGGTGCGGTGGCAGGCTGGTGATGTCGGTGCCGCCGACGAGAATGCGGCCGCTGTCAGGGCGCTCAAAGCCCGCGATCATGCGCAAGGTTGTGGTCTTGCCGCAGCCGGAGGGGCCGAGCAGTGCGACGAGCGTCGCCGGTTCGACAGTCACGCTGACGCTGCTGACGGCGACCGCGTTGCCAAAGCGCTTTTCCAAACCCTCCAGGCGGAGTTCGGCAGGCTTGCGGGAAGTCTGAGTCACCACGAGATCCCTTCCCCCCAACGAGACCCGTATCCCGCCCGAGCTGCCTCTCCTCCCGAGCTTTCAGAGTGGGGGGCTCGAGGCTGGAGCGATCTGCCGATCGGTGCCGCGACCCCTACGCAGGAGGGTAAAGCATCAGGGATGAAAGCGGTTTCGTTCATATCGTCAGTGCCGAATTGATGAGGGGCTTCAATTCAAAGGGGCGGAGCACCTGTGTAACGAAGCGGTCCAGCAACGGCTCATAGCTGCGCCAGAGCCGGCGCAGGGCAACCTGCGGCTCGGGTTCAAAATCCACACGCAGATCAACGAGCGGCCAGGCATGGCGATCGACCACTAGGAGCGCTGCCGCCATCGCTGACTGTGTCTCGCCGCCGGCGGTCACACCAGCGTCCACCGCCGCCAAAAGGCGCTCCGCGAAATGCCCAGATGCACCCTCGTAGGCTGCCACCATGGCATTCGGCACATCGATGCTGGAGAGAAAGTTTCCGACCGAGACGCAAGCATCGCCTTCCGCCGCTCCATTGATTGATTCAATGCCTGGACCGTTATAATAAGCCGTCCGCCCCTCCCGATCGACGGCAGCGAACTGACGCTGCGCCGGGTACTCGCTGCCCACCACGAGGATGTCAACGACCTCGCGAGCCCCGTAGCCTCTCGCCAGCAGATCGAGGCCGAGCGGCCCGCCGCGGATGTCTGTGCGATGCTGGGTTAGAATGGCGCCGGTGCCGGCCCGCGCCCAGGGGCAGCGGTTGCCGACCGCGATGCTGGAACTGGCGACGCCGATGCCAAACATGCCAGTTTCGCGATCGAGGGCGGCAAGGGAAAAGGTCACAGTCCCTCCAAGGGCTACCATGAGTTGTAGCGCTATAATTTATGGTTCTGCAGTGAGGTCAAGCGCGAAAACGCAGCAGCGATCTGCCCAGCAACGATGCAGGGAGAAAAAGAAGAGGACTTGCTTCGACAGCTGGAAGGCGATCAGATGCTTCCCCGCAGAACCATCTCAAAACCCACATCTTGGACTGGTTCCTCAATGGTGCGGCGGTCTGCCTTTGCTAATAAAAGCTTCGCGGCGACAGTCCCGATGGTGTAGCCCCGGGTGCTGATGGTTGTAAGGCCAGGCGGGACCTCAGCGGCGATTTCATAATCACCGTATCCTGTCACGGCCAGCCGTTCCGGCACCGGCCAACCCCTTCGCATACACTCGTACATCGCCCCCACGGCAAAGATGTCAGTGACGCAGAAGATGGCCTGAAGATTGGGTTCGATGCCGAGAAGGTGATCAAGCGCCGCCCGTCCGCCTGAGAAGCCGAGCGATTCCGGGCCAAAAAACAGAAGGTCGGTGCGCAGGCCGGCTGCCTCCAGAACGTCCTGGAAACCACGTTGCCGCTCCCGGAACCGCAGATCCCGCGGTTCGTATCCGGCAAAGCCGATATAGCGATAGCCGCGCCCTATCATTAACTCGCCCATTTGTCGGGCGGCCTGATAATTGGGAAGCCTACCGCCATGTCGATGTAAGGGCCATCGAGATTCCAGGTCTCGACGACCGGCAGTCGCGCCGCCTCGAGCAATGACCTGACATCCCGGCTGTGTCCGGTGCCGGTGAGCACAAGACCATCGACCCGCAATCCGAGAAAGGTCGTGATCGCCTTGACCTCACGCTCCGGCGTATCGGCAGTCGCGAGCAAAAGCTCGTAGCCGTGCTTCTCGAGCTGGTCGGTCATTCCTTGTATCATGCGGGCGAAGTTGGAATTGCGCAGAGACGGCACGATGGCCGCAATGACCCTGCTGCGGCCAGATGCCAGATTCCCCGCGATGAGATTGGGGATATAGCCAAGCTCGGTCGCTGCGGCTAAGACCCGCGCCCTGGTTTCGGGCCGCACTTTTCCTGGTTGCTGGAACGCGTTGGAAACGGTCATCAACGATACGCCCGCTCGGCGCGCGACGTCCGACATTTTGGCTGGCGTGCGATGGTCCATCTGACTGGTTTAGGTTCATGCCGTGCGAGGGGAAACCCAGTCACTATGGGACAGTGCGATCAATGACCCGTCGGATGAGGATCCCGGTATCGAAGATGCGCTCCAGACATTAAACATGAATGCTAAACTCTCCAGAGAGTGAGTAAGGCTGCGCTTGAGGGCGCCAATAACACTGGTTGTGATGCCATACGAATGCCAATCCATTTCGATGACGGCGCGTAGGCAGGTCATGCGATCAGCAGGCCATTCTAGAATATGACCACTGTGTAGCGGCAGATCGGCACTTCCAGTCCTGCGGGCCATTCAGAAGGATCCGTCGGTGCAAACGATAGATGATTAACGCGACATATCGTAAATCGCGATGAGGTTACGGTCGCTATGATACCAAAGCTTAACCCCCATACATAATAACAACTCCTGATTTGGTGTCTCAGCCCAGTCCACATCTCCTCTTTCAGAAATGTGTTCGCGACAGACCGTATAGGTATTCAGACCGGAGCCGATGAGCGGTCTGCGGAGCTTTGACAAGAACTCGGTAACCGGTGCCATGGCAGGTTCCTCCAATCAGGAGGATTTCATGCGTGCCAACCGACGCCTCGCCCAGCTCTGGCTCGATGCGCTTGCAACTGAACTCGGAGCCGCGGCCGGCACCATCGCCACTTACACCGACGACCTCACCTGCTATCTCGGCTGGCTGGAGGATCAGCAACTCGGCTTCGACGAGGTCACCTTGGAGCGGGTGCGGGACTACATCGCGCACCTTGATCAGCGCGGCTATGCCGGATCAACGATCGCCCGCCGCATCACTGTGGTCCGGGGGCTGCACCGCTTCCTGATCGCAGAGGAGCTGGGCTCCCGCGATCCGACCGCCACCATGACCACCATGAAGCGACCCAGGAAGCTGCCCTTCGTGCTGTCAGTCGACGAAACCGAAGCCCTCCTGGAGACCGCCCATGCGCTTGCGGCTGACCCCTCGGTGGGCCTCTACCGCCAGGCCGGCTATGCCCGGCGGGCGGCGCTGTTCGAGACCCTCTATGCTTCGGGCATGCGCATCAGCGAGGCCCTGTCGCTGCCCTCCGATGCTGCCCGTCCCGGCACCCGCATGCTCTTGGTCCGCGGCAAGGGCGACAAGCAGCGGCTCGTGCCCCTCCACAACCGGGCGATTGCGGCGATCGCCCAGTGGCAGAGCCTTGCTGCCGCCTACTCTCGAGGACCGCCCTCCCCCTGGCTGTTTCATTCGGTCCGCAACGGCACGAAAGCACTGACGCGCCAGGCGGCGCTGCTCGAGATCAAGGAAGCGGCCGTGGCCGCGGGACTGTCCAACCCCGACCGGGTCTCGCCGCACGTGCTGCGCCATGCCTTTGCCACCCATATGCATTCAGGTGGTACTGACCTGCGGGTGCTGCAGGAGCTGCTGGGGCACGCCGGCATCGAGACCACCCAGATCTACACCCACCTCGATACCTCCCGCCTCCACCAGATGGTCCGCGACCTCCACCCGCTCAATGAGGAGCTGGAGGAGCGTACCTGACCCTGTTCGTGTATACGGCAGCGTCGGTTCAACTTTGGCGATGTCGCGTTAGATTAGTGCTCTAGAGAGCTGATCCAGGGAGGCGAGTGATGATCCGCGCTTGGGTGATCCAAGCCCAGCGCGTCCAGCGTTGGTTTCATGACTCCATGATGGGAGTGTTCCGCAAGACGGATCTCATTATAGCGCCCGCAACGCCCTGTTCCGCACCACGGATCGGGCAGGCTATGATGGGAGTGCGCGGTGAGCAGGTGCCAATCCGACCTAATCTCGGGCTCTTCACCCAACCTATCTCCTGTGTGGGCGTTCCGGTGGTCTCCGTTCCGATCTTTTCAAACACACTTCCAATCGGCGTCCAGCTGATCGGGCCTCCATGGCGGGAGGATCTTTGCCTTCGTGCCGCTTATGCACTGGAGGCCGCAGGGATCGCTGTCTCCCGCCCGCCAGTGCATTAGCGAGTGCATCGACCCGAACCTGCAGTTGCGTGATTGAGACGTGGTGCCGCAGGATGCTTGGCATTCCTTTTAGGATGCGCCGACGCTTAAACGAGCTGGAGCACCGGATGCAGGCATTTAGAGATTGGTGAGGAACCATCTTACTCTCCGGGTGAGATGGCCCAGCAGGATGTGCCCGATGCCGAGATGGCGCAGGATGTCATTGGTTGCGAACCGACGCTCGTCGTCCCTGACAAGCCGCCGGTCGTAGGGCGGACATGCGCCTTGTCAGTTGTTCGACACTATGAAGTTCCGCACGACCGGATAGACTTGGGTTTCCCACTTCCTGCCCGAGAACACGCCGTAGTGGCCGACGCCGGTCTGCAGGTGGTGGCGTTTCCTGAATGGGGGCAGCTGCGAGCAGAGATCGTGGGCTGCAACCGTCTGGCCCACCGAGCAGATGTCATCGCGCTGGCACTGTTGCAGTAACTTGAAAAGCGCTCAACGAACCCCGTCGAACGGGCCGCTCAGGCAGCAAGTCCGAAGAGCTGATTGACGAGACGGACTTCGCCAGTCGCCTGACGTTTCCGCTGGATGCAATGACCGCGGCGGATCATACGCATGATTTCAAAACCCTTCAGGGTCGCGACGGCGGTTTTCAGCGTCTGAAAGCCGCGCGTCGGACGGATCACGCGCTTGAGCGCGCCATGATCCGCCTCAAGGATGTTATTCAGATATTTCGAGGTGCGGTGTTCGACATCCTTCGACAGCAGCCCTTCGTTTTGCAGGCGCAGGATTGCCCTGGGATACGACGCCAGTCTGTCGGTTGTGATCGAGGATGGCGGATAGGTGCTCATCGCCTTGATGGCCCTACGCAAGAAACGATAAGCGGCGTTGGTATTGCGGCGATTAGACAGCATGGAGGCGATCAACCGACCGTGCTTGTCGACCGCGCGAAACAGGTATTTCCACCTGCCTCCGACACGGACGTAGGTCTCGTCCACCCTCCAGGAGCCTGAGCGAGGTCCCTGGTAGGGCCGGATCCGTTTCTCCATCTCCGGAGCATAGCGCTGAACCCAACGGAAGATCGTGGATGGGTCAACAGCGACACCGCGTTCGGACATCATCTCGGCGAGATCGCGATAGCTGATGCCGTACTTGCAGTACCAGCGCACGCACAGCAGGATGATCTCGACTGGGAAGCGACGGCGCTTGAACAGAGACACGGGAGCGGATCCTTGATGAACCGCTCCTCGCTATACGGCCGAGGTTAATGCAACGGTGCCATCGATCAACCCATAGACTGCGATATCGTATTCGCGGGCGCTGAATCGTTTTTTCCCGACTTCCCAATCCGCAAACAGATCATGACGACTTTCAAGGAACGCGATCAGATCGAGAGGCCAGGAGCGCGAATTGTCGAGATCTATAAGCGCCCTTTGATTGCTGCTCACCGTGTACAATTCCCCTATTAAAGCCAGTGTCACCGTTAACAAGAATGTGCTCACTGAGCGATAGTCAAACCCTTGGACTAAATTTCATTATGAGATTCCTCAGTCATAAGGAAATGCCCGGCTTCCGCTAGATCTCCCATTCGACGGAGAGCCGAAATGCACAGAGTCCCTGCTGCACGCACCGAATATCGTCTATTGATCCTCACGTACGGGTGGAACATAGAGTGGCGTCGATCCTCGTGAGGAGGTGAGGTGATCGTGATGCAGCGGGCATGTCGATTGCTTTAAGGAAACTTCACCAATCCTGATAGGAGGCGGCAGATTTCAGGGGCGGGAATTAGGGAACGTCGAAGTCGCACGGGAAATCACTCTGGGTGGGAGTGCGCGCCACTGACGATCCGGAACAGGTCAAAGTGTAACGTAGAGTGACCTCAATGAATGTCTGCTCATGCCGCTGATGCAGAAATCCCGATAAGATCCGCCTCGAGCCATTTAATGATCTTCACGAATGTCCTGTGACGGAGAGGCCTGCGTGTCGAAAGAAGCCGACGATCATCTTGGGTCGTCGCTGCAGGCGGGCGAACTCAAGACGCACCAGACGGTGCAGGTCGTCGACGGATCCGGGTAGCGCATTCTCCATAGCTCGCTTGACGAACGCATTGCACTGCTCCTCCGGATTGAGTTCGGGCGCATAAGCCGGCAGGTAGGCCACGGCCAAGTCCTGCGCATGGGCCGCGATGAAGGCGGTGGTGAGCTGTGATTGATGGGCGTTGAGCCGATCCCAGACCACCAGCAGCGGCGTGCCGATTTGGCGCCGGAAATACCGCAAGGCCGAGATCACGGTCGGGCTCGTGACGCTGGTGCGGAAGTGGCGGGCATACAGCCGCCCGTCAGGCGTGATCGCCACGAGGCTCGACACCTCGCGCCGCTTACTCACCCGCTGGAGGACCGGGGTGATCCCGCGCCGCGCCCAGGTGGTGCCTGGCCGGGCGCGGAAGCTGTGGCCGGTCTCGTCCCAGAGGAGAAGCGTGCGGCGCTCCCGCTGGGCCTTCTTTTTAAAACAATCCAGTCGCGCTTGGGCCAGACCGCGATCACGAGCTCGTCGCGCTCCTTGGCCCTTGTGGCCGGACGCTGCACGCTGAAACCATGGGCCTTCAGCGGCCGCTCCAGATAGCGCGGATGGTAGTGAACCCCAAACTCGCGCTCGACCAGGACGGCGATACGCTGGAGGGTCCAGCGCTCGGTGGCAAAGCCCGCCCCTATGGCGCCCCGATCCAGGAGCCGGCCCAGACGAGCCCAGGCCTTCTCATCGAGGCGCGGCTCTCGTCCTGTTCGGACGCGGGTGGCCAATCCGCGCCGCCCCTGCTGAGCCAGGGTGGCGGCCCAACGGGAGATACTGGCGCGACTGACGCCCAGCCGCCGGGCGATGTCGGCCTGGGAGAGCCGCCCCTGCCGCAACAGTCTCGCGGCCGCCAGACGGCGCTCCTCCATCTGCTCCGGCGTCAGATGCGCCGGACGCCAAACGTTGTCCTCCATCGCGCACCTCCTCACGATGATCGACATCACCCTATGTTACACCACCTTCGTGAAGATCATTAGGTTGGCCTTTGCGTCCACGCCCTGGTGGAGAATAATCCACCTCCCGCCGCGGCTTACCGCCTAGATAGAGGCCGTCGATTTCAACCACTCCATCGAGGGCCCGCTCGCGTCCGACCATCAGGCGGAGAGCATGACCCATGCGCCAGGCCGTCGGCTGACTGACGCCAAGTGCCTCGGCCAGACGGATGGACGAGATCCCCTTGTCCGACTGCAGCATCAGCCACAGGCCAGAGAGCCAAGTCCGCAAAGGCAGTTTCGTCGCGTGCAAAGGTGTGCGGGTGGTAACGGTGAATTGGAACCGGCAGGTGCCGCTTGAGCATTGGTAGAGCCCAGATCGGGCTCGCTTCCCATTCTCGCGGCCGGTTAGGGCGATGGAGCGGCGATAGCCACAAGCCGGGCAAATCCGTCCCTTGGGCCAGACCATGGCCTGAACTAGACGCCGACAATGAGCTTCATTCTGGAAGGCTTTGACCATGTCTCGCATCGTGGTGATACCCGACAGCACCTCGCGCACAGACACTTCCATTGCGACCTCCCGCTCCCACTGCTGAATTTGCAATCAGAGTCTCACGCAAAGCCTGCGTTTCCAAGGAAAAGCTGCGTTTGGTTGATAATGCCGGCGCTCAACCAGGAACGGATCTTGTGCTGGCCCCTTATTGCTATCTTCCCAGGTTTATGTGACATCACCCAATGCGCTAGAGCGGTTTACATTTCGATGGAATCGAAATCCGCTCGAGCATCGAAGGAAATGCCGCATTTTTTGACGGTGAGCTGGATCCTCCTCACCGGAAAACCGCACTAGAGACGCTGGCCGGTTTGCTTGTCGAACAGGTGGGCAGCATCCCGCCGGGCACGCAACTTGATCCTCTGGCCGGGCGCAAGGTTGTGACGCTCACGGAATATCGCGACCACCGGCTGGCCGGCGACCTTGGCGATCAGCTGCGTCTCTGAACCTGTCGGTTCGACCACCGCCACTTCGGCGTCAAAGCCGTCGTCGCCGAGCTCTAGGTGTTCCGGACGGATGCCGTAGACTGTCGGACGTCCATCGCTCGCCACGGGCGCTGAGATCAGCGGCAGGCTGATGCCGCCGGGTGTCTCGAGAGTCGCAACGCCGTTGGTCTTGACCTTTCCCTCGATGAAGTTCATGGCCGGCGATCCGATGAAGCCCGCTACGAACATGTTGCGCGGCCTGTCATAGAGTTCCAATGGAGCGCCGACTTGCTCGACCACGCCGTCATGCATGACCACGATCTTGTCGGCCATGGTCATGGCCTCGATCTGGTCGTGCGTGACATACACGGTGGTGGTCCTCAGACGCTGGTGCAGCGCCTTGATCTCGGCCCGCATCGATACTCGCAGCTTGGCATCGAGATTCGACAGGGGCTCATCGAACAGGAAGACTTGTGGGTCGCGCACGATGGCGCGGCCCATGGCGACGCGCTGGCGCTGCCCGCCCGAGAGCTGACGCGGATAGCGATCCAGCAGCTTGGCGAGTCCCAGGATCTCGGCAGCTTTGGCGACGCGAGCCTCGATCTCCGCCTTGGGGGCACGCTGCAGCTTCATGGAGAACGCCATGTTGTTGGCGACCGTCATATGTGGGTAGAGCGCATAGTTCTGGAACACCATGGCAATGTCGCGCTCTTTCGGTGCAAGGTCGTTGACCACACGATTGCCGATACGAATCTCGCCCGAGCTGATGCCTTCCAGGCCCGCGATCATGCGAAGCAGAGTTGATTTTCCGCAGCCGGAAGGGCCGACCAGGATAACGAATTCGCCATCGCTGATGGAGATTGAGACGCCGTGCAGAATCTCGACAGCGCCGAATGCTTTGCGAACGTTACGAATTTCGACGGAGGCCATGTTTATTCCTCTATGCGCAGCAGTCGCTGAGTCTTGGGTGATGGTTGGTTCGGGACAGCGAGCGCAATCACGACCGGACGCGAGCTGCGCGCTTCATCAGCTCACGGCGGGATTTACGCAACTCAGGCAGGTAGATCATATGCGGCTCCTCGATCGTGTGCCGTGCCGAAGCGTAGTAGTGCTTGGCAATGAAAGCGTGCTTGGCCGCTATGTCCTGGCGCATCTCGTCGGGGCTCGGCAACACGGCCTGCCCGGTCTCCAGCGGAATGAGCCAGCGCATCTGGTGTTCGAAGGCGTTAGGCAGCGACGTTGTCGTGTTCAGAAAGCCGACCATGTAAAGGCCACGCCAATCGGGCGGCACGATACGCTTGTAGAGCTCGATCTTGTTGTCCGCCGTGGGCACGATGTCTTGAGACAGGAAGGGAATTTCGTACCGATATCCCGTGCCACCGATAAGGGTATCGAACTCCTCACGCGTGCCGTCCACGAACTCGATGGTCCGGTCATCAACCCGCTTGATGCCCTGCTTCACATTTATACGCCGGTAGGCGATGTGCTGCACCAGGACCGCGTTGCTGAGCGCGTGGGCGCGATGGGACAGCGGCTTGAAGCCGAGATCTGTCATACGGCCGTGGAACAGCCTGATGAAGAAGTTGATGATCCACCGCCGCAACCGATCCGGGAACCACTCACGGTCGAACAGTATCGTGAAATCGGTGAAAGGACGCCCAAAGATCAGCTTCGGCGCGATCTGCACACCCGAGCGTGCCACCAGCACCGTCCGATCCGCCGTCATGCAGATGTCGCTGGCAATGTCGCAAGCACTGTTGCCAGCGCCCACAATGCAGACCCGCTTGCCGACAAAAGGCTTCGGTTGGCGGTAATAATGCGTGTGCAGGTAATCGCCGCCGAACTCGGCCTTCAACTTGGGGTCGTCGAGGGGGACCGACAGGTGCCCGCTCGCCACGATGACGTGATCAAAGGTGAACGTTTCTCCCGCCTGCGTCCTCAACTTCCATTCGGGCTGCTTGCTGGTATAGCGGTCGGTTGGCTCGAGCGCGACCACCCGGGATTCAAACCGAATGCGCCGGACAAGATCGAAGTGTTCCGCGTAGGACACAAGGTATTCGTGCATGTCCTTGTGGCTTGGGAACAACTGGACGTCGGGGCGGAATGGAAAATCGTGGA
Source organism: Microvirga aerophila (assembly GCF_003332305.1). Lineage (GTDB taxonomy): Bacteria > Pseudomonadota > Alphaproteobacteria > Rhizobiales > Beijerinckiaceae > Microvirga > Microvirga aerophila. Next base: position 44,332 of record NZ_QOIO01000030.1, on the reverse strand, counting down.
AGTGCGTTATGTTCTTGGCGGAATTAATGTGTAACGTCTGATACGCCGACGACATGCCGTTGTCGTTCTCGTAGCACCAGATGCCACCGATCTGCGTGCCGATCTCGAAGATCGTCACGTCGTCGAATCCGGCCTCGATGAGGTACTTCGCTGCACACAGCCCGGCAACACCCGCCCCTATGACGGCATAGCGGCGTTTGCGCAGCTCTGGGGAAAGTTGGGGCTTCGGGGCGCTTTTTGATTTCATAACCGGAGCTTTTCTTTCGAAGACAGAACCGTTGAAGGTCAATGCGCCCGCAACCGGCGCTCGAGGGCGGCAAGGATCTCTTCACGGTCGCCTGGCTTGTCGTCCGGCCAGTCAATCCCAGCGAGATGCTTGCCGCCCCAAGCGATGCGTTCACCGATGGCGAGGGCGAGGATGGGGTCGATATCCACGTCGGAGAGCGTATCGGCGACCTCCTTCATCTCGGCGCCCATGCGCGTGCCATGCAGCGCGATACGGCCAAGATAGTAGGTCGAGGTTTTGTCCCAATCGATACCGGGGAACGAGGTGCCGATCGAGTCCAGGATTCGGTCCACGATGTTGTAACGGTGGGCGGCGATCAGGCATTCCAGCAGCAGGGCGGAGATGCCCTTTGCCATGATGCTGCGCAGCATTTTGCTGGCTGACGCCTGTCCGATCGTCTCGCCGACCGCCTCGGTGTTCATGCCGATGCCGTTCAGCCTGCCTGCCAGGCTGGTAGCCTTCGGGCCCGCAAGAAGGATGGGTGTCTTGTGCCCGTCGGCGCCGACTCGGGCCATGACGGCGCCTTCCACAAAATCCGCACCGCTGTTCGCGATCTTCTGGGAGATGGCCTGCTTGGTGCGAGGTGAAACCGAGTTGAGATCCACGAAGGCCTGACCAGGTGAAAGCACGTCGGCGACATCCGTTCCAACCTTTAGGGCAACGTTGGCCACCACGGTGGAGAGAATGACGTCGGCACCGGCCACCGCGTCTACCAGGCGGTCCTGGGTGAGGACGCCGTCATCCTGGGCTTGCTGAAGCAGCTTAGCCCGGTCAGCTCCTTGGAAGCGCAAGTCGTAGGCGGTGACCTGGCTCGCGCTCGGCGCCAGTCCACGTGATATGCTCTGGCCGGCCTCCCCAAAGCCGATGATTGCGATCTTCATGAATTTTCTTCCTTCTGCAGGATTTCTATATCGGCGCGTGATTAAGGACGGACGCCGTCAAGATTGGAACTCGCACAAGCCGTTCGCATAGATGCCCTCGACCAGCCGCAGCGTCTCAAGGTTATCCTCGGCGTTGGTCTCGAACTCCTTCCCGTCAGCCAGACGATCTACGAAGTGGGCGATAGCGTCGCGATAGGACGAGCGATACGCCTCATCGAGATCGAACGTGATTTCCCTTGAGTGCGGCCCCAGCAGACGCAGCAGGCCATCTTTGAAAACGATGGTGCCGGCGGTGCCGAAGATTTGGAAGTGATCCGGTGAGCGCGTCGGCAGGCCAACGGCCGTCATGGTCGCCTGCATGACGATGGCGGCCTGGGCGTCGCTTTGCGTACGCATCAGGACCGCAGCGGAATCATCGCCCCTGATCCCGGCGGTTGACTTCCCAAGCCACGCACCCAGGAGCTCGAGCGGGCCGAACAGGTAGCGTAGCGCGTCGACGTGATGGATCAGGATTTCCATCATTAGCATGCGGGGGACGTCGGCGAAGAAGGGCTGCCGCAAGACGGCAGGCAACTTGCCCTCGGCATCTGGGACGAAACCGGAATTCAGCAGGTTGAACTGGCACTGGGTAACCTGGCCGACCAGGCCCTGATCGATCCAGGCCCGCATCTGGCGGATGTATGGCCGAAAACGCCAATTCTCATGGATCATGAGACGCGTGCGGCCGCGGATTTCTTCCAGGACCGCCTCGGCCTCGGCAAGGTTTGGTGCGAAAGGTTTTTGACACAGGACGGGGATGCCTCGGACGGCCGCTGCCCGCACTGCCGCCGCATGAGTTTCCCGTGGGGTGGCGACATCGAGCACATCGATCTCGCCGCTATCCAGCATCTCCTCGAGCGACCCGAAACAGCGCGGCACATTGAATTGCGCCGCTCGGGCGGCCGCCTTCTCCTTCACAGGATCGGCCAGACACATCACCTTGGCCCGGCCGGCCAAATTGCTCCAGGCACGCAGGTGATGCTCGCTTACCCAGCCGCAGCCCGCCATTCCGACGCGCAGAACTTTTTCGGCCGTCCGGCTTTGCTCTTTCTGTGGAATGGTCATGTGACGTAGCCTCGTTGCGGACCGCTCACTTCAGGGCCATTGCATTCGCCGGAGAGCCGACGCCGCCCCTCAGGTTGAGCGGCATGGAAGCGAACATGCAGGTCAGCCGGCCGGTCTCGGCGCTCTCCGCCGCCAACTCGTCCAGGTCGAACAACTCGCCGAGTACAAGCCCGAGCCGGGCGATGCTGAGGTGGAGGCTGGGCCGCCCTTCCTGGAACGGCAGGATCTCGACGGAGGGATTGTCGCAGGCGACCGCAGCGACTCTGTTGTCCCACAGGAACTGCCACATCGACAGGTCGCCGGACAAGCCGGAATGCTCGCGGCCGCGGAACACGCGCTCGCGGCCCTCCTGCGATTGGTTCAGAAACAGCTCGAGCCAGCCTGTCCGAACCAGGAGAATGTCACCGGGAACGAGCGTGATCCCTGCATGGGCAAGGCATTGCGCCAGCTCCGCAGCGCTGACCTCGTAGCGTCCGAGCGGCGACCACTCGCGACCCTGCTGGGCGAAGAGCACCGGCAGATCGACGATCACGCCGCGGGTTGCGATCCCGAAGCGTACGTAGTGCTCAATTCCGTTCTTGGTGCCCTCGCGCTGGGTTACTTCGGCGTCGGATACGCCATTGTAAAAGCCGTATCCGGGATCGCCCACATGGGTCAGCCCGTCCCATTGGGTTGAACCCTGCGTGTAGAAATCGTCGATTTTCTCGTCGCGGATGAGAAGGCCGGAATGGTCATCCTTGATCAGCGTCTGGTTGGGCGCCTTCCGGCGCCGGTGTGCGCCGCAGCCCAGCGTGCCAAGCGGAAGGTGCAGGGGCAGGTTCAGGTTAAAGCGCCGTCCGCTTCGCACCAGCTCTGCCGCCCGCGCAGTGGCTTTGGGGCTGATGTTGTTCAGCATCCCGATCTGATCATTCTCACCCCAGACACCGCGGGCGAAGGGCAAGCCCTTCTCGTCCCGAGGAAGCTCATTGAATTTTGGAAATGATCCCATCACCTAACACTGCCGCATGTATTGTTGGGCGGAAAAACCGCTGGGTTGATGGGAGGCGTAGTACATCGCGCTCCGCCCGGGGGCCAATGCCAAATGCGGATTGTCCGATGTGATTTGCTTATCGCCCAAGTGCCGCTTTTGTTGTAGACTCGCCCCGTGAGCCCCGGACCCGAAAGTGAGATCCGCTTCTGGCGGAAAACCGGGAAAGTTTCCGCACGATGCTCCGGGAGGGCGCATCGTTCTCTGCGGAAAACCGGAGCCACTTTTCCACACGATGTGCCAAGGAGTCGCGCCTGGATGACGTTGGCGCATAGTTCTATTCTGAACAAACATTGGCGTCGGATTGTTGCGACTTTTATGAGTGAGTTGACCGGGTACGTGAGCAGCGGACCCGCCATATCTGCGCCATATGAGAGAATTTCATGTCAGTGGGTTTTAGAATATTCAACAAGATCAACCGTCCGGACAAGGCACTCGTGGCCCAATTCGAAGGACTGCCCGTTGCCAATATAGGCGACGAGATGAACCGGTTTGCGTGCATGGACGCAGGCATCCGTCCGCTTAACCACGCGCCGATGCTGGGTACTGCGTTTACGGTTCGCGCTCGGGCCGGCGACAATCTCGTACTCAACCGTGCCATTGACATGGCGGAGGCGGGTGACATCATCGTCGTCGATGCCGGCGGCGAGAGCACGAACGCCTTGATCGGCGAGAACATGATCATGTGGGCAGAGCGCCGCGGCATCGCTGGTCTGATCGTCGACGGCGCAGTTCGCGATCTCGGCTCAATCCGCGAAATGACCTTTCCCTGCTATGCGCGCCACATTCAGCCGAACGGCCCCTACAAGAATGGCCCCGGCGAGATCAACGTGCCGGTTTCCTGCGGCCGCCAGATCGTGCATCCGGGTGACATCATTGTCGGGGACGCAGACGGCGTCATCGTGATCTCGCCTGCCGATGCCGAACAAGTGCTTGATCGGGCAAGAGCAAAGCTGAAGAAGGAGATCGCCACGAGAGAGGCGATCGTTGCCGGAACGTGGGATCGCTCGCTTTACACCCCGGAAGCGCTGGAGGCGATGGGGTGCGAGATCATCGACGATTCTTGCTCCGCGCGCCTATAAGGTCCGGTTGCGACCTGTGACATAGCGCAACGATCAATGCGTAAGGAAAAGACGATAGAGCATCGGATTATCCTAAAAATCGATTCAACGTTTGGGTCCGAGGCTCTAGGAGTCTGGCCCGCTTCTTGGCGTATCGCCGGCCATGGATCCAGACGCGGGACCGAGGAGTAGATGGCATAGAAGCACTACCATATTCTGCATGGCCCGATCACAAAACGGCATTATCCTTCGGAAAATCCCATGAGTATGGTTCTCGACCGGGAAGGATGCACCGGAAACCCTGACGTATCGCTCTCACGGAAGCGAAGACTGGACTTGATGCAAACAGCACCATCGTCACGCCGCTGGCACTGAAGACAGGGGTTCGGCGGTAGTCAGTATAATCAAAGACGCAAATCGGGAGGTAACACATGTCAAGCACTAGGCGATCATTTCTGAAGATGACGGGCGGATTGGCCGTCGCGGCGGCTGCTCCCATCTCCTCGGCCGGCGCGCAGGACGTACGCAAGGTTCGGCTCATGCACACCCAGGCCGGTGATCCACCGATGCGCAAATGGTATATCGATGCCATCCAGCAATATAACCAAACGAACAAGGGCGTTGAAATTGTCGCCGAGTTCATTCCATGGACCGATGCCTATCCCAAGGTCCAGGCCGGAATTCAGTCGGGTTCGCCGCCGGACCTGATTCATGGCGATCCTTTCGCCTATGGGGCGCTCATGTCCTCCAATCTTTTGGAGCCCATGACGGACGTCATCAAGGAAATAGGCTGGGACAAGGACATGTTCCCGAATGCCCGTGTCATCCTGCAAGACGGCAACGATTACCTGGTCCCGACCTGGATTGAGGTGCTGGGGCTGTTCTATCGACAGGATTGGCTGGCCGAGAAAGGCATTACCGCGCCATTCAAGAGCTGGGACGACATCATCGCGGCCGCCAAGGCGCTGACCGAGCCTTCCAAGGGCCGCTGGGGCATCGCGATGGGACTTAAGCGCGCCGGCAAAATCGGCGACGACTTCGTCTCTATCCTCTATGGCCTGGGCGGTCACCTTTACAATCCGGACCGCACTCCGGCGGCCGACACGCCGGTATTCAGGGAGACGCTCGAGATCGTGCGGCGTCTTTGCGAGTACTCGCCGCCCGACGCCGTGGAGTGGGAATATGCAGGCGTTCGCACCGGCTACAAGAGCGGCAAGGTCGGTCTGCATATCTACGAGCCGCGCACCATGACGGAAATCCTAGGTCAGCCCTTTGGCGGCTACGGCTCCGGCTTCCCGCAGCTGCTCGATGTATCCGGATGGCAGCTGCTGCCTTCGCGCTCCGCCGCCGAATGGCCCGAACAGGCGATCGCGCGTGGCTCACTCGAAGGCTTCACGATCCTCAAGAACTCGCCCAACAAGAAGGAAGCTGCCAAATTTGTCGCTTGGCTTCTGCAGGATCGCAGCCGCTACATCAGCATGCTCCAGACGGTGCCGCTGATGGAGCTGCCGGTTCTCTCCTCGGTGGTCGACGATGACACTTACTGGGATCACGTGTCCTATAAGCGGGTGCCCCAGTACGTACCGAGCCTGAAGGAGGCGGCAAAAGGCTTCGGTCGCAGCAAGATCGTCAACCGCAAGATGGATGTGCATGCAAACGGAGTGGTCATCCCTGAATCCAGCGTCGCGCTGGGCAGCCTCGCGGTGGATGACGCCGTTCTGGCCTACGTCCTTGAGAAGCAGCCGATCGATCAGGTGATCAACACACTGAACGAAAAGCTGGCGCGTTTCGTAAAGAGCTGAGCCTAGATCATGGTCGATGCCACATCACCGGGAAAGCGTGCCGTCCGTATTGGGGACCATGTGCTGCCCATCGTCATGCTAGCCCCGTTGCTGATCCTGTTCGGGATAACGTGCCTGTACATGATCACCAACAGCTTCCAGACCAAAGAGCTCTTCCAATCGGTTGGCTCGGCAGGGTTCGCGAACTATATCGAAATCCTCCGTTCACCGCGGTTCTGGAGCAGCGTGCGCTTCGGCCTGCTCTGGGCCTTCGAAACTGTGATCCTGCAGACCATCGTCGGGTTCGCGCTGGCGCTTCTGCTGAATGAAGTGTTCCTAGGGCGAAGCGTCGCCCGAGCGGTCATCTTCATTCCATATCTCCTGATGGGGCCGGTCACGGCCCTATTATTCCTACTCCTGTTCGGCAGCACCTTCGGCCTGTTCGCCGTTTGGCTGCGCTCCATGGGGTTCAATATCTACTGGTACGGCAGCGACTACGCCTCGTTGTTGCTGACCATGAGCGCGGTGTGGCACTATGCGCCGTTCTCCATGCTGATCCTGCTGGCCGGGCTGCAAAGCATTCCGGCCGAGCTGTATGAAGCGGCCAAGATCGACGGGGCGAACGTCTTCCAGCGATTCATCCACGTCACTCTCCCGAGCATGCGTGATGCGCTGTTCGTCGCTATCGTCCTGCGCATGATCTTCATGTTCAACAAATTCGATCTGCCTTGGCTGGTCACAGCGGGCGGCCCGGTCGGCAAGACCGAGAACGTTGCAGTCTACATCTATAAGCAAGCCTTCGAGAACTTTAATCTCGGCACCGCCAGCGCTGCAGGCACGCTGATGCTGGCGATGATCTGTGGACTGATTTTCATCCACTTCAAGCTTTATGAACGTTCAGGAAAGCAGAGCTGATGACCAAAAATAACCTTGGGCACCGGTTGATGCTGGCCGGGTCGCTGATCCTGGCCGTTTTATTCACGGCCGGGCCCGTGGCTTATCTGGTATTCTCGTCGTTCAAGCCCGAAGTCGAGATCCTGAGCCAGACGCCGACCCTGCTACCCGGTTATTGGAACCTGGATAATTACCGGCAGCTCTTCGAGGTCACAGAACTGGTGACGGGCGCCAAGAACAGCATCATCACGGCCTTGCTGGTCACGGCGATCACCGTGCTGTGCGCCAGCTATACGGCCTATATGCTCACGCGGGCAAAGCTGCTCGGGCTCGAGTTCGCCAGCAAGTTCCTGCTGTTCTGTTACGCACTGCCGGACGTGATCCTCGGCATTGGCTTCTACATCGTCTTTTCCCGCGTCGGCTTGCTGGACAGCTATTTCTCGCTGGCGCTGGGGCAGTCGGCCGTAACCGTGCCTTTCGGCATCTGGATGCTGTGGGCCTACTTCCGGCAGATCCCGGTCGAGATGGACGAGGCGGCCATCATCGATGGCGCAAACCGGCTCCAGGTCATTCGCCACGTCATCTGGCCCATCGCCATGCCCGGGATTGCCGCCGTTGCCGTGTACTCGTTCATCATCTCCTGGAACGAGTACACGTTGGCCAACATGCTGATCACGCGGGACGATCTGAAGACGCTTCCAATCATCATGGGGCAACTCGTCAAGCAGGAAGGTGCGTTCTGGGGCCTTGCCTTTTCGATGGCATCGCTCTCCCTGATCCCGGCCGTCCTCTTCGTGTTCTTCATGCTGAAGCCGCTTGTGTCCGGCTTGTCGGTCGGTGCGCTGAAGGGCTGAGCGCCAGCCCTTCAATCGAGCCTGGCACAGATCGCCCCGTGCTCCTTGGGGCAACTCTCCGATGCTTTGGCCGGTCAGTCACAGGCCGCCGGCAAGGGGAGCTCCCCCGACCTGGAACGGCGCCAATACACTCTACTCTGAAGGTCCGATAGTGCAGGAATTTGATTACGTCGTGGTCGGCGCAGGTTCGGCGGGATGTGTCGTTGCAGCACGGCTCAGCGAAAGCGGCAAGTACAGTGTTGCACTGCTCGAGGCGGGTGGCGAGGACGGTCAGTTCTGGGTCGAGGCGCCGCTCGGATTCGGCAAGCTCTATAACAGCCCCTTGCTGAACTGGGCTTACGAGAGTGAGCCGGAGTCTGGTCTTGGCGGGACTCGCAGCTACCAGCCGCGAGGCAAGCTGCTCGGCGGGACCGGGTCAATCAACGGCATGGTCTATATGCGAGGCCGGCGCGAGGATTACGACGGCTGGCGAGAGCGCGGCAATGTCGGGTGGGGCTACGACGACGTATTGCCGTATTTCAAGCGAAGCGAGGACAATATCCGCGGGGAGGGCCCTTTTCACGGAGCGGGCGGCCCCATCGCCGTGGTGGATGGCCCGCACCACGAACTGGGCACTGCCTTCATCGAAGCGGCGGAGGCCTGCGGGTTCGCACGCACTGCCGACCATGCCAGTACCCGGCATGACGGGTTCGGCGTTCCCCAGATGACCATCCGCAAGGGGCGCAGAAGCAGCAGCGCCACCGCCTATCTGCGACCCGCCCGCAAGCGGCCGAACCTGCGCGTGATCCTGAACGCGCTGGCGACCCGCCTCATCATCAAGGGCGGCGTTGCCACTGGCATCGAGTATCAGGCCGGCGGGCGACGGGCGACCGTCTCTGCCCGCAAGGAAGTGATCGTCTGCACGGGGGCATTCAACACGCCGCAACTGCTTCAGGTATCAGGCCTGGGACCGGCCCAGCTGCTGAAGGACAACGGCATCCAGGTGATCGCAGACCTGCCTGGGGTCGGGGCGGACCTGGAGGATCATTTCGGCGTCAATATGGTGTTTCGCTGCACGCGGGCGATCACCATCACCGACCAGGTGCGGAACCCCTTGCGCCGCATGGCGATGGGCCTCCAATACCTGGCGTTGCGCCAGGGATCGATCGCCACTCACGGCACCTATTGCACCGGCTATGTACGCTCTGATCCTGCGCGGCCTGTTCCGGACGGGCACATTTCCCTGGTTGGCTGGGCGCGTGCCGGGAACGGCCGCAGTGATTCCGGGTTCGGGCTAGTCGACTATCCAGCCTTCTCGCTGACGACATCCATTCTTCAGCCGGAGAGCCGTGGCAGCGTTCGGATCAGGTCGGCGGACGTTTCTGTCGCACCCGAAATCCGGTTCAACTTCTTCCAGTCGCCCAGAGATCACGCGACCCTGCTCGGTGTCATTCGGATTGCTCGGCGTATCGTCGCAGCGGAGCCGATGCGGGACTACGTGTCGGAGGAAGTGCTGCCCGGTGCGGTCATCCGGTCCGATGACGACCTGCTGGAGTTCTGCCGCACCTATGGCCGGTCGACCCATCATGCCGCGGGCAGCTGCAAGATGGGCGTCGGCCCAAACGCCGTCGTCGATCAACGCTTGCGCGTGCGTGACGTGCACAGCCTCCGCATCGTGGATGCGTCGATCATGCCGACGATGGTCTGCGGCAACATCAACATGCCGGTCATCATGATCGCCGAAAAGGGCGCCGCGATGATCCTGGAGGATGCAAACGCGTCCGCCTAGAGTATTTTTCGGCGAGGTGGATTCGGCTCACCGTCAAAATTGCGGCCTGAGGAAAACAGAGACACCGGCGCCAGCATTATTGATCCGGCTTGGGTGCAGTTGAAACACCGGCAGTCATGAATAGGATCGAATAGCCCAGCCAGGCTCCGGCACAGTTCAAGATCACCCAAGCCGTCTCTATAAGACTAGGTGTATTTTTCCTTGGCCATGGCGCGGATCTCGTCCCAGAATGCTTCGCTCGCCGCCGTATCGGGGCCGATGCGGCGGATCGCAACGATGTCGACCGGAATCTGTGCCTCCGGTGGTCCGGCATGGACCAGCGCGCCAGCTGCCAGTTCGGGGCGGATGATAATCTCGGGCAGCCAGGCGATGCCTCGGCCTTCCAGCACCAGCCTTTTCAGCACCACGGCCTGCGAGGTGAAGACGACCCGCATCGGAACAGGCGGAGCCAGTTCTTCCAGCCGGGCGCGGATCATCCGGCCGAAGCCGGAGGCGGCGCTGTAGGTGAGAAAGGGCAGTTCTTTCGCCGACCTGTCGAAAAGTGAATACCGGGCCTCCTTGTCCGGCCCTTGAGACGAGACTGGGATCAGGCGATCGCGTCCTATCACAAGTTCCTCAAAATTCGTCGAGCTCAGCCTCGTGATCACGCCCGGATTGGCGTGACAGACGAGAATCTGCACCTGGCCTTGCTGGATCATCTCCTCGCAGGCGAGGCGTGTATTGATGCTTTGCTGGATGGGGCCGAGCTCGACTCGCGCCTCCACGCGGCGCAGCCAGTCAGGAAAGAAAGTCAGTGACAGGACTTGGGTGGTGGCGAAACTCAGGGTGGCTGCCTCGGCGTTCTTGGCGGCGCGTGCCGCCGCCCGGCCAGCCGCGAGATGGCGAAGGGTTTCCTCTGCAATGGGCAGGAAGACGCGCCCTGCTGGTGTCAGGGAGATGGGCTGCGCGCTGCGATCGAAAAGGTCGACGCCGAGCCACTCCTCCAGGCTGCGGATGCGGCGGCTGAAGGCCGGTTGCGTCATATTACGTTGTTCGGCCGACCGGGAAAAGTTGCGGGTTTCAGTGAGCACGCAGAAGTCCTGCAGCCAGGACAACTCCACTGAGCGATTAAGCGACGTTATGCTTTCATCGAATTTCTGCATTGGCTTCGCATTTTTGTCGAGGCTAGAACATTCCTACCGATCTTTTCCGGACCATACATACATGACAGGGCATTTCCAGTCACGCTTATTGGCCATTTTCCGGAATTCCGATCCCGCGAAGGTGACGGTTGCACGGTCGGCAGAAGGGTCTATGAATGATTTACGATGTCATTGTTGTCGGTGCTGGAACGGCGGGCTGCGTGCTGGCCGGGCGGCTGTCCGCGCGTAGCGGATTGCAGGTCTTGCTCATCGAAGCGGGCATGGATATCGCGCCCAACGACGAGCCGGACGATATTGCTGACAGCTATGCCGGCCGCGCCTACCTAAACGAACGCTATCGCTGGAACGACATCAAGGCCCAGAAGCGCCCGCAGGGAGGGCCGGCGCGCAATTACGAGCAGGCCTGCATCATGGGCGGCGGCTCAAGCATCAACGGGCAGGTCGCGCTGCGCGGCGCACCGGAGGACTACGACGCGTGGAGCGCGCTGGGTGCGAGCGGTTGGAGTTGGGAAGATGTGAAGCATTATTTCAAGCGACTGGAGCGCGACTTCGACTTCGAGGGCGAAGATCATGGGGCCGCGGGCCCCATCCCGATCCGGCGCATCTTTCCGAATCAATGGGACGGCTTGGCGGCCGCCACGTCCCAAGCCCTGCATGCTATGGGCTACGAGCAGTTGCCGGACCTCAACGACGGCTATCGGGAGGGCTTCGGCTCGCTTCCGATTTCGAACGCCTATGGACGCCGCGTCTCCTGTGCCACGGCCTACCTGCCGAGTGCGGTGCGCCATCGACCGAACCTGCGGATCATGACCCACGCGCGCGTGCGGCGCATTAATCTGGACGGCTGCCGGGCGGTCTCGCTTGAGGTGGAGAAGGACGGCGTCCACGAAACACTGAGCGGGCGTGAAATCATCGTCTCGGGTGGCGTCATGAATTCGCCGCGGCTTCTCCTGCAATCCGGTATCGGCCCGGCAAGAAGTCTGCGCGCGCTTGGCATCGAGACAAAGGCCGATCTTTCCGGCGTCGGAGCCAATCTCCAGGACCACGCGGCGATTTCCGTCTCCGCCTACCTGCAGCGCGATGCTCGCTTCAACGAGCGCATCCGCCGCCACGCCTACCTGAACCTGCGCTACTCGTCCGGCATCCCGGGCTGCCCACCGGCGGACATGGTGCTCAACCCGGTGTCGCGCTCGGCCTGGCATCCGCTGGGGGCACGTCTTGCCACCTTCCAGGTCTTCATCGGCAAGCCGTTTTCGCGTGGCCATCTCGAACTCGCAGGACCGGGAGAAGACGCTGGCGTCATTGCGCAGCTCAACTTCCTGTCGGACCAACGCGACTGCGATCGTCTGATGCACGGCATGCGCCTGATCCATCAGCTGGTCGGTCAAGAGCCCCTGCGCTCGATTGCCTTGGATCCCTTCCCATCCGCCTACTCGCCCTCCGCCCAAGCCATCGCTCAACTCACGCTAGTCAACGCCGCGATCACGAAAGTGGGGGCTTTGATGCTCGATGGGCCGGATGCGGTGCGTCGGCAATTCATCCTCAAGTTCATCACAGGCGGCAAGACGCTGAACGGGTTGGTCGCTTCCGATCGTGAGCTTGAGGCTTACGTGCGCGAGAATGTCAGCGTCGGCTGGCACGCCTGCGGCACCTGCCGCATGGGAGATGCAGCCGATCCCGCGGCCGTGGTCGATCCCTTGGGGCGCGTGCGCGAACTGGACGGATTGTGGGTCGCGGATGCCTCGATCATTCCGGAAATCCCACGCTCCAACATTAACATCCCGACGGTGATGCTGGCCGAGAAGATCTCCGACCACGTTCTGGCACGCCTTTCGGCATGAGAGCGGACACATAGCGATGAACAGCAACATGATCCCAGCCTCAGCCCAGCTCTTGCGTAACACTGAGCTTGAACATTTGAGCCTCAACGTCTCGCGGCCGGAATGTATCCTCGCCCTGCAATCGGGCGAGCTTTTCGTATCCGACGACCGGGGCGGGGTGACTCACATCCTGCCGTCGGGCGAGACACGCCTTGTCACCGGACGGGATCGACCGAGCGATTTCCTGCCCAACGGCATCGCATTGCTTGCCGATCGGTCACTGCTCATCGCCAATCTGGGAGCCGATGGCGGTGTCTGGAGGCTGTCGCCGGATGGCGAGCTGGCGCCATGGCTAATGGAGGTCGAGGGCCGCCGTTTGCCGCCGACCAATTTCGTCTCCGTCGACAGCGCCGGCCGGGTTTGGATCTCGGTCAGCACCTTTGTCTCGCCGCGCTGGGATGCCTATCATCAGGCCGGCGCCCGCGATGGCGTCATCATCCTCGTCGATGGTAGCAGTGCCCGTATCGTCGCCGGGGGGTTTGCTTATACCAATGAGGTGAAGGTCGACCCTTCCGGCCGCTGGCTGTACGTGAATGAGACCGTGGGGCGCACGCTCAGCCGCTTCGCCCTTGGGTCCGATTCAACGCTTGGCCCGCGCGAGATTGTCGCCGAGTTCGGTGTCGGCACCTATCCCGATGGCCTGGCTTTCGACGTGGATGGCGGCGTGTGGATCACCAGCGTCGTGAGCAATCGGCTATTCCGCATTCTGCCGGAGGCGAGGGCCCAGCACTTGATGTTCGAGGACGCCGATCTCGATCTCGTGGGCAGGATTGAGGCCAAGTTCGCCGCCGGCATTTTCCCTGGCCACGAGCCCGGCATGCATGGGATCTCAAGCCTCGCCTTTGCGGACCCAGACCTGAGGACGATTTATCTTGGCTCGTCGAAAGGAACGAGAATTTCTAGATTTCGGGTAGAGGTGCGCGGTAGCGAGCCGCCGCATTGGCGGTTCTAGTCCAAGGCCACAAGGATCATGCAGGATAGAGGCGGTGCAGTTTGTTTAGGGCCCGCGCAATGGTAAAGCGCCAATGCGCCGTGGCTCTCGCCTTGTTCCGTCCAATCTCCCATGCGGCGATTTCCTTTCGTAAGATCGCCGGCTCCGGAAGACGGCGGTTCAGGCATTGGCGGCTGAGCACCGCAAACTCCAGTTCGGCCATGTTGAGCCAACTCCCGTGCTTGGGCGTGTAGTGGAACTCCAGCCGTTGCTCTAGACGCCGCGCGTCAGCGGGTGGGAAGGTCTGGTACAGAGCGGCCGGGGGGGGGTGGGTACTCAGATTGTCGAGCACCACCGCAATCACGGGAGCTGCGGGATAGTGCTTATCCACGAGCGCCCGCATCTGCTCGGCAAAATCCTGGTTTGTCCGTTGCCGTTTCACCGCCACATCTCTTCGGATTCGGCACAACGGCCCTTCCATCATTGGGGCCGAAAAATGAAGTGGAATTATCTGAGCAGCGTCCTTCTGCACTCAGATGTGCGAGGAGCGTGCTCGGTTTCGAACTCACTTCATTCATCATTCCGCAGGGGACAGCCTCCCGCTCTGGTGCGGAAGCTCGTGGTTCGCCTTGATCTGAATACTCGTGATCAGCTAGGTCTGCCCAGGTCACCTGAACCTCCCGCGCCACCGGAACTCCATGCCGTCGCCACATGCGATGCATGATCACGGCCACACGCCTCGCCAGGGCGACAACGGCCATTCCGCTGCCGCGCCGCTGGGCCACCTTCATGGCCCAAGCCTTCAGCCACGACCACCGGGTGGACTGCCGCAGCATCGTCTGAGCCGCCTCAAACAGCAGCGTTCGCCTCATGCCATCCCCACAGAGCGAGATCCGGCCAACCCGATCACTCTTGCCGTACTGATTTCGGACGGGTGTCAGCCCCAGGACAGGTCTGACCGTTTTCGAGTTCCAGAACTGGGCCGGAATGTCGATGGGCGCCACAAAGGCCAGTGACACCACAGGACCCACCTTAGGGATGTTCATCAGACGCCGGACACCTCATCGCCTCGGGCGAGGTCCAGAAGCCTGTGGTGCAGAGCGGCGAAGTGCTCGCGCAGCTTGCGACGGGAATCAAGCAGCCGCTCGACAATCTCGGCCAGGTCCGGCAGGCCTGCAACGAGTTCGTGAATGCGCTGCTCGAACTTGACCGCTCCCACCATTGCCAACCGTGCGATCGAAGTTCAGCAACAGGCCACGGACGTCGTTCTCGATCGCGATGGCTTTCTCCTGCAGGAGCTTGCGGGCGGTCAGCAGCGCCCGCCGCTTCTGGCTGGTGAGCGTCTTGACGTGCACCGGGCGAAAGAGATTGACCCGCATCATCTGAGCGATGCCGCGGGCATCATCGCGGTCGCTCTTGTTGATCTGAGCTTTCGAGAAGGCTTCGGCGTGGCGCGTCTCGATGCACACGACTGGCAGGCCGGCCTCTGCCAGTCCGTCGAAGAGCCACTGCGAGAGCTGGCACGCCTCCAGCCCAATCCGCTCCAGGTGCCAGGCTGGATCCTGCCGGATCCGCAAAAGATCCTCCGGATGGGTGGCGACCTTGACCTCACGGCAGATCTTCCCAGTCTCGGCCAGGATGCACACGGAGGTTTCTTTGACCCCGATTTTCAAACCCGCATAGTGCTTCATGTTGCGTTTCTCCCACTGAGGCTCGAGGCCGCGACCTCGTTGTACCATCAGCCTGGAACGCTGCATCTCATGGCGACCTCGCAGGGGCTGCGGCAGGCCGAATACCTCATCTGAGAACTTTCACCTGCCCTTGCGCCGACGAGAGCCTGCGATGCAGGGCTTTCGATCTCCAGCAGGCTTACAAAGGTTCACCGCGGTATTCTCCGCCGTCCAGAACCCCTTCATACCACCGCGCTCTCGCCGCTCCGCTCTTGCCACCCATCTGCATCGTCTCAATGCCACGGCAAAATGGAAAACCGCGGTGGCATTGCCGCTTAACCAGTTATGCCGCCAGCCAGGGCTCATTGCGTCCAACGGCAATTATTGAGACGGCTTGGGTGATCTTGAACTGTCCCTGAGCCTGACTAGGCTTTCCGAGCCTATCCATTGCCGCCGGTGTTTCAACTGCACCCAAGCCGTCTCTATAACGTGACAAGCCCCAACTACGATGTGATCGATCTGCCAGACCTCATTCGAACCGTCAGCAGTGTAGGAGCCTGGGCTGGGAGTGACCTTCGCGAGAGCATCCCCCTCCCCTCGCCTGCGCGCGGTCTTCTGCAGGTCAAGTTCATTGACTCGGCGCTGGATTGTCCGACGGTTTGGTGGCCGCAAGCCCGCGACGCGACATGCATCATGCACCCGCTCGATCAAAGCTTTCAGGGTCGGGCGCTCCCGTCTGAGCCAGAAACACTCAATCTGCTCTGCAATCAGCTTCTCGACTTCTGGTTCATTCAATTGGCGCCCACGGGAATGCCGGTCGGCTGGGGCAGCAGGCTTGTGGCACACTTGGTCTGACGAAAGAAGGCCACGAGGTGGAACGGCGTTGACCGGGGAATGCCGAGTTGTTCGTGCGGCTTTGACAACGTCTCCTGTTACCTTCTACCCGTTTGACATCCCATGTAGTGCGCACACAGCCGTGTAGAGCGCGATTCCATTTTCCGGCAGCCCACGAAGATCTACCAAGGAAGCGAGGGCACCCTCCACTGAAGTTGAATCGAGGCCTTCAACAACAAGCAGTGACTGGAACGAGGTGTCACCAGATCGAATGCTCTTTTCGCGGGTGGGAATGGTCGTAGCTGGCGCATTGACCTCAAGCACACGGGCAGAAACGATGCGGTCGTGAGAAGTCAGTTTCTCGATAAGGCGCTGCGCACTTGCGTCATCCCGCCCGAAGGCGTCAGCATCCGGAACTGGCAATGCGGCGACAACTCCGCCCCAACCCGGTCCGGCTTCAGCGACGACCCTACCGCCACCCCGTGCAAAGTTGCCAAGAAGAGGCATGATCTTCTGCGACCACGGAGTCGGATTGTTCAAGCGAGTCAGGTAATCCTCGGATCCCACGACATCGGGCGAGGCAAGTTCGTACAGGATGAAATAACGCCGCACGTCTGGCTGGAGGGCTCGGAACACCCGCCCTGACAGGAAACCTTTCGTCCCTACCCGCTCCTGCAAGTGCTCACGTGTAAGCCAGTGCAGGTAATCGGTCTCGTTGCGATCGTCGATGTCGCTCCAGATCGCGAGAAAACCTGACATCCATTACTCTCCTAACCATCGGTGAATCTATCATTGAGGCCCGTTAACAGGCCCGGCGTTCATTGAACGGGATCGATTGTCTTACGCGCAGCCTCCAGTGCCATCCGGGCCCACTCTGCCATGCCAATGGCCGGAGTCCGAACCTCGTCCCAAACCTCGATCGAAATCGGCAAGTCGTCCGGCAGAACTGACAATATGCCATGGAGATCGATCCCCCCGTGCCCGGGCAGTAAACGTTCGTAGCGCGCCTGCCGAAGGATTTCCTCCATACTGTCCGGTATCCCAGCCGGCGCGTCGGACAGTTGTGCATAGTACAACAATGAGCGAGGCAGCGCGGCAATCTCGTCCAATGTTCCTCCCGAGCGTTCGTAATGGATCGCATCCACCAACACTCCGGCATTCTCGGGACTTCCAGCTTCGGTCACGAGCCGAACAGCAGTGCTCACATCAGGAACGGCGGTCCATGGCATGTACTCGATGTTCGGCCTTAGACCGAATGGCTTTGCGGTCTCGCAAAAGGCAGCAAAGGACTGGGCCAGACGTGTGGGATTGGGGTCGTCTCCAGCCACTAGGATCGCGCAGGCACCGAGTTGCGCCCCTATATCAAAGAATGGCAGAAACGCTTGTGCGTCGAAATCTTCATTGAGGCGCGCGATCTCGATATCGAGCACGGCGACGCCCGTGTCCTTCAGCCGTGCAAGCGTTTCGCGCAGCATCCCCGGATTTTCCATGAGTGGATACGCGATGACACCTGCTGCCGGGGACAGCAACCGCACCCCGACATAGTCATAGCCGGCGCGAGCCGCGACGTCGACCAGCTCCGGGGGCGTAAGCCGCTGAGCCGTAAGGTGAGCAAGTGAAATGGGGTGAGACAATGGCCGCTTTCCTTATGGATAAAGGTCGTGCGCCAAATGTGAGGTTTCGCACGCCGGCTTGAACGTGGGTAAAGTCGGTCGGTCCGCAACATCCAGATCCGTCGTCCCCGGCAGCGAGGTCACTCCAGCACTTCGCTGCCAGGAACAGCTTCTCCTATAAGGCGAGGCCTTTCCTACTTGCGTTCGCGTATCTTGTTGAGCTCGGAGCGCACTTCATTGACGAAGCTGTCGCCAACCTGCGTTGTATACTTCTCGACTACGGGCTGGACTATCTGCCGGAGCTTCGCGACTTCATCCGCGGACAATTCGTTGATTTGCATGGTCTTCTTCAGTGTCTCGAGAGACTCCGTGTCCTTTGCCAAGGAGCTCTTTCGTTGCTCGGCCTTCGCCTCGAACGCTGCCTCTTCGAGGATCCTGCGTTCGTCAGCAGAGAACGTGTCCCAAACCTTCTTGCTCATCAGGATAGGCATTCCGCTGTACGTATGCCTCGTCAGAGTGAGATATTTTTGGACCTCGTTGAATTTGGTAGCCTCAATGAGAGCAACCGGGTTCTCCTGCCCATCGACTGCCTTCTGCTCGAGCGCGGTGTACAGTTCAGGGAATGCCAGTGGTACCGCGTTCGCACCGAGCTTATTAAAGACTTCAATGTAGATCGGAATCTGAAGCGTGCGGAGCTTCAGGCCCTGGATATCCTCCAGTTTATTGATCGGACGCTTGCTGTTGGTGAGGTTCCTGAATCCCAGGTCCCAGATTCCAAGGCCGACAAGTCCGTGCTCGGGAAGCTTGTCCATCAACGTCTTGCCGATTGGACCATCTGCAAGCGCGTGAGCTTCTTGAGCATTGTTGAACAAGAAGGGAAAGTCGAAAACCATGAACTCCTTGACGAGAGGAACAAGAGCTCCCGTTACCATAGTTGTCAGTTCGACTGTTCCGCCCCGCGCACCGGACAGGTTCTGATTGTCGCCTCCGAGGGTCGCGTTGGGAAAGAGGTTGACCTTGATCTTTCCCCCGCTCTTCTCACTGACGAGATCGGAGAACCGTTGAGCCCCCATACCCATCGGGTGCTCTTTTGCCTGGCCGAAGGAGAACTTCAAGGTACGATTTTTGATGTCTTGGGCGTGGCCGTCGTTTCCTGCGGACAGCAAGGCCGTAACAGCAACTGCGCAGAACCCAGCAATCAATTTTATCTTGGACTTTCTCACGTGTTTCCTCCTATGTGAAAAATAGGTTTCGAAATTCAATCTGGCTTTTTGCCGCCATGTTGGTGGGTTGGCGGGCGAGTGGCCCGTGCGCTCTGGCGTCAAGCGTCTGAAGCAGATTTCGAAGCATCGACGCACGCGCTTTGGCAGGTTGGTGTGCGCGGCTGACGTGCCGGTGGTCCGGCCCGATCGGGCCCGGAATGGGAATCGTTGGCGATGGGTGTGGCGACGCTGCGCTGCAACGGTCACAGTGCATTTGTTTCTCCCGACTGGCTGCGCCCGGCGGCCGTTGCGGGCTCTGTTTGGAAGCGCTTCCATACTTAAAACGCTTAGTTTTGGTTCGTCAAGGTTTTCTTGGAAGCGCTTCCATTGTCGCTTAGCGTGCGATGCTGTAGAGTTGGTGCTGGCGTCGTACGTTGGCTGGGTTCGGGGCCAAGGGATTTGCGGCAATCGAAGGGTGAGCCTTGGGAGACACGACGATAAGAGATGGCAAAGCCGCGGTTCGCATCTCGGATGTCGCACGACATGCCAATGTCGGGGCGGGAACGGTCTCGCGCGTAATCAACGGTTCCCAAAGTGTTGCCCCTGAGACTCGCAAACGTGTCCTGGCAGCGGTGCGCGAACTGGGCTATGTGCCCAATCTCGTAGCCCGCAGCCTTGCCGCAAACCGCACAGGCATCATTGCAGCAATCATTCCGGTCATAGGATACACCCAGCACGCCCAGGTCATTCAGGGATTGACCGAAGTTCTTCACGAACGTGGAACGAACCTGATGATTGGCGCATCCGGGCATTCGCCGGAGATGGAAGAGAAAATCGTCGGCGCGTTCCTCGCACGGCGTCCCGATGCGTTCTATCTCACGGGCACTTGGCACACCGATGTGACTCGCGAGCTGCTCAAGGCAAGTGGACTTCCCGTGATCGAAGGCAGCAACCTGACTGAGACCCCGATCGACATGGTGGTGGGGTACTCAAATTTTGCCGCAGGGCGAGAGCTTACCCGATTGTTGGCACTGCGTGGTCATCGACATATTGCTCATGTGACGACCAAGTATGAACCAAATGATCGGATCACCGATCGCTTGAATGGCTATAAAGCTGCGTGTTCCGAGTTTCCGCGCGCGCAACAGCCCATTGTGATCGAATGCGAGAACAGCTTCGAAGGTGGAGCCGAGGCAATTGCTCTAGCGCTTAAATTCGATCAACGGATCGATGCGTTGTTCTGTGCAACTGATCTAATGGCGGTCGGAGCTATTCTTGAGTGCCAGAGACGTGGGATTGAGGTCCCCACCCGGTTGGGTATTGCAGGCTTCGATGATCTGCCGATCGCCTCTGCCGTCGTCCCATCGCTAACAACCATTCATGTTGATCGCGTCGAGATGGGGCGAAAGATTGCCGAGGTGTTGCTGCGCCGAGTCGAGGGCGAGTCGCTGCTGTCCCACGAGATTGACGTTGGGTTCGAGATCAAGGAACGCAACAGTACCTTTACCAAGGGAGAGAAACGACGCAATCGGTCAACCGGGTGAGATTGCTCTCATCTGTCGCCCGCCATCATCAAGCAGGACGGCTTTCCGAACAGGATGATCATAGGCTTCTTCGCGGAAGGGTTGCTCTGGGGCCAGGGCATTCCGCTACCTGTTTGCCGGCCGCCGCGGTCTCCTTGATGGTGTGGCGTTCGAAACACTGGTAAAGAGCACCGATACCTTTCTTCGCCGGAGAAGCTCTCGTAGCTGTTTCGAAGTTGCCAGGGTATCGTGATGGGAAGACGGAAGAGCCTGGGAATCCCAGCAGGCCGCTCGACCGCCTCCCCGTTCCTTCAACGCTCCCCTAAGCGACTGCAGCGACTTGGTTCTCATAGAACGCAATGGTTCGCTTGAGGCCGTCGGCGAGCGATGTCCTCTGTAATGTGCCCAAGGTTGCCTCGACGTCATGGGCCTCGAGGTCTGCCGCGATTGGCGGCTGATCGCCTTCTGCGGACAGCTTGGCATTTGGCACGACCCGTCGGATCTCGGCGACGATCGCGTCAATGCTCACCAGGTCGCCTCGGAGATTGAAGACATGCGCGCCAGAAACAGGCCGCAGCAAGGCGGCTTCAAAGGCGGCTGCTACATCATCGACGAAGATTATGTCGGTGTCACCCGTGAAGGGAATGACGTAAGCTTCACCTTCGGCGACTTTGCGGCAGGCGATCGAAGGTCCGGCCGACGATCCCAGCTCACGTCCAGGTCCATAGACCGTGAGCGGACGAAACCCCACGCTCGCAATTTCGTAATCGGCAGCATAAGCCCGGGCAACACCCTCACAGGCGAGCTTGAAGGTCCCGTACAATGTCATCGGAAATGGTACGACGCCGTCGGATGGGCCGAACACCCCAGCGCTGCTAGCATATGCAATACTCTGAATGCCGTGCTGCCGGGCAGCCTCGAAGACGTTGATCGTTCCGATGAGATTGACGTTTGCACCGCGGATCGGATCGGCGCGGCACGCTGGCGTCAGGAGGCCTGCAAGGTGGGCGATCCGATCGCAACCGTCACTTGCTGCTACCACCTCCTCAGCTCGGGTCACGTCGCCTATGCGCCATTCCACCGCTTCGGCCTCAGGCCCGACGATCAGACGGAGCAGTCTTCGATCATCGTTACGGTCGAAAATGCATACATCATGCCCTCCTGCCAAAAGCCGTTTGGCAATCCATGCGCCGAGGAATCCGGCGCCACCGGTAATCAGGATTTTCACGAATATAACTCCTGTGTGAACCAACTTTCTAACTTGGGGCCGAGCTGCAAGAACCCATCCGTCCGTAGGTAGCTTCAGGGTTCGTTCGGGTGGAGGCCGAGCCCGGTGACTTTCCACCGGCTGATCAGGACTGCACAGCGGCAGTTTGAGACTGGCTTCCGACCGAGTTAAGCCAGCGTGATCTCCAAGTCATCCAAAGTTTCTTCCGCCATGCCGGACGATCTGAGAAATGCAAGCACCGCGAACATTGCCGTAGGGCGACATCATGTTTTGGCGTATCGATATGTGGTGGATTCAAAGCCGGACCCCGAGCCGCAGCCGATCCCAGCGACACGTCGTTTGGTATTCCCAGGCTTTAGCAGGTCGGCGTCGTTGTCGACGAACGCGCCGGTGCTCAGGCCCAGTTGGGCTCGGAGCGGGATGGCTGACGCAGGATGCGGTGACGCCGCGCTGTATGGGTCATAATGCATGGTTTCCTCTCGACTGCACGCACTCGGGGGCCTTCATCGGCAACATCGATGCTATTTGGAAGCGCTTCCATAGGTAGAACGCTTGGTTTCGGCCCGTCAAGTCCTTTTTGGAAGCGCTTCCATAACCTATTGCGTTTTAAAGACCTAAGAGGCTGGTAGAACCGAGTAAATACGAGCTAGGCGGGGAGCGGTGCGCGTGTGGGCGAGCGCGCTCAGTCGAGAGCGGTCTGCTTCTGTGAGAGGCAGAACTGACAAAGTCGCATGAGCCTTCAAGCTTCCTTGATCCAAGCCAATCGGGCGTCAACGGCTCGTCACACCGGATGCGGATAGCGGTCGCTCTCGATCAGGCGCAAGGCCTCTGTGAGAGAAACAGAGCGGTAGAGGCAAAACCATTCCTCCGTATGCCGATGCCATGACACATCAAAGCAGTCGCGGTCGACATACCCCAGACTTGCGAAGGGTGCATCGAACTTGGGCTCGAGCGCGTCCGGATCGTCAGAGCGGAAGCGCTGCAGGAAGCGGTATTTGTTGCTATGCCATTTGCCCGTGATGGCGACCGGGTAGCTGAAAGAGGTGGGCCGGATTGCGGGCAGGAATCGCGGACGCAGAACCTCGGCCAGAAGACGTTCGCAGGCGGTCGTAATTGCCACCTTCTCCGGCTCCGGTGGCTTCTGCCCCACCTGGGAACGAACCCGGACCCATTATCTCCCACCCATAACGGCTCCGCGACTATGATCCTGGCTCAAAGTTACCTCGGGGTCGCCCAAGCACCAAGTAATCCGGCAAAAGCCTGATCAGCAGTTCGGACTCGATGTACTAACTCCTTTTTTACAGCTAACCGCCCAGCCATTTAGCTGGCCACATAACGAGTTGCGGGAACATGACCATCAGGAACAGCACCACGAGCTGGGCCAGCAGGAAGGGCCAAACGCCCTTCATCAGGTCTTCCATGCTGATCTTCGACACCCCGGCCACCACGTTCAGCACCGTGCCCACCGGCGGCGTGATCAATCCGATCGAGTTGTTCACGATGAACAGCACGCCGAAATACACAGGGTCGATGCCGGCGGCCTTGACCACCGGCATCAGGATCGGCGTCAGGATCAGGATCGTCGGCGTCATGTCCATCGCCGTGCCGACGATCACCACCAGCACCATGATGGCGATCAGCAGCATCGTCGGGCTGTCGTGGAGCGGCTCCAGCAGGTCGACCACCGCGGTGGCGATCTCCGACACTGTGATGAGCCAAGCCGACACCAGCGCCGCCGCCACCAGCAGCATGACCACCGCGGTGGTCTTGGCCGAGGTCACGAAGACCGCGAACAGCTCCGAGAGCTTGAGCTCGCGATAGACAAACAGAGCGACGAAAAGCGAGTACACTGCCGCCACCACGGCTGCCTCAGTCGGGGTGAACACGCCGAACTTCAGGCCGAAGATGATGATGAAGGGCAGGACCAAGGCCCAGACGCCCTCGCGCAGCGCGCGGAGAACCTCCCGGCCAGACTTCTTGGGTGGGCTGACGATGGTCTCCTTACGCACCTCCCACCACCAGGCAAACGCCAGGCCTAGCCCGATCAAGATGCCGGGTACCAGTCCCGCCAGGAACAGCTTGGTGATCGACACCCCGCCCACGACGCCGAAGATCACGAAGCCGATGCTGGGCGGAATCACCGGCCCAATCACCCCGGAAGCCGCGATCAACCCGCCGGAGAGCGGCTTGCTGTGCCCGGCCTGGACCATCATCGGGACGAGAAGGGCAGACAAGGCCGCCGCATCGGCCACCGCCGAGCCCGACAGGGCCGACAGGATGCACGCGGCCAAGATCGCCACGTAGCCGAGACCGCCTTTGACGTGCCCAACGAGCGCGAGCGCGACGTCCACGATGCGCTTGGACAGGCCGCCGGTGTTCATGATCTCGCCGGCCAGCATGAAGAACGGCACGGCCAGCAGAGGAAAGCTGTCGGCGCCGTTGATGATGTTCTGGGCCACGATCTGAGCGTCGAACATATCCATGTACACCATCAGGGCAATGCCGCTGATCAGTAGCGCGTAGGCGATCGGCATGCCGATCGCCATGGTGCAGAGAAGAGAGCCGACGAAAATGATGATGGTCATGGACGGGTCTCCCCATGCGTTGCCGAAGAGGCGAGGCGCGCTTCGCGGCGGTCGCGCTCGGCGAGCTCATGCTGCAGTGCCTCAAGCTCCTCCTGCTCCTCCGACTCCTTGACCATGACGAGTTCCTCGTCGGAGAGCTTGCCGGTGACGGCGCGGTAAAGATCGGCCAGCAGGATCAGGCCGGAGGAGATCCCGAACACGATTCCGACGCCGTAGAACCAGCCGGTGGACAATCCGGACGCAGGGGCGGCCACGTCCCAGTTGATCAGGGTCTGCTGCCAGCTGCCCTGCAGGAGAAGCCAGGTGGCGTAGAGCATGAGAAGCTGGCTGACGATCAGGCAGGCGCGCTTGCCGACATTCGGCAGGCGCCTCACGAGCATGTCGACGCCCAGATGCCCGTGCTCGCGCAGGGCGATGATGGCGCCGAGGAAGGTGAGCCAGACGAAGAGCCAGCGTGAGACTTCCTCGGACACGGTGATGCCGGAATTGAAGCCGTAACGCAGGACAACATTGCCGAAGACGAGAACGACCATGATGGCCAGGAAGAGGGCAATCAGGACCTTCAGCAGCTTAAAGTAGCCTTCTACTATCGTGTGCATTGGCGTTTCCTCTCGGGTGCTACCTTCGGAGGGCGATGCTCTCCCTGCGGAAAGCATCGTCACCTGGAACTGTCTTGGCAGCGAAGGATGTGGGACGTGCCTCACATCCAAGGGAGGCTGCACATCGAACCAAAAGGTCACGTCGGCAGCAACTAGCAGCAAGTTGTTCCGGATGGCTGGCCGAACGCTTGCGGCTCATGAAACCACAATCGGGACGTCCCCAAGCACACATCCGGGTGTCGGGGACGTCGGCATGACGATCTATGCAGGGTAGAAAGGTACGGCCCGCTTACTTCCCGAACTGCTCAAGTTCGTTTTGGAAACTCTTGACCAACTCTGGATCGTACTGAGCGAGAATCTTCTCCGTCACCGACCTGGTTTCTTTCTGCATGCGCTCCCGCTCAGGTTGCGACACCTCGTTGACCTGCATGCCATTCGTCTTGAGCTGCTCGAGTGCCTTCTCGGAGTACGAGCGGCTGAACTGCCTCTGATACTCCAGCGATTCCGCAGCCGCTTGCTGGAGGATCTTTTGCTCGGTCGGAGACAGCTTGTCCCAGAACTTCTTGCTCATCAGGACGATGTTGGTCGTATAGGTATGGTTCGTGATGCTGAGGTACTTCTGGACTTCAAAGAGCTTGGCTGACAGAACGATGGCAAAGGGATTTTCCTGTCCATCGACGGCTTTTTGCTCAAGGGCCGTGTAGACCTCAGCGAAGTTCATCGGAACCGGGTTTGCGCCAAGTGCCTTGAAGGTATCGATGTAAACTGGATTCGCGATGACGCGCAGCTTCAGGCCGCCAAAGTCATCAACCTTCGCGATGGGGTGCTTGCTGTTCGTCACGTTGCGGAACCCGAGATCCCAGTATGCAAGACCGACCAGACCCTTCTCGGGAAGCTTCGAAAACAGCAGTTTTCCGAAGGGGCCGTCGACAAGTGCTCTCGCTTGCTCTCCGGAGCTGAAGGTGAACGGCAGGTCCAGCAACCCGAAGTCTTTGACCGTACCGACGAGGGATGTCGGCGCTCCGGTGAACATCTCCTGCGTGCCGCCTCGAAGGGCTGCCTGCTGCTGCATTTCGTTGCCGAGCTGCGATGACGGGAACTCGCGGATCTTGAGCTTGTCGCCGCTCTTTGCCGCCACGATCTCGGCAAACTTGGCGACGCCTTGGCTGATGGGGTTGCCGGGGTCGTTGAGGTGTCCCCAGCGGATCGTCCGCTCCTGGATGTCCTGGGCGTTTGCCAACGCTGTGGAGACTAGCGACGTAACGGCCGCGACGGCCGCGACAAGCACTGAGGCGTATTTCATGTCTGGTTCCTTCCCTGATAATGGCTTTGCCACGGATCTAGCCTTGGAGGTTGTGCGCGGACTGGTAGTACTCGACCGTCCGACGCAAACCTTCTTCCAGCGTCGTTTCGGATGGCAGCCCGAGCAGATCCGAGGAGTACTCGTTCAGGGCTGTAGCGATGCTGGGAAGAGGGGCGCCTTCGCAGCTCAGAGCCGCATCGGGCACGAATTTTCGGATCATCCCGACAACCTGCTCCATCGTCGCGACGGTGCCGGGAAGATTGATGGTGTGGGCACCGGAAAGACGGGATTTCACGGCAGCCTCATAGGCCGCCGCCACATCGTCGACATAGACGAGCGCCGCGGCTCCGGTGAGTGGAATCACGTATGGTTGACCCAACGCCGCAGCACGGCATGCGAGCGTAGGGCCGGCGCTGAGCCCGCTTTCGCGTCCGGGGCCGTAGACAACGAAGGGTCGGAAGCCGATACTCGCGATACCGTCATCGTGCCAATAAGCCCGTGCGCTGCCCTCGTTCGCCAACTTGAAGGCACCGTAATGCGTGATCGGAAACGGGACGACATCATCATCGAGCCCAAAGACGCCGCCGCTGCTGGTATAGATAACTTGGTGAATGCCATGATGTTTGGCAGCCTCGAAGACGTTCAACGTGCCGAAAACGTTGATGCGGGCCCCGGCCAGCGGATCGCGTCTGCAAAAAGGCGTCAAGACGCCGGCCAGGTGGATGACGGCGTCGCAGCCTTCGGCAGCGGCCACGACTTGCGCGGTATCGGCAATGTCGCCCACGCGCCAGTCGAGACCGTGGACAAGATCACCGATGAGAGCGGCCGCGTGTTGCCGGTTGTCACTCGCATCGAAGACGCAGACATCGGTTCCGGATCCCAAAAGCCGCCTGATGATCCAAGCGCCGAGAAAGCCACCGCCTCCCGTTAATAGAGTCCTCATGTCCAATTCCCGTCACAGTGAACGTTACGCAGGTCGTTAGTGGTCCAGCAGGTATGCGAGGTAATACGAGGCAGACGCTACGTTGCGGACCCCGTCGACCTGGAGAAGGGCCGTGACCTTCGGCACAATCGATTGCGCTTCGGCAAGCCCAATGGTTTCGACGAGAAGAACCGCGTCGAGCGAGTTCTCGGCGCTCGTGGACTGCCGCAGCTCCATCTCCTGCGTGCGGATGCCGGTGACTTCTGGTCTTGCGGATCCCAGATGTGATCCCACGACCGTGTCGAGTTCCTTGATGTCGAGGCAGAGGTGCCGGAGCGTGCGCAGGGTCGCAAGCCTCATTTCGGGTTCAAGTTCGATGCGGAAGGTTGAAAGTCCTCCGCCGACCCCCTCGCCCAGCGACGCCGCGACCTCAAATGCTCCGCGCAGGAAGTTCGTGATCCCGGGCTGGACGCGCGTCGACCAAGTGGTTGGCGCGTTCAGACGCGCAAGGTAACCTGGGGACCGGAACGTCTCCAAATGGGCACCCTCGTAGAGGGTGAAGCACAGGTGGTTCGTGATGTTCCGGTTCATGTACCGCCGGCCGCGGCGAAACCCTGGAATGCCAAGCCGCTCGGGCATGTGCTCGTTGGTGTGCCAGCGGTCGAACTCGTGTTCGTAGCCGTCGTTTAGGTCATGCCAGATGCCCAGGAATGCCCGGCCGGAAAGCGACATGATCAATTCCTCACGTTCAGGATCGGCGAGAAGTACTCCCTCGCCTCGATAAGGTCTCGCAGGGGAGCGTCGGATATGATCTCCGCCACGACGTGCCGGGCATAGCCGGCCGATTTGAGGAGTTCCATGATCGGACCGAACTCGATGTCTCCGGCTCCGATCGGATCGTGCCGCCAGCTGCCGTTGGGGGCATCGGACAAATGGACGACGCCTGTCTTGGGCAGGACCTTCCGGAGCCCTTCAACGGGGTCCTCATTGATGGCAGCGGCGTTGGCGGCGTCATACAGCACGTCGACAGAGTCGTACCTCGCGTCGCTAAGGAATCGGACCATGGACTCCGCATCCGGCAGGACACCGTGGGGATGGTTCTCAAGAAGGACGCGGATCCCGGCCCGCTCAGCGGCTTCGACGATCTGGTCGAACGAATCCGTGAAGATCGCTTCCAGGTGCCCCTGCGGAGCTGGAAGGAGGGCGTGCCTCCGACCAGAGGTGACGGTGATGTATTCGCTGCCGATGGCGGCGGCGAATTCGACGGTCCGCTTATACATTTCAACGGAGAAGCGGGCAGCATCCTTGATCGGGCTGGCCAGATTGAACTCGCTGGCCGGCAGGTCAACCGAGACGATCCTGCCCCCGCAGGCCGCGACCGCTGACCGGATGGCGTTCAACTCGTCGTTGGAAGCGTTGAAGGGATCGATGTGGGGTGGGCTTGCGAGCAGTTGGAACGAGCGAAAGCCCTCTGCCGCCAGAGCCTGGATGGTCGCCTCGGCGGTCTGTTCCCAGACAAATCCGAATGTATGCGCGCCTAGCTTCCGGAGTCCCATCTTCATCGCTCCCGTCCGGCCGAAGGCGGGAATGCTCGTGCCGGGTCATAATTGTTGGATGACGATCTGGCTTAGCTGGACCGGAGTCTGCAAAGACGTTCTGCCCAGTAGCTGGAGATCGAGTCCTTCATATTTCCAACACCCGATTACGGTATTTGGAAACTTTTTCCAATATATAAATTATTCTACTTTGGTCTTAGTAGATATTGGAATTCGATTTCACAAAGGCTAGGATAGCTGGCATCAAAGGGGACACGTATGACCGGCATCCGCGATCGCGCTCTCGCCATCCTTGAGCTGCTAGCGCAGTCCTCTTCGGATCTCCTGTTGATCGAGATCTCCGACCGGCTCGATATACCTCGCGGGGCGACCCACCGCGTTCTTGCCGACCTGAAGGGGGGCGGATATGTCCGCCAGGATCGGGAGGGAGGGCCTTATCGGCTGACGGCCAAGATCGTGGCGCTCGGCTTTGCTTTCCTATCGAAGAACGGAGTGACCGATGTCGCGCAGCCAATCCTCGACAATCTCGCTCATCGAACCGGGGAGCTGGTCCGCCTCGCCATCATCGATGGTGATCGGCTAACCTGGGTCGCCAAGGCCCAAGGCGCCCAGAGGGGTCTGCGGTACGATCCGGATGACGGGGCGGAGGTCTATCTCGCTGCCGCCGCCAATGGCCACGCCTGGATGTCCTGCCTCAGCGACGAGAAAGCCCTTGAATTAGTTGCCAAGCAGGGCTTTGGCCGGGACGGCTTCGGGCCGAATGCGCCGAGGACGGTTCAGGATCTGCTGCAGCGGGTGCATCGTACCCGGGAGCGCGGCTACGCGACGGTGGTCGATGCGTACGAGGCCGGGACATCGGCGGTTGCCGCCGCAATATGCTCTCCTCGCACCAACGAACCGATCGGAACGATCAGCATTGCCGGACCGAGCGTACGAATGACCGAGGCTCGCATGGACGAGATCGCTCCCTTGCT
Organism: Microvirga aerophila; assembly: GCF_003332305.1. Taxonomy (GTDB): domain Bacteria; phylum Pseudomonadota; class Alphaproteobacteria; order Rhizobiales; family Beijerinckiaceae; genus Microvirga; species Microvirga aerophila. The sequence goes on along the minus strand of NZ_QOIO01000030.1, from coordinate 14,714 downwards.
TCGGGCTAGTGCAACGGAGCTTTCGTTTACCTCAAGCGGATCGCCCTTGTTCAGCGCGGCTCATCCCGCCCGCCGCCATGAACGCGTCGCGCAGGCCGGGTGACGCTTGTGCACAATTAATGAGGAGTATGGTTGGCTCTGTTGCATTAACCTGTCAAGCCACAGCATATGGTGATAGTTGCACCGGGAAAGCACGCTGCTAATTGTGCCTTCCGCGGTTAATGCAACAGAGCCTTCCCGTACGAGGGGCACAATCCCGAGCGGCGTCTCGAAGGCATCCACTGTCGGCACAGCAAGGCCGCGGAACGGCACGTAATGCGCTGGCCCGATCAGCACCACCCGCGTGAGCGTACCAGCATGGGGCTGCAGCGCGGTGAAGGCGGTGGCAGCAACCGCGCCGGAATAGAGTATCCGGCATGAGGGACTATGATGGCTTTCGGAGCCGCCACGGGGGCAATCCTTGCTCCAGTCAAAAGCGCCTCGACAGTCGTGCGAAGCTGGTGCGGGCTGCGAGGGTAGAACTGGCCCGCCACCGCTGCTGGCCTGACCTGACCGTGATCTCGTCCGGATGCCATGAGAGGCAGCTCCACAGGCAAGGACCAAACTCTCCATCACCAGAGATAGGAGAGCATGAGATTTCAAGGGGCGGCCGCTCCGCCGGCTGCGCTCTGCAGGAAGCAGGCTACGACCGCTCATTGCCGTCCGTTCTAACACGAACCTTGTTCCATCGGGCAACGGCACAAGCCACCCCATATTTTCAGATGCCCCAATCAAACCAGATCTCGCACGCCGCCATATCCTGGTGCATCCGCGCCCGCGGCTCTTTCTTTTCGAGGGCTAGCGGCCCAGCCGCTCGCCTGCGCTGTGATCGTCCAGTATGCAACGACGCGGCTCGTCAGGAAGCTGTACTGGTAGCAAAGTTAGGGGGCGGCCTTCAGGCTTCTGCCGGGTCGGGGCAGGCCCGAGGGCAGATCGTCGTTTGCGGCCCGGCTCACGCAGCGAGTGCCCGCCGCTAAACCATCTTCGATCACAAGTAATTTTCGCGCCACGCCATTCGTCCAGCCAAAACCGTCCTGGCCCGGATATTCCCCGCCACCGGCCGCGAGCGAAGGGTTCACCACATTGTATTTTTCCATGAGCTTGCCGGTGTTGCGATAGGCGGTGACGACCCTGCCGATCCAGCGCCGCGCGATCGTTTGGGCAAGGGCTCGCTTGCCGTAGGCACTCAGACCCCCGATCGCGATCCACTGCAGGGGCGCCCAGCCATTCGGCGCATCCCATTGCTGACCCGACTGAACCGTGGTGGTCACAAGGCCGCCGGGCTTCAGGAGATAGGATTGCACCACCTTAGCCATACGATCCGCCTGAGCCTGAGTGGCAAGTCCGAAGAACAGCGGGGACAAGCCGGCAGCAGTCACCTTCCCGGTCAGCTTGCCCTCGCGCCAGAGATAATCCGTGAAAACGCCTTCGCGGTCGTCCCAGAGATAACGCCGAACCGCCGCTTTGCGCAGCTGTGCGCGTGCCCTGAACTCAACGGCCTTTTCCGGCTTGCGGGATGCTGCATAGGATTTGGCGAGGACAGTCTCAAGGTGGAACAATAGGCTGTTGAGATCGACCGGTACCAGAGCGGTGGTGTTGATGGTTGCGAGCGACTTGCCATCGCCGAGCCAGCGCGAGCTGAAGTCCCATCCGCTCTCAGCGGCAGCCCGGAGATCGCGGTATACGTCCGCCGCCGGCCGGTTCGACGCGCGAGCCGTCTCGACATCCTCCCGATAGGACTCCTCGCGTGGGCTGTCGCGGTCATCCCAATAGCGGTTCAGGAGCGTGCCATCGTCGAGGCGCACGACACGACGATGCGCGTTGCCGGGCTCGAGCGTGTCGGCGCCTTCCATCCAGAAGTCATATTCTTTGCTCAAAGCCGGTAGGAAAGCTGCATATATCGTGGCAGGATTGCGACTTCTGGCGGCGATGAGTTCCACCATGGATGCGAAGAAGGGAGGCTGCGAGCGGCTCAGGAAGTAGCTCCGGTTGCCATTGGGAATATGCCCGTACCGGTCGACGAGGCTGACGAAGTTCTCGACCATGCTGACCGCGAGATCGTGGCGACCGCTTTCCTCAAGCCCCAGCATGGTGAAATAGGAATCCCAATAATAGACCTCGTCGAAGCGTCCACCCGGCACGACATACGGCCGTGGCAGCGGCAGGAGCGACGAGTAAGGACCGAGCGGCACGCTGTCGGGCCTGCGTTCGAGAACCTGCCACAGATCGTCGATGTGGCGGCACACGTCCTCGCTGGGATCGCTGCGATAGGCGCTGCGCTTTGTAGACGGGACAGTGAAGTTTCGGTGAACGAAAGCGGAGAGGTCGAAGCCAGGCTTGCCCCGCTCCTCCTCATAGCGTTGCACGATAGCGGCCGGTGTATCGTTCGGCAGCGCGTCGACGAAGGTCTTGCCGTCAGGGAAGACTCCCTGCATCTGCACATCCACGAACAACTGACCGAACAGGTGCGATGGGGTATCGACCTCGGCGACCGCCGGTGTGGCGATGCAGAAGGCGATCATCAAGCCGATGACCTTAACTTTCATGAGCGCCACTCCTTGAAGCCTAGGGTACAGCGCAGGCCACGATCTCACATTCCCTGCAGGGTGACGAAGTAGGTTGCGGCGCGCTCCTCGCCCTGACTTCAACCTCGAGAGACTTCAGCAAGCTATACGATATCTGACGTTACACGGTCGGCCCGAGCCCTTGCAATGTTTGCCGGACAGGGACTCCGTGCGCCGCAACGGTCGCCATCCAGCCCCGGTGAGATTGGCGCCCACCGCCAGGACCGTATCCGCGTCAGATCGCGGGCGGCCCCTCAGCTTGACCCTGGGAGCGTTCGCTTTCGCTCCTGACCTGCCCTTCCCTCTCAGGTTACCGTGAATGCCTAGCGGGCAGCTCACTGCCTCCCGCCCTCCCCTAATCATCGCAGCAGAAGCAGCATGGATTCCAGCAAGGCTTCACCCACTTAAGGTTTCCGAACCTAGGCTCCGCTGGAGTCGCGCCAACGCCTGAACAGAGCCCGCTGTTCCTCGGATTGTTCCAGCAGGATAGAGGTAGAGCGCAGGAGGATCCCTGCCCCAGCACATGAGCGACCGCCCGATATGGCGGTGCCTTGCCAATATGTAAGGTCCGGGTCGGGGCAGCGTCCGAGATCCACGGCCCTGTCGGAGTGTCCGGTGTGCCTGCTGCAAGCAAACTTCTGACGCGCTGCGTGGCACTGCCATGCGTCAGGGGCATGAACATGCCGCTGCTTCAGGGGCTATATATCACCCAGCGTCTTGCTGAGTATCAGGCGGAGGATGGAATGGAAGGATCGTTCGGGAACAAGCAACTCCACCCGATGACCCGGGAGGCTCTGCAGAACGGCTTTGTCAACGAGATGATCGCTCGCTCGGGCACCAACCTTCGGGTGCTGAGTGACGAGGATCGGCACCAATCCTTGGAAGCAACGCTCGCGGCTCAACCTGTTCCGGGCGATGTCTGGCTGTTTGCCTATGGCTCGCTGATCTGGAACCCGGCCTTCCACTATGTCGAACGGCAACCCGTGTTGATCCGAGGCTGGCACCGGCAGTTCTGCTTAGCCACCCCGATTGGACGCGGAACGCCGCAACACCCCGGTCTGGTTCTTGGGCTGGATCGCGGCGGCTCCTGCCGGGGCGTAGCCCTTCGCATCGCTCGTTCCGAGGCAGAGGCTGAGCTCGAGTTGGTCTGGCGGCGCGAGATGGTCACAGGAGCCTATGTACCGCGTTGGGTCCGGCTGCACGGCCCCGATCTCCCTCACGGTATGTCTGGCATCGCCTTCACCATCAACCGCGCAGCGCCGAACTATGTGCGTCCTGTCTCGGAGGCCGCAACGGCCCAGACAATTGCGACGGCCTGTGGGGTACTCGGCTCCTGCCGGGATTATCTCTTCGACACGATCCACGGTCTAAAAGGATTCGAGATCCACGACCACCACCTCAACCGGATCGCGCGCTTGGTACGAGAGTACCGGGACTGAGCAATCGGCAGCCCAACTCAAGGCAGAGCGCACACAGGTACAGTTGAGACAACTCCGAGGGAGATCAGCTTCGCGGCCGTGCTTGACCACCTCCCACTTAAACAAAACCAGCTAGTGCGTGCGGCACATAGGGCTCTTCCAGTGCCGCTATCTCCTCCGGTGACAGCGTGAGGGACATGGCAGCCACCGCATCCTCCAGGTGCTGCGGTTTCGAGGCGCCGACGATGGGTGCGGTCACGACCGGCTTGTGCAGCAGCCACGCCAGCGCAACCTGCGCCCGGGGAACGCCGCGGCGGGCTGCGATCTCAGCCACCCGTTCCACCACCCGGCGATCGGCCTCCGCTGTCCTGGCGTACAGCGACTTGCCGAACTCGTCCGTTTCCGAGCGGGCGCTGGTCTCATCCCAGTCACGGGTCAGGCGGCCGCGGGCGAGCGGGCTCCAGGGAATGACCCCGATCCCTTCTGCCTGGCACAGCCGCAGCATCTCCCGCTCTTCCTCGCGGTAAAGGAGATTGTAGTAGTTCTGCATCGACACGAAGCGCGTCCAGCCATTCAGGTCGGCCGTGTAGAGAGCCTTGGCGAATTGCCAGGCATACATGGACGATGCCCCGATATACCGCGCCTTGCCGGCTTTGACGACGTCATGCAGGGCTTCGAGCGTTTCCTCGATGGGTGTCGCGTAGTCCCAGCGATGGATCTGGTAGAGATCGATATAGTCGGTGCCGAGCCGGCGCAGGCTGTTGTCGATCTCGGTCATGATCGCAAGGCGTGACAGGCCGGCGCCATTGGGTCCCGGGCGCATGCGCCCATGCACCTTCGTGGCGATCACCACCTCGTCGCGCCGTGCGAAATCCTTGAGTGCGCGACCAACGATCTCTTCGCTCGTGCCGTCGGAATAGACGTTGGCCGTATCGAAGAACGTGATGCCGAGCTCCAGGGCCCGCTTGATGAAGGGGCGGCTCTGGTCCTCGTCGAGCGTCCAGGGATGGTTCCCGCGATCAGGAACCCCGTACGTCATGCAGCCGAGACAGAGGCGGGACACCTCAAGGCCGGAGCGGCCAAGCCTCACGTAATCCATGACCGTTTTCTCCCCGCATCCGTTCTGTTTGCGCCAGCCCCGTCCTCGCCATGTGCGAACTGAAGATAAAGGTGAGGCCACGGGCGAAGTTTTGAGCCGAGGGAAGGATTATATGGCTCATTCGTCGATTGACCAGCAGGTGATCGGCTGTCAGCTCCCCTCCCCTCTCCTCTCTTGCTGTGGTGAATGCTCTTTGGGCGGTGCATCGCCTCGTACCCTCCCCTGATCATCTCAATGGAAGCAGCATGGCTTCCGGAAAGGGCTCACTCACTTAAGGTCACCAGCCCCTCAAAGTCACGCTTCGGCTTGGTGCTAAGTCATTGAAGCACGAGGGAATAGGCGCGTCAGGCGAAGCTATTTTTGAGATGGTTACGGTCTGATGACCGAGAGAATGGCATCTTGTTTGGCTGCATCGTGAACTGCTTCATCTGAGATCGAAACAGGGGCACCTATGTAGGCCAGTCGTTGCCAGCCAGGCCACTAAGGCCGTTGTTTTCAAAGCATTTTTGCTGGATGCGGGAAAGCCCTGCCCTCCCCGGCTGGTTAACAGACTGGCTTAAAAGACGTCTTCAAACGGTCCATTGCACCCAACTTTGGAGTGTATACAAAGGCTCGTTTGTGGATAGCAAGCCCTCCAAGTTCGGCACCCTCCCCTGCTACCGCCTTGGTCGTTATACCACGAGCCCACTTTCTGATTGCTCCAATCTGTCTAGGAGTGCGGTCAATAATTGCCCGTTCATGAGCGAGGGCAATTGAACGCAACTGCCCTCCAGAACGCACAGATCAATCTTGCTTGGCGCCTTGGAACTCGTTGTAGAGATCTTCTAGTCGCGATTTGAGAAAGTCCCCAAATTCTGGGGACACCTTCCGATCAATGACAAGAGAGAACCTGTCTTCCGTAACTAAAATCTTCGCGAGACGGAGCCCATCGGGAGCATTCCAGGCTTCAGGTTTTGAGCCAGGTTCCCTCGTAATAAGTGCCCTATACGCAGCTTCGAAAATGGCATCGCTGTCGCGGCCCGCCTTCTCGGCCCGCTCGATCGCACTGCGAACATTGTCAATGGTGCGTGGCTTGATCAATCCGGAAAGGTCCTCCCATTTCCTTCTGCCAATCTTCGGTGCAGGGCCGATTGCATCAATGATGTGACCGGGAACTGCGTTTGCGACTGAGAGCATCTTTGAAAGCATAGATTTGTCGACGCAAAGTGCCTGCATTATCACTTCCCGCCGGAAGCCGCGCTCTTCCAGGCGTGATGCGAAACGAGCCTTCTCAATGAAGCTCAGGTTTGTGCGGGCATTGTTCTCTTGGCCTTGAGCAACGACGAGTTGCTCATCGGTGAGTTCTCGAACGACGGCTCTGATCTTTATGCCGAGTTCCTTGATCGCTCGAAGTCGACGGTGGCCGTAGGCTACCTGGTACCGCCCAGAGAGCTCCGGGTGTGGCCGTACCAGGATCGGAACTTGCTGCCCTTCAGACTTGATGGCTGCGACGAGCTCTTTATGCGCTTCGTCTGAGTAGGCCATTCGATCAGGAACAAACGACGCATCAATCTCTGAAGGATCGAGATCGACAATCGTGTGACCAGCTCTAAGCTGTTCCTCGAGTTCCTCAACGCGACCAACAGAATCGACAGCTTCCTTCATTGCCCGAAGAGGCGAGGTCTTGAGAGATGGAAGCTGGGTTGGGAGCATGGCGATCCGCTCGCTAGCAACGTTGCTTGCGAGTGGACGATCTGCAAGAGGACGAGGGGCTAGTGGCCGGTCGGCGAGAGGACGATCACTGGTGATTGCAGCAGCGGCCTCGGCCTGGAGTTCCCCTACAGGGTTGGGAGCGGGTGCTCCAGCAGTCCCAAGGTTCTCGCTGGGGGAGCCATCAGCATCATTGTTCCCAAAGGAAATAAGATTCTTGCGCGCCATTACTGCCTCCCCCACGCGTTACGGATTTGATCTTCGATTTCGCCGTTAACGAGGTCCAAGGCCTCTAAAGCTCTGTCGTAAGTACCCTTGTTGAATTTCGTCCGATCGACTTCGTACAAGGTTTGCTTTGTGATCCCGGAATCCGCAACCGCGGTGCTCTTCAGCATGCTGTTCTGCAGCACGCGATGTCCGAACAGTGACCGCATGAATCCAACCATCTGGTTCTGAGGGCCATCACTTGGCTCGTATCGAGTGACAAGGTAGCGCAGCCAGTCGTAGTCGTCGCGGTGCCTTCCAAGAGTAGTCGTGACTTCGCCAACCATCCTGAGGAATTGAGCCATGGACAGCACATCAAGCATCTGCGGATGAACTGTCACAAGAAGCGATGTTGCAGCACATAGAGCCGCCATGGTCAGGTAACCGAGGTTCGGTGGGCAATCCATGACGACAACGTCGTAGTGCTGGTCCACCGACTCCAGGGCCTCCAGAATCTGCATGAAGAAGATCTTGGAGTTCCTTCCCGCAGGCGCAGTTGTCTCAAATTCCATGAGCTCGAGATTGCCCGGGATGAAATGGAGGCCCGGGAGGTAAGTCGACCGGATGATGTTCTCAATCCGGGTACGATGCTCGTCGAACCGGATTGCCCCATACAGCGTTTCGTTGTCCCGCACGTCGAGTTCCGGCTGGTTTCCGAAGAGTGTCGAAAGGCTGGCTTGCGGGTCTAGGTCGATAGAGAGCACGCGATAACCGCGAAGAGCAAGATACTGAGCTAAGTGGGCCGTCGTTGTCGTCTTCGCACTTCCGCCCTTGAAATTGATGACCGAAATGACTTGGAGCTTCTCGCCCTCAACTCGATGAGGGATATAACGGCGGTTGGACTTGGTCCCTTCGAGGAACTCTCGGACTGCGTTCACTTCCTCAATCGAGAAAGTCCGCCGGCCATTTGGCTGCATCTCTGGGAGGGGAGCTTTGCCCTCAGCCGCAAGTTGCCGGAGATAGCCCTCATGAATGCCTAGGAATTTCGAGGCTTCGCTTGAGGTAAAGCGGCGAATGGCCTTCTTCGCAACCGGGGGAAAGATCCTCTGGGTGTGTTCCTGTAGCTTTTTTGCGAGGATGTCGGCGTCTAGGACGATCTGCTGCTTATTGGAAGCGGTGTCGAGAGCCGGTGGGATTACAGGAATGGATGAAGGCTGCTGAACTGCTGTCATGTACGGTTCCTTGCGTTTCCGCGCGGAATTGGCCCTAGATCGGTAAATCTGCGCTGACCTCAGTACGCCCTTTGGATGTTAAGAACCGGTTAATAGCACGCCCGAAATTTGCTCAAGTGAGCCGAATAGGGCGAAATACTTTCGACTGAACCGAAGAATTGGAGGCAGCGGCGACCGCCCCCTCCCCTACTTGTCGGACACGGGCCCCTCTCAGAAAGGCGACGGCCAAGCCGCTGGAGCCATTCTCATCGGAGACGCCGGTTGGGCACCAGCCGCCGGTTGTCCGCGGACCACCCATCCTGGGCCGCCCAGTGCAGCTCTACTCTCGGTGCGAGCAACTGTGTGTTTGCGCCATAGCGGAGTGGCTTAGGGAGAGTGCACATATATGGTTAACGGGGCCGTTTCCTTCAGGTAGCATAGCATGGAGGCCGCCTGTGCCAGCTCACGCCATGGCTCAATCTGCCAGTTACGGGATGCCAGCCCTGACGTGGACGGAAGGACGAAGGTCCGCGCCCCCCAGCCATTGATCTGAATCAAGTAGGGATCTTCCCAGTTCGGCGCTCGAGGGACCTGGCCGCGGCCCCTTCCCGTCAAACGCAATGATCTTGGGTGCGAACTGGACCATAGGCTCTGCGAAAGACCCAATGTCGTAGTCGCTATCCGCGAGACTGATGACGGTTCCGAACGCCTTCTTTACGAGATCAGTGAGGCCAATGCCGAACTTGGGCAATCCCAATAATTCGAGGGGCTGGAGCACTCTAGATGTCAGCCCTACCCGAGCGAGGGTCGATCAAAAGCGATTGCCGGGTTGCGCGTAGTAGGCACCGGACGCGGCAGAGCGGTTACCGGCAGCCGTCCCGCAGAATACGATCTTGAGGTTCGGAAGGAGAACCTCTGGGAGCTTTTCGGTCATCCGTCCGGCCTGGAGTGAGATCTGCGGGATAGTGTAGTTGTCCGCGGACAACTCATTAATCAAGGTGCCGTGGGACATCCCCTACCCTTTTCTATCGCTGTCCCAAAACGGGAGTTAAGCTAACGGAATGATCTTGCCCTTTGTAGGATCGGTCGTGCTGTAACTTGGCCACCTTCGTCCCAGAGATCGGTTGTCCGCGGACAACCGACTGAAAGGAGCCGTGTGGAGGCCGCCGTTTCTCAAAGGGCGGACCCAGTGTGGAACGGGTCGGAGGCATGGGTTGTCCGCGGACAACTCTCGAATTTAAAATCTCGTGCGCACTGGTTGCAGCGGGACGAACCTGACGTCCAGCGCCTGGGCCTTAGACTCATAAGCTCGGAGCCACATCCGCATCGAGGCGAGTTGGACCATGGCGAGGAAGTTGGCGGTGAGCTTGTCGTAGCGGGTAGCGACGCGGCGGAAGTGCTTCAGCTTCGAGAAAAAGCGCTCGATCAAAGTCGATCAGATCGTATCGGCTCATGCCAATGCTGAATCAGGGTTCCACCCAATGGGCATGACCGCCAGCCTATGACCGCGTTTGCCTTGCCGTTGTGGCCATCACGCCACATACTCACTATGGTTCAAATTGCTCGAGAGAGGAAGGCAATGCGGACATCACTCTAGGACCTGAGCGTGCCGACCTTCCTGCAAACCGTAAGATCCGTCGGAGGCTTTCTCGACCGTGCGGCCACCCACTTTTCAAACACCGATGTCGATCCCGATAGCTTCGTCAACACCCGCCTCTTCGACGACATGGCACCATTTCATTTTCAGATCGAAGCGGCATGGCATCATTCCGTGTGGGGGGTCGAGGCTCTCAAGACCGGCGCGTTCACCCCTCCCGCCTTGGTCGGAGCTGTTCCCTTCACTGACCTACAGGCGATGATCACCAAGGCAGAAGCGGCGCTGGAGGCGTTCGTCCCCGAAGAGATCAATGACTGCGCGGGCAAGCACCTGGACCTCCAGATCGGCCCGAGACGGCTGGCTTTCACGCCGGAGACCTTCATTCTCTCTTTCTCTCTGCCAAACTTCCATTTCCACGCCGTCACCGCATACAACATCCTGCGCTCGCGAGGCGTGCCGCTCGGTAAACGTGACTACGAGGGTCGGCTGCGCACCAGTTCATTCTGAGCCGAAATTTGGTCTCAGAAAAAGGACCGTTGCCACTCGAACACCGCGACCACCCGCCTTTTAGGAGTTCAAGACCTAGTTGTCCGCGGACAACTGATCAATGACCCACCTCCATTCCTCGTGCATAAGACATGGCGCCCGGTACCCATCATTCATTGTGACCTGCGTCTCCAAAGCGGTTATACGCTGTGCTATGTCTGAACGATGTTTGAGCGCTACCTGATCCTTTGGAACTTGCTTCCCGATGGTGATCCTATCACCACCCCAGCCGCTCGGTTGTTGCCGGTAACACAGGGTGGCGAGCCGGCCATGCTCAAGATATCCCATGAGGAGGATGAGCGCTTCGGCGCCGTGCTAATGGAATGGTGGGACGGAGAAGGCGCGGCGCGAGTTCTGGCTCGAGATAATGAAGCCCTATTGTTGGAGCGTGCTACGGGCTCTGCCTCTCTCGCCGAAATGGCCCGATCAGGGCGCGATGACGAAGCCTGCCGCATTCTGAGTGCTACTGCAGCCCGGCTGCATGCCCCCCAGGCCGAAACCGTATCCTGACCTGATCCCACTGATGCACTGGTTTCGTGACCTGGAGCCAGCAGCCGCCGCGCATGGGGGCATCCTGGTCCAATGCGCTGAGGCGGCCCGTACGCTGCTGGCTGAGCCTCGAGAGGTTGGGGTTCTGCACGGTGACTTGCACCACGGAAACATTCTCGACTTCGGGTCACGCGGCTGGCTCGCCATCGATCCAAAGCGCTTGGTTGGGGAGCGCGGCTTCGACTTCGCCAACATCTTTACGAACCCCGATCTGGCCAATCCCACAAACCCGGGTGCAACTATGCCCGGCCGCTTTGCGCGGCGTCTGGATATCGTGACTGCCGCCGCGGGGCTGGAGCGGCGACGGCTACTACGCTGGATCCTAGCCTGGACTGGGCTATCGGCTGCGTGGTTCTTGGGCGACGGTGATCCGTTGGCCGCCATTGACCTACAGGTCGCGGCGTTAGCCGCTGCGGAGCTGGACCGATGATCTGCCCCGTGCGGTGACAATATAGACCAGGAGGGCGGGGTGATCACGGATTCGGGAGTGGGTTGACCGTCTTACCATCCAGCACGGCAGGGGAGGCCAACCTTTGGGACGAAGCCCGACGAGGCGGCGACAGTTATGGGACGAGATGCAAGGGGACCTATTCGGAGTATCCCCACCCAAGCCGACTGGAGCTAAGCGTCCAACCCCTGCCATCCAGAGGAAAACTCAGGAGGAGCAACCTATAGAGGCCGTGTCGCTCAGTTCTTTGGCGAAGCGGGCTAGCAGGCACGAGATCGAAGATATGGTTAACGAGCTGGGCGACAATGAGCTTGCCCACCTGATCGTGAGAGGGGTTAGGACCGTCAAGCGACGATTGGTACGGGTAGGGCAGGGGGCTGGTCGCTCCACTAGAACCGGCGGGCGGCGAAGCGCATTGGATCGGGCGCTGCAGGAGATCGCGGCCGAACTGTCAGGTTTCGACGAGTCAGATGCGGATTGGTGAGGATTTGAATATAAGCCTAGCTTGCGGCTTCGCCCTTGGCAATTAACCCGAGCCTGTTGGCCCGGTCGAGGAGCGATTTCACAGATGAAGCAGACCATCTGCTGCCTCCACGAGGAGCCCGCTCTCGCATCCTTTCCAACTGGGCTGCGATGTCACGTAGGGTGAGCTCAGGCGCTGCTATAGCAATGCCAGCGACGAGGGTCAGAAGGCGTTCGCTCGGGAGCCGGGGAGGGGACTTCGATAAGAGCGCCTTTTCGGCCAGGCCCTCCTTCACTAGACGTTTGGTGGTCCGGCGTAGTCGCTCCGCTGTCCATGATTGGCCTGAGGCATTGAGGATACGTGCTACGTCATCCCAGGTGTGTTGAGGGCGCAGTCGACGGACAGTGGGCAGCCAAGTGTCGAGCGTTTCTAGAACCTCTTCGAGATGAGCGCGAGACCAGCCGGCCGCCGCCTTGCGAATTGCAATCGGATCGCGGGCTCTCAAGCCGGGGTTGCCCGGCAGCTTGCCGCGTCGGGCCGCAGCCTTGATACCTGCCTTGGTGCGCTCGGCGATCAAGGACCGCTCCAATTGGGCAACAGCCCCCAGAACCTGTAGGGAGAACATGCCCTGTGGGGTTGTGGTGTCGATCGGGTCGCGCAGGGAACGGAAATGCGCGCCGCGGGCCTCCAGCTGCTCGATGACCTCAAGGAGGTGCTTCACCGATCGCGCTAGTCGATCAAGACGGACGACGACAAGTGTCTCTCCGGGCTGGATGCTGCGCAAAAGGCTTGCCAGGACCGGGCGGCTCCGCGAGGCGCCGGAGGCGAACTCCTGATGGATCACAAGACAGCCGGCAGCGCGAAGCTCGTCAGTCTGAGGATCGGTGGCTTGGTCCTCGGTTGAGACGCGGGCGTATCCGATCAAGTTGCTTTTGAGAGGGGAGGGGGGCACGGCTGCAATTGGCCTCTGACAGGGTGGCGATGGAAAGACCGGAAATGTTAAGTCACTGCCCAGAATTGAGCCGCACCTGGAGGAATGCGCCCCAGGAGATCATCCAGAGCCGTCTCTTCGACGTGGCGGCGTAGAGCGGTTGCGACATCCCGTATGGCAGTCTGGGGCGAGAAGTTGGGATAACAGCGGAGGCTCAGAACCTCATGGACCAAATCTGCTGGATCCCTGAATTCCCTTTGCGGCTCCTCTGGGTCCCAGTCGGTAACGAAAAGCACCCTCAGGACCGGTGGCAAGGCGTTAGCGAAGCGGATGTCATCGATAACGGAGAGCCGGCGCCGGAAAGTGACGAGGACCGCCTGCGCCATCGTGTAGGTCTGGTTGCGCGTGGACAGGCCGGAGATGTCACGAGCATCTCGTAAGAAGGCTTCGAAGTCCTCCGACGCGTGCTGGAACTCCATCGGTATCGCCACGGCCATCTTGCCCCCTAAAGCTAACCCTTTGTACAATGTCTGTAGATAGCCGCAACTGGCCAGTTGGGGTCGTGGTTACAGCTCCTCTGAGCTATAACATTGCGGAAACGATCCTATGGTTCGGGCAGCAGATATTTGCTGGAAAACAGCAGCGCTAAAGTACTCGGGAACGCCTCCTCGCAGCCGGTTGAAGGCACGTGCTCAACAGTCTGAAAACGGCTTAATTGAGCCATTCCTGTAGTTATGAGCAACCGATCGTTTGAAGACGATCGGTGAGGGATTTCGTTTACCACTCAAAGAGGGCAGGGCTTCCCTCGGGCCCACTAAAATGGCTTAAAACAAGGACTTCTGGGGCCCTTTCAACACTATAAGGCTCCACATGAGCATCCGTGAGTGGACCTCAGATAAAGTGGCTTAAGATGCAGCTTGGCAGGATAGGACGCACCCGTCTGTCAAACCATAGCCAGTTGCTGTTTGGCTTCCTTTACCGACGTAATCCTATTTCGAAGCAATAACTTAGCATTTAGCCCGAAGCGTAGCCTTTGAGGATGTGAGGATCAAAAACCTCGACGGATAGGAGTCTCGCCCACAGAGATCCCCATGCTGCCTCTGTTGTCATAACTGGAGCAGGGGCGGAGAGGGCACGAGGTGAGGAACGGACCTCGTCACGACCGCAAGACATGAGGGGTTGAGGGGAGGGGCTCCATCCCATCCAACCAAGCCTGGGTTGCGGCTTCGCGGGCAGTCTGCTCGTCCTCGAAACCTTGATCGGTGGGCTTCTCAAATCCGCAGACGTGGCACTGGACAGCGGCGGCGAAGCATCCCCTCATTCGTGGCAAAGCTTAGGACAGATGCTGCATCGCAGGAGCACTGCGGACAGAAGCTCTGGCCCATTTAGCTCTTCCTTCCTCCAGCGACTGTGGCTGTTGACGCAAAGTTAACGCATCTGGTGCCGCGTTCGCCCCAGGAAGGCCGCGACGAATTTGTGCGGTGCAAAATGAATAGCGATCCGGGAAAGGCAAGGTTTGGTCCTGGAATCTCCCAGCCAACTGCGGTCGATGATCCATACCCCCTCAAGGAGAGAGCCTGGGCAAAAGACTGTTGGCTGCCTGACGGGCATTGCTGCAGCCGGAGAGGGTAGGGCAGGTCGGAGGTTAGGAGCGGACCTTGTCACGGCCGCGCTTAACGACCGAGGTTGACCCGATGCTGTTGAAAAACTCTCAAAGCCTCATTTTCGCCAGCGATAGCATACCCGATGCTGTAGTCGCTCAAACAACCCTATACGACCTATAGATGCCGCGAGTCTCGTGAGCGAGTTTTTCAACAGCATCGACCCTGAGCGGTCATTCATTGGGGCAGATCGAGCACGGCTGGAATCAAATTCTGTCTAAAGCATCGGACGGTTAAACAGACGCATATCCGGCTGCCTTGAGGTAGTTCCAGCACTCCTGAGGCTCGAACAAGT
>NZ_QOIO01000003.1 GCF_003332305.1 Microvirga aerophila | reverse complement strand
GCACCTGGAGCAGGATCAGGCCGCTGCATGAGCTTCACCCTTCAGCCTGTGCGTGTCGCCAACGGCAGTGATGAGGATGGCATGCAAATTCCTGATGAGAAGCAGCAGCTGGTGGCGGTGCTGACCCACCTCGGCGAGCAATATGACGGTGCGTCAGGCCCATTGGTATTGGAAGCAGGGTTCGGCGCCTGAACGGGCCGGAGCAGCCGACATTTGCTGATCTGGAGGCGGCTCAGGAGTGGATCCGTCAGCGCCTCGCAAGGAGGCGGTAGACAGCTTCCGCTCGACGACTCCACCCTTCCCGCAGTAGCGGGGCATCCGGCTCAACCGCGGCGCCGGTCCGATGTTCCGCCTTGGTACCGACCCATTAACCTATGATAATTGCAGCCGATTTCCCGACCCGGGAGAAATTGGCATCGCTAGGCCAGCGGAAAGCTGACGCAGGTGCGCGTGCCCTTCGCAACCGGTTCCTGCTCGACTTGGCCATCAAGCTGAGTGGTGAAGGCATCGATGAGCTGCAGGCCGAGACCTCCCTTGCGGGGCGGCCCCATTCCTCGCCCGTTATCCTCGACCGCAAGATGAGCCTCGGCCTGATCGGGGCTGACCGTAAAGGTGACCCGGATGATTCCGCCACTCTCGTCAAAGGCGTATTTGAGCGAGTTGGTGACAAGCTCATTGACGATGAGCCCTGCCGCTACGGCCCTGTCGAGTGGAAGCAGCGACCCTCGTTCGGTCTCGACCTGGATGGTCACGTTCTCCCGCTGCGGATCGATATTGGCGCATAAGGCGCGCAGGTAGTCGCTGAACTCCACATTGCTGACCCCTGTCTCGAACGACAGTTGGTCCTGCGCCAGGGCGATGGCGTGAATCCGCTCCATGACGCTCACGAAGCGGCTGCGGTCTTCCGGCGTGGAGGCATGTCGCCGCTGGAGCGCCAGGAAGGAGATGATGGTTTGAAGGTTGTTCTTCACCCGGTGCTGGAACTCACGGAGGACAACCTCCGCGAAGGATTTCTCCCGCGCGGATTCGGCGACCGCTTCAGCCGCCTTGGTGTCGGTCTCATGTCGCAGAAGGGCAATGCCGAGTATGTTGGCCATCGTGCCGAGGAACGTGACGTCGCTCTCGTCGAAGGCGCGGGGCTCATCCGCATCGACCTCCAGCACGCCCCAGGTGCGCCCGTCGATCCTGATGGGCACGTTCAGGGCCGACACGATGCCATGCTCCCGCAGGATCGGCGACATCCGGAATTCGGTGTCGTTCGGCAGGTCCTCGATGACCACAGGGGCTGCCGTCTGCATGCACCGGCCCGGAGGCGAGGCGTTGTCCAAGGGAAACGTCGTGTTGCCCACGATGCCGGGCTTCCAGCCGACGCCGGCCACGAGCAGAAGATCACCCTTGCCCGGCCGGTAGCACATCACCTTCACGTGCCTGATATGGGTGACGCGGGAGACCTGGGCGGTCACATAGTGCAACAGCCGCTCGGTCGGCAGGACCTCGGAGGCCACTCGGCTGAAGGCCGCGAGCGTACGCTGATACTCGTTCAAGCGCTTGAGTTCCGGGCCGGGACTGTCGGTCTTCCTGGGCATCCAGCCTCTCGATTGCGCGCCCGGAGGGCCAATTCACTGCTCAGTCAAGTGCAATGTCCATGGTCGGTTCCATCGATCGGCTGTCGCTCCACTCGTGGCCACGATCCAAAGATGGAAGCTTGGCCTTTGGTCATCGAGGGCGGCATCGGCTTCGCGCCTTGCCGTCTCTTGGCCCTCTCTTGGCCCTCTCTTGACGGCAGACAAGCAAAAGCCCGGCGCTCAGGCCGGGCTCCTGCTCGTCAGTGGTTCATAAAGCATCAGGCCACGAATTGTCCGTGGCAGTGCTTGAACTTCTTGCCGGAGCCGCAGGGGCACGGCTCGTTGCGGCCGACGCGGCCCCAGCTGGAGGGGTCGTTCGGATCGCGGGACTCCACCGGCTCGGTGGCCGCGGTGGCGGCCGCGAAGCCGAGGGCCCGGCCCGCGCCGAAGCTGCCGCCCTGGGCCATGTCGAACTCGTTCTCGCCGGTGGCGGGATCAAGGTGCTGGGCGAACATCGGCGGCAGCTCCTGCTGCTCCGGCGGCTGGAACACCACCTGGATACGCATGAGCTGACCCGTCACCTGCTCGCGCAGGTGGCCGACCAGATTGTTGAAGAGCTCGAAGGCTTCGGACTTATACTCGTTGAGCGGATCGCGCTGGGCGAGGCCGCGCCAGCCGATGACCTGGCGCAGGTGGTCCAGGGTCACGAGGTGCTCGCGCCAGAGATGGTCGAGGCTTTGCAGGAGCACCTGCTTCTCGACGTAGTTCATCACGTCCGGGGTGTTTTCCTCGACACGCTTCGCATAGGCCTCGTCGGCGGCCTTCTGGATGCGCTCGCGGATCTCCTCGTCGGCGATGCCCTCCTCCTTGGCCCATTCGTCCACAGGCAGGTCGAGGTTGAGGAAGTTCGCGACGCTCTCTTTCAGGCCGGCGACATCCCACTGCTCCGCATAGGCGTTTTCAGGCATGGCCTTGGACACGATGTCGTCGATCACGCCGTGGCGCATGTCGTCGATGGTGTCGCGCACGCTCTCCTCGGCCATGAACTCCTTGCGCTGCTCGAACACGACCTTGCGCTGGTCGTTCATGACGTTGTCGTATTTCAGGATGTTCTTGCGGATGTCGAAGTTGCGCGCCTCGACCTTGCCTTGCGCCCGTTCGATCGCTTTGTTGATCCACGGGTGGATGATCGCCTCGTCCTCCTTCAGGCCGAGCTTGGACAGCATGCCGTCCATGCGGTCCGACCCGAAGATGCGCATCAGGTCGTCCTGGAGGGACAGGTAGAACTTGGAGCGGCCGGGATCGCCCTGGCGGCCGGAGCGGCCGCGCAGCTGGTTGTCGATGCGGCGCGATTCGTGACGCTCGGTGCCGAGCACGTAGAGGCCGCCGGCGGCCAGCGCCTTTTCCTTGAAATCGGCGATCTCTTCGAGGATCGCCTTTTCACGCGCAGCGCGCTCCTCGCCCTCGAGGCCAGCAAGCTCGCGCTCGATGCGCATCTTGGCGTTTCCGCCGAGCTGGATGTCGGTGCCGCGGCCCGCCATGTTGGTCGCGATGGTGATCGCGCCCGGAACGCCCGCCTGGGCCACGATGAAGGCTTCCTGCTCGTGGAAGCGGGCGTTGAGCACGGCGAAGTGCTTGGTGCCGCGGCCGGCGCGCGCGTCCTTGTAGAGCGGCTCGAGGGCCAGCGGGTTCTCGAAGTCGATGAGCGTGTAGCCGTCCTTGATCAGGAGCTCGGCCAGATATTCCGACTTCTCGATAGAGGTGGTGCCGACCAGGGTCGGCTGACCCTTGGCGGAAGCCGCCTCGATGTCGCGGATGACTGCCTTGTAGCGCTCTTCCGCCGTCCGGTAGACCTCGTCGTCGTCGTCGATGCGAGAGACGGGGCGGTTCGTCGGGATCTCGACCACTTCGAGATTGTAGATCTCCAGGAACTCGTCGGCTTCCGTCGCGGCCGTGCCGGTCATGCCGGCGAGCTTGCTGTAGAGCCGGAAGTAGTTCTGGAACGTGATGGAGGCCAGCGTCTGGTTCTCGGGCTGAACCTGCACGCGCTCCTTGGCCTCGAGCGCCTGGTGCAGGCCTTCCGAATAGCGGCGGCCCTGCATCATGCGGCCGGTGAACTCGTCGATGATCACCACCTCGCCGTTGCGGACGATGTAGTCCTTGTCGCGCTGGAACAGGGTGTGGGCGCGCAGCGCCTGGTTCATGTGGTGCACGAGGGTGGCGTTCTGGGCGTCGTAGAGGTCGCCCTCCTTCAGGAGGCCCTCCTCGCGCAGCAGCTCCTCGATCTTCTCGTTGCCGGCTTCCGTCAGGGAGACGGCGCGCTGCTTCTCGTCCAGGTCGTAATCGCTCTTGGCGAGGCGCGGGATGATCTTGTCGACTGCGTTGTACAGGTCCGAGCGATCGTCGAGGGGGCCGGAGATGATGAGCGGCGTGCGCGCCTCGTCGATGAGGATCGAGTCGACCTCGTCCACGATGGCGTAGTTGTGCCCGCGCTGGACCATCTGGCCCATCTCGTACTTCATGTTATCGCGCAGATAATCGAAGCCGTATTCGTTGTTGGTGCCGTAGGTGATATCGGCCGCATAGGCCTCGGCCCGCTCCACGTCGTCGAGCCCGTGGACGATCACGCCGACCGTGAGGCCGAGGAAGCGGTAGATCTGGCCCATCCATTCCGAGTCGCGGCGGGCCAGGTAATCGTTCACCGTGACCACGTGGACGCCCTTGCCGGCGAGCGCGTTCAGATAGACCGGCAGGGTGGCCACGAGGGTCTTGCCCTCACCGGTGCGCATCTCGGCGATGGAGCCCTCATGGAGCACCATGCCGCCGATGAGCTGCACGTCGAAGTGGCGCTGCCCCAGGGTGCGCTTGGCGGCCTCGCGGACCGTCGCGAAAGCCGGCACCAGGATATCGTCCAGGGTCTTGCCCTGGCTGAGCTGGGCCTTGAACTCGTCCGTGCGGGCGCGGAGCTGCTCGTCCGACAGGGCTGCGAGCTCGGCCTCCATCGCATTGATGGCCGCCACCTTGGGCCGGTAGGACTTCAGCCGCCGATCATTGACCGAGCCAAAGATTTTCTTCGCGAGAGCACCGAACATCGAGAGCCTTCAGACTTTCAGGATTCTGGAAAAGGGCGATTTGAGCCGCCTTATAGACTTAATTATGCCGAAACGCATCTTAAAGGCTGTGCCCGAGTGGCGCAGCCCCGCTTCCACAGGCTTAGCCTCGTTCAAGGCCTCGCGAGCGGCGATGCTGTGACATAAATATGCCATCCCTTGCAAACGTAAACACATTAGGCCATCGATCGCTCCGCTTCGTGGGCGGTCTTTGAAAAAGCTCACCAGAGGATCAGACATGCAATCATCCAAGCTCAAGACGAGCCTTCTTGCCCTCGGGGTCGCCCTGCCGCTCGCCACCGGCGCGGCCCTGGCCCAGACCCCTCCGGCGGCAACCCCCGCCGCGCCGACGGCGTCGGCCGCGCCTGCGGATCCGGCAAAGGTGATCGCCCGGGTGAACGGCCTCACCATCACCGAGGGCGACCTGGCGGTCGCGGCCGCCGATCCGGCCCTGCAGCTGCCGAACGTTCCGGAAGCCCAGAAGCGCGACCTGCTCACCGGCTACCTCATCGACCTGAAGCTCGGCGCCAAGGCGGCCGAGGCCGCCAAGGTGGGCGACAGCGCGGATTTCGCCCGCAAGCTGGCCTATAACCGGGACAAGACCCTGCTCGACCAGTACCTGGAGCAGGAAGCCCGGAAGGCCGTGACCCCCGAGGCTGCCCGCAAGCTCTATGACGAGACCGCCAAGGGCGTCACCCCCGAGCAGGAGGTGCGCGCCCGCCACATCCTCGTGGCGAGCGAAGACGATGCCAAGAAGGCCCAGGCCCGCGTGAAGGGCGGGGAGGACTTCGCCAAGGTGGCCGGCGAGCTCTCGACCGATCCGGGCTCCAAGACCGATGGCGGCGATCTCGGCTTCTTCACCAAGGACCGCATGGTCGAGCCCTTCGCCGAAGCCGCCTTCAAGATGGAGCCGGGCCAGATCTCGGACCCGGTCCAGTCCCAGTTCGGCTGGCACGTGATCAAGGTCGAGGAGAAGCGCAACAAGCCCGTGCCGTCTTTCGACGAGATGCAGGAGCAGGTGAACACCTATCTGGAGCGCAAGGCCCAGCAGGACCTGATTCTCGGCCTGCGCCAGAGCGCCAAGATCGAACGCCTCGACGACAAGGGCAACCTGGTCGAGCAGAAGAAGCAGTAAGCGTCACGCATGGGATGCGAGAAGGGCGGCTCCCAGGGCCGCCCTTTTCTTTTTCGCCAATGTCGTAAGGGCGGAAGGAAGCGCCCCGACTGGACGATCTTACTTGTTCGTCCGGCCTCTGCGGTCTGGATTGACGCCACCCTCGCGGTTCGTCTGGTTCTCCACGTCGCCTTCGAAGGTGGAGCCGCCGTCGAGATCGCGCGGGTCTTCGCCCGTCATGTACGACCCTTTGGACCGGCCGATTCCGGGATCGACGTTCAGGTCGCTGCGCGGCCGCTCTTCGAGCTTCGTTTTCGGGTGCTTGCTCGTCATGAATCGCTCCATGGATTGCGGACTGGATCAACGGCAGGATGCGCCGGCCGTTCCGTCGTTTCACGACGCCAGACGAAGCGCGGGCTTGACAAAAAGCCTTAAAAAACCACAGGTCGCCGTTCCTATCGATCGCTCCTTCGAGTCCCGCATGTCCAAGACCGTGACCGTCTCGCCGCTCGCGCCCAAATCGTACCCGACTCTCCCCCCTATCGAGGGCGTTCGGATCGCGACCGCGGAGGCCGGCATTCGCTACAAGAACCGAACGGACGTTCTGTACATGACGCTCGACAAGGACACGGCGGTGGCGGGCGTGTTCACTCGTTCGAAATGCCCGTCAGCCCCCGTCGATTGGTGCCGCAAGAACCTGCCCAAAGGCGTGGCCCGCGCCCTCGTGGTGAACTCGGGCAACGCCAACGCCTTCACGGGGCGGACCGGCCTGGAGGCCGTGAAGCTGACCGCCGACATTGCCGCCCGCGCGGCAGGCTGCCGGGCCTCGCAGGTGTTCGTTGCGTCCACGGGCGTGATCGGCGAGCCGCTCGACGCCTCGAAATTCGAGGGCGTGCTGCAATCCTGCGAGAAGAAGGCCAAGCCTACCGCCTGGCTCGATGCAGCCAAAGCCATCATGACCACCGATACCTTCCCGAAGGTGGCGACGCGCACGGCCGTGATCGGCGGCGTCGAGGTGACGATCAACGGCATGGCCAAGGGCGCGGGCATGATCGCGCCGGACATGGCCACCATGCTGTCCTTCATCTTCACGGACGCCCCGATCGCAGCCTCCGTGCTGCAGGCGCTTCTCAAGAAGGGCGCAGACAAGAGCTTCAACTGCGTGACCGTGGACAGCGACACCTCCACGTCCGACACGCTCCTGTTCTTCGCCACGGGCGCGGCCGCCAAGCGCGGCGCGCCCGCGATCTCGCTGCCGAGCGACCGCCGCCTCAAGGAGTTCCGGCAGGCCCTGGAGGGCTTGCTGTGCGACCTCGCGCAGCAGGTAGCCCGGGACGGCGAAGGCGCGCGCAAGTTCGTCACCGTCAAGGTGACCGGCGCGACCGGCGCGACCTCCGCCAAGCGCATTGCCATGGCGATTGCCAATTCCCCGCTCGTGAAGACGGCGGTGGCCGGCGAGGACGCCAATTGGGGCCGTGTCGTGATGGCGGTGGGCAAGGCCGGGGAGCCGGCCGAGCGCGACAAGCTGGCGATCTGGTTCGGGGACATCCGCGTGGCCGTCAAAGGCCTTCGGGACCCCAGCTACGACGAGGCGAAGACCACCGCCTACATGAAAGGGGACGAGATCACGATCCGGGTCGACCTCGGCCTCGGGCGCGGCGAGGCCCGGGTGTGGACCTGCGACCTCACCAAGGCCTATGTGGAAATCAACGGCGATTACCGGAGTTGATCGGCCCCGCTGTCACGGGACAACGGTGACCTTGCGCTTGAACACCACCCGCATCGGACCGCCATGCCGGCCCGTTCCGATGAACCCGTACGAGAACTCGTCGGGTCCGTGATAGCCCGGCTTGGCGATATAATAGGGTCTGAGCCCCTGCACTCCCGCCATGCCGACTTTGGGCTTCTGAATAATGACAGCCTCGGTGATGGCGCCCTCGATGCCATTGAGGCCAAAGCGGCAGCCTTTGCCAGCTTTGACCGTCATCTCGCTTTCCACCTCGGACAGATAGCCGTTGATGTAGGTCGGCGGGACGATACAGTCTTGCGCCTGCGCCTGCGTCGACATTGCCAGCAGAGTGCCGGCGATCACGCCAAAGGAAGATCCCAATACCAGTTTCAAAAGTGCCCCCAGATTTCCATTTATTCCCACCGAAACTGAGTTATAAAGTATCAATAGTCAAGCTGTGGAAACCTGTTCGCTCTTGATCCAAAGCGCGCTATGAGAGCGACCTTGCCTCGCGTCCATTGAACCGAAGGGCTCGACCCATTGCCCCCTCTCAAGCTCACCCTCGTCGTTGCTGTCGCCCTCATCGACCAGGACAACCGGATTCTCCTGGCGCAGCGGCCGGAGGGAAAGCAGCTGGCTGGCCTGTGGGAGTTTCCCGGCGGCAAGGTTGAGCCCGGCGAGCGGCCGGAGGAGACGCTGATCCGCGAACTGCGTGAAGAGCTCGGCATCACCGTGAAGGAAGCCTGCCTCGCGCCGCTGACCTTCGCGAGCCACGCCTATGAGAGCTTCCACCTCCTGATGCCGCTCTATGCCTGCCGCCGCTGGGAAGGCTTCGTGCAGCCTCTCGAGGGGCAAGGGTTGAAATGGGTGAAGCCGCAGGATTTGCGCAGCTACCCGATGCCCCCAGCGGACGAGCCGCTGATCCCGTTCCTGCTCGACCTCATGGTCTAGAGTCGGGTCATGTCTGCTGCTCAAGAGGGAGCCTCCGGCCTCCCGGCTGCTCCGACGCAAGCTTTCTTGATTTCAAATCTTCTGGCCTGCTCGATGCTATGGGCAAGCGGCTTCCTGTTCATCAAGATCAGCGAAGGCGTGAATCCGTTCGTGCTCGCGGCCATGCGCGGTCTTGTCGGGGCCTCGGCCCTGACCTTGTGGTTCACGGCGCTCGGCAAAAGCCTGCTGCCGCAACGTCATGAATGGCTGACCTGGGGGATCCTCGGCACCTTCAACGGCTGGCTGCCGAATATCCTGGTGGCCTACGCGCTCACCCAGATCACCACGGCGTCCGCCGCCATGGTGCAGGCCTCAGGCCCTCTCATCGTCGCCGTGCTGTCCCATTTTCTCTATGCCGACGAGAGATTGACTCCGCAGCGGCTTCTCGGCGTTCTCGTGGGCTTCATGGGGATGGGCATTCTCATCGGCCCGGCGGCTTTTCCGGACAGCGGCGTCAGCGCCACGGGAGCCTTCGCGATGCTGGCGGTCGCCCTGAGTTATGCGGTCGCCAACCTTTACGTGCGCTCCATCAAGCAGGCGGATCCCGCGCGTCTCGCACTCGGCCAGCAATTCGGCTCCGGTCTTCCGGCGACGGCGCTGGCCCTGGCGATCGCAGGTCCGGGGGCCTTCGGGTCCGTGCCACCGAATGCTGCTCCGCTCATTGCCCTGGGCGTGCTGTCGACGGCGCTGCCGATCCTGCTGTTCATGCGCCTGATCCGACGAGCCGGTCCGACCAGGGCGTCCATGGTGGGATACCTGATGCCCGTCTGGACGGCGATCCTGGCGGTGTTGTTTCTCGGCGAACAGATCGGCCCGCGGGAGATGATCGGCGGCGCGGTGGTGCTGGCGGGCGTCGCCCTGGTGTCCCTTAGCGGCCGCTTCAGGCGAGTTCGCTGAGCGCGGCGCGGAGTTCGCCCGGGATCTCGACAGGCCTCTGGGTGGCCCGGTCCACATAAACATGCACGAAGTGGCCTTGCGCCGCGGCCTGCTCGGCCTCTGCTCTAAAAATCCCGATCCGGTAGCGCACGGAGGAGCGGCCGAGATGTGCGACAACGATCCCGGCTTCCAGCGCATCCGGGAAGGCCACACTTTCGAAATAGGTGCAGCCCGTCTCTACCACGAGGCCGATGACGGGGCTCTCGTCGATCTTGAGCCCGCCCCGTTCAATGAGCCAACCCGCCACCGCCGTGTCGAAATACGAGTAGTAGTGCACGTTGTTCACGTGCCCGTAGGCGTCGTTGTCCATCCAGCGGGTGGCGATCGGGCGAATATGCCTGAAGGCGGCGCGGGTCAGGCGCGCGGGACGCTCCGATACGGGGACGCTCATCGGACAGCCTCATGCATTAACGCAGAAATCTCGAACCTGGAGGCTGCCATAGGGATTCCCGGAGCCAACGCCGCAAGCCGACGCTCCAGCGCTGAATCGTGGATACGCACGGGAGACGGTTCAGCCGTTCGGGCACCGGGCTGGGGTCCGAACGGCTGAACGTTGTCGGACGCTTTAGAGAAGGAAGTCCCCTCTGCCGAGGGGGCCGACATAGCCCTGCAGGAGAACTTCGAAATCCGCCGCCAAGTCGCCGTTGACATCGGCCTGCACGAGCGTGTTGCCGGCGCCATCAGCCTCGAATCGGAGTTGTCCGGCTCCCGTGAAGGCTGCGGAGCCGATAAACCCAAAAGTCTGATTGCCGGTCGCAAGCGCTTTCGCGTCGATGCCCTGCATGTCGATCACATCTGCGGACGTGAAATCCAGGATCACGTCCCGGGTGGTTGCGCCAGCGACGCTCTGGGAGACAGATCCGAACACGAAGGCGTCCCGCCCGGCATCGCCCCTGAGGATGTCGCTCCCCGAGCCGCCGATGAGATCGTCATCGCCCTTTCCGCCCCTCAGGCTGTCGTTGCCGGATTGTCCGTGAAGACGATCTTCGCCGCTGCCGCCTGCAAGGGAGTCGTTGCCCGACCCGCCAACAAGCTTGTTGTCGCCGCTGGTGCCGGAGATGGAGTTGTCGAGGCGATTCCCTGTGCCCGACAAGTCGTTCCCGCCGCGCAGGACGAGTTGCTCGACCCCGGCCCGCTCCGCGCGGCTGAGACTGAAGCTGATGGTGCTCTCCACGCGGTCGATGCCGCCGGCCGCGCTGGCGTCCGACTCGATCACCCGGTCAAGAGCGCTGTCAACCCGGTAGGTGTCGTTTCCGCCAGATCCGGTCATGCGGTCATTGCCGATGCCGCCATCCATCAGGTCGTTGCCCGACCCACCATTCAGGTTGTCGCCGTCGGCCCCGCCATAGAGGCGGTCATTGCCGTCGTTGCCCCTGATCCCATCACGGCCGACGCCGCCGCGTATGATGTCGTTCTCGGCGCCGGCGACCAAGCGGTCGTTCACCAGCATCGCATCGAGCCTATTGTAGAGAGGCACCTCGTTGGGCTCGACCCCGCGCGGCAGATTGCGCGCTAGGCTGATGCCAACTGTGTAAAGCGCCGACGCGACGGTGGTGTTGCTGTTGGCGTCTCCGCCATTGTCCACCTCGAAGGAATCAACGCCGTATTGCAGTCCGGCCTTATCGATATTGACCACGTGCTGCACCATCAGAGCCCAGACCTGCTCCGGGTCCCGCCCGTTGAGATCGAGAGGGGTGTGTCGCCGCTGCTCCGGCGTGGCCGATCCACGCGCATCGGCCGATTCCGAGAGGGGAATGTTGGCCTGCGTGACCAGGGTCAGGTCGCCACCTACGTCGCCCCGGATGACCCTTTCATCCAGAACATTGCCGGACGCGTCCGTGATAGTCTTGACCAAGTAGAGATGCTGATACGGTGTAGCAACGCCACGGAAGGAAACTGTTTTAGACTCGATTGCAATCGTTGTAGGCAAGGACCTCTCCTCTCGAACGCGAGAGCTCGACTTCGGGGTACTTGCAACGATTAGCGGGGCCGTAGGTTCCCTTGCGTAGCAAGAGGTCCGGCGCGTGATCGGTGGCGGGTCATCCTTGATGCGATTCGATCAGGCCTTCCTAATCCTGGAATTCCTCGATCGCATCTACCTTCTCCGGATAGAAGGCCACGTGCTCCTTGATCTCTCCCACCGCCGGAAACGGCTTCTCGTAGCTCCAGGCTGCATTCTCCCGAACCAAGCCGCCAGCCGTCGCGGTGAAGTAGGAGGCATCGCCCTTATAGGGGCAATGAGTCCTGTGATCGGTAGGATCCAACAGGTCCATGTGGACGTCCTCGCGCGGGATGTAGTGCACCACCGGAAGAGTCGCTTCGCGAAGGGTCAGGGATTGCGTGGTCTCAGCGATGATGAAGCCGCCGAGCACGACCCGGATGCGATGCGGGTTTTTCTCGATCGTGATGGGATGGTCGACCCCGGGCTCTTTCATGGCGGCAAATGCTCCAAACACACCTGGAACACACAACATAGAGGAGACTGCCTGCAACCCAAGGGGCAACTCCCTGGGTTATCAGGACATCAATCCTTCTTCGGCCCCGGCGTGGGATTCTCAACGGTCCCGAGCGCATCGGCCAGGCGCATCTTGGCCGAACCCGGCCTCAGGGGCTTCTGCTGGCTCTCGTGGGGAGCCCACCCGGACAGCCATAAAATCTCGAAGGTGGCGGGCATGCGGCCGTCCGGATCGGCGAACCGTTCAGCATAGATTTCGGCAGCCCTGAGCAGGGTGGCGCGCCGCAACGGGGTCTTGCGGCGATCGTTCAGCGCATTGGCAAGGCCCATCTGGCGCAAATCCCGCATCAACCGGAACGGATCGCCGTAGCGCACCCGAATCACCTCGGAATCCGTCACCGGCAAGGCAAAGCCCGCCCGCTGGAGCAACCCTCCGAGATCACGCACGTCCACGAACGGGGCCACCCGGGGACTGACCCCGCCCTCCAGCTCCGATTCCGCCTGGGTGAACGCCTGGCGCAGCTCGTTCAGGGTCGAGCCGCCGAGGAGTGCTCCGATGAAAAGGCCATCAGGTTTGAGCGCACGGCGTATCTGGATCATCGCCCCCGGGAGATCGTTCACGCTTTGAAGCGCCAGGCACGACACGGCGAGATCGAATTTCTGTCCTGCGAAAGGCAGGCGCTCCTCGTCTCCGAGAACCCCTCCGGGCTCAGCCACCGGCGACACCCGCAGGACCGCGTCGGCGCGACCGCTCCGGCGCAAGATGTCCGCAGCGGCGGGCGTGGGCGTTCCCACATCGAGCGCCAGCGGAAACGGCCGCAGCACGGTGGCCAGCCGCTCCTCCAGGTCCTCCACCACGCGGGCAAGGAGAAAATCCGCATAACCGTCGCGCAAGGCGCGTTCGAGGCGGTGGCGGACAAGGGGACGGTCGAAGACGACGGGAGTGCTCATCAGGCGCCCGATATGGCGTGAAAAGGCCGCGACGCCAAGGGCCGTGCGCGGAACGATCTGGTCCTCCGATCCTGCATCCCGGCTTAGACGTTCGGCTTCGCTTCGAATAAGCTTGGCCGATGAGCCGACCCGCCGAAGCATCCTGTCCATCCATGACATCCCGTCTGCGCGATGCGGCGCGCCAGGCCGGGCATGCCCTGCTCGGCCTGCTCTACCCGCCGACCTGCATCGCTTGCCAAGCGGCCACGGCCGAGCCGCATGCCCTGTGCGCCGCCTGCTGGGCGGGCATCCGGTTCATCGAGCGGCCCTATTGCGAGAGGCTCGGGACGCCGTTTGCGTTGAATCTCGGCCAGCCCCTCCTGTCCCCCGCCGCCATCGCCGATCCGCCCGTGTTTGAGCGCGCCCGCGCGGTCGCCGAATATGACGGCACAGCAAGCCTTCTGGTCCACCGGCTCAAATACAACGACCGGCTGGAGCTTGCTCCGGCCTTGGGCCAGATGATGGCTCGGGCCGGGGCGGAGCTGATTGCGGATGCGGACGTGATCGTGCCGGTCCCGCTTCATCGCTGGCGCTTATGGCGGCGGCGGTTCAACCAGGCCATAGCCCTGGCCTCGGTCGTGTCCAGGCAAAGCGGCGTACTCTGTGATCCGTTCCTGCTGGCGCGGGTGAAAGCGACGCGGCGCCAGGTGGGGCTGACCAAGCCTCAGCGGCAGGACAATCTCCAGGGGGCTTTTCGCGTTCCTGCTGCCCAGGAAGCGCGACTTTCCGGCAGGCGCGTCCTTCTCGTCGACGATGTCCTCACGACGGGCGCGACCGCGAACGCCGCCGCAAGGGCTCTGCTGCGCGGCGGGGCGGCCCGGGTGGACATCCTGGCGTTCGCGCGGGTCGCGCAGGAACTGTAACGGACCCGAAGCCGTCCTATATGATCCTCAATCCACGGAGACCGAAGGTTCATGTCGTCCATCACGATCTATACGAAAAGCTGGTGCCCCTACTGCGCTGCCGCCAAAAAGCTCTTGACCGAGAAAGGGGTCGATTTCACCGAGATCGACATCGAGGCGAAGCCCGACCAACGTCAGGACATGATCCAGAAGGCCGGCGGCCGCACCACCGTGCCCCAGATCTTCATCGGCGACCGCCATGTGGGCGGATGCGACGATCTCTACGCGCTGGATGACAAGGGCCAGCTCGAGGCCCTATTACAGGCCTGACCGGACATTTCGAGGCCCCCATGACCGCCACCCGCTTCACAGCCGCCTGCGTCCAGATGCGTTCCGGGCGCGATCCGATCAGGAACCGCGACGCGGCGGTGGCGATGGCCAGGGAGGCAGCCGACAGGGGCGCTCACTTCGTGCAGACGCCGGAGATGACGTCCCTGCTGGAGCGTAACCGCGCGGCCTTGTTCGAGAAAGTGGGGCTGGAGGCGCAGGACCCGACCCTGAACGCCCTGCGGGAGGTGGCCCGCGAGCGGGGCATCGTGGTCCATGTGGGCTCCATCGCGGTGAAGGCCGGCGACAGGATCGCCAACCGGGGCTACCTGATCGGCCAGGACGGCGAGATCACAGCAAGCTACGACAAGGTCCACCTGTTCGACGTGGATCTGCCCAACGGAGAAAGCTGGCGGGAATCGGCCACCTATGCGGGCGGCGACCGGGCGGTGCTGGCCGAGACCCCCTGGGGATGGCTTGGGCTCACCATCTGCTACGACGTGCGGTTCGCGGCGCTCTACCGAGCCCTGGCCGAGAGCGGCGCATCCTTCCTGTCGGCGCCGGCCTGCTTCACCAGGCAGACAGGAGAGGCCCACTGGCACGTGCTGCACCGGGCGCGGGCCATCGAGACCGGCTCCTTCATGATCTCGGCCGCTCAAGGTGGGCTGCACGAGGACGGCCGCGAGACCTTTGGTCATTCCCTCATCGTCGATCCGTGGGGTCGGATTCTGGCCGAGGCCGGAACCGAGCCCGGGGTGATCCTGGCCGAGATCGATGTGGGCCTCGTGACCGATGCGCGCGCCCGTATCCCAACGCTCAAGAATGCCCGCACCTTCGAGGTCGAGGCTGTGCCGGCTCCGCGGCCCGCAGGCCGGGCCGCATCGGCCTAGGCTTTCCGGCAGGTCTTGAAATCTTGGCTTAAAGCTGCTGAATCCCCATCTGAAAGCCATGATCAAATATGCCCTGGCCTGCGAGCAGGCCCACCCCTTCGAAAGCTGGTTTCCTTCGAGCGAGGCGTATGAGACGCAGCGCAAGCGCGGCTTCGTGACTTGCCCCTATTGCAACTCGGCCAAGGTCGAAAAGCAGATCATGGCGCCCTCCGTCGCCCGCAAGGACAAAGCCCCGGTCGCGGCCGCCGAGCCTCAGCCCGTTGCGGCGATCTCCGAGAAGGAAAAGGAGCTGCGGGCCATGATCCGCGCCTTCCGCGAGCATGTGCTGCAGAACTCGGAAAATGTCGGCAAGGGCTTCGCCGAGGAAGCGCGCAAGATGCATTACGGCGAGGCGGAGGAGCGCTCGATCTACGGCGAGGCCGAATCGGCCGACGTGAGGGCGCTCCTGGAGGAAGGCATCGACATCCTTCCCTTGCCGGTCGCGCCGGACGACCGGAACTAGTCCATCGTGCGGAAAGCCGTGAAGTTTGGCCCGCCACCTGCCCCTCAGTAGGCAGGGCCACCTATGATCACGCGCCCGTAGCCACGTCGGTAGACGGTCCGGTAGCCGCCGCGGACCTCATGATACGCAGCGTACGGGTCAGCCGAATATACGACGCCTCCGCCATAGGCCGGATAGCCGTAAGTGGGCCCGTAGACGGGAGCGGACTGATAATAGCCGCCATAGTACGGAGGTGGGGGTGGAGGCGCGTAGCCATAGCCGTACGGATAGGCATAAGCCGGCCTAGCCGCGGCTGCCGCGAGTCCGCCAAGCACGAGACCGCCGACCACGCCGGCGGCGACCGCGCCACCGCCCCAGCCACCCCGGTAATAGCCGTGGCGATAGCGGTATTGCGCGTCAGCGGACCCAACGCTGCCAAGTAGGATGAGGGCAGCGCCGGCAGAGAGCACGAGCTTTCTCATGACCGGACTCCGGAATGAGCAGCCGAATAGCTGCTGGACCCAACAGTACAACGTCTTGGCGCCCGGGCAGTTCACAATAAGGTCAAGGTCGCCGCGGCTCGGGAACACCCAAACACGGGACAGCAGCCGCGATCGCCCGCGGCTGCTCAGATGCTGATGGCTGTGAGGCGAATTTGGGGTGGTCCCTCCAGTCCGTTCAGCCCGATGCCTCATTTCTTCGGCACGATCACCTCAATGCCGAGCTGGGTCTCACCCTTGAAGGCCCAGATGCTCTTGTAACCGCCCTTGTTCTCGTCGTCCTCGACCAGGAGGGCCGTTCCGCTGGCGCCTTTGCTGCTGAAGCTGGCGGCCAGGATGCGCTCGTCGCCGATCGCAAAGCCGTCGTACCTGTCGCCGGCGATGTTCCAGGTGAGCTTGTACGTATCCTTGCTCGTCTGAACGATGGTCAGCGTTCCCGTGTAGTCGCTGTCGGGCTCGCCGTTGTTACCCTTGACCGTATAGACGCCCGGCCCGCCAGCCATGGCCGGAAGGCTCGCACCGAAGAGAAGAGCTGCGAAGAAGCCGCCGGCGATCGTCGTGAAGATTTTCAAAGTGAGCCCCCAAGGCTGATGAGTGCGGCAGGATGATCCCTGCCCGAAGAGCATCCGGGTTGCGGCGAGCCTAGCTGTTGGGGGCTTTTATTGTCTCGACTTGGCCGAATGTCGCGTCTCAATAAGCACAGCTTCCCTTAAGGAAATACTCTCATCTCCGTCTCTCATCCGAGAGACGCCGGCTTGCCCGGTCGCCGCGGATGCAGTCTCGACCTTTCATCGTCACGCCCCATCTGAATCCGGAATCGGGGAACGGCAGCTCTTGGCGGTTTACTTCACAGGCGACACGCATTTCGGCGATCCGCGGGTGCTGCGCATCGACAAGCGTCCGTTCAAGTCGATCCCCGAGCATGACGAGGCCCTTATCGCCCGCTGGAACGAGACCGTCTTGCCCGATGACGAGGTCTGGCATCTGGGCGATTTCGCCCTGCATGTGCGCCCGGAGCGGATCGACGAGCTGTTGAACATCCTCAACGGCCGCAAGCATCTCATCATCGGCAACAACGACGGTCAGGCGACGCTTTCGGCGCAAGGCTGGGCGAGTGTGCAGAATTATGCGGAGCTCTTCGTCGACGGCCACGCCCTCGTGCTCTGCCACTACGCGTTCCGCACCTGGAAGAACATGGGCCGCGGCTGGCTCGACCTGCACGGTCATTCCCACGGCAAGCTCAAACGCCAGACCCGTCAGTTCGATGTGGGCGTGGATGCCTGGGACTATCGCCCGGTGAGACTGGAGCAGGTTCTCGGCTCCTCCCGAATTCGTCATCGGGCAGTGAACGTTTGAGCTTTTGATTGCGGCCCATCCGCCGTAAGACCGACATCGGTTGGACAGGAGACAGCGATGGATCGCGCACGAGGCGATGTGAAGAAGATCCAGAGCCATCGGCGCGTTTCGCTGATGCGGCGCTTCTTCGACAGTGAGGCCTCGGGTGGCATCATCCTCATGGGCGTGACAGTGGTCGCGCTGGTGATCGCCAACTCGCCGGCCTCAGGGATCTATTTCGGTGTCCTGAAGACCTATGTGTTCGGCCTGAGCGTTCTGCACTGGATCAACGACGCCCTCATGGCTGTGTTCTTCCTTCTGGTGGGGCTCGAGATCAAGCGCGAATTCCTCGACGGGCAGCTCTCCACCTGGCCGCGCCGGGTGCTGCCAGGAATCGCGGCCTTCGGCGGCATGGTGGTGCCGGCGCTGGTCTATCTGACCGTGACCTGGAATGATCCCGACCTCCTGCGCGGCTGGGCGATCCCGGCCGCAACCGACATCGCTTTCGCACTCGGCGTGCTGGCGGTTCTCGGCACCCGGGTGCCCACCTCCCTCAAGATTTTCCTCACGGCTCTGGCCATCCTGGACGATCTAGGGGCGATCCTGATCATCGCGATCTTCTACACCAGCAACCTCGCACTGCCGATGCTCGGGCTGGCGGCTTTGTGCATCGTGGTTCTCGTCGTCCTCAACCGCTTCGGCGTGACGGCGCTCTCGCCCTACCTCGTCCTCGGGGCGGCGCTGTGGTTCTTCGTGCTGAAGTCCGGTATTCACGCCACGCTGGCCGGCGTTGCCCTCGCCCTGACCATCCCCCTTCAGGCGCAGCCGAAAAAGACCAGGGCTGAGGATTCGCCCCTCCACCGGCTGGAACATGCGCTCCAGCCCTGGGTGGCCTATGCGATCATTCCGATCTTCGGCTTCGCCAATGCGGGTGTGTCCTTCGAGGGCATGGCCCTCGGTGCCATTCTCACGCCCCTGCCCCTCGGCGTCGCCCTGGGCCTCTTCCTGGGCAAGCAGGTCGGCGTCTACGCCTTCGCCGAACTCGCAATCCGTTTCGGGCTGGCCGACAGGCCGGCGGGCGCATCCCGGCTGCAGTGCTACGGGGTGGCGCTGTTGTGCGGCATCGGCTTCACCATGAGCCTGTTCATCGGGGCGTTAGCCTTCCCCGATCAGCCGAATCTGATCGACGCCACCAAGATCGGCGTGCTGGCCGGTTCCCTGCTGTCGGCTCTTGCGGGCTTCCTGCTCCTGCGGGTTGCACCGCGGGAGAGGCCTTATGCCCGAGAGGCGAGAAGCATGTAGTTGACGGCCGTGTCCCGAGATAGAGACCAATCCCCGCGCAGGGGATTGTAGGCGACGCCGGTCAGATCGTTGACGGCAAAGCCCGCCGTCTCGATGGCGGCCGTCAGTTCGTCCGGCGTGACGAACTTGTCCCATTCGTGGGTGCCCTTGGGCAGCCAGCCCAACACGTACTCGGCTCCCACGATGGCGAGCGCGAAGGAGCGCAGGGTCCGGTTGAGGGTCGCCATGGCAAGCGCCCCACCCGGCCTCACGGCGGCCGCGCAGGCGTTCACGAAAGCCTGCACGTCGGCCACGTGCTCCACCACCTCCATGGCCAGCACCATGTCGAAGGTCTCTCCCTTGGCCACCACGGATTCCACGGTCTCGTTGCGGTAATCGACCGGAACGCCGGCCTGCTCCGCATGAAGCCGCGCCACGGACACGTTGGTGGGGGCCGGGTCGAGGCCGGTCACCCGGGCCCCAAGGCGGGCCAGGGGTTCGGACAGCACCCCCCCGCCGCAGCCCACGTCGAGGATCGTCAGCCCCTCGAGCGAGCGGGCCGATTTGGGATCGCGCCCGAACCGGCGGCAGGCCTCATCGCGGATATACGTGAGGCGCACCGGATTGAA
Organism: Microvirga aerophila; assembly: GCF_003332305.1. Classification (GTDB taxonomy): domain Bacteria; phylum Pseudomonadota; class Alphaproteobacteria; order Rhizobiales; family Beijerinckiaceae; genus Microvirga; species Microvirga aerophila. The sequence continues at coordinate 205,163 of NZ_QOIO01000003.1, read as the reverse complement.
CCGGTGCAGGACCTTCATGGGCCCTTTGGGGTCCCACCACGTCTCGGCGATGCGCTCGAAACGGGCGACCTCGGCCGGGTCGATGGTGGTCGATGCGGCGTCTGGCATCAGGGTCTCCTCCGCCCCTCTCCAAAACGAGGGGACGCATGCAATTCTGCGCGTTGACAGCGCGCGGCCTCGCCGTCATGTATACGCGCCTTTTCGCGCCGCGAAGGGGCAAAGTTTCTCATAAATCACGGCTCCCCTCGCTCATGCCCCGTCTGGTGATGAAATTCGGCGGTACATCCGTCGCCACGGTCGAACGCATCCGCAATGTGGCGCGGCACGTCAAACGCGAGGTCGAAGCCGGCTACGATGTGGCCGTGGTCGTGTCCGCCATGTCGGGCAAGACCAACGAGCTCGTCGGCTGGGTCAAGGAGGCGTCGCCCCTCTACGACTCGAAGGAATACGACGTGGTGGTCGCCTCCGGCGAGCAGGTCACGTCCGGCCTTCTGGCGATCGCCTTGCAGGAGATGGGCCTGAGGGCCCGCTCCTGGCAGGGCTGGCAGATCCCGATCATGACCTCGGACGCCCATGGCTCGGCGCGAATCGCCGCCATCGACGGCACCGGCATCCTCGACGGCTTCTCCAAGGGCAAGGAAATCGCCGTGGTGTCGGGCTTCCAGGGCATGCACCAGCCCACCGGGCGCGTCACCACCCTGGGTCGCGGCGGCTCGGACACCAGCGCCGTGGCGCTGGCAGCCGCCATCCAAGCCGAGCGCTGCGACATCTACACGGACGTGGACGGGGTCTACACCACCGATCCGCGCATCGTCTCCAAGGCCCGGCGCCTGGACAAGGTATCCTACGAGGAAATGCTGGAAATGGCGTCGCTGGGCGCCAAGGTACTTCAGGTGCGCTCGGTGGAGCTCGCCATGATGCACCGCGTTCCGACCTATGTGCGCTCCAGCTTCGACGATCCCGCCGACCCCAAGCTCGGCACCCTCATCTGCGACGAGGAAGACATTATGGAACAGCAGGTTGTCACGGGCATCGCCTATTCCCGCGACGAGGCCCAGATCACGCTGCGGAACGTCGCGGACAAACCCGGCATCGCGGCGTCCATCTTCGTGCCGCTGGCGGAAGCCAACGTGAACGTGGACATGATCATCCAGGTCGTGTCCGACGACACCACCACCACGGACCTCACCTTCACGGTCCCGGCGGCCGATTACGAGCGGGCCTGCGCGGTGCTCAACGAGCACAAGGGCGAGATCGAGTTCAAGGATCTTCAGGGCGCGACGGACGTTGTGAAGGTCTCGGCCATCGGGGTGGGTATGCGCAGTCACGCGGGCGTGGCCGCCAAGGCCTTCAAAGCCTTGGCCGACAAGGGCATCAACATCCGGGCCATCACTACCTCCGAGATCAAATTCTCGGTTCTGATCGACTCGGCCTACACGGAGCTTGCCGTACGCACGCTCCACTCGCTATACGGCCTTGATCAAGCCTGATTGACGTCTCGTTGGTGAGGCTGCGACACTCACGACAAGGCCGGCGGTTCATCCCGGCGGCCGCCAAGGACGGGAACCGATAAGATCATGCCAACCGCGCCCGGCGGTCCGCGCCTTTTGCTGCGCCGCCTCCGCGAAATCATGGCGGAGCCGGTCGGCGCGCAGGACCGGCTCGACAAGATCGTCATTCTGATTGCCGCCAACATGGTGGCGGAGGTGTGCTCCGTCTACGTGATGCGCGGCGACGGCGTCCTCGAGCTGTTCGCCACCGAAGGCCTGAACCGGGAAGCGGTCCACCTCACCACCATGCGGGCCGGCGAAGGCCTTGTGGGCCAGATCGCCGCCACCGCCGAACCGCTGGCCCTCTCGGACGCCCAGAATCACCCGGCCTACTCGTACAAGCCCGAAACCGGCGAAGAGATTTACCACGCGTTCCTGGGCGTGCCGCTCCTGAGAGCCGGCAACACGCTGGGTGTCCTGGTCGTCCAGAACCGCACCTACCGGGTCTATACGGAGGAGGAGCTCGAAGCGCTCCAGACCACCGCCATGGTGCTGGCCGAGATGCTGGCGTCGGGCGAGCTGCAGGCGCTGGCGCCCCTGGAGACAGGCATCGCGCTGCGCCGCCCGCTGCACCAGAAGGGTCTTGCCCTGGCTGATGGCGTCGGCCTTGGCCATGTGGTGCTGCACGAGCCCCGGGTGGTGGTGAAAAACCTCATCGCCGAGAACGTCGAGACGGAGCTGCAGCGCCTGGAAGAGGCCATCGCCGAGGTCAGGACCACGATCGACGAGCTTATCGAGCGCGGCGACGTGGCCCATCACGGCGAGCACCGGGAGGTCCTGGAGACCTTCCGCATGTTCGCCCATGACCAGGGTTGGCTCAGGCGCATGCGCGAAGCCGTGACGTCAGGCCTGACGGCGGAAGCCGCCGTGGAGCGCGTGCAGTCGGACAACCGCGCCCGGATGATGCGCCAGACCGACCCCTACCTGCGCGAGCGCCTGCACGATCTCGACGATCTGGCCAACCGGCTGCTGCATCGCCTGGTCGGGCGCGAACTCGTGATGGAGCGCAGCGGTCTTCCTGAAAACGCCATTCTGGTGGCCAGGTCCATGGGACCCGCGGCCCTTCTGGACTACGACCGCTCGCGCCTGCGAGGCCTTGTGCTCGAGGAAGGCGGTCCGACGAGCCATATCGCCATCGTGGCCCGGGCGCTGGGGATTCCGGCGGTCGGCGAGGTGGAGAACGTCACGTCGCTCGCCGAGCAGGGCGATGCGATCATCGTCGATGGCGCGGCCGGCGAAGTGCAGCTGCGCCCGAGCCCCGAGGTCGAGGCGGCCTATGCCGAGAAGGCGCGGCTTCGCGCCAGGCGGCAGGAGCAATATCTCAAGCTGCGCGACGTACCCTCCGTCACCAAGGACGGGGTCGAGGTCACGCTCCAGCTCAATGCCGGCCTCCTCGTCGACCTGCCGCACCTGACCGAGACGGGGGCCGCGGGGATCGGGCTGTTCCGCACCGAGATCCAGTTCATGATCGCAGAGCGCATGCCCTCTGCGGGCGAGCAGCAGGGTCTTTACAACGCGGTCTTTGCGGAAGCCTCCGGCCTGCCGGTGACGTTCCGGACCCTCGACATCGGGGGCGACAAGATCCTGCCTTACATGCAGTCGGTCGAGGAGGAGAATCCCGCCCTCGGCTGGCGCGCGATCCGCATCGGACTTGATCGCCCGGGCCTCCTGCGGGCCCAGATCCGCGCCCTGCTGAAAGCGGCGGGCGGGCGGCCTCTGAAGATCATGTTCCCGATGGTGGCCACCTGCGACGAGTTCGTCCGCGCAAGGAGCCTGGTCGAGCGGGAAAAGACCCATCTGTCCCATCACGGCTATGAGCTGCCGTCCGATCTCAAGCTCGGCGTCATGCTGGAAGTGCCCTCGCTCCTCTTCCAGCTCAAGGAAATCTGCGCGCTTGCCGATTTCATCTCCGTCGGGTCGAACGACCTGATGCAGTTCATGTTCGCCATCGACCGGGAGAACCGGCGGGTGGCCGACCGCTTCGATCCTTTGAGCGTGCCCATGCTGCGGGCCCTCAGGATGGTGGCCGAACAGGCCCAGGCGGCGGGCTGCCTGGCCACCGTCTGCGGCGAGATCGGCGGGCGCCCCCTGGAGGCCATGGCGCTGATCGCACTCGGCTTCCACTCCCTGTCCATGTCGCCAGCCTCTCTCGGGCCGGTCAAGGCCATGCTGCTGGAACTCGAGGCCAAGCGCGTCGGCGACCTGATCCGGCAGGAACTTGAAAGGGACGGCGGCGATACGTTGCGCCCCAAGCTCCTCCGCTTTGCGGAAACCCATGGTATTCCGGTCTGATGTCGATCGCTCCTCCGTCTGAACGCCTCAACGCCATTCTGGCCCGCCACGAGATCATCACGGCGACCCTCAATGCCGGCCCGGATCCCGAAACCTTTGTCGCCCTGTCCCGCGAGCTGTCGGAGCTCGACGACGTGGTAGAGGCGATCCGGGGCTATCATGCCATGGAGGAGAACCTGAGGGGCCTCCAGGCTCTGCTCGACGATCCGTCGACCGATTCCGAGATGCGCTCGCTCGCCGAGGACGAGCTGCCCCAGGCGCGAGCGGACGTGGAGCGGGCCGCGCAGGACTTGCGCATCATCCTGCTGCCCAAGGACGAGGCGGACGAGAAAAGCGCCATCCTGGAAATCCGCGCCGGCACCGGCGGCGACGAGGCCGCTCTGTTCGCCGGCGACCTGCTGCGCATGTACACGCGCTACGCGGACCTCAAGGGATGGAAGGTCGAGATCGTCTCGGAGAGCGAAGGCACCGCAGGCGGCTACAAGGAAGTGGTGGCCGAGGTAAAAGGGCGCAACGTCTTCGCCCGCCTGAAGTTCGAGAGCGGCGTGCATCGGGTGCAGCGCGTGCCGGACACGGAAACGCAAGGACGCATCCATACCTCGGCGGCCACGGTGGCCGTTTTGCCGGAGGCCGAGGATGTGGACATCGCCATCAACGATGCGGACCTGAAGATCGACACCATGCGGGCGCAGGGCGCGGGCGGCCAGCATGTCAACAAGACCGAATCGGCGATCCGCATCACCCACATTCCCACCGGCACCGTGGTGTTCGTGCAGGACGAGCGCTCCCAGCACAAGAACCGCGCCCGGGCGCTGGCGCTTCTGCGCGCCCGCCTCTACGACGCCGAGCGCACCGCCAAGGACGCCGCCCGCGCGGCCGACCGCAAGGCGCAGGTCGGCTCCGGCGACCGCTCGGAGCGCATCCGCACCTACAATTTCCCGCAAGGCCGCGTGACCGACCACCGGATCAACCTGACCCTCTACAAGCTGGAGGAAGTGATCAGCGGCAACGCCCTCGACGAGCTCATCGACGCCCTCGTGACCGAGCATCAGGCCGCCCAGCTCGCCGCGCAGGACGAGGCGGCGTGATCGAAGGCTTGAGCCACATCACCCTGATCACCCACGATCTCGACCGCATGAGCGCCATCGTACGCCAAGTGCTCGATGGCCGCGAGGTCTACGCGTCCGGCGACGAAACCTTCTCCCTATCGCGCGAGAAGTTCTTCATCGTCGGCGGGCACTGGATCGCCGTCATGGAAGGCGAGAGCCTGCCCACCCGCACCTACAACCACATCGCCTTCAAGATCGATGCGGCGATGCTCGACACGTACAAGGAACGCATCGAAAAGCTCGGCCTCACGCTGCGGGAATCGCGCTCCCGTGTCGAGGGCGAAGGTCAGTCCCTCTATTTCTACGACCACGACAACCACTTGTTCGAGCTGCATACCGGCACCCTCGAAGAGCGGCTGGAGCGCTACCGACAGGGCGGGAAAGCTTGAGCGCCCGAGCCATGACCCGGGCGCAAGCCCTCCGCGAGCTCCGGCAGGCCCTCGCCGAGGCCGGTTTTGGGACCGCGCCGCTCGATGCCCGGCTGCTGGTTCTCTCGGCCCTGGGGATTGCTCCTACCGACCTCATCACCCGCCCTGACGAGCCGCTGACGCCCGATCAGACCGAGACGCTCCGGGCCTATGCCCGGCGCCGCCTCGCGCACGAGCCGGTGGCCCGGATCATCGGGGAGCGAGAGTTCTGGGGGCTGCCCTTCAGCCTCTCGCCCGAGACCCTCGTGCCCCGGCCCGACACGGAAACGGTCGTCGAGATGGCTCTCAGTCTCCTGCCCGACCGGCAGGCCCCCTTGATCCTGGCGGATTTCGGCACCGGGTCGGGCTGCATCCTAACCGCCCTGCTTCATGAACTGCCGCGGGCAAAAGGCCTCGGGATCGACCGCTCTCTGGGGGCTCTCCGGACGGCGCGCGGGAACGCGGAGCGCAACGGCGTCGGCGAAAGGTGCCTCTTTGCCCTCTCGGACTGGGGCAGCGCCCTCGCCGGCCCCCTCGACCTGATCGTCTCGAACCCACCCTATATCGCGTCGCCGGTCATTCCAGGCCTTGACCGGGAAGTGCGGGAGCACGACCCGCTCCTCGCCCTCGACGGCGGCCCGGACGGGCTTGAGGCCTATCGGGTCATCCTGCGGGAATCCTTGCCGTTGCTCCGCCCAGGCGGTCTCCTCATTCTGGAAATCGGGTACGATCAGGCCGAGGCTTTAACCACGCTGGCTTCAAGTCATGCCCTTGAAGTTTTAACCATCGCACACGATCTCTCAGATCAGCCGCGATGTGTCGCCCTGAAACGGACATGATCCCGGGGCATAAGTATTGTTCTCCATTTCGTGAGAAAAGCTGAAATATCGCTTGTTGGACCGGGCGGAACCCGCTAGATTTGGGTTAGAGATCGTCCTCGGTCTAAGAAGATCGGTAGCTCCGATAGAGGGGCATGCCGGGAGACCAAACGATATCCATCGCGCAGGCAGGGGCTTTTGAACAGCCAGGCGCGATCATTTGAACCCGACACTGAAGGATGGCCTAGGCCTCATAGCCATGGCCGAACGACAGACGGTTGCCACGCGAACGGTGGGCGATAAGCCCGTTCGGTGAACATTGGCTTGCATCGCGTGGGCTTGAAGAACCAGCGAGGGTCGTAGACCAGAATGAGACCAGGACAGAACAGGCGTATGCGCGGCCGTAGCCGCAACAATAACAACAAGGGTCCCAATCCCTTGACGCGCAGCTATGAGTCGAACGGCCCGGACGTAAAGATCCGTGGCACGGCGCAGCATATTGCCGAAAAATACAGCCAACTCGCTCGCGATGCGCAGGCCAGCGGCGACCCGGTGGCGGCTGAGAACTATTTCCAGCACGCCGAGCACTATTTCCGCATCATCGCCGCCGCGCAGGAGCAGCTGCGCGAGCAGTACGGCTACCAGCAGCGCGATGACGAAGGCGACGACGAGGGCTTTGCCCAGGTCGAGCGTCCGGGCTTCGATCGTGGCTTCGGCAACGGCGAAGACGGCGACCCAGGTTCACAGCCCCAGCCGTTCGAGATGCGTTCCGAGGGCGACCGTCCAGCCCGGTTCGACCGGAACGATCGTCAGGACCGCGGCAATCGCCAGGACCGTGGCGAGCGCTTCGATCGGCAGGATCGCGGAGAGCGACAGGATCGTGGTGAACGTCAGGATCGCCGCGAGCGCTTCCAGCGCGACCGTGGTCCGCGCCAGGATTTCCAGCGCGACGACCAGCCCCGTCAGGAGTTCGACCGGGGCGACGACCGCCAGGATCGTGGCGAGCGTCCGGAGCGCCAAGAGCGCCAGGGCCAAGAACGCCAAGGCCAGGAGCGCCAAGGCCAGGAGCGCCAGGATCGGTTCGTCCGTCAGGACCGCCCGGAGCGGAGCGACCGCCAAGAGGGTCAGGAGCGTGAAGAGCGCTTTGATCGTCCCGACCGGGGGGAGCGCCAGGATCGTAGTGATCAGCGGGGTGGCCGCGGTGAATTCCGCCGGGAGCGCCGCCGGAACGAGCCTGAAGCCGCCGAGACGAGCAGCCTTCCGGCCTTTCTGACGAATCCGGTTCGCGCGATGCCAGTGGTGGAAGCACCGGCGATTGCGCCTGTGCCTGCGCCCCAGGAAACGGCCCGCGAAGAAACCGAGGCCCGTCCTCGCCGCCGCCGCCGCACCCGCGCGGAAATCGACGCGGACAACGCCGCACGGGATGCCGAGCTGTTCGATCAGGCAGCCGTCAAGACCGACGCCGCCGAGTAAGGCCCGATAGCAACGAATGCCGAAAGGGAGAGCATTGCTCTCCCTTTTTCGTTTCAGGCCTGGACCATCGGAATGACGCGCTAGAGCATCGGACCGTTAAGTGGACGCGCCACCGGCGGCTTCGGCATGGCTCCAGGATGGCTGAGATGCAGACCTCATCGGATCCGACTTCTCGTCCGATGCTCTAATCCAGCGCCAGCACGGTCTGTTCCGGCTCAAGGCTTTCCCCTTCGGCCAGGGAGCCGCCCTCCAGCACCTCGGCATAGATGCCGCAATCGAAGTGGCCGTAGGCGCGCATGAGCGCTTTTGGAATTTCGAGATCGCGAAGGCCGGCCCTCGGATCCACGTTGGTGGCGGCGCAACGCTCGATCCGCTTGGTCACCTTCAGCCGCACGCCGGAGGGCGTTGCCAGCACCTGCCCCACGAGGCCGAATTCCTGCCAGGGCGCGAGTCCGTCGAGATGGATGTTGCCGCGAAACCGCAGGGGATCGACCGGGGCCCCGACCACGTTCTCCAGCTCGCGTACGCTGGCAAGGTTGATCAGCGACACGTATCCGCGGCGCGAATCCGTGAATCGAAATCCCTCAGGAGCAGAGAGCACCTTCGGCGGCCCCCGCAGTTCCTTCGGCATGTAGCGACGGAAGAACGCCTCGATGGCAAGCCGCCCCTGCGGGGTGGAAAGATCGCCCCGGGCCACCTCGCGCCCACCCTCCTCGATGAAGAGGGTTGTGATCTTGTCGAGATAGCGGGTGGTGAGCCGCGCCAGGCTCTCGTTGCGCATCAGCATGAGAAACTTGATCTTGGGCTGATGCGCCGGGTTCTCGGGGTCGAACCCTGCGGGCCCGTTCTCGACCGCGAAGAGACGGTCGCCCGGGAAATAGCCGCCCTTCGTAAGGAGCGCGGATGAAAGGGGCTCGGGCGAGAGGCCCTTGACGGGGTAGCGCTGGAGGGACGCAATGCGAATGCTCATGCGTCATGGATAAGGGGCGCTTGAGGGGGCATCAAGGGGATTGGCTGCCCCCTTCTTGCCCCGTTCAGGCGGCCAGAGCCGTGCGCAGCTTGTTGGCGATGTAGCGGTGCTCCTGTGTGAGACCGCCGAACCCATAGGCATCGGCCGGAACCTCGTGCACGAGCACATAGCTCTCCTCGTGGAGGCTGCCGAGGACGCGGCCCATGAACGCAAAGACCTCCGCGAGATAAAGCGCCTTCTCGTCCTTGGTGTTGGTGCCGTCCGCCACTTTGATGTCGAGCCAGAAGCTCGCTTTTTTCTGCTCGGCGAGGCTCCTGCCTCCGACGATCCAATCCTCCGGCGAAACATAGTCGATAACGACTGCTGTGATTTCTGGATTCTTGCGCAGAATGCGGGCTGTTGCCTCAACAAGGCCTTCCGAGAGGGTGCGAGACAGGGAGGCTGAGCGGGGAGCGGAGACTTTCAGGTTCAGGATGGGCACGACGAATCCTCACGTTGCGATACGTTGAGACTACGCCTCGCTGTGAGTACAGAAAATTTGATTTATCCAGATCATTGATTGAGATAAACTCAACATATGGGCCGCGAAATCAATCTCGATATCGGCGTGCTTCGGTCGTTCCTGTTGATAGCGGACGGGCGGAGCTTTGCCGAGACTGCCGAACTAGTGGGGCGCTCGCCCTCTGCGGTCAGCCTGCAGATCCAGCGCCTTGAAGCCGATTTGGGAGCACCGGTCTTTCGCCGGAACAATCGCGAGGTTGCACTGACCCTTGCGGGGGAGAGGCTGCTGGGTTTCGCTCGCCGGATCGTGCGCTCCAATGACGAGGCGGTTCTAGCTTTCCGGCCGGGACAGGATTCCCGAGGGCCGCTCCGGTTCGGCGCCACGCAGGATTTTGCCGAGGCGGTTCTGCCGGAGGTGCTCGGACGCTTCGCCGACGACCATCCGAAAGTGGAGCTGACCCTGCAGATCGACCGCTCCGCAAAGCTGATCGACGCGGTGCAGGAAGGAGCCATCGACGTGGCCATCGCCATCCGACGCGACCATCCGCTCAACCGTGGAACGCTGACTGAAATTCCCATGATCTGGATCGGGCGGGAGGGATTGGCGCTCGACCCGGACGAGCCGGTGCCGCTGGTCATGTTCGATCCCCCCTGCTCCTTCCGCAGCGCCGCCATCGACGGCCTCGCGGCCGCAGACCGCGGCCACCGAGTCGCATTCACGAGTCCAAGCCTGTCGGGACTGAGGATGGCCGTCGAGGCCGGCCTCGGCGTGACAGTGCGCACCCGACACCTTCTTGCGCCGAGACTGGACGACGTCGCGCATCTGGGGCTCCCGGCTCTGCCGAGCGTCGCGTTCTCGCTCTACGTTGCGGACGAGAACAGCCCATGGGCCGCCCGGGACGATCTGGTGACCCTGTGCCGCCGCAGGTTCCAGGCTTGAGGCGATCGCACGACGAAAAACCCCGCCATTGCTGGCAGGGTTCTTCTATCAGGGAACAGCAGGACCGATCAGGAGGCGTCGCCGGAGCGTGCTACCTTCGTGCGCTTGAGCTCGGGCGTGAAATAGCCTTCGCGAGCCGGGATGTGATCCTCGTTCGAGCTGTGATCACGCATGCCTTCGTTGGCAGTCTGGTGGGGCGGAATCCGCGTGCCGGTATCGGCTTCCTGCTTCATGCGCAGGGCCTTCTCGGCATTGGCCTTCAGCTCCTCGCGGGCTTTGTCGGCGCGGCGCTTCCTCGGGCTGAAGCGGGCGAGAATATCGGATAGGGCCATTCTTCTTTACTCCTTTGCACGCGAGAGCACTTGATCGTCCTCATCGCTCCGATGGGTTGGGGGCGGGATGACATGGGCGGGATCGACAGGGATGTCCCGGGAGGTGGCAATCGTGCCGGTCGAATCGCCGATGTCGCGGTTCGCTTCGTCCTGGCTGGCGGTCTCGTCGATGATCGACACCCGCCCGTTCTCGGTGGTGTCGCCGAAGGTCTCCCCGTGGCGCCTCTCGCCGAAGGTTTCCGGCGTCACCGAGGGACGCTCCTCAAGCGGGCTCTCCGGCACCGCCATACCCATCTCCGAATTGCGCACGAGATCGGCTCGGGCCTTCTCGGCTTCCGAACGCGGGTCGCGTATCATGGCTTGCCTCCTCCAAATCTCGCAGGGTCAATGCAAGGGTGCGAAAGGGGTTCCTCCCCCTTGTTGTGGCGGATTGGCCACACCACCTAAGCCCTGGCGGATGCTTCATTGGCAAGGTCCGACATCACGGGGGTACGCCTGAGCCTCTTGCAGGGCAGGCGGCCCAAGAAGGGGTGACACATGAATTTCGAGAAATACACCGAGCGGGCCCGGGGCTTTGTTCAGGCGGCGCAGAACCTCGCCATGCGCGAGGGCCATCCGCAGCTGGCTCCAGGCCACGTGCTGAAAGTGCTTTTGGATGATCCGGAAGGCTTGTGCGCCGGCCTCATCGACCGCGCCGGCGGCCGCTCCCGCGAGGCGCATGCGGCGGTGGAGCAGTGGCTCGCCAAGCAGCCGAAGGTGTCGGGCGCGGCCTCTCAGCCGCAGGCGACGCGCGAGCTGATGCGCTTCTTCGACAATGCCGAGAAGACAGCCGACAAGGCGGGCGATTCCTTCGTCACCGTCGAGCGCATGCTGCTGGCTCTCGCGGTCGAGAAGGACACGGAAGCCGGAAAGATTCTCGCCCAGGCGGGCGTGACGCCGCAAGGATTGAACACCGCCATCAACGCGCTTCGCAAGGGCCGCACCGCCGACAACGCGACGGCCGAAAACGCCTATGACGCGCTGAAAAAATACGCCCGCGACCTCACGGAAGCGGCGCGCGACGGCAAGCTCGACCCGGTGATCGGCCGCGACGAGGAAATCCGCCGCACGATCCAGGTTCTGTCCCGGCGCACCAAGAACAACCCGGTGCTGATCGGCGAGCCGGGCGTCGGCAAGACCGCTATCGTGGAAGGCCTCGCGCTGCGCATCGTCAACGGCGACGTGCCTGAATCCCTGAAGGAAAAGCAGTTGCTTGCCCTCGACATGGGCGCGCTCATCGCCGGCGCGAAATATCGCGGCGAATTCGAGGAGCGTCTGAAGGCGGTGCTCAGCGAAGTGACTTCGGCTGAGGGCGGCATCATCCTGTTCATCGACGAGATGCACACACTGGTCGGCGCAGGCAAGGCCGATGGCGCCATGGACGCGTCGAACCTGCTCAAGCCGGCGCTTGCCCGCGGCGAGCTGCACTGCGTCGGGGCGACGACCCTCGACGAGTATCGCAAGCACGTGGAGAAGGACGCGGCGCTGGCCCGGCGCTTCCAGCCTGTTTTCGTGAGCGAGCCCACCGTGGAGGACACGGTGTCGATTCTGCGCGGCCTGAAGGAGAAGTACGAGCAGCATCACGGGGTGCGCATCACCGACTCCGCACTGGTGGCCGCCGCGACCTTGTCGAACCGCTACATCACCGACCGGTTCCTGCCCGACAAGGCCATCGACCTCGTCGACGAGGCGGGCTCGCGCCTGCGCATGCAGGTGGACTCGAAGCCCGAAGAGCTCGACAACATCGACCGCGAGGTCGTGCGCCTGAAGATCGAGCAGGAGGCCCTGAAGAAGGAGACCGACGCGGCCTCCAAGGACCGGCTCGCGCGGCTCGAAAAGGAGCTGGCGGACCTCGAGGAGCAATCGGCCGCCATCACGGCGCGATGGAAGTCCGAAAAGGACAAGCTCGGCACCGCCGCGGAGCTGAAGAAGCGGCTCGACGAAGCCCGCAACCAACTCGCCAATGCGCAGCGCGCGGGCGATTGGGGCAAGGCCGGCGAACTCTCCTACGGCATCATTCCGGGGCTGGAGAAGGAACTCGCCGACGTGGAGAACCGCGCCGATGGCGGCGGCCTGATGGAAGAGGCGGTCACGCCCGACCACGTGGCGCAGGTGGTCTCCCGCTGGACCGGCGTGCCTGTCGACAAGATGCTGGAAGGCGAGCGCGAGAAGCTGCTGCACATGGAGCAGCAACTGGCCAAGCGCGTCGTTGGACAGCGCGAAGCGGTCGAGGCGGTTTCCACCGCCGTGCGCCGTGCCCGCGCGGGCTTGCAGGACCCGAACCGGCCCATGGGCTCGTTCATGTTCCTCGGCCCCACAGGCGTCGGCAAGACCGAGCTCACCAAGGCGCTCGCGGGCTTCCTGTTTGACGACGAGACGGCGCTCATCCGCCTCGACATGTCGGAATACATGGAGAAGCATTCGGTCGCCCGGCTCATCGGCGCCCCTCCCGGCTATGTGGGCTACGAGGAGGGCGGCGCTCTGACCGAAGCCGTTCGCCGCAGGCCCTACCAGGTGGTGCTGTTCGACGAGATCGAGAAGGCGCATCCGGACGTGTTCAACGTCCTGCTGCAGGTGCTCGACGACGGACGCCTCACGGACGGCCAGGGCCGCACCGTGGACTTCCGCAACACCCTGATCATCATGACGTCGAATCTCGGCGCCGAATATCTGGTGAACCAGGGCGAGGGCCACGACACCGACGAGGTGCGCGACGAGGTGATGGGCGTGGTGCGTTCGCACTTCCGGCCGGAATTCCTCAACCGCGTGGACGAGATCATCCTGTTCCACCGGCTCAAGCGTTCCGAGATGGGCGCCATCGTGGACATCCAGATAGGCCGTCTTCAGAAGCTCCTGGAGGATCGCAAGATCACCCTCGAGCTCGACCAGGACGCCCGTGATTGGCTCGCCGACAAAGGCTACGACCCGGCCTACGGCGCACGCCCCTTGAAGCGCGTGATCCAGAAGCACGTGCAGGACCCGATGGCCGAGGCGATTCTCGCCGGCGAGATCAAGGACGGCGAAACCGTCCGCGTCCACGCCGGCCCCATGGGCCTCGTGATCGGCGAGGGCACAGTGGTGAAAGCCGGCGAACGTGCACCGCAAGGTGTGCGGTTGAATTAAGGCTGGCGCAGGTCCGGAAGACACAGAGCCCCGCGGGACACCGCGGGGCTTTTCTTTAGCCCTCCCTGCCGAAGGCTGGTTTGCGAAAGTAATAGCTTCAGCGGATCGGTGGGCTATCGGTCCAGCGGCATTATCGTCTCATCGAAGCGCGCCGGGAGAACCGCCAATGACAGGCAGCCCGCAAGGGCGACCGCCGTGGCGACGGCGGTGATCGGCACGAGCCCGATGCTGATGAAGGGTGCGGCGGCGGCCGTGCCGATTCCGGCGGTGCCAAGAATGCCGAGCACCACCAGGGCGGCTCCGCGGGCATCGTCGCCCCGGGACGCGACCACCGCCTGATGGAAGCCTGGCGGCCCACGAAGCCCGAAGCCCAGGTTGACGATGAGCGAACACGCGACGATGACGGGCAGGCTTCTGCCGCCGAGAACCGCATAGAGCAGGAGGGCGATGAATCCTGTCAGGAGCAGGAGGGTTCCTCCACTGATCAGGCGCTCCGCTCCGAAGGCTGTCGACAGCCGCCCTGAGAGGGTGGCTCCCAGGATGAACATGGAGATGCCCGAGACCTGGAGAACGATGAAGGCGCTGAGATCAAGTCCAAGGGGACCGGTCATGACCGCAGGAGCTCCGAACACGAAGATGAGGAGACTTCCGAGCGAAAACGCCTGGCTCAGGGCGTACCGGAGAAATACCGGGTTCTTGAGCAGCTTTCCGTAGCCGCCATTTCCGGTTCCCGTTTCGATTTGGCTTTCTCGCGGCAACAGAAGAGCCCCCGACATCTGCAGCGCTGTAGCGATCGCAACGGAAAGTGCTGCGAGCAACAGGAACGAGACCTGCCATCCCCCCACGGCCAGGAGATAGGCGCCCGCGATCGGGGCAAGCGCAGGTGTGAGCGACTCGATCGACCCGAGGCGTCCCAGCGCGCCAACGGCTTTCGCATCGCCGTAAAGTGACCGGATCAGCCCTGGTGCGAAGACAGCGGGCGCGGATCCGAAAGCGCCTTGTGCGAATCTGATGGCGATCAAGCTCTCGATGTCTGGAGCAAAGGCCGCAACGAGAGAAGCGGCAGCAAAGAGACCCAGTGACACGGTCAGCAGAAGCCGGCGATCATATCGCGCTCCGAGTTCACCAAATGAAACAAGTCCGACCGACGTTCCAAAGACGTAGGCCGCAAGAACAATTTGCGACCGTTCGATTGAACCTCCGAGGGCCTGGGGAAGGCTCGGCACGGCGGGCAGCACGAGATCGGTGCCCGCAATTGCGATCACCGTGCTGGCGGCTATCAGAATGAAGGCAAGATGCTGTTTGGGGTTGGGCGGATTCTGCGTCATGGGAAGGCCATAAGAATTTATGCTGCGACAGGCAAGCCGCTGCTCGCCGCCAACAATACCGACATGAGGGGAATCTCGAACGCGATGGCGGCCCCTTGACTCGCATCATGTATCGCAATGAGGCAGGCGAAAGCCCGACAACCGCAAGGCTGCGTTCTCCTGAACCAAAGCCGCCTGCAAGCGTTCGGCTTCCACACCCATGCAGGAGAACTGTTCATGACACGCCGTCTCATCGCCGCAGGCATCGCGGCCGTATTCGCTCTTCCGGCGCTTGCCCAAAGCCAAGGTCCCGTCGGGACCATTCCGGCCAATCCGCAGCCGACGGAGACCCAGCCCAATCAGGGGCTCGGGCAGAACGCGCAGCAGCGCGAGCAGCGCACGCAGCAGGGCGGCGCGCCGCAGGACACGCAGACGCCGGCCCGGCAGGGTCAGGCCAACAGCGCCCCGGCTGGAATGGGTCAGCAGCAGTCGCAGGTCGACCGGCAATATGTGCAGCAGGTGCTGGCCATCAGCACCGTGTCGCTTCAGCAGTCGAACTTCGCCCTGGCCAAGGCGCAGAACCCGCGCCTGAAAATGTTTGCCGAGTTCGAGATCGGCGAGCAGAACACCATGCAGGACATCCTGCACACCTACGCTGATCCGGCCAGCACCGCTTCGACCACCCAGGGCGCACAGCAAGCGGCCTCCACCGCGCCGGAACTGCCGGCCCAGGACGCGGCCGCCATGGAGAAGCTCTCGAAGGCGCAGCCCGGCGCGGCCTTCGACCGGGACTATGTGGCCATGCAGATCGATGGCCATCAGAAGCTGCTGGCGATCCAGGAGCGCTACCTCCAAGGCAACCCCGGCAACCGGGAATCCGCCAACGTGGCGAAGCTCGCGCGCAGTCAGATCAAAGAGCATCTGACGATGCTGCAGGACATGCAGAAAGAGCTTGGCAAATAAGGCTTTCTCCGGCTCCGCCGCGCCCGGCCGCGGAGCCGGAACCCCATTTCCAGCGGGGCGTTGCCCCACGTGACATGCGGGCATTGCGGCCCGCCTTAGCAAGAGAGGAATCACCTATGGCGCAGGATAAGCGCGGTCGTCCCCCGGAGCCGAATGTGGATGAAGTCCTCAACGAGATCGCGGCCGAGGAAGGCGGCGACGATTTCGTCGCAGGCCCAACCCAGCGCAACGATGTCGGCAACACGAAACGCGCAGCCGCCAAGGCCACCGGCCTCATGGGCGCTTCCAAGAAACTCGACCCGGATCTCGACATCAGTCATGTGGATGACGGGCGCGTGACCAGCGGATCGAACGCGGGCATCCGCTCCTTCAAGGACGTGCCGCCCGAAAAAGGCGCGGACGACGCGGGCTTCGTGATCTCCAACGAGGAGATCGCCGAAAGCTCCACCGTGACGGCGAAGAAGAGCCCTGCGCAACGCTCGCCCCAGACGGACGTGGAGACCACCCCTCAGGCGAAGCCCGCCATGGAGGGAGGCGCCATGTCGCGCAAGCGCGTGCCGGCGCCCGGCAACGCGGTAGACGTGCCCAAGGGCACCCTGGTGCGCGGCCATGCGACCGCCAGCCAGTCCGGCGGTGTGTCGACGTCCTCCACCGGTGAGGAGAAGCCGCCGAAGCGTTCGGCCCGCGCGGGCGGATCGCAGACGGAGCGTCCCCTGTCCAAGGGTGGCTCGGAAGAGCGCTGAGGCTTAAACGGAATGCTTGAAAGTCGTGAGGGCGGGACGCTAACGGCGTCCCGCCTTTTTATGATGATTGGGCCGCCCTGCCCTTCCCTGACGGAAGATAAGGGTGACATGAGGCCACCTTCCGCTTTATGGATCGTTCCGCAGCGTCGCCGATGACGCAACGAAGCGCACGAGGAAACATCCATGGACAGAAGAAAACTTCTCAAGGGCGCAGGTCTCGCCGCGGCCGCAGGCGCAGTGGCGTCCCCGGCCATCGCCCAGTCGAACCCGAACCCGGAAATCCGTTGGCGCATGGCTTCGGCATATCCAAAGAGCCTCGACACGCTCTATGGCGCGGGTGACATGATCGCCAAGCGCGTGGCCGCCGCCACAGACAACAAGTTCCAGATCCAGCCCTTCGCGGCTGGCGAGATCGTCGGCGCGCTGCAGACCCTCGACGCCACGCAGAACGGCACGGTCGAGTGCTCCTACACCCTGTCGAGCTTCTTCATCGGCAAGGACCCCACCTTCATGTTCGACACCTCCGTGCCATGGGGCATGAACGTGCGCCAGCACAATGCCTGGATGCACTACGGCGGCGGTCTCCAGCTCATGCGCGACTTCATGAAGGACTACAGTGTGTTCCCGATCCCGGCCGGGCAGACGGGCGCGCAGATGGGCGGCTGGTTCCGCAAGGAGATTAACTCGGTCGCGGATCTCCAGGGCCTCAAGATGCGCATCGCCGGCATGGGTGGTCAGATCATAGCGAAGCTCGGCGTGGTGCCGCAGGTTCTGGGCGCGGGCGACATCTATCCGGCGCTCGAGCGCGGCACCCTCGACGCGGTAGAGTTCTCAGGGCCTTACGACGACGAGAAGCTCGGCTTCGTGAAGGTCGCCAAGTACTATTACTACCCGGGCTTCTGGGAAGGCGGCGCGCAGCCCTCGCTCTATGTCAACATGGACAAGTGGAACTCGCTGCCCGCGCACTACAAGGCCATCCTCGAGGCGGCCTGCGCGGAAGCCAACGCCATGTGCGTGGCGAAATACGACGCGGAGAACGCGGAAGCGATCCGTCGTCTCGTCGGACAAGGTGTGCAGCTGCGCCCCTTCCCGAAGGACGTGATGGAGCAGAGCTACAAGGAGGCGTTCAAGCTCTACAGCGAGATCGCGGCCTCCAATGCGAAGTTCAAGAAGGTCTACGATTCGTGGAGCGCCTTCCGCGAGAAGGAGCTGACCTGGTTCCGCATCGCCGAGCTGCCCTTCGACTACTTCGTCAATTCGCAGCCGGTTCAGCGCTGACCGCAAGGGCGGCGCTCAATCAGGAGCGCCGCCTCTTTTGCAGCGTGGCGGGATCGGAACCCGCCGGTGAGGCGTTGTCGTGTCGAACAGGCATTCGCTGCCCTCGCCGGAGACATGGCATGAACAACAACAAGCCTCAGAACCAGGACGATAAAGCCGGCAAGGACGACGACAAGCTGCCGGAGAACTCCAAGACCTCCCTCGACGAGAAGCTCGATGAGGGCGTGGAAGAGACCTTCCCGGCCAGCGACCCGGTCTCCGTGAAGATCACCAAGTAAATTCATCACGTCATAAGAAGCCCCGGAGCGTCGAGCCGGGGCTTCATGCTGTCCGTCAGCTCCGGCTCGCCACCGCGACCCCCAGGGCCGCGCAGGCCATCCCGGCCATCTGGACCAGGCTCAGGGTCTCGCCGAAAAGCCCGAAGGCCATCACGGCCGCCACGGGCGGAACGAGGTAGAGCAGCGTCGCCACCCCGACGACCGCCCCCTGCCGGATCAGGAACAGCAGCAGGCCGATCGCCCCGATGGACAGGCCAAAGACCGCCCAGGCGAGCGCCCCCAGGAGCGGCAGGGTCAGGTCCATGTGCCCCTGCTCGGTCAGAAGCACCAGGGGAGCCGTCACCGCCGCCGCTCCGAGGAACTGGACGAACGCGCTGGTGCGCAGGTCAAGCCTGCCGCCGGTGCGCTTCTGCCAGATGGTGCCCAGGGTAATGGACAACATGCCCAGCAGACAGACGCCGAGCGCCAGCGGCGGGACGCCCCCGTCGCCCAGCTTCGGCAACACCACCAGGGATGCGCCCAGAAAGCCGATGCCGATCCCGGTCCAGCGCCGTGCCGAGACATGCTCGCCCAGGAGAGGCCCCGCCAGGGCGCCCGTGACGAGTGGCTGAACCCCCGCGACGAGAGCCGAGATTCCGGCCGGCAGGCCGTGTTTCACCGCCCAGAAGACCCCGCCGAGATAAAGCCCATGCAGCAGGACTCCGGCCACGAGCCCGTCGCGCCAATCGCGCGGAGTTTTGGGCCAGGGAGCGCGTGCCGCCAGGACGATAAGGCCCAGAATCAAGCTTGCCAGCAGATAGCGGACCAGCAGGAACGTCAGGGGCTCCGCATAAGGCGCAATCACCCGGGCGACGATGAACCCCGTCGCCCAGATGACGACGAAGAGAGGGGGCGCAAGGCGCGCAAGGAGATGTGCAGACGTCATGGCGAAGCGCTCCTGTCCCGCCCGCGAGTAGCCGACAGAAGCCCCAAGCACAATCGAACCAAGGGAGCATGCACAGGCCCCTGCCCCACCCTTGCCGTCCGGCCCCTTCCTAAGTCGGACTATTCGGCCTAGACCTGCCGATGGCGGCCCAAATTGCGGACCGGGATGGAACCTTGGCGACCGTCGGGAGACTTTCCCTTGTCTGTCGAAGCCTTCGCGCCATCTCCAGCAGCCCGGAGACATGTTGTTTGACCCGCCGCCTGCGCCTTTATCTCGAGATCTTCGCCATCACGGCCAATCGCTTCGTCATGCATGACGCCTGGGCGATCGCGAGCCATATCGCGCTGTCGGTGCTGACCTCCATGTTCCCTTTTCTCATCCTGGTGACGGCCCTTGCCGGCCTGTTTGGAACGGGAACGCTCGCCGACGAGGCTGCCGACATCATCCTCGAGGCTTGGCCGCAGGAAATCGCCGGGCCCATCGCCGGGGAGGTGCACAACATCCTCACGGGGCGGCGCAGCGACGTGCTGACCCTAGGCCTGGTGCTCGTCCTGTACTTCGCATCCAGCAGCGTGGAGAGCCTGCGGGTTGGCCTGAACCGGGCTTATGGGGTGCGGGAAACCCGGGCCTGGTGGCTGACACGCCTGGAATCGGTGGCCTTTGTCATCGGGGGCGCGCTGGTGATGCTGGCGCTCGCCTTCCTGGTGGTTCTCGGGCCTTTTGTGTGGCGCGGCATCGTCTATTGGGTGCCGGCCCTGACGACGTTCAGCGGGATCATCGATTTTCTTCGACTCGGCGTTGCCACCGTGGTCATCGTGGCGGGCCTCATCGTCGCCCATATGTTCATCCCGTCGGGGCGACGGAGGTTCCGCTCGGTGCTGCCGGGAGTGGGCGTGACGCTCATTCTCTGGCTCCTGGGCGGCATCGGCTTCGGCTGGTATCTCGAGTTCTTCCCGGGCGCCTATGCGTCAACCTATGGGGGGCTTGCCACCGCCATGGTGGCGCTGATCTTTCTCTATACCCTCGGGGCGATCTTTCTGTTCGGCGGCGAGCTGAACGGCACGATCATTCTCGCCAAGCGCCGGCGTCTGCACAAGGAACCCAAGCCCGAGCAGCTGACCGACGTCATCACGATGCCGTAGAGCTCCCTCCTGTCATGGCCGGGCGTATCCCGGCCATCTCGATCAAGTGGAGCGCAAGCCAATCGAGATCACCGGCACAAGGCCGGTGATGACAGAGGGTCAAAGCTGATCAGCCGACGATGCGGTATTTCACGAAACCTTCCGGCGCGTCGCCGATCTTTTCGATTTTGATGCCGGCCGGCTGATACGCGGCGGCGTTGGGGCCGGTCAGGAACGTCATGGTGACATTGCCCGTAGGCGTCACCAGGGACCAGGAGCCGTCCGCCTTCGGGGCGACTTCCTTGCGCTCGATGATGAAACGCATGATGGCGTCGCGGGTGAGGTCCGGAGCCTCCAGCACGATGGTCGAGCCGTCATTGCCCGGGAAGTTGCCGCCGCCGCCGGCGCGGTAGTTGTTGGTGGCTACGATGAACACCTGATCATCTGTCACGGCCTTGCCGTTATAGGTCAGGTCCTTGATGCGGCGCGCATTGGCGTCCACCAGCTTGCCGTCATTGTCGTAGCGCGAGGGTTGGGTCGGGTCGATCTTGTACTGAACGCCCGCGATCACGTCGAAGTTGAAGGCTGGGAACTTGGCGTTGACGAGTTCCTGCTCGCCGCCCTTGGCTGGATCGATCTGGTTGTAGATGCCGGCGGAACGCTCCAGCCATTCGCGCACCTGCGCGCCGGTCACCTTCACGGCCCGGATGGTGTTGGGATAGATGTAGATGTCCGCCATGTCCTTGATGGCGAGCGGACCGGGCTTGATGTCGGTAAAATAGTTCGGGCCGCCGCGCCCCCGGCCTTGAAGGGCGCAGCCGCCGAAAGCAGCGGCAGGTCCTTGTGAGGCGAGTTCTTCAACAGATCCGCCACGTACCACGCCTGCGCCTCGGTCACGAGCTTCACGGACGCGTCGTCGGCGACCAGCGAGTAATAGGAATGGATCGGCACCGAGGTGGTGCCGACCGGCTCGCGCACGTATTTGAGCGTGGCATCGTGATCCGCCTGAACCGCCGCGATCACGCCTGCATCCGACTCCACCTTCGCCACCACCTTGCGCTCGACGCGGTCGTAGATCGGGCGCGCTTCGGTGCGGAAATTGGCAACCTTCCAGGCGTCGCCTTCCTTGGTCAGTTCGAGGTCGACGAGACCAAGATGGCTGCCCCAGAAACCGGCCATGACGGCCGGCTTGCCGTGCAGCGTGCCGGCCTTCACGTCCACGCCCGGAATGTTGTTGAATTCCTTGCCGCCCGGGAACGTGAAATGCTGGTGTCCGGTCAGGATCACGTCGATGCCTTCGACCTTGGCAAGGTGCAGCGCCGCGTTCTCCTCGCCGCCCTTGCGCTCCCCGCCCGCAATGCCCGAATGGCAGAGCGCCACCACGATGTCGGCCCCGGCCTTCTTGAGTTCGGGCACGTGCTTCTGGGCCGCGTCGACGATGTCGATCGTCGTCGCCTTGCCGTCGAGGTGACCCTTGTCCCATTGCACGATCTGCGGCGGCACGAAGCCGATCACGCCGACCTTGAGCTTCTGCTTCGCGCCGGCTTCGTCCGTGACCTCGCGATCGAGGACGAGCCACGGCTTCAACATCGTCTCGCCGTCCGCCTTCATGACGTTGGCGCAGACCAGAGGGAATTTCGCCGCCCCGAGCGCGTTCTGCAGGTATTCGAGCCCGTAGTTGAACTCGTGATTGCCCAGCGTGCCGCAATCGTAGTTCAGTGTGTTCATGGCGGCGACCATCGGGTGGACGTCGCCTTTCTTCATGCCGCGCCGGTAGGCGACGAAATCGCCCAAGGGCGAGCCCTGGATCAGGTCGCCGTTGTCGAACAGGAGGCTGTTCTTGGCCTCGGAGCGCGCCGCCTTCACGATGGTGGCGGTGCGCGTCAGGCCCACCGTGTCGTCGGCCGCATCGCGATAGTAGTCATAGGGCAGGATATTCACGTGGAGATCGGTGGTCTCCATGATGCGCAGCTTGACGACGGAACCAGCCGCCCAGCTCATCTGGGGCATGGCCGTCAGGGCGGCTGCCGCCACGCCCGTTTGCAGAACCCGGCGGCGGGTGATGGTCGACGTCATGCGGACATTCCTCTGGTAAAACCGCGTTCGCGTAGCTCAAGAACAGCACAAGTTTTATGACAAGAGCAAGTGAGCCGGCTAACCGACTCTCAGAGCTTCGTCCAGGTCCCTGAAGAGGTCGTCCACCGCCTCGATCCCGGCGGACAGGCGCAGCAGGTCCGGCGGGCAGGGTGTGCCCGGACCCTCGATCGAAGCTCGGTGCTCGATGAGGCTTTCTACGCCGCCCAGGGACGTCGCCCGCTTCCACAGGTGCACCCGCGCGGCGGCGCGGATTGCGGCTGCTTCACCGTCGGTCAATTGGATCGACAGCATGTAGCCGAAACCGCCCTCCATCTGCCGCGCCGCGATGTCGTGGCCGGGATGCTGCGGCAGGCCCGGATAGAGCACCCGGGCGATCTTCGGATGCGCGGAGAAACGTTCGGCCAGATCCATGGCGGTCCGGGCCTGGGCGGCGGTGCGCAGATGCAGCGTGCGCATGCCGCGCATGAGGAGATAAGCCTCGAACGGCCCGAGGATCGCGCCCTGCATCTTCCGGATGGACGCCACCTTGTCCCAGAACTCGTCCACCTTCGCGCCCGCGAGCACGCCGGCCACCACGTCCGAATGGCCGTTCAGGATTTTCGTGGCCGCGTGCATGACGATGTCGGCCCCGAGCGACAGGGGACGGGTATGGACCGGCGAGGCGGTGGTGGAATCGACCGCAAGCCGCGCTCCCGCCGCATGGGCGATGTCGGCCGCGGCCGCGATGTCCGTGATGGTCCAGAGCGGGTTCGAGGGTGTCTCGACCCAGACCATCTTGGTCTTGCCCGGAACGACCGCTGCCTTCAGGGCGTCGAGATCGTCGGTCTCCACGAAATCGACCTTGAGGCCCCAGCGCACCGCCTCGGTCATGAGCCAGCTGCGCAGGGCCCAGTACATGACCTTGGAGGCGACGATGTGATCTCCAGGGTTCAGGGCCTGGAACACGGCGGTGGCCGCCGCCATTCCCGAGGAGAACAGGAGCGCTCCAGCCTGGGCTTCCTCCAACATGGCGAGCACGCCTTCGGCCTCGCGCACCGTGGCGTTGTCGGGCCGGCCATACACGTAGCCCGACGAATAGGCGTTGTCCTCGTCGCGAATGTAGGTGGTCGCCACATGGATCGGCGGCACAACCGCCTTGGTGATCGGGTCCACATGGCCCATGGCCTGCGCCGTGAGGCTGCGTTTGGACCATTGCGGGCGGGATGACGACATGGGAACCTCCAGGAGCGAGACGGGTTTGCGAAGCAATTGCGAAGCTCACCCATTAAAGGGATTTGTTGAATGATGCATCCAGGCCAATCCACTTTGGCCGGGGGACCGACCCCGCCTGTCCAACGGTTTCTGCTTGCCGTCGTGCCCGTGGCGGCGGTCAGCATTGCCGGAAGCCTGGTGACGACGCCGAACATCCCGACCTGGTATGCAACTCTCGCCAAGCCTGGCTTCACGCCTCCCAACTGGCTGTTCGCACCGGTCTGGACGACGCTCTACATCCTGATGGCCTACGCGATCTGGCGCATCCTGTCGCTTCCCAAGGAGCAGCCCGGCCGCGCCGCCGCCGTAACGGCGTTTTTCGTGCAGCTCGCGCTCAATTCTCTCTGGTCGTTCGCGTTCTTCGGCGCGCACAGTCCATTGGCGGGCCTCGTGGTCATCGCGGCCCTGATCGTCGCGATCCTGGCGACGATCAAGGCCTTCTGGCCTCTCGACCGTTTTGCTGCCCTGCTGCTCTGGCCGTATCTCGCCTGGGTCGGCTATGCGACCGCCCTGAATGGGGCGATCTGGCATCTCAACGGATAAACAGAAACAGCCGTTATTTCTTGTCGAAGAGATCGGGCGATTGGTTGGCGTGATCGACCACGCCCACGAAGGGCAGCTGGCGGTAGGAATGGGCCACGTCCATGCCGTAGCCGACCACGAACAGGTCCGGGCAGGTGAAGCCCACGAAATCGGCGTCGATGTTCACGGCCCGCTTGCCGGGCTTTTCCAGCAGAACGGCGGTCGAAACCCGCTTTGCGCCGCGCGCCATCAGCAGGTCCTTGGCGAACGTGACCGTGCGGCCGGATTCCAGAATGTCGTCCACGAGGAGGACATCGCGGCCGCGCACGTCGCTTTCCACGTCGCGCAGGATCGCCACCTGGCCGGACGAGACCGTTCCGTCCCGGTAGCTCGACAGATGCACGAACTCGACCTGGGGCTCGAGGCCCACCCGATGCAGGGCCCTGATGAGATCGGCCGCGAACATGAAGCTGCCCTTCAGCACGGCGACGACGAGCAGGTTCTCGGGCTTCGAGCGCACGATCTCCTGGGCCAGCTCCTCGATGCGCTTGGCAATGATTTGCTCGTCGTAGAGAACGCGTATGCGGGGCGTACCAGTCATCGTCGGTCCGTTCGAGAAAGTGATGCGCGGCTTTGCATTTCCGGCCGCCGGAAGGGTTCCTCTTCACGACCATGGCGTGGTCGGGAAGTCAAACGGACTTAACGCCTCTGCTCAAAGTTTGCCAGGACGACGTTTGGGAGGTTCATCCCTTAACGAAGTTTCGATAGCATCGCGTTAGGCTTTGTGCCTGTCTTGGCGTCTTTGATTTGTGCCTGTCTTGGCGTCTTTGATCGGCAGCTTGTTGGCACGCCGGGCATAAGAGGCCATAAGCTGAGGCGAATCGGACCTGGGCGAACGTCAGTCCGCCTTAACTTTCACCCCCAAAAGGATGGTTCAGGAGCGCGTGAAGGCGTTTTACGACACCGAGTACGAGGAAGGCTTGGCTCCGGCCGTGCATTTCGAGAATGTGGGCGTGCGCTACGGCATGGGGCCCGAGGTCCTGCGCGACCTGACCTTCTCCATCGAGCCTCACTCGTTCCAGTTTCTGACCGGCCCCTCGGGCGCCGGCAAGACCACGCTGCTGCGCCTGATCCTCTTGTCCGTCAAGCCGACCCGCGGCCTGATCTCCCTGTTCGGCGAGGACGTGTCCCGGATCTCCAAGGACGACCTGACCGACCTGCGCCGGCGGATGGGCGTCGTTTTCCAGGATTTCCGGCTCCTCGACCACCTGACCACCTATGAGAACGTGGCGCTCCCCTTGCGGGTGCAGGGCAAGGAGGAGGCCAGCTACCGGAACGAGGTAGTCGAACTCCTGCGCTGGGTGGGATTGGGCGACCGCATGCACATGCTGCCCCCGGTCCTGTCCGGCGGTGAGAAGCAGCGCGCGGCGATTGCCCGCGCGCTCATCGTCCGGCCGGACCTGCTCCTGGCGGACGAGCCCACCGGCAACGTGGACCCGTCGCTGGCGCGCCGGCTCCTGCGTCTTTTCATCGAACTCAACCGGCTTGGAACCTCGGTCGTCATCGCCACCCACGATTTCAGTCTGATGGATCAGCTCGGTGTCCGCCGCCTCGTGCTCGGCGACGGCAGACTGCATATCGACGAGTGAGCCGGATGAACGCGTCCTCGCAGCCGCCGCGCCAGCCGAAGCCCGCCAAGCCCGAGGAGCGTCAGCGCCCTCTGCCCGCGTCCCTTCGGCGCAACGCGCCGCTGGTGCCGGTGGATTCCGCCGGCGGCCGAGCGCTCGCGGCCGTCATCGCGATTTTGACCTTCCTGGCGGCCCTGTGCGCGGGCGGCGCCGAGTTGGTTGCCACCAGTTCCGCGCAATGGCGCTCCGACATCGCCCGCGAGGTCACGATCCAGGTGCGTCCCAATGCCCAGAGGAACATCGAGGCCGATGTGGAACGCGCCGTGTCGCTTGCCCGCCGGGCGCCCGGTGTCGAGCAGGCGCAGGCCTTTTCCAAGGCGGAATCCGAGCGTCTCCTCGAGCCGTGGCTTGGCACAGGCCTCGATTTCAACGACCTGCCGGTCCCGCGCCTCATCGTGCTCAAGTTGCAGGGCGGGGCCAAGCCCGACTTCACGGGCCTGCGGCAGACCCTGCGCGAGCAGGTGCCGGGGGCGAGCCTGGACGATCACGCCCTGTGGGTGTCCCGTCTGTCGACCATGGCCAACACGATCATCGGGATCGGGGCCGCCCTTGTGGCTCTCGTTCTCATGGCGGCCGGGCTTGCGGTGACGTTCGCGACCCGCGGCGCGATGGCGGGCAACAAGGAGGTGGTGGACATCCTCCATTTCGTGGGTGCCAACGACGATTTCATCGCGCGCGAATTCCAGCGCCGCTTCTTCAAGCTCGGTCTCCGGGGGAGCGCCGCAGGCGCAGGCGCGGCCCTGGTGCTGACGATCATCCTGGGGCTCGTCACCCGGTCTTGGCGCGCCAGCCCTGCGGGCGACCAGATCGAAGCGCTCTTCGGCTCCTTCAGCATGAGCTGGCGCGGCTATGCGGTGGTGGTGCTCATCGCTCTCGTGGTGGCGATCATCACGGGCATCGTGTCGCGGCTGACCGTGAGACGATTTCTTAACGGTAATGGTTGATGGTGATGGTTACCGGTGGATAAAGAGGCTGCCTCTCCATTGCCGCAATCTGCATTATCCTCAGCCGAGATGAACTCGCGAACGCAGAGTTTGGCGACGCTGAGCGCCATGGATACGACGGAAGCCCTGGGCTGGGGCTGGACCATGTCGGGATCGCCCTCGCATGCCGGGAGGCGGTCGTTGCTGCGACGTGTCTTGAGCCTGACCTTTTTTGCAGCCTCCGCCTGCGCAATCGTGGGGTTTCTGGGGTTTCTCCTCTTTGTCTATTCCATGGACCGTTTCGAGCAGAAGCCTGAGACCCGGGCCGACGGGATCGTCGCGCTTACAGGCGGCGCGCACCGCATCGGCGACGCCATCGATCTTCTGGCGCAGGGCTACGCCAAGCGGCTCCTGATCTCCGGCGTCAACGAGAAGACCAGCCGGGAGGAGATTTCGCGGCTCAATCCGGGCCAGCGGCGTCTCTTCGATTGCTGCGTGGACCTGGACTACCGGGCGCGCAACACCATCGGCAACGCCATCGAGACCCGGCGCTGGGCCGAGCGGCATGGCTTCGACGCCCTGATTGTGGTCACGTCCAACTATCACATGCCCAGGACCCTGGTCGAACTCGACCACGTGCTGCCGAACCTCCAGAAAATTCCCTATCCGGTGGCCGCCACCATCGATCCGCACGCCTGGTGGCATGACGTGTCGGCGGCCCGGGTTCTGGCCACCGAATACGTGAAGTTCCTGGCCGTCTGGCTCCGCACCCGCTTCGAGGATGATCCCGAGCGTTCGGCGGTGGTGAAGATCATGAGCAAGCCGATCCAGCATGTGGCCGCCGAGCCCTCGTGGTATTAGTCTGATCGCCCCTCCCCTTCGCCTGAAAATGCTTTAAGGTGGCCGTCCGCGAGGCGGATGCCGCCCCGCTTTTCCTTTTTCGCCGGTATCATGCTCATTTTCCGTTCCCTGCTCTTCAACGTCGCCTTCTATCTGAACCTTGCCTTTTGGCTGATCGTGCTGCTCCCGGCCTTGCTGGTGCCGCAGCGGCACTTCATGCGCCTTGCGTCGTTGTGGGGCCATACGTCTCTCTGGCTCCTGCGGGTTCTGACTGGGACCAAGATCGAGGTGCGCGGTCGGGAGAAAATCCCATCGGGCGGCCTGCTGATCGGGTCGAAGCACCAATCGATTTGGGAGACCTTCGCGCTGCTGACGCTCTTCGACGCGCCGGCCTTCATTCTGAAGCGGGAGTTGATGTGGATCCCCTTCTTCGGCTGGTACACCTGGAAAGGCGGCGCGGTTCCGGTCAACCGCAAGGCCGGATCCCAGGCGCTCATTCAGATGACCGCCCGGGCCAAGGAAGCCGCCGCCAAGGGACGTCAGATTCTGATCTTTCCGGAAGGAACCCGCCGCCCGGCCGGCGCCCCTCCGGCCTACAAGTTCGGCATCGCTCATCTCTATCAGAACCTTGGCGTTCCCTGCCTTCCGATCGGGTTGAATTCCGGCCTCTACTGGCCGCGCCGCCAGTTCATCCGTCGCCCGGGAACCATCGTGGTCGAAATCATGGACCCCATTCCGGCCGGTCTGCCGCGGGACCAGTTCTTCAAGACGATGCAGGAGCAGATCGAAACCTCGTCCGATCGGCTCGTGGCCGAAGGGCGACGCGAACTTGGCCTTGATCCGACCCGGCCGGCGACGAATTTTTCCAACGCCTGAGATCACAACGGATTGAGACTTCCTTGACGTTTCATTCACCAGTTCTTACATTAAGAACAAATGGCGAACAAACGAAACATATCGTGGTCCATGGCGATGCGGGATCTCCGCAACGATCGAACGCGGAGGGCTGACGTGCGTGAGGAAAGACTACGGGCCACAGCGGGCCTGCGTTCGTCGAACACCTTGAGTTCCTGGCGCGGCCGCTCGGGCCGTCGCTACATCGTCGGCGTTCACCCGCTGGTGGAGGCCGAGGTCCTGGATGTGACCGATGCGGTGATCCTGGCGGTGAAGCGGGACGAAGACGGCATCGCCCATGTGCTCGATGTGGCGACCGCCGGTTCCCATCCGAGCCAGCAGGCGCGAGCCCGGTGGATGACCCGGGTGCGGGAACTCGGCGCCAACGAGATGCACGTCCATCGTCTGGCCGAGAGCGACGTCCAGCGCCGCGCGATCGTGGACGATCTGCGGGTCGACGAGCCTCAGGCCTCCTGAATCCCGCCTTTCCCATCGAGGGATTGCATGATCCGCTCCAGCAACGGATCGACGATGCCCATGGTGAGCAGGTGCTCGTGGGTCGACCGGACATAATCGGGATTGCGGCCCGAGACTCCCTGCCCCTGGCGCACGAGCCGCAGAACTTCGTCGAACCGCAGCTTCCCAGCATATTGGCCATGCTTCCGGTCGGCCACATAGGTCACCGCCGTCACGGCGCGCTCGTCGTCGAGGCGCACATTGACATGGCGCTCGAGATAGACTGCGGTAACCTGCTCGCGTTCGCGCAGGTAGTGCATGGTCGCCCCGGCCTCGTCGGCGGCCACCCGGAAGGCGACGCCGTGGCAGCGCCCGCCCCGATCAAGACCGAGCACGAGACCCGGATTCTCCGGCGTTCCGCGATGGACGTGGGACAGAACGCAAAGGGAGCGGTGATAGCCATAGAGATGCGCGAGACGCCGCTCTACATAAGGGAAGCCCGGCCGCCACATCAGCGACCCGTAGCCGAACACCCACAGATCATCGGCGGAGTCTTCCATCCTGCACGCACGCTCGAACCTTGCCTGCTTCCGCCGCTACCAGTTACCAAGGCGCGACACAACAGGAGAAAAACCGAATGGATGAGGCCGCAAGCGCCGGGACTGCACGCTACAGCCGTTTCTGGCTTTATACGCCCTTCGTCCTTTTGCTCCTGGTCGCCGTGGCGTGGAGCGTCGCCTGGTTCGTGATCCGAGGCCGGGCTGCGGAAGCCCTTGACGGCTGGCTCGCGGCGGAGGCCCGGGCGGGTCGGCAATGGACCTGCCAGGACCGGCAGATCGGCGGCTATCCGTTCCGGATCGAGATCATCTGCGGCTCTCTCGATCTGAAGCAAGGTGCGGTCACCGCCTCGTTCGGGCGGGTCGAGTCCGTTGCGCAGGTGTACCAGCCGCGCTTCATCATCACCGAGATCGACGGTCCGTTGACCGTGACCGACGGCGCGGTCACGGTGCAGGGCAAATGGGATCTCCTGCAAACCAGCGTCCACGCTTCGCCCAACGGTTTGCAGCGTCTTTCCCTGGTGGCGGAAGCGCCGAACGTCACGGTGAAGGGTCTCGCCCTAGGAGAGTTTGCGAGCACCGGCCAGCATCTCGAGCTTCATGTCAGGCCGAACCCCTCGCGAGGCCCGGAGAAAGCCTACGACGCGGCCCTGGCGGTGAAACAGGCGCGGATCCCTGTCCTGGACAGCCTGGTCGGCGGCAACGAGGCGACGGATCTCGATTCGGACTTCACGGTCACGCAGGCCGAAGGCTTTCGCGGACGGCCAGTCGCCCAGGAGCTGGAGCGGTGGCGCGCGGCGGGCGGCAAGCTCGACATCCTGATGCTGTCACTGGCCAAGGGCTCCCGCAGGGTCGAAGCCAAGGGCGATGTGCGTCTCGATGAGATGCATCGGCCAGCCGGTCAGCTGAACATCGCGGCCGCTGGCCTCGATGGCCTGTTGGGCAACGTCATGGGCCGCCGCAACGGTGCGCTGCTGGGGGGCGCCCTCCTCGGCCAGGGCGGCGCGCCCAGCACTCAGCCGGGCGCCAAGCCGGCGCTGTCGCCCCTGCCGCCCGTTCGCCTCGACAACGGACGGCTCGCGCTGGGCCCGTTCGTCATTCCCAATTTCGAGCTTCGGCCGGTTTACTGACCCTGGCGGCGGCGGCCGAAATCCGGCTCCGCCGTTTCCTGGCCTTCCGAGATGATGCCGCGGCGGATCGCGCGGGTGCGGGTGAACAGGTCGAAGAGCTTGTCGCCCTCGCCCCACCGGATGGCGCGAGCGAGCAGAGCGATATCCTCGTTGAGGCGGCCCAGCATCTCGAGCACCGCCTCCTTGTTGTGGAGGAAGACGTCGCGCCACATGGTCGGATCGGAGGCCGCGATGCGGGTGAAATCGCGAAAGCCGCCGGCTGAGAACTTGATCACTTCGGACTGCGTGACCGTCTCCAGATCGGCCGCCGTGCCGACGATGTTGTAGGCGATCAGGTGCGGCACGTGGCTGGTGATGGCGAGCACGAGGTCGTGGTGCTGCGCCGTCATGACCTCCACGTTCGAGCCCATGGCCGACCAGAAGGCGCGCACCCGCTCGACGGCCTGCTCATCGGCGCCCTCGGGCGGCGTGAGGATGCACCAGCGATTGAAGAACAGGGTGGAGAACCCCGCATCAGGGCCGGAATGCTCCGTTCCGGCCACTGGGTGAGCGGGCACGAAATGCACGCCCTCGGGCAGGTGCGGCTGAACCTGAGCCACCACGGAGCCTTTGACCGATCCCACGTCCGACACGATGCAGCCCGGAGCCAGATTGGCCCCGATGGCCTCCGCCACGGATCCGCATGCGCCCACCGGCACGCACAGGATGACGAAATCCGCCCCTTTGACGCCGGCCGCCGCATCGGACGTGGCTTCATCGGCGATCTTCAGCTCGCGCACACGGGCAACGGTTGCCTCGTCGCGATCAATGGCCACGATGGTGCGGGCGAGGTTGAGGTGCCTCGCCGCGCGGGCGATCGAGGAGCCGATCAACCCGAGGCCGATCAGGGCGACGCGCTCGAAGAGCGGCGTTTCGCGGGGGAGACCCAGACGCTCAGGCATCGGTCTTCGTCCTGCTCAGGAAGTTGCGCAGGGTCTCGACGACGAGCCGGTTCGCCTCCTCGTCGCCGACCGTCAGGCGCAGGGCGTGGGGCAGGCCATAGGCGTCGATCCGGCGAAGGATCAGGCCGCGGCCGGACAGGAACGCATCCGCCTCCTTGGCGGTCTTGCCCGCGTCTTTCGGAAAATGGATCAGCAGGAAATTGCCCACGCTCGGCGTCACCTTGAGCCC
This sequence comes from Microvirga aerophila, assembly GCF_003332305.1. GTDB lineage: Bacteria > Pseudomonadota > Alphaproteobacteria > Rhizobiales > Beijerinckiaceae > Microvirga > Microvirga aerophila. The sequence goes on along the minus strand of NZ_QOIO01000003.1, from coordinate 173,466 downwards.
GAGCGCCTCGATCTCCTTGGTGAGCCAGGCCACCCATTGCTCGTTATGGGCGATCGCGTTGCTCACATGGGCGTCGTCCTGGATCGCCGCGATGCCGGCCGCCATGGCCGGGCCGTTGATGTTGAACGGTCCACGGATGCGGTTGACCGCATCGATGATGTGGGCGGGCGCCACCATCCAGCCGAGGCGCAAGTTCGCGAGGCCGTAGATCTTCGAGAAGGTGCGGGTCATCACCACGTTCTCGGACGTGGCGACGAGTTCGAGTCCCGATTCATAATCGTTGCGGCGCACGTATTCCGCATAGGCCGCGTCGAGGACCAGCACCACATGGGCTGGAAGGCCCGCATGCAGGCGCTTCACCTCGTTGAAGGGCAGATAGGTGCCGGTCGGGTTGTTGGGATTGGCCAGGAAGACGATCTTTGTCTTCGGCGTCACCTTGGCGAGAATCGCGTCCACGTCCGCGTGGTAGTCCTTCTCGGGCGCCACGACCGGCACGCCGCCGGCGGCCAGAATGGCGATGCGATAGACCAGGAACCCGTGTTCCGCGAATATGCCCTCGTCGCCGGGCCCCACATAGGCGTTCGTGATCAGGCTCAGAAGCTCGTCCGAGCCCGAGCCGCAGATGATGCGGGCCGGGTCGAGGCCGTATTTCGCCCCGATGGCCTCCCGCAGCTTGGTCGCGGAACCGTCCGGATAGAGCTCAAGATAGCCGGCCGACCGCACGGCCTCGAGGGCCTTCGGCGAAGGCCCGAGCGGGGTTTCGTTGGACGAGAGCTTGTGGATCTTCGTCACCCCGGCGCCGGCGCTGCTCTTGCCGGGCACATAGGCCTCGATCTGCATTACGCCGGGGCGGGGTTCGGGACGGGCGGCCATGGATCAGGTTCCTGCAATCAATCGGTTCGGCGGATGCTCTAGCGCAGGCTGAGGCTCATTTCACGCGGAAACGTTCGGCGTGGCTGCCCACTTCGACGAGCTGCGACAGGCTTGCGCCGGCCTTGGTGAGCGCGTTCTGGAGATCCGAGGGCTGAAGCGTCCCCGGCACGGCGATGAGTTCCGACAGGCCGTTGGCGTCGGCGGCGCTCGCCACCACCTCGCCGCCGAGATCCGCGAGCGCCTCGTTGGCGCCCTTGTGCCAGCGCTCGAACTGCGCCGCATAGAGCACCACGTCGCGCAGGGACGCATCGGCCAGGGGTTTCGAGATGACGAAGACCGGGGTGCCGGCGGGGTGGTCCGGCCGCTCGATGAAGGGCAGGCGCGCGATGATCTTGGGACGGTCCGGCCCTGCCAGACTCCGCCACCACGCGCCGCTCGTCGCGCCCTGGTCCATCCGGAAGATGCCGAGATCCCCTCGCGAGGTCGCGACCGCCTCGATCACCGCCGCGGCGCTCGGATGGGTCACATACGGGACCGTGAAACCGAAGTGGAACCGGGCCGAATCGCGCACGGGCGCGTCGCCTGCCGAAACATCCGCATGAACTGAGTAAGGGGCCTGCACATACGTGAAGGTCGCGATGATCACCCGCCAGATACCCTCGGCCGTGTCGAGCGGAAGCAGCCCCTCGTGACGCTCGGCAAGAGCGCGCATCATGGAAGCCTCTCGGCCCGGCCTGAAGGCGGAGCCGGATTCGGAGGTCTTCTTCACGGCGATGAGGCGGTCGATGATCTTACCGCGCTCCATCAGGAGCCGGTGCATCGTCTCGTCGATCCGGTCGATCTCCTGGCGCAGATCGGCAAGGGAGGGAACGGGCGCGTCGGAGGACATGAGTGGTGATCCTGGTCAAAAGGCGCTTCTCTTTCGCAGTCTCCCGCGGCCCTGCCAAGTCCTATCCAGCCCCCGCCGGGCTTTTAGCGCGTTGACGGCATGACCGGTCCGAACTACCGGTGTTCGAAAGATCGAACGCATGACCATGTCCAGCGCAACCCTGCCCCCCGAACCGCGAAACCAGGTCGACGATCCGTCGAGCCTTGTGGCGCGCTTCGGCGCGAGCGAGCCGTTGCTGATGGATTCCGGCGGCTCGATCGGCCCCTGGCAGATCGGCTACCAGACCTATGGCAAGCTCAATGCGGACAAGTCGAACGCGGTTCTGATCTGCCATGCGCTCACGGGCGACCAGCACGTGGCGAATGTCAGCCCCCTGACCGGCAAGCCCGGCTGGTGGAGCACCATGGTGGGGCCCGGCAAGCCCGTCGACACGAACCGCTTCTTCGTGATCTGCGCCAACGTGATCGGCGGCTGCATGGGAACGACGGGCCCGGCCTCGACCAATCCGGCGACAGGCCAGCCCTATGCGGTCGATTTTCCCGTCGTGACGATCCGCGACATGGTGCGGGCCCAGGCGGCCCTGATCGACAGGCTCGGCATCGAGAGCCTGTTCTGCGTCATCGGCGGCTCCATGGGCGGCATGCAGGTGCTGCAATGGGCCGTGAGCTACCCGGACCGGGTTTTCGCGGCGCTTCCCATCGCGGCGGCGGCGCGCCACTCGGCCCAGAACATCGCGTTCCACGAAGTGGGACGCCAAGCCGTCATGGCCGATCCCGACTGGCGCGGCGGCCGTTACCTGGTTGAGGGGACGCGGCCCTCCAAAGGCCTGGCGGTCGCCCGCATGGGCGCACATATCACCTACCTGTCGGAGATCGCCCTGCACCGGAAGTTCGGCCGCAACTACCAGGACCGCAGCGCACCGACTTTTTCGTTCGATGCGGATTTTCAGATCGAGAGCTACCTGCGCTATCAGGGCTTGTCCTTCGTGGAGCGCTTCGACGCCAATTCGTATCTCTACGTGACGCGCGCGATGGATTACTTCGATCTCGCAGCGGAGCACGGAGGCAGCCTCGCCAAGGCATTCAGGGGATCGAAAACCCGCTTCTGCGTGATCTCCTTCACGTCGGACTGGCTGTTTCCCACCTCGGACTCGCGCGCCATCGTGCATGCGTTGAACGCAGCGGCCGCCTCCGTGGGCTTCGTGGAGGTGGAGAGCGACAAGGGCCACGACGCCTTTCTGCTCGACGAGCCTGAAATGTTCGCAGCCGCCCAGGGCTTTATCGATGCTGCCGCGCGGGCGCGGGGAATCGCATGACGTCCTCCCGCGTTCTGCCCCCTATCGAGGACGTTGCGGGACACCGCCTCGATTTTCTCCTGGTGGCCGACATGGTCGAGCCCGGCTCCCGGGTGCTCGACATCGGCTGCGGCGACGGTTCGCTCCTGGCCCTCCTGCGGGATCGCAAGGGCGTCGATGGGCGGGGCATCGAGCTGTCCCGCGACGGGGTGAATGCCTGCCTGGCCAAGGGGCTGCCTGTGATCCAGGGCGATGCCGACACCGACTTGGCCGATTATCCGGATGACGCCTTCGACTACGTCATCCTCACCCAGACCATCCAGGCGACCAAGCAGCCGAAGGTGGTTCTGGAACACCTCCTGCGCATCGGTCGCCGGGCCATCGTGTCGTTCCCGAATTTCGGCCACTGGAGCGTTCGCCTCGACGTGGTCCTCCGGGGCCGGATGCCCGTGACCAAGAACATGCCCTATTCCTGGTACGACACGCCCAACATCCATTTCTGCACCATCCGCGACTTCGTGGAGCTGTGCCGGGAGGTGGGCGCGCAGATGGAAAAGGCGGTGGCCCTCGACGCCAGCGGACGCCCGATCCGCGTGACCCTGCCCTGGTGGGCCTGGAACCTGCTCGGCGAGCAGGGAGTGTTTTTGCTCAAGCGGCGCTAGAGCATCGGACCGAGCGAAAAACCGGAGCCACTTTTCGCCAACGTGGACCTCCAGTTCAGCACGATGCGCTAGGGCTGCACGAAGCCCTTGACCTTACCATCATGGGAAGCCCCAAACATCGTGAGACCTCAGGAAGCCTAAGGATCTCGACCATGTTTCACTTCCACATTCCGGGCATGACATGCAGCGGCTGCGTCGGCGCCGTCACCTGTGCCATCTAGGCCATCGACGGCACGGCCAGGATCGAGACCGATCTCGCGGTTCGCGAGATCACGGTCACGTCGGGCTCGTCCGAGGCCACCACCTAACATCCTCGTTCAACGCCCAGAACCGAACCCAAGGAGAATGCCGATGAGACTTCATCCTCTTGTTCTTGCCCTTGCAATGGCCTCCATCCCGGCTCTTGCGCTTGCGCAAGGAACGCATCACGGCGGCCATTCGGGCCACGCCCGGCCATCCGCCGCAACCGCTGCGGAAACGCCCGCCACAAAGGGCTATCGCGAAGCCAATGCGAAGATGCACCGGGACATGGAAATCGAATTCTCGAACGACGCGGATGTCGATTTTGTGCGCGGCATGATCCCCCACCACCAGGGTGCCATCGACATGGCCAAGGTGGCCCTGCAGCATGTCAAGGACGAGCAAATCCGCAAATGGGCCACCGACGTGATCCGCGAGCAGGAACGTGAAATCGCCGAGATGCAAGCGTGGCTCAAGAAGCAGGGCCGCTAAGCCGCCACCGGCCTTTTGGCATTTCAAGACAGAAAGAAAAGAGCTGCTGGATCGGCAGCTCTTTTGCGTTCAGACCGGGACGCTGCTAGCGGTTGCCGCCCCGGGAATGTTGCCCGCCCTTACGGCCGGCCGCGCTGGCGAGATCGCGATTTTTCGAGAAGGAGCGATCTTCAGGGGCCACGCTCTGTCCGCCCTTACGGGCGATCTCCAATTGCCGCTCTTTGTCCATCGAGGCAAAGCCCCGATTCGAGGTGCCGGATCGATCAGCCATCATGTATCTCCACCGTTGCGTAGCCATGGACTCGGACAACGCATGCCGGTGGTGCTTGTTGCTAAAGGAGTTCGACAAATACGTATTTTAGAACGTTTCTATTGAGAAACAGGAATATAAATTCATCGATTTACATAGGTTAGTCTGCATCCTGGCTGAAACGCGCGAGAACAGCCGAAATGGACGCGCCGTCAGCCGTCGCTGCCTGACAAGGGATGCAGGTCCCGCACCATGCTCTTCAGGCGCTCATCCAGCACATGGGTATAAATCTGGGTGGTCGAAATATCCGAATGCCCGAGCAGCTCCTGCACGACCCGCAGATCCGCTCCGTTCTGGAGCAGGTGGCTCGCAAAGGCGTGGCGCAGGACGTGCGGGCTGATCTTGTCGGTGCGAAGGCCTGCGGCGGCCGCAACCGTCTTCAGGTCGCGGGCAAAGGCCTGGCGGGTCAGATGGCCGCTTTCGCTGTCGGCGGGAAACAGCCACGACCCGGCGGTCTTATTGCGTTCCTCCAGGAGCGCCAAATAGGTGCGCGCCGCCTCGCGAGCCGCTTCCGTTAGGGGAACGAGGCGTTCCTTCGCGCCTTTGCCGCGCACCACGAGGAAGCGCTCCCGGGTTTTGGCGGCGCTGCGCGGGAGCGAGATCAGCTCCGAGACACGCAGGCCCGTGGCGTAGAGGAGTTCGAGCAGGCAGGCCATGCGAGCCGCGCGCAGGCGTTCGGCCGGTGACGCGGTCTCGCGCCCGGCTTCCTCGTGAGCGACTTGGAGCAGGCGGTCGACCTGCTCCACCGACAGCACCTTAGGCAGGGAGCGCCCCCGCTTCGGGGCCGAAACGGCAGCCGTCGGATCGGCGGCGGCGTAGCCTTCTACGTAGAGAAATTTATGGAACTGGCGCACGGCCGAAAGCCGCCGGGAGGCGGAGGTGGCCTTCAGGCCGCGCTCCTCGAGGCTCGCCATGAATCCGCGCACCGTGGCGGCGGCGGCCTTGTCCGGTTCCGATCCGGCCTCCCGGAGATAGGCGAGATAATCGTCGAGGTCGCGCCGGTAGGCGTCGAGGGTGTTCTTCGAAGCGCCGCGCTCGGCTGCGAGCATGTCCAGGAACAGGCTGGCGTGGCGCGCGCCGCTCATGAAGACGCGGGCAGGCGGTTATGCGGGATCGGCACCGTGATCTCCCGGGAGTCGGGTTCGACAAAGGTCGCGAGCGCGAACATGGCCGCAAAGCCCAGACCGGCCAGGATGGCGACGACAAAGAGAAATCGAAGTAAAGTCGGCACGGGAGCCTCTTGAAGCGTTACCCCGCTAGAACCACGCATGGGCCGCAATGGCAAGCCCTGACCAAGCGCAAGGTCGCGTCCCCTTCGCCCAATAACGCCCTTGTGACAGACCCCCGGCCCCGTGCTAGGACAAGGGCATGAACACTATCAGCCGCCTCAATTCGCTCGTGGACGAGGGCGGGCAGGACATCGGAAGCCATGGCGGCCCCTCAATCACCCGCCAGCTCGGCGCGCGATCGATCGTGCTCGTCGGCCTCATGGGCGCTGGAAAAAGCACCGTCGGCCGCAGGCTTGCCCAGAAGCTTGGCCTTCCTTTTCGCGACGCCGACCATGAAATCGAGGCGGCCGCCGGAATGTCGATTCCCGATATCTTTTCCATTCACGGCGAAGCTTATTTCCGGGATGGCGAGCGCCGGGTCATCGGCCGTCTTCTGCAGGAAGGGCCGATGGTGCTGGCCACCGGGGGCGGCGCCTATATGAACGAGGAAACTCGCGCCCGGATTGCCGAGAACGGAGTCTCGGTGTGGCTGCGGGCGGATCTCGACGTGCTCATGCGCCGTGTGCGCAAGCGGGCCACCCGCCCGCTCCTCCAGAACCCGGATCCGGAGGGCACCATGCGCCAGCTCATGGCCATACGCCACCCGGTCTACGCCTTGGCCAATCTGACAGTCGATTCGCACGAGGCTCCCCACGACCGCGTCGTGATCGACGTCATGAAGGCCGTGGCGGAGTGGCTGGAGCAAAACGGAGGTTCACGCCATTGAGCGGCGCAGCGGCCAGGATGCGGCCTGCATCCATCACCACGGTCCCGGTTCCCCTCGGCGACAGGGCTTATGAGATCCTGGTGGGCCGAGGCTTGCTCGGAGAAGCCGGCAGCCGCATCGCGGCCCTGGAAGCCCGCACCGCCGCCATCGTGACGGATGGTCACGTGGGGCCGCTTTACGCCGAAGCCCTCGCGGCCTCGCTGCAGCAGCACGGCCTGCGCGTCTCCATCATCACCCTGCCGCCCGGCGAGGCCACCAAGTCCTATGCGTCCTTGGAGCGCGTTTGCGACGCGGTGCTGGAAGCCAAGGTCGAGCGGGGCGATCTTGTGGTGGCGCTCGGCGGCGGCGTCATGGGCGATCTCGCGGGCTTCGCGGCGGCCGTGGTGCGCCGGGGCGTGCGCCTCGTGCAGGTGCCGACCACCCTGCTGTCCCAGGTGGATTCCTCCGTCGGCGGCAAGACGGGCATCAATTCGCTCCACGGCAAGAACCTCGTGGGCGCGTTTCATCAGCCAAGTCTCGTCCTGGCCGACACGGCCCTTCTGGACACGCTGCCCATCCGCGAAATGCGGGCCGGCTACGCCGAGGTGGTGAAATACGGCCTCATCGACGACCCGGACTTCTTCGCTTGGTGCGAGGCGAACTGGCGCGGGGTTTTTGACGGCGGGCCGGAGCGCGACGAGGCGGTTGCGCAGAGCTGCCGGGCCAAGGCCGCCGTCGTCGTCAAGGACGAGCGGGAAGACGGGGATCGCGCCCTTCTCAATCTCGGCCACACTTTCGGCCATGCCCTCGAGCGCATCACCTACTACGATTCCGCCCGTTTGGTTCATGGTGAGGGCGTTGCCATCGGCATGTGCCAGGCGTTCCGCTTCTCGGTGGCGCTGGGCGTCTGCCCGCCTGCGGATGCGGAGCGGGTCGAGGCTCACTTGAGCGAAGCCGGACTGCCCACGCGCCTCGCCCAGGTGCCGGGAGGGTGCGGCACCGTCGACGAACTCCTCGACGCCATGGCCCAGGACAAGAAGGTGAAGGGCGGCGCCCTCACGTTCATCCTGGTCCGGGGAATCGGGCAGAGCTTTATCGCGCGCGACGTGCCCGTCGCCAGCGTCCGGGCCTTTCTGCAGGATGAAAACAGCACATCACGGCCATGATTGAGGATCCCTCCGTCGACCTCTGGCTCGCCGGCTTGGTCGTCGTTTTCTGTCTTCTTCTCTCGGCGTTCTTCTCAGCGGGCGAAACGGCTTTCACGGCCGCATCGAAGGCCCGGATGCTGATGCTGGAAAAGGGTGGCGACACCCGCGCCGGGCTGGTGAACCGGCTGTTGCAGATCCGCGAGCGCTTCATCGGCACGGTGCTGATCGGCAACAACATCGTCAATATCGGCGTATCGGCCTTCACGACCAGCGTACTCGTAGGTATCTTCGGCGATGGCGGCGCGCTCTACGCCACGATCATTATGTCGATCCTGGTGATCATCTTCGCCGAGGTTCTGCCCAAGACCCTGGCGATCTCGTCGCCCGATACGGTCTCGTTGTTCCTGTCGCGGCCCATGAACTGGGTCGTGGGCATTCTCGGACCGCTCGCCATCGCCATCGAGCGGCTGGTGCGGCTCATGCTGCGTCCCTTCGGCATTCACATCGGCACGAACGTACCCATCCTCTCGGCCTCGGAGGAGATCCGGGGCCAGCTCAACCTCCTGCACCGGGAGGGCGGCGTCGCCAAGGTGGAGCGCGACATGCTGGGCGGCCTCCTCGACCTTGAGGATCTGACGGTCTCGGAGGTCATGGTCCACCGCACCAAGATGCGCACCATCAACGCGGATCTCTCGTCCGAGGAGATCGTCCGCGAGGTGCTCTCCTCACCCTATACGCGTATGCCGCTCTGGCGCGAAAGCCAGGAGAACATCGTCGGCGTGCTGCACGCCAAGGACTTGCTGCGCGCCCTCGACGCGGTGGGCGGCGACGCCGGAAAGCTGCGGGTGGAAGCCATCGCCCTCGAGAGCTGGTTCGTGCCCGACACGACCTCGCTCCGAGACCAGCTCAAGGCCTTCCTGGCCAAGAAGACGCACTTCGCCCTCGTGGTGGACGAGTACGGCGAGGTGATGGGCCTCGTGACCCTCGAGGACATCCTCGAGGAGATCGTCGGCGACATCAAGGACGAGCACGACCTTTCGGTGCAGGGCGTGCGGCCTCAACCCAACGGCGCGGTCAATGTGGACGGCTCCGTGCCGATCCGCGATCTCAACCGGGTCATGGACTGGAACCTTCCGGACGCCGAGGCGACGACGGTCGCGGGCCTTGTGATCCACGAGGCGCAGGCCATTCCGAACACAGGCCAGATCTTCACGTTCCATGGCTTCCGCTTCCAGGTGCTGCGCAAGTCCCGCAACCGCATCACGGCGCTCCGGATCACGCCTCTGGCACATGCCCGGAAGGCTGACGAGGCTCCGGCCGCAAGAACTCGACCAGAGCCTGATTGACCGCATCGACCTCTTCGAGCTGCACCCAGTGGGACCCCTGCTCGAAGAACACGGACCTGGCGGCGTCGCACAACGCCAGGCTCTCCTCCGCAAGCCCTGTCTCGAGAAAGCGATCCTGCTGGCCCCAGATGAGGAGCGTGGGAACCGTCACGCGCGCATCGCGCAATTGGGCCTTCACGCGCAAGGCCCGATACCAGTCGAGCATCGCCTTGAGGGCGCCGGGCTCAGCCCATGCGCGTTCATAGAGATCCAGATCGGCGGACGTGAAGGCACCGGCCTGGCTGCTCCCCGTGAGCGCCTGCCGCAGCATCGCGAAATTGCCTGCCGAGAGCGCCGTTTCCGGCAGCCAGGGAAGCTGGAAGAATCCTGCGTAGAGGCTGCGCATCATCTGCGTCGGATGGCGGCGCATATAGGGCGAGACCACCTCTGGATGCGGCGCGTTGATGACCGCGAGCCGCTCCACCCGGTCCGGATGGCAGGTGGCCGCCCACCAGGCGACGAGCCCGCCGAAATCATGTCCCACGAGCCGAACCTTCGGGCTCCCCAAGGCGTCGGCCAACGCGATGACGTCGGATGACAGGATGTCGAGGTCGTAGGCCTGGAAGCGCGGCGGCTTGCTGCTGAGATTGTAGCCTCGCTGGTCGGGCGCGACGACCCGCAGACCGGCCTCCGCCAAGGGCCCCATCTGTCGTCTCCACCCCCACCAGAAATCCGGAAAGCCATGCAGGAGGATGACCAGGGGAGCATCGGCGTCGCCGGCCTCCGCATAATGCAGCCGAATGTCGTTGACTTTCTGCTGTCCAACGGTGAACCGCCCGGACCACCCGGGAAGGGACAGTTCTTTGGTCGCCTGCGCCATGGTGATTCCTCGGAAATTGATATCAGGTGACGGTTTGACACCGTATCCGTTACGCCTCGACAGGCGAACCCGCCGGAACCCTCCTTGCGGCCTTCGGCTTGGCGTCAGACGGCTTGGCGTCGGTCGCCATGAACTGAGCCTTGGCGAGCTCCGCGAAGCGCCCGCCCTTCGCCACGAGTTCGTCGAACGTGCCGGTCTCGACGACGCGTCCATGATCGAAGACCAGGATGCGGTCCGCGTTGCGGATGGTGGCGAGCCGGTGGGCGATGACGAAGGTGGTGCGGCCCTTCATGACCTCGTCAAGCGCCCGCTGAAGCTTCTGCTCCGTGGCGGCGTCGAGTGCGCTGGTCGCCTCATCGAGGATCAGGATCGGCGGGTTCTTCAAAAGCGCGCGGGCAATCGACAGGCGCTGGCGTTCGCCGCCCGACAAGGAGCGCCCCCGCTCGCCGATGATGGTATCCAGGCCGTCGGATTGGCGGGTGATGAATTCGAGCGCCTGCGCCCGTTCGAGCGCCTGGATCATCTCGGCATCGGACGCCTCGGGACGGCCCACCTGGAGGTTCTCGCGGATCGACCGCGCAAAGAGCATCGGCTCCTGAAACACCACACCGATGTTGCGGCGCAGGGACGCCAGGGAGATGTCGCGTATGTCGTCGCCATCGATGCGGATGCAGCCGGATTGCGGATCGAAGGCGCGGTGCAGGAGACCCAAGGTGGTGGATTTGCCGGATCCCGTCGAACCGACGAGCGCCACGGTCTCGCCCTGCCTGACGTGGAACGTCACGTCCTGCACGGCAGACCTCTTGCCGTCGTAGGAAAAGCTCACCTCCTCGAAAGCGACCTCGCCTCCGAAGCGTTCCACGTTCTTCGCGTGGGGCCTGTCGTGCACGGCAGGCGCGGTGTCGAGGATCTCGAAGAATTCGCGCAGTTTCGGGGCCTGCATGAACAACTGGTTGATGAAGCTGACCGCCTGCTCCAGTCGCCCGATCAGCATGGTGGCCATGCTCATGAACATCACGATCTCGCCGATGGTCGCAAGCCCGTTGAGGTGAAGCCACGTGCCTGTCAGGAAGATCGCAGTCACCGTGATGGTCGCCGCCGCCCGCGACGCCACGGAGGCGATGGCCCACCAGGACAGGACAGGGTTCTGGGCCTGGAGCAGCTGATGGATGATGGTCCGCAAGGACCGGGTCTCCGCCTCCACCCGGGTGAAGGACTGGATCACCGGCACGTTGCCGAGCGCATCGGAGGCGTGTTCCGCAAGATTGGAGTGATAGCGCTCCACCGAGCCCTGCAGACTTTCGGTCTTGCGCACCACGATCGCGGTGAGAACCGTGAAGACGACGACGAGCGCCACGAGGAGAAGCCCAAGCCGCCAGTTCAGAAACACGGTCAGCGGCAGCAGGATCACCAGGGCCACCAAGGCCGACAGGTGCTCACGGAAGAATCCGAGCCACAGCCAGGACATGCCGCCCGAGCCCTCGAGCATAACCTTCAGGACCCGGCCCGAATGGGTGCTGGTATGGAATGCCAGCGGCAGTTCGAGCACGTGCTCGAAGTAGTTCGCCACCACGGCGAGACGCCGCCGATGCGAGAGCCGGTCGGCGTAGAGGGCCACGAGGGCGCCGGCCCCGATGGAGAAGAACCCGAAGGCGATCCAGGCGACGATGAGAGGCGTCAGGACCCCGAACGTAATCGGCGGCGTGCCAGGGATCTGAGCCCTGGTGAGAACGTCGATGATGCGCCCGAACAGGATCGGCTCGGCGAAGGCCGAGACCGCAAGCGCCACGTTGGCAAGGGACAGCAGAGCCCCGACGCGAAGATCGGAGCCGAGCTGGCCAAGAACCCGGACATAAAGGCGAATCAGCCACATGCGTGGTCTACCAATGAACGTCACGGGGTGGGATGAAAGCCCTACGCCCGATGAGGGTTGCATGATCCTCTGCCCAGGGGCGCGGGACCATATCCCCTAGACCTAACGTTTTGACACGCGATAACAATCCCTGGACTGTCCCAGGCCTAGGTCAGAGCCGTCTAGCGGTCGGCCGCCACCACAAGCGCCCAATAGACCTTGTACTTGGAGTTCGGCGTATAGGCCGTGGCGATGCCGATACGGCTGGCCTGGGGGTCGAGGAGAACCCGGTTGTGCTGGGCGCTCTCACGCCAGCCCGAGAAAGCTTCCGCAAGGGTATGATACCCGGCCGAGAGATTGGCCCCGGGCGCCTTGACGCCGGAGGCGGCCAGGCGGGACTTGAAGGCATCGGCCGAACTCGGCTTGTCCGCCGACGCCATGGCGTCGGCTTCCGCCTGGGCCGCGGCCTGGAGGGCGGGGTCGAGCGTCAGGGGCCCCAGTCCCTTGTTGCCCCGATAGGCGCTGATCATGTCCCTGGCCATTGCGGCGTCCACCGCCGCATCGGCCTTCGCCATGGAGACGTAGAAGCTGGGAGTCTGGCTGGTCGCCCGAGGCGCAGGAGCGCTTTGGCAGGCCGCCAGGGCAATAGCCGTGAGGCCGAGGGTGGCAAGACGTTTCATGCCGGAGATTTATCCTTGAGAAGGGTTAAGCCTTCATCCTCATCCACCGGCTTGGAGGCTTTTTCCTCGGGCTCCTCCGGGGGGCTGGACGAGGCGGCCGGCTCGGGCGGCGCGGTAAGCTTGCGCAACTCCCGGAAGATCTCGAAATAGAGATCGCTCGATACCCGGCCGGCGGAATCGATGTCGTCCACGAAGCACACCAGATCGAAGTCGATGGTGTTTTCAGTCGCTTTCTTGAACAGGACCCTTGGCGTGGGCTCGCTCATGATCTCCCGGTGGGCAAGCGCCGCGCGGCGCATGATTTCCGCAACCTGATCCGGATCCGTGGCGCGCGGGACCGGAACGGACACGAGCACGCGCCCGACCCGGTCGTTGCGCACCCGGTTGCGCACAATGCCGGAGATCAGGTTGGAGTTCGGCACGATCAGGGTCGACCGGTCGAAGGTCTGGATCTCGGTGGAGCGCACGTTGATCCGGCGCACATAGCCCTCCCCGTCGCCCACCACCACCAGGTCGCCCACGCGGATCGGGCGCTCCCAGAGAAGGATCAGACCCGAGATGAAGTTGTTGACGATGGATTGCAGGCCGAAACCGATACCGACCGAGAGCGCGCCGGCCACGATGGTCACCCGCTCGAGGCTCAGGCCCAGATACGTGAAGGCAATCATGCCCGCCGTGATGATGCCCACATAGCCGGCCGCCGTGCGGATCGAGTTGCGTAGGCCCGCATCGAGATCGGTCGCGGGCAGGAACGTGTTGTCGAGCCAGCGCTGGATGATCCGCGTGACCGTGAAGCCTGCGGCGAACAACGCGGCGGCGATCAGGATTGACGAGATGGAGATGGTGACGTCGCCGACGCTGAAGCCGAAGAAGATGGCCCGCAGGGACCCCATCAGGTCGGTGGATTCGATGCCCCACGGCGCGAGCACGAGCAGGATCGCCATGATAATGAGGCAAAGGCGCGCTGCGCCGCTCGCCAGAACGCCGATCTGCTCCAGGGAACGGCGGCGCAGGCCGGTATTGGCCTGAAGCGTCGTGGCGATGCGGCTCGGCCCACGCAAGGAGTTCCCGATGAACTCGTCCGCCAGCGCGATGGCCAGCACGAGAAGGGCGATGAGGATCGAGATCCAGACCACCTGATCGACCATGAAGGAGGCAAGCGCCACATAGCCGCCGATCACGCTTCCGACGACGATGGCGACAGCGAGCCAGCCCACGGTCCGGACAGGGCCGCCGATATCCACCTCGGGCGGCACGTAGGGCCCGAGGCAAGCCTCGTCCTGGTTCGCCCGGGCGGCGAACCGGCGCAGCAATTCGGCGAAGATCAACCCGGACGCAAGGGCGAAGAGGGCCCGCGTCATGACCGTGATCGGCAGGACCGCCGCAATGGCCTGGTTGAATGCGTCGAGGACTTTTCCGACTACCATGACGGTCGCCAGGGTGATCGAGAAACTCATGATCCGCGTGGCCGACGCATTCGAGATGGAGACCAAGCGCCAAGGGGAGCGGTCAGGCGCCAGGATCGCGTCGGCCAGGGCGCGAACGAAGGCAATGAAGGCGAGGCCGCGCAGGAGGGCCGCCACCACCCGCTCCAGGCGGGGCGGAAAGATGTCGGCCGAATCGAATGCGATCCAGACGATCCAGCTTCCGGCCATCGCCGGCACCGCGCCGAGCAGCAGAACCGCCAGCGCCGCCAGGAGGCGGCTGCGACGGGCAGGGTCGGAGATCGCCGGGTCTCGCCGGACCAGGCGAGGCGCGATCGAACGCCGCCCGGCATAAAGCGCGACGGCGGCGCCGATCGCGAGGCCGAGGATCAGCAGAACGCCCAGGGAGCTGTTGCGCTGCACCTGCCCCAGCGTGTCGGTGAAGGTGATCTGCTGCGCGCGCAGCTCCCGCGGGATCGCCTGTATCACGGCGAGCCAGAGGCCCGGACTGAACACGCTGTCGGTCTGCTCGAAGAGCGCGCGGGTAAAGCCGGATCTGCGCAGGTCGCCGATCTGCGTGTTGAGCTGCTCCGCCTGAACCAGGAGGGCGCGTCCCAGGCGCTGGGTCTCGTCGAGCTCCGCGACGGCGGCTTCCCGCTCGCTCCGATCCCGGGCCACGTCAGGACTTTCCTCGGGCTGGCCTTCCTTGGGCTTGGGGCCGAGTTGGTTCAACCGCTCGCGGCTTGCCTCCAGCTTCGGCGCCTGCTCGTCGATGACCGCGCGGATATTGGCGATGATCGGCTCGATCTGCTGGCGCAGAACCTGAAGGTCCGCGTCGGACTGCGCCCGTCCGCGCAGGGCAAGCTCCTTCTGGTCGAGATCGGCCTTGTAGCCGTCGAGCTTGGCGCGCGCCGCCTTGGTGTCGGCGGAAACGGCCGGAGCTTCCGGCGCGGGAGCGGCCGGCGTCTGGGGCAGGTTTTGGGTTTGGGCCGGACTGGAGGGTTGGGGCTGGGGCTGCTGCGCCTGAGCCAGACCACCTGCCGAAAGGGCTAGCGAAACCATCGCGGCCCAGAAGAGCCGCCGCATTCCATTACTCGTCATTCAATCCGCCTTGTCGCAATCCCTCGAACGGGCGGTCTTGCGAATCATTGAGGCGAAAAGTCGCCGCCTCTCCGGCGCAACGCAAGAAAAAGCCGGGAACGATGAACAACATCGTTCCCGGCTTCCCTTAGATAAGGTGTTGTTACTGCTTCGTGGTTCCAGTCGCCGAGGGCTCGGCCGGCACCGGATAAGCCGGGTTGGCGGGCGATATCCGATTTGTCGGGTTTGCGTTCGAGGACCCCGACGGAGACCCGGTCACGGCCTCGCGGGATGCCTCCTGGCTTGGATTGTCCGGGGAGGTCGCGCCCATCCAGATCATCAAGCCGGCGCCGATGACGGCCAGAAGTGCGAGGGCGCTGATCAGAACTCCGAGAACCGGGCGGCCCTTGGGACCCTGTCGGGAACGATCGTCAGGAATGAGTTTTGGCATTATGAGCCTCATGTAATATAGTTTTGCGAGATGAGCCGCCAAGGCTCGGCCGTATGAGGGCAACGCGAGATGGGAAAGGCGGTTCCTGCCCGAGATCCAATCAGCCTGCCGGGACTGCCGCCGAAATCAGTTTTGCCGATGAATGTCCGGGATCCAACATGCCGCATGGCCGTTGTTGAGAACGGGCCATAGAACGATGGTCAGGGGTTAAGGGGCGGATGTTTCAAGCGAAGCTGAATGGGCTCGAGTGTGCGGTAGATCACGCGCCACGTTGCGCTGTCTGCCGTTCAGCCATGTTTTCGCCGCTTTGGACGCCCTTGGGTACGCCCTGATTCAAGGAGATGTTATGCAGGATAATCGCATCAGCTTGGACGGGACCTGGGAATTTTTGCATGTGGCGGATGACCGCCTGTCCGGCCCGGCTGAAGTTCGCCACATCGTTGTGCCTAGTCCCTGGCAGGCCCAGTTCTCGGACCTGCGCATGCGCGCGGGCATCGGCATCTATCGGCGGACGATCGAGATCGCCGAGGAGTGGCTGCACGACAGCATCTTGATCCGTTTTGGCGCGGTGTTCCACAACTCGCGCGTCTTCATCAACGGCGAGCCGGTCGGCACGAACGAAGGAGGCTTTCTGCCCTTCTCGTTCGACGTGACCCACTACCTCAAGCCCGGGCGGAACGAGATCAAGGTGCGCGTGGACTCGCCCACCGACAACCCGGCCGAGTTCCCCGATTCGCCATTCGCCGAGATCCCGTTCGGCAAGCAGAGCTGGTATGGCCCCCTGTCCGGCATCTGGCAGCCCGTCTATCTCGAGCGCCGCATCCCGGACCACATGAACCGTGTCCGGCTTGTTCCGAACCGCGAGACGGGCCGGGTCACGTCGGGCGTGTTCTTCGCGCGTCCGCTGACGGATTCCACGCAGATCCGCGTCGAGGTTCGCGACCCCTCGGGCGAGGTGGTGCTGGACGAACTGCACGAGACCCAGGTCGGCGTCACCAGCATGCCGTTCGAGTTCACGGTGCCGGACGTGCAGTCCTGGTCTACCGACCATCCCAACCTCTATCGCGTCCGCCTGGAGCTGATCCGCGACGGCCAGGTCCGGGATGAGATCGCCGATCATTTCGGGTTCCGCACCATCGAGACCCGGAACGGCAAGTTCTACCTCAACGGCGAGCCCCTCTATCTGCGCTCGGCCCTCGACCAGGACTACTACCCGGACACGATCTGCACCGTGCCGTCCGTGGAGTTCCTGGAGGATCAGTTCCGCAAGGCCAAGGAACTCGGCCTCAACTGCCTGCGCTGCCACATCAAGGCGGCCGATCCGCGCTACTACGAGGTTGCCGACCGGATGGGCATGCTCATCTGGACCGAGCTTCCCAACGGCGGCATGGCGACCGACCGCTCCCGCGGGCGCAAGGAAAAGCTCCTCAAGGGCATCGTCGATCGCGACGCCAATCATCCGTCCATCATCATCTGGACGATCATCAACGAGAACTGGGGCGTGGACCTCGTCAACGACGCGGACCACCGCGAGTGGCTCAAGCGAACCTTCGCCTGGCTCAAGGCCTACGATCCGACCCGGCTCGTGGTCGACAACTCGCCGCTGGCCCCCAGCTTCCACGTGGAATCCGACATCGCGGATTACCATTTCTACGCCGCCTATCCGGACCACCGGGCGCAATGGGACCAGTTCGTCGACGAACTCTCCAGCAGGGCGTCCTGGCTCTATTCTCCGCATGGCGATGCGGTGATCACCGGACGCGAGCCGCTCATGTGCTCCGAGTTCGGCAATTGGGGCCTGCCGTACCCGAAGGACCTTCGGGACGAGAAGGGCGAGGAGCCCTGGTGGTTCGAGACCGGCCACGACTGGGGCGAGGGCGTGATGTATGCCCACGGCGTCGAGAACCGGTTCTCCGACTGGAGCCTGGACCGGGTGTTCGGCGACCTGCGCCGCTTCGTCATCGCGGCGCAGTGGCAGCAGTTCCGCGCCTTGAAATACGAAATCGAGGTCATGCGCCAGAAGCCGAGCCTTGCCGGCTACGTCATCACGGAGTTGCACGACTGCCACTGGGAGTCGAACGGTCTTCTCGACATGCGCCGGAACCCGCGCGTGTTCCATGAGCTGTTCCACATCGTCAACTCGGACACGGTGATCGTGCCGCGATGGGAGCGCGCCTCCTACTGGGCGGGCGAGACGATCAGCCTTCAGCTTTCGGTGGCGCACGGCGCAGGACCGGTCCTTGAGGATTGCCAGCTCGAGATCACTGTCTGCGACACCAAGCAGACCCTGCCCCTGCCGCGCATCGAGGCTCCGACGGTGTTCGATCTCGGTCGGGTGGAGGTGCAGGCGCCGGATCTGGACGAATCGGCCCTGCGCCGGGTCAATTTCGACCTGCGTGCCCCGGACGGCCGCGTGGTTTCCCACAACCACATCGACATCGCCGTGCACCCGACGCGCCCCCGCTCGACCCGCTCGCGCGAGCTTGTCTGGTCGCCCGACGAGGATATTCGGGAGCGCTTCACGGCCATGGGCTATACCTTGGCCCGTGCGCTCGAGGAATCCACGCTGGTTGTGGCCCGCACGCACAACAAAGCCATCGCGGACCACGTGCGCCAGGGCGCCAAGCTTCTGTTGCTGCCCGAAGCCGACATGAGCCTGTATCCGTTCTTCCCGCACTGGCAGGCGGTCAGGGTCCAGGCGCGCGCCGGCACGCTGTGGTCGGGTGATTGGGCCTCATCCTTCGGCTGGCTGAGGCGGTCGAGCCATTTCGCCCGCTTCCCGTCCGGTCCCCTCCTCGACGAGACCATGGACCGGGTGCTGCCGGACTACGTGATCTCGGGCTGCAATCTTCTGGACTTCCAGGCCCGGGTGTTTGCTGGTCTCGTGGTCGGCTGGATCCACAAGCCGGTGGCTCTGGGCGTCGAGCGCTCCTATGGACGCGGCCGCATGGTGGCATCGACCCTTCGGCTGTTCCGGGATGCGCCCTTGGCCGATCCCACCGCGACCCTGCTTCTCGACTCCTTGGTGGAGCTTGCCGTTGAGGCGCGTGCGCCCCGCCTGGAAGAAGCCGTCAGGGCTGCCGAAGCGGCGGCCTGAGTCGGTCGGTCTATTCGACGAAAAGAAAAAGGCCCGGCGGGATTGTCCCGCCGGGCCTTTTTCTTGAGAAAAGACGAATTACTCGGCTGCCATTCTCATGGCGTCCATCGACCAGTCGATCTCGCTGTCGTGGAAGAAGCGGTCGACCGCGACCTCAAGGCTCGGCATGAGGATGCCGCGCTCTGTGGACAGGGCGGTATTCAGCGCAGCGCCGTTCTGGATTTCGACGATGGCGCTGGCGTCGAGTCCGGCGCGCTCGGCCACCATGACGGCGAAATTGCGCCACGACACCTCACCGAGATTGGCCATGTGCCAGAGGCCAGTGCCGCCATCGATGAGGAGATTGAGGGCAGCATGCACAAGGTCGGGCACATAGGTCGGGGATACGATGTCGCCGCTGGCTTCAATCCCCTCCCCTCGGCTCAGGGTGTTGAGGACCGACCAGACGAAGTTGTACCGGTCCCATGGACCGAAGAACCCGCTGGTTCGAATGACCAAGGCCTTGTCGTGCGCCGCCAGGACCCGCTGTTCCGCCTCGGCCTTGCTGGCCCCGTAGACGGTGGTCGGATTGACCTCGTCGCTTTCCCCGTAGGCGCGGCCGAGGCCGCCGTCGAAGACGAGATCCGACGAAAAGGTCACGAGCGGGATGCCCAATTCCGAGCAGGCCTCAGCCAACACTTCAGCTCCGAGCGCATTCTCGCGAAAGCAGATCTCGGACTCCTCTTCGGCCTGAGCCACGCGCACATAGCCGGCCGTGTTGATCACCGCCCAGGGCCTGTTGCAGGCAAGCGCCGCCCTCACGCTTTCCCGGTCTGCGATGTTCATGTCGTCCCGCGACACAAGGGTATGATCGAGGCCTCGGAAGTCGCTCAGGCGCGAGAAGGCGCGGCCTAGGGTGCCGGTTGCGCCTGTGATCAGGAGCTGGCGCGGCGCGCCCACGAGGCGGCATGCATTCGATTTCCTGGCCGGAGGACGGTAGAAACGAATGTCGCGCTTCCACCACCCGGCCCGGTCGAGAACCGGGTGGTCGAAGGTCCCGGTCTTGGCAAGCGCCTCGGCCGCATGGGCCAGCGCCGTGGGTCGAGGCTCGGGAGCCCGGACGTCGAATGGACCCGGCTCATAGAAGCCGGCGCGTTGGGTGAGGAGCGTGTTCCAGTCAACGGCGCCGAACAGGGACCAGACCGTCACGGCGCGAATGTCGGCGCCCTCCTGTCGTACAGCCTCCGCACCCTGCCAAACCTGCGCGAGCCAGCGTAGCTGATCGTCGCGGGTGCTTCCGTGGTGAGCCTCGGTGACTGCGATGGGCCGCTTGTAGCGCTCCCACACCTCCCGCAGCCGCGCCGCCGGACCAAGTTCCTCGGCCGGAAGCGGCATACGAACCGCCTCCACGTCGGCGTATCGGTGCCGTCCATTGCCACCCCGATGGTGTTCGGGATAGCGGCTCATGCGTTCGTCGAGATAGCGCTCGCTGGTGAGATAGTGATTGATGCCGATGATGTCCGGCGCGGCATCGGCCTCGAGGAACAGCTCAAGATCAGCTTGGCTGACCCCGTGCTCCAGGAGGATATCCCACCAGGGGTGATTGCGGTCGACCATCCCGCACAAGAGATCGAAGGAGAGCCATCGACGCTGGTTTTCGTGCTCAGCCTGGCAGGCGAGCGTGGGCGTCGAGAAGGTCTTGCCCATGTCGTCGGTCTGGACCAGCTGAGCGCCCGGGCGGATCTTCCGGATCGCCCGCATGGCAAACACGGTCGCCTTGCACTCGTTGACCAGGATCTTGAGGAAGGCTTCGTAGGTTGTGCCGTGCGGGTACCAGTGGCCATAGAGGCCCGAGAAGCGCGCGGTAGTGAGCGGCTCGTTCACTGGCGTGTAGAGGTCTAGGTGCGGGTACCGTTCGGCCACATGGGCCGCGTGGCGCGCCAGCAGTTCCGGCCAGGCCGGATCGAGCATGTTGGTGTAACGCGGTCCGCTGCCGTGATGGCAAAGGCCCGCAATGGCCCTGATGCCGAGGTCCTGCAGGCGCCTCAGACGGCTGTCGTGCCAGGAAAAGTCCGTACGATCCGGGCTCTCGGGGGACACCGTCTCCCAGAGCACCGGATGGCGCAGGGTGCGGATACCGAGGGCAGCGATCCGGTCGAGATCCTCAATGCGATCGCCGTGCCCGGTCTCCAGGCTTTGGTTTCGGAAGTCATCGCCGATACGGGCGACTGTACATTCGATTCCGCCCCAAAGCTCTAAGGATTGCCCCATCAATCATCTCCTACGCTTATACAAAGTTCTATTACAACTATGCTTGGCGTAGATTGTTCGATGGGACACTTGATTATGACGCAAGCGCTGCCGCTGACGGCATGACTTTGACGTCGGTAGTATCGGCCTGAGCCGGAAGGGACTCGTTGATGCGTCGGAACGTGGCAAGGGCCTGCCCGACGATCTGGTCCATGTTGTAGTAGCGATAGGTCGCCAGGCGGCCTACGAACCACACATCCGGCGTCGTCAGGGCCAACCGCTCGTACTTCTTGAACAGTTCCTGATTTTCCGGCTTTGGAATGGGATAGTAGGGGTCGCCTTCAGCCGACGGGTACTCGTAGGTCAAAGCGGTCTTCTGGTGCTCCTGGCCCGTCAGATGCTTATACTCGGTCACGCGGGTATAATCGTTCGTCTGCGGGTAGTTCACCACCGCGACCGACTGATGCCACGTCTTGTCCAGCGTCACATGTTCGAAGCGGAGCGACCGGTAGGGAAGTTTCCCGAAGCGGAAGTCAAAGTATTCGTCGATCGGGCCGGTATAAATCACGCGCCGGTGCGGTACGACGTGTCTTACGTCCTCATAATCGGTCTGCGTCATGACGTGAATGTTCGGATGGCGGACCATCTTCTCGAACATGCGCGTGTAGCCGTGCTTCGGCATGAACTGGAATTCGTCGCCGAAGTACCGGTCGTCGCGGTTCGTGCGGGTCGGGACGCGGGACGTCACCGACTTGTCGAGTTCGGACGGATCAAGCCCCCACTGCTTGCGGGTGTAGCCGCGGAAGAATTTCTCGTAGAGCTCGCGGCCAACCGTCGAGATCACCACGTCCTCGGACGTCTTGATCTCGGACACCTTCTCGGCCCGCTCGGCGAACCAATCCTGCAGCTGCTCGGACGTGAGGTTGAGGCCGTAAAGCTTGTTCACCGTGTCGAGGTTGATCGGGATCGGCACCTGCATGCCGTCCACTTCCGCCAGGACGCGGTGCTCGTAGAAGCGCCATTCGGTGAAGCGCGAAAGGTGATCGAAGATCTGCTTCGAGTTGGTGTGAAAGATGTGTGGACCGTACTGGTGGATCAGCAAACCTTCGTCATCGTAGCAATCATAGGCGTTTCCGGCGATATGAGGCCGCCGGTCGATGAGGAGCACACGCTCGTTACGCTCGTTTGCAAGCCGCTCCGCGAGAACGCTGCCGGCAAAACCTGCTCCGACAATCAACCAATCGTACATTCCATTACTCCGCAGGCGTGGTGGCGTAAACAGGCAGGGACGAAGCGGGACGATCGGCAACGGTGTCGCCGGTTACATCCAGCATGAGCTTGTGCATGGAAGCCCATGTCTTGTCCCAGGAACCGGCCGCCAGATGGCGGTCGACCTTGGCAAGCCAGCTCTCCCTTGGCCGAGCCAGGATAAGCTCCGCCTTCTCAACCAATTCCTCGACGCTGCGGGCGATCTCGACCAATCCCTTCTCGCCGTAAGGCCTGACCACATCGGTAATGGCCGTCGAGACGACGGGCACGCCGGCTGCCAGAAATTCCGGCGTCTTCGTCGGGCTGATGAACTTGGTCGCCTCGTTCAGGGCGAACGGCATAACGCCGATGTTCCAGCCCGAAAGGTATTGCGGAAGTTCGTCGTAGGATTTGCCGCCAAGCCAGTGAAGGTTGGGCCGCTGCGGCAAGCTTGCCGGATCAATCTTCACCACCGGGCCGATCATCACGAACTGCCAGTCCGGACGAAGTTCGGCAACCTGAGCCACGAGGTCGACGTCAAGGCGCTCATCGATGACGCCGAAGAACCCAAGACGCGGATAGGGGATCTGCGCCTGGTCCGCCGGATCCTGCTTGACGCCGCGCGCCTTCGAGAAGTGATTGAAGTCGATGGAGGACGGGAATGCGTGGACGCTGCGGTGCCGGTTGCGCTTGGCCTCGTAGAGGCTCATGCCGCCGGTAAACACCAGATCGGCGCGGCTGAAGAGATCGTTTTCCAGGGACAGAAGCTCCTGGGATGCACCCCGGAAGAGGGAAAGCTCGTCCATGTTGTCATAGATGCACAGATCGCACTCAAGATCGCTCGAGAAAGCGAGAGCCATCGGGGTGTAGTACCAGAAGACGCGGGTCTTCGAGGCTTCACGCCCGATCAGCTTCTCAATGAGGTCATGCTGCTCGGCCACGACATCTTCGTGCGCGAGCCCTTCAGGCAGCATGGGAACGGCGATCGTGACTCCCTGCGGCCGGTCGCTCAAATCCATATGAGGAGTGATGCCAGGCTTGAAGATCGGCTCTTCGATGATCAGAACATCATAATGTTTGACGGCGCGACTGAGGAGATGCTGAGGACGTTGCCACACGAAGTCCCACCGGAGGTGGGAAAAACAAACCAGGAGAGGCTTTTTGGAGTCGGTCTTGAACAGTGAACGAGAGGCATGCGACTGCGTTATCAGACGCTCATGCATAGCGCGATCCTCAGAAACAAATGTGATGTCACGATCGGACTGAAAACCAGGTCCGGGACGATGTTTTGCTAGTTTGTGGATCGGACCAGCGATGGGTCGCGGTCGCAATCGAATAGACAACGCAAAGGATGCGACTAAGTTCCATCGACGTTCATCTTGGTGAACGACTATTCATACATATAGGCTGGTTCACTTCTTCTCCAGCATCAGCGTACCTTGCTTCTGGATGAAATTCTTGGCCTTCTCGGCCACCATCGCAAGAAGCCAGGGCAAGTGTACTTCGACGCGCACCTGATCTTGCTGAACGTCGAGATGCCCGTTGACGGTCTGTCCCATGGCGCCGACGCGAAAATCCATCCGGTCGCCGCTCCAGGTCTCGTCGACCGATGCGATCTTGTCGCCGAACTGCGATTTCAAACGGGTCACGCCTCCCTGAAGACGGCGCAGGGCCTCCTCCTTACCGAGATTGTGGGGAATGGACACGATGAGGGGTTTCGACATCAGCAGCCTCCGCTTGTTCCACACGTCAAGCGAAGCAGTGCTGGTCGGGTTCCACCTGCCGGTGGGGCAGCCTCGCAGGGAGATCATAGACCGCCGCAAGGATAAGAGAGGGATCGGCCGCGACGCCGTAAGCTGGTTGCGACCTAGAGCATTTCAACTTTGAGAGCCCTGACGATGAGAGCCTCCTGATCAAACCGACGCTCAAGGTCCGCCCGATAATTCTCCCACCACGTGTGATCGAGTTCTCGGGCCATGACCTCGAACACCACGATATCGTCGTGAGCCGTATGTCCGCCTTCTTTCCAGACGCCGTGGGCCGGAGCGCGGGTAAAACTGGTGACGCCGCCGAAACGCTCGGACAGCTCGGACCGAATCCGACCATAAGCGGCGCCGTCGAAGCGGCGTCCCTCATTGTCGGCAAGCGGCAACAGAAGTTGAACCAGATGCATCGCTATGTTCCTGACGCATCAACCGGCAGATCGCGAAAACCCAACCCGGCCGATGCACTCAAGGACACGTTCTAGCGCGGCGAACCGCGAAGGCGAGAGCGTCAGGCGTGCTGTGCCGCGAACAGGTCCCGGTCCGAGACCGGCAGGCTGTCGTCGACCCTGTAGCGGCTGGAGGGTTTTGAGACGCGCCAAGGATGGACCGTCGACGCGTGGATGGCCTCGGACGGGCGAAGCCTGCGCGCCGATCCGTCCGACTGGACTTCATCGATCACGACGAAGCCGAAGATGGTGAGGCGCGTCGCCATCATCTTCGTGGTTTGGTCATCCGCCGCGATCGGCAAGGAGCCGGCGGCATAGACCGCATCCATGAGACTTCTTTGATCCCGCCGAGGGGACGCCGACGAGCGCGCTCCCGGAAAGCGGATGACGTTCGTCGCTTCAGACGATCTCGATTCCATAATACGCAACCCTTGGTCCCGAATCAGGCCAAGGATCGCGTCTAGGAATTAAGATCCGCCTAACCCTAATCGAGACGGTGCAGGGACACGTAGGCGGTACCGGCCGAGGTCAGGCCGAGCTGCTGCGCCGGGCCTTTGGCCAGGTCGATGATGCGCCGGTGGGCGAAGGGCCCGCGGTCGTTGACGCGAACCACGACCGACCGGCCATTGGTCTCGTTGACCACGCGAAGCCGCGTGCCGAACGGCAGGGAGCGGTGAGCGGCCGTCATGTCGTAGGAGTTAAAGCGCTCCCCACTGGCGGTGCGTCGGCCATGAAAGCCTGGCCCGTACCAGGAGGCCTGTCCCCGTTGCATTTCCCGGCCTGTTTCAATCGCCTTCGTCGATATGGATCCGGTCTCGGTGGGGTCTGTTGTAGTGTTGCAAGCGGCTACGAAAAGAATAGGCATCAGTAACGATGCGCGGGTGAGGGTCTTCTTCAAGGATAGTCTCCCCTTGCTTTGTGCTTGGTAGGGAAGCTGATGGATAAAAAGGCAAGAATAAGGCGTGATAATTTTTCCCTTAATCTTCCATACTTTTTAGCCGTGCGAATATTCTTACATTTAGCCTCAATTACTGCCAAGCTTGCACGACAATAGCCTCAAGGCCATTTTGTTCCGCGCCGTCGTGAATATTTTCCGCCGGGTTCATTTTCGCCGGCATGCTCTGGTCTGTCCTGGTGTTCGACCTAGTTCACGACACTCGCGGATCGTTTCTCGCGGCGCTTGAGGCACTGCTCCATGCTGAACCCTTCTCCGTCATCGCGTGTCGCCATCGTCGGAGCAGGACCGGGTGGGCTTGCGGCCGCCATGTTGTTGGCCCGCGAGGGGATTCCGGTGACGGTGTTCGAGCGGGAACATGCGGTCGGCGGACGCACCAGAACCATCACGGCCGAGGGCGGATACAAGTTCGATATCGGCCCGACCTTCTTCCTTTACCCACGCGTCCTGCGCGACATCTTCGAGGCCTGCGGCGAGAGGCTCGAGGACCACGTGACGTTGGAGCGGCTCGACCCGCAATATCACCTGGTGTTCGAGGGCGGCGGAGAGATCCGCGCAACGGCTGATCTTCAGCGGCTCGAACAGGAGATTGCGCGCATCGCGCCGGCGGACGCCGGAAACGTCCGTCGTTTCCTGGAGGACAACCGAGCCAAGCTCGAAGCCTTCCGGCCCGTTCTCGAACAAGGCTTCTCGAGTCCGGCCGACCTCGTGTCGCCCGCGATGCTGGCGGCGCTTCCGAAGCTTCGGCCCTTCTCCACCGTCGACGGCGATCTCAAGCGCTACTTCGCCGATCCCCGGGTGCGCCTGGCATTCTCGTTCCAGACGAAATATCTCGGCATGTCGCCGTTCCAATGCCCGAGCCTGTTCACGATCCTCTCCTTCCTCGAATACGAGCACGGCGTCTATCACCCGGTCGGCGGCTGCGGCGCCGTCTCGGAAGCAATGGCGAACGTGGCCCGCAAGATGGGCGTCGACATCCGTCTCGGTTCCCCTGTCGAGCGCATCCTCTACGAGGGCGGCGAGGCCGTCGGAATAGAGGCCGGAGGCGAACGCTTCGCGGCGGGCTCCGTGGTAGTGAACGGGGATTTCGGCCACGCCATGCGCCGCCTCGTGCCCGAGGCCATGCGCCCGCGCTGGCGGAACAAGAAGCTCGACCGCGCGAAGCTCTCCTGTTCGACCTTCATGCTCTATCTCGGCATTGAGGGCGGCGTGGGCGATCTCGCCCATCACACGATCCTTCTGTCCCGGGATTATGAGCGCAATATCCGCGAGATTACGGACGGCATCCTGTCCGACGAGCCTTCGATCTACGTGCAGCATGCGGGTGCGACCGACGCTTCCCTCGCGCCCGAGCAACATACCAGCCTCTATGTTCTGGCGCCGGTGCCGAACCTGCGCTGTCCCGTCGATTGGGCCCGGGAGGCGTCGCGCTTCCGGGGGATCATCCTCGAGCGCCTGAAGCTTCTGGGTCTCCACGACATCGAAAGCCGCATCCGCTTCGAGCGGGTGGTGACCCCGAAAGGGTGGCAGGACGAATTCGCGGTCTTCGAGGGCGCAACCTTCAACCTCGCCCACAACCTGACCCAGATGCTCTACTTCCGGCCCCACAACCGTTTCGGCCGCAACGTCTATCTTGTGGGCGGCGGCACGCATCCCGGCAGCGGCCTTCCGGTGATCTTCGAGGGAGCCCGCATCACCGCGAGGCTCCTCCTGGAGGACAGGGAGCGTCGCCGGGCTGGAACACGGAAGCGGAAACCGGCGGCCGGCGCCGTCGGCGAAGCCGCCCTCTGACAGGGACGCAGATGGGATCCCTTCAGGCTCGATCGGTCCGCTCTCGCCTTGAAGTGGCCCCTGCCCTTCCTAGAACCATGATCACAGAACCTGGGCGCGGATGACCGGCATCCGAATGCCCTGCGGGAGGATTGCCTTGAGCGCTCAGACAGCTTCAGTCGCCGTGATCGGCGGTGGACTCGGCGGGTTGGCGGCGGCCTGCGTCTCGGCGGCGCGCGGTCATGCGGTGACGCTCTACGACAAGAATCCCTGGATCGGCGGCAAGGCCGCGGTGCTGCACGAGGATGGTTTTCGCTTCGACATGGGTCCCACGATCCTCACTGTGCCCCGCGTTCTGGAGCGCATCTTCTCGGAGGCGGGGCGAAACCTCTCGGATTATCTCGATCTCGTGCGTCTCGATCCGCAATGGCGGTGCTTCTTCGACGACGGCTCCCGCATCGACCTGCAAGAGGATATCGCCGCCATGGCGGACGCCATGGACCGCTTCGCGCCCGGCACGAAGGCGGGCGAAGGATACCGGCAGTTTCAGGCGCTGTCCGAGAACCTGCACAACATCTCGAACCGTTTCTTCTTCTGGAAGCCGGTCGAAGACCTGTTCGACACCATCAACATCCGGGCGAACATGAACCCGGGCACGCTCCGGGATGTGCTTTCCCTGCGGATGGGGTCATCGGTGGCCGGCACCATCCGGTCCAAGGTCAAGGACGAGCGCTTGGCGCAGATGCTCGACCATTTCACCCAGTATGTGGGCTCGTCGCCCTACGGATCGCCCGCGGTCCTGTGCGCCATCGCCCATATGCAGGCCGCCGAGGGCGTCTGGTACCCGATGGGCGGCACCCGCGCGGTGGTCGAGGCCCTGATCAAGCTCGCAGGCGAACTCGGCGTCATTTTCCGGCCCGAGACGGACGTGCAGTCCATCCACATCGAGAGCGGCGCGGCGACCGGCATCGTCACGTCGAACAGGGATGTGGCGCGCTATGACAGCATCGTGTCCAACATGGATTCCATCCGCACCTATCAGGAACTCGTGGGCGGAGACGTGGGCGAGCACTACGCCAGGAAGGATTTCGAACCCGCCTGTTCGGGCGTCGTCCTCTATCTCGGACTCAAACAGCGCTACGACCACCTGCTCCACCACGATTTCGTGTTCTCGCGCGATCCCGAGGAGGAGTTCGATTTCATCTATCGCAAGGGCGAGCCCGCGCCTGACCCGACGTGCTACATCGCGGCCCCGGCCGTCACGGACGCGAGCGTTGCGCCGGAGGGCGGCGAAGCCCTCTACGTTCTGGTCCATACGCCGTACCTGCGCCCGCATCACGATTGGTCGCAAATGTTTCCGGCCTATCGCCAGGTCATTCTCGACAAGCTGAAACGCACGGCCGGCATGGAGGACATCGAGAGCCGCATCGTGGTCGAACGGCATCTTACCCCGCAGGACATTCATGATCGCTACAAGGTTTTGAACGGCGCAATCTATGGGCTAGCGAGCCATGGCAAGTTCATGGGAGCCTTCAAGCCGGGCAACCGCAGCCGGCAGGTGCAAGGCCTCTATCTGGCGGGCGGGGCGGCTCACCCGGGGCCTGGCATGCCGATGGTGATGATGTCCGGCTGGATCGCAGCCGATGCGCTTGATGCGGACGTCAAGGCTGCCACCATGCGGAAAGTCTCTTGAAGACAATGGCCAACCGGACGGGCGAAGCCGCTTCCAGACAGGAAGTCTCTCCCGTCGCGCGCCGCTCTGTCCCTATCCACCGCTTCATGGTCGGCTATTTCGGGCGCTACTTCACACGCCACATGAACGCCCTGCGGGTGGCTCGGTGGGGCATGCCCGCATCCATGCCGCCTGGACCTGTTATCGTCTATTCCAACCATCCGTCCTGGTGGGACGCGGCGATTTACATTCTCGCGGCCGACCGCCTGTTCCCGGAACACGAAAGCTATGCGCCGATCGATGCCGCGATGCTGAAGCAATACGGCGTCTTTGGCCGGATAGGAGCCTTCGGGGTCGATCTTGGCACGGCCCGCGGAGCCGCGGCGTTTCTCAAAGCCGGCGAGGAAATCCTGTCTGCTCCGAATCGCGCCCTGTGGATCACCGCCCAGGGTCGATTCAGCGATGTGAGGGAGCGTCCCGTCGGGCTCAGATCCGGTATCGCTCATCTGATCGAGCGCGCCCCTGGCTGCACCATTCTGCCGCTCGGGATCGAATACAGCTTCTGGGCGGAGCGCGGCGCGGAGGCCTGCATCGCCTTCGGGGCTCCCATGCAGGCGCAGGAGCTTCTCGATCTGCCGCGCACCGAGCGCATACAGCGCCTGGAGAGCAGGCTTACGGCAACCCTCGACGGCTTGAGCGCCGATGTGCAGAGCCGGGATCCCGGCAGGTTCCACTCGCTGATCGAGGGACGCGCCGGCATCGGCGGCGTCTATGACACCTGGCGTCGCTTGTCGGCAGCCCTGCGCGGACGCGCCTTCGATCCATCGCACCAGGGGCGCGCCCCATGACGATCCTTGGGTTCATCCTGTTGGCTCTCGCGGCGCTGCCCGCTATTCTGGCAGTGATCAACCTGAAAACCTTGCGCGCGACACCGCAGCACCGGCCGGCCTCCGACACCCTGGTGTCGATCCTGATTCCGGCCCGTAACGAAGGCGCGAACATTGGGCCGGCGCTCGAAGCGGCGCTTGCGAGCACGGGCGTGCCGGTCGAAATCCTTGTAATGGACGACGGCTCGACGGATGAGACCGCCGCCATCGTGGGCACCTACGCCCGGCGCGACGCGCGCGTTCGGCTGCTCACGGCGCCGCCCCTCGCGAGCGGCTGGACCGGCAAGGTCCATGCCTGTCATCATCTGTCGGAAGCGGCGGCAGGCACGCATTTTCTCTTCATGGATGCGGATGTGCGTTTGGCCCCGCATGCCGCTGCGGCGCTGGCGGGACATGCGCAATCCGGCAATGCGAAGCTCGTGAGCGCGGTCCCGCGGCAGGTCATGCGCTCCCTCGGCGAGTTGCTCATCGTGCCGACGATCAATTTCCTTCTCGTCGGCTATCTGCCTATGAGGCTCATGCGCCGCTCCCCGGATCCGGGCCTTGGCGCCGCCTGCGGCCAACTTGTTCTGGTGGAGCGCGAGGCCTACCGGGCAGCCGGCGGTCACGCGGCGATCCGGTCTCTTCTCCATGACGGAATCCAGCTTGCTCGGCTCTTCCGGCGCAAGGGGATCATGACCGATCTGATGCCCGGAGACGGGTTGGCCTCGTGCCGCATGTATGCGCGCTTCGGCGACGCCTGGGCGGGCTTTGCCAAAAATGCCCATGAGGGGATGGCGACGCCCGCGGGTCTGCCGATCTGGACCGTCCTGCTGCTCGGAGGTCATGTACTGCCGTTCGGGCTGCTGGTGATGACCCCGACGCTGCCGATCCTCCTGGCGGCCCTGGTGTCCTTGAGCACCCGCGCGATCGTGACGGTCGCCACCCGGGAAAATCCCTTGTCCATTCCCCTGCATCCTTTCACCATGCTGGTCGGCCTCGCGATTCAATGGAGCGTGCTCCTGCGGATCGGCGGAAAGCGCCGCGCCGGGTGGAAGGGCAGGCTTTATCCCGTAGGGTGACGCCATGCAGATGGGCCAAATGCAGGCATCTAAACGTCCACGGGACGAAAGTTTCCCCGTCGCGTCGCTCGTGCTCTCCCGCGCGCATCGCGATGCCGTGCTCGCGTTCTATCGCTTTGCCCGCATGGCGGACGACATCGCCGACGCGCCCGACCTGAAGGCCGACGAGAAACTTGCTCGTCTCGACAGCCTTGAACAGGCCCTGGTCGAAGGCGATCCCAAGATCCCGCAAGCGGCGCAACTCCATGCCGTCGATCGGCGCTATGGTGCAGGCCTCGTGGAGGCGCGGGACCTGGTCCGCGCCTTTCGCCGGGACGCCGTGAAAACCCGCTATGCGGATTGGGCCGAGCTCACCGATTACTGCGCCGTCTCGGCCAATCCGGTCGGACGCTTTCTCCTGCGCCTTCATGGTGAAAGCGAAACCGCCCACGGCCCCGCCGATGCACTCTGCACGGCGCTTCAAATTCTCAACCACGTGCAGGATTGCCAGCCTGACCAAAAGCGCCTCGACCGCATCTACCTGCCGGTCTCCTGGCTGCAGGTCGCGGGCGGCGAGACTGCCTTCTTCGAACCTTCGAATGCATCCCTGCGCCGTGCTGTTCTGAACGGCGTTCTGGACCGGGTCGATGGGCTGATCGACCGCGCGCGAGTTCTGCCCGAGCGCCTTCAAGACAGGCGCCTGCGGGCGCAAAGCATCGCGACCCTCGCGTTGGCCCAACGCCTGAGTCGGCGTTTGCGCAGCTGCGACCCGGCACTGACGCGGGTCCGCATTTCCCGGGCCGACGCCGCCATGGCGTTTTTGCGGGGGCTTGCCGGCGCTGCGCGACCTGCATCGAGTCGCGACACGGATATCACGGCGGCGGCCGTCCGGCGCTCGGGCTCGTCCTTCCGGCTCGGCATGAAAAGCCTCTCGGCCGATCGGCGCCGCGCCATCCACGCCGTTTATGCGTTCTGCCGGGAGGTTGACGACATTGCGGACGGAGCGCTGCCGTCATGGGAGAAGCGCCGCTTCCTCAACGAGTGGCGCAGGGAGATCGACCGTCTGCATCGTGCGCCCGAAACGCCGATCGGGCGCGAGCTTGCCCGCGCGTCGAGCCTCTTCCGGCTGCCGCTGGGGGAATGCCATGCGCTCCTCGACGGGATGGAGACGGATTGCCAGGAGCGCGTTCGGCTGGCTGACGATCACGCCCTGAACACGTATGGCCGCCGCGTCGCCGGATCGGTCGGCGTCCTGTCGATCCACGTCTTCGGCGCCCCGACGGCGCAAAGCTTCGCGCAGGAACTAGGACACACGCTCCAGCTCGTGAACATCCTGCGCGATATCGACGAGGATGCCGCGCTGGAGCGCGTCTACATTCCCCTGTCGCGCCTTGCCCGCCACGGCCTGCACGATGCGCCGGCAAGCGTGCTGGCGTCAGACCCGCGCTTTGCCCGCGTGTGCGAAAATCTGGCGGACGAGGCCCGCGCGGGCTTTGCCGCAGCGGACGAGGCCCTGAGGCGGCTCGACAGGTCGAGCCTCAAGCCGGCCGTCCTGATGATGGAGAGTTACCGCCGCATCCTGGACCGTCTCGTGGCGCGCGGGTGGGGAACGAGGTCCGGCAAGCTGCAGCTGACCGCGGTGGATCGGCTGCAGCTCATAGGTCTGGCAGTGAGGGCCGCATGAGGGCGAGGCGAACACATATCGTTGGGGCCGGGATTGCAGGCCTGAGCGCCGCGCTCGCGGCAACCGCAGAGGGCGGAGAAGCAATCCTCTACGAGGCAGCGCCGCAGGCGGGAGGACGCTGCCGCACACTCTATCCGGCGGGCGGCTTCACCCATGACAACGGCACCCATGTGCTGTTCACGGCCAATCGTCGCGCTATCGGGTTCCTCGAGACGGTTGGCGCAAGACAGCTCTGGATCGAGCCGGAACCGGACGGCCTCCCCATTCACGACGCCGGGACCGAACAGACCAGTCGCATCGGTCTCTCGCCCTGGTCCTGGCTGTTTCCGTCGCGACGTCCGAGAGGATTGGGCCTGGGCGATCTTGGACGCCTCTTGCGCCTCGCCCTCTGCTCCTCCGACCGGCCTGTCGCCGAGCTCATCGGCGACAGGCCGATCATGAAGAGCCTGATCGAGCCCTTGACCATTGCGGTGCTCAACACACCCGCCATGGAAGCATCCTCCCAGCGGCTTGGCTTCGCCCTGCGCCGTCTCGTCCGGCCTGGGGCCGGGAAACTCCTGGTAGCGCGCCACGGGCTCGACGAGGATCTCGTCCGGCCGGCCCTGGATACGTTGCAGGCCAGGGGAGCGCAGCTTCTCACGGGCCAGCGCCTGCGCTGCGTGTTGACCGGTCACGACCGCGCCATAGGGCTTGCCTTGACGGACCGCACGGTGGCGCTGGGTCCGGATGACCGCGTCGTCCTGGCGCTTCCTCCGTGGGAGATCGCGCGGCTGATGCCCAACCTCCCGGTTCCGGACCGGTTCGAGCCGATTCTCAACATCCATTACCGCATCTGCGGCCTCGACCGGCCTCGGTTCCTGGGCTTCGTCGGGACCCTCGCCCAGTGGGTTCTGATCCGTGACAACCATGTCAGCGTCACCGTGTCCGCCGCCGGAGAGCTTGTGGATCGCAACTCCAACGAAATCGCCTCAGCCATATGGCGCGAGATCGCCCCCGTCCTGGGATCGCTCGGCCTTGATGCAGCGGCGAGCCGTCAGCCCGAAACCCGCGTGGTGAAGGAAAGACGCGCTACGATCCGGCAGGCTGCATGCCCCCTGCCGCAACCGCCGCTCCTGCCACTCGCCAACGTGGCGCTGGCGGGAGACTGGATTGGCTCCCTGCCGGCCACCATCGAGAGCGCCGTCATCGCCGGACAGGAAGCCATCATGGCCCTTCAGCATGCCTACCGGACGCGACTGCCTGCTGCGGCTCCGCACCCGCAGCGGGTGGAGCACGCCGCATGAGCCCGGATCAAGCCGCCTTAAAGGTTCTTCTTTCGTCGCCACGCGGCTTCTGCGCCGGTGTCGAGCGGGCGATCCGGGCTGTAGAGGATGCGCTCGCGCAGACCGGCAAGCCCGTCTATGTGCGCCATGAGATCGTCCATAACGGCCGCGTGGTGGAGAACCTGAAGCGGCAGGGCGCAGTTTTCGTGGACGATCTGTCGGAGATCCCCGATGGGGCCGTGGCCATCTTCAGCGCCCACGGCGTCCCCGAAGCGGTGGAGCGCGAAGCGGTTCGGCGGGGGCTTTCGGTGCTCGACGCCACGTGCCCGCTGGTGCGCCGGGTTCATCGCGAAGGGCAGCGCCACGCCAGGGCCGGCCGCGAGGTCATCGTCATCGGGCATCGTGGCCATGTGGAGGTCGAGGGCACTACGGGTAGGATCGACGGCACGGTTCATGTGGTCGCCACCGTGGCGGAAGCTCTCACGGTTGCGGTCGAAAACCCTGAGCATCTTGCCTATGTGACCCAGACCACGCTCTCCGTGGACGACACGCGGGAAATCATCGAGGCCCTGAAGCGGCGCTTTCCGGCGATCCAGGGGCCCGACACTAGGACGATCTGCTACGCGACCCAGAACCGCCAGATGGCGGTTCGCGTCATCGCCAAGCGGGCGGACCGGGTCATCGTTTGCGGCGCGCGCAATTCGTCGAACACCGCGCGCCTGCGCGAGGTGGCCGAGAGCGAGGGCCGCCCTGCCCTGCTCATGCAGGATCCGCGCGATCTGACCCTATCGTTCATCAATGGGGCGGCGGTGATCGGCCTCACGGCAGGCGCATCCGCGCCTGAGGAGCTCGTGCAGGAGGCGCTGAGCCAGCTGGCCCGGTGGCGGCGCGTCACCGTGGAGGAGGTGCGCGTGACCGAGGAGGGAACGCGCTTCGCCCCCGTCGACCTGTCGCACCTCGTCCCCTGGCAAGCGAGAGCCTGCTGAATAGGTCTAAGCGGCCACCAGCCCGAGTTTGTCCCGGCGCACCCAGCGCCAGAGCATCAGCCCGGCCACCACCGCAAGTCCTGTGGCTAGGCCGATCCAGATGCCCACGCCGCGCAGGCTCGTGCCGAAGGCCAGCGCTACGCCGAGCGGAAGGCCCACGCCCCAATAGCCGAAGGCCGCGTAGAACATCGGGATGCGCGTGTCCTGAAGCCCCCGCAGCATGCCCGCACCGACCGCCTGAGCGCCATCCACTAATTGGAACAGGGCGGCGAGCACCAGGAACGAGACCGCAAAGCCGATCACGGGCGCATTCTTCGGATCGCTCAGGTCGAGAAATGCGCCGAGCAGCAGATGGGGCACAAACAGCATAAGCATCGCCGTGAACACCATGAAGCCGACGCCAAGAACGAACGCGGTCCAGCCGGCGCGGGTGACCGCATCGGGATCCCGCGCTCCGAAGGCGCGCCCAACGCGGACCGTGACGGCCTGCCCGAAGCTGAAGGGCACCATGAAGCAGAAGGATGCGATCTGCAGGGCGATCGCGTGGGCCGCGAGTTCATTCGCGCCGATGCGTCACATGAACAGCGCCGCCGCGTTGAAGATCGTCACCTCGAAGGCGAGTGTCAGGCCGATGGGCACGCCGATGCGCCACAGGGTGGCGTAACGCGGCCAGTCGGGCCGCCAAAAGCGTCCAAACAGATGATATCGCCTGAGCTGTCGGTCGTAACTGATCACGCCAGCGAGCGCGACGAACATGAAGGTGCTGGAGATCACCGTCCCGTATCCGGCTCCGACGAGGCCGAACTCCGGGAGCCCGAACGTGCCGAACATCAGGCAATAGGCGGCCGCGAGATTGACCGGCACGGCCAGGAGGCCGATCACGAGGGCCCAGCCCGGCCGCTCGAGGGCCGACAGGAACGAGCGCAGAACGAGATAGAACAGGAACGGCAGCAGGCTCCATTGCAGGGCGCGCATGTATTCCCCGGCCTCGTGAGCCAGGAGGGGCTCCTGCCCCATGGCCAGGAGAAGCGCCTCCCCGTTCCAGGCCACGATCCAGATCGGCACCGCGACCGTGATCGCTGCCCAGAATCCCTGCCGGACCGTGCGACGCACCTCGCGCACGGAATGACGCTTGCGCCCGAGCTCTTCGGCGATCAGGGGCGAGGTCGCGCTGACGAGGCCGATCCCGAAGATCAGGAACGCGAAGTAGAGATTCGTGCCAAGCGCGCCGGCCGCCAGAGCGCCAGAGCCGAGCCACCCCATCAGGATGACGTCCGTCGTCATCAGGGCGTTCTGGGCCACGTTGGTGAGGATGAGAGGCCAACCGAGCGCCATCATGGCGCGCAGTTCGGCGGTCCAGGCGGCGCGTTCCAGCGTTTGGGGGCTCGTGATCGAGGTGGTCGTGTCCATGATGGATGCGCTTGTAGCGCATCGTGCGGAAAAGTGGACCCGGTTTTCCGCGCCGAACAATGCGTCGCGTCCAAAGTGAGCCCGAAGAGCGCCCGAAAGGCCACACCATGCCGGCAAAGATCGGGGCATTTCCAGCGTGGCGGAACCTGACCACAATGCGGTCGTTCACCTCAGCTGTACACGTTTCGGAGACAGTCATGGCGCAACTGGCGCTTCCCACCTCCATCGATTTCGCCCTGCCCCCGGTCCTGCGCAACGAACACGGGCGGACGCGGACCGTGGGGGTCGAGGTGGAGTTCGTCGGCCCATCGGCGGAGGCCACTGTCCAGGCGCTTCAGAAGGCTCTTGGCGGAGAGATCGCCGAGGAGGATCCCCATGCCTTCGCGCTCAAGGGATCGGCCATCGGTGACATGTCGGTCGAGCTGGACAGCCGGATCCTGCATCCGGCCAAGAGCGGCGAAGCCCAGGGCCGGGTACTGCCCCGCATCGCCGCCTGGTTCGGCTTCGCGGCCAGTTATCTGGTGCCCTGCGAGCTGGTGACGGCCCCCGTTCCCATGGACCGGCTTCAGGACTTGAATCAGGTCCTGACAATCCTGCGGGAGATCGGCGCGAAGGGAACGCAGGATGCCCCCTTCTATGCCTTCGGGCTTCACTTCAACCCGGAGATTCCGCGCCGGGATGCGGCCACGGTCGCGGCCTTCCTCAAAAGCTTCGTGCTGCTCAATCCCTGGCTGCGGCGGGAGGTTGCGCCGGACACGACCCGCGAGCTTCTGGGCTTCGCGGACCCGTTTCCGGCCGAGTACGTCCGCAGGCTCGCCTCGCCCGATTACTGGCCGGACATACCGGACTTCATCGACGATTACCTGGCCGCCAACCCAACCCGGAACCGCGACCTGGACCTGCTGCCGCTCCTGCACCATCTCGACGAGAAGCGGGTGCGCGCGGTGCTGCCGAACGAGAAGATCAACGGGCGGCCGACTTTCCATTATCGCCTGCCCGACGCGCGGGTCAGCGACCCGGGGTGGAGCATGGCGCCGGACTGGAACCGCTGGGTTGCGGTGGAGCGTCTGGCGGCGGATCGCGAACAGCTCGACGCGGCAGGGGCCGCCTATCTGACCTTCGAGGGCGAGGACAAGAGCTGGGCCAACGTGATAGAACAGGTCGTCCGGGCATGAGCCGGCCGCTGATTGGCGTCACCACCTCAAGGCGAGGGGGATGGCGAAGCTACCTGATGCACAAGCTTGCGCTCTACCGCGCGGGCGCCAGGAGCGTGCACCTGACGCCCGGCGATGCGCTCCCGCGCGTATCCCTCCAGGGCCTGATCATCGGGGGCGGAGACGATATCGGGGCGGAGATCTATGGCGGCCAGGTTCTGCCGGACGTGCGCATCGACCCCGAGCGGGACAAGCTGGAGCTTGCGCTGCTCAGGGTGGCTCTTCCGGCGCAGCTGCCCGTGCTGGGCATCTGCCGCGGCTCGCAAATGATCAATGTGGCGCTCGGCGGCACGCTTCACACGGACATCTATGAAGTCTACGTCCAGGCTCCGAAGATGCGCACGGTGCTTCCGAAAAAGCGCGTGTCGATCAAGCCGGAAACGCACCTGAATCGCATTCTGCGCTGCAATCCCTGTCAGGTGAACGCCCTGCACCACCAGTCGGTCGACAAGCTCGGAGAGGGATTGCGGATTGCCGCCGAGGATGAGAGCGGCATCGTCCAGGCGGTCGAGAGCGAGACCGCGCCGTTCCTGCTCGGCGTGCAGTGGCATCCGGAGCTGCTGGTCTGGAAGAAGCCGCAGCAGCGTCTGTTCGCGGCCCTGGTCGAGGCCGCAAGCCACACCAAGGCGCTGCTCCAGCCTTCGGCCGTGGCCGCGCCCTGACATAAGTGGCCCATCCCAATTCGACGCCTGGGCTCACAGGCTAGCTTATAAGGGAAAAGCCCACAGCCCTCATCCTGAGGGGCGCGCAGCACCGTCTCGAAGGATGGGGGCTTTTGACCGACGAGCCAGAGGCCTAGGACGTCCGCCGAACCGGCCGTGGGAACAGCGGCACGACCTTGTTCTCCTCGGGCTTCGACAGATGCTGTTGGATCGCCCCATGAAGATCGCGGCTGAGGATTGGCTTGTGCAGAAGGGGAAACTCCTTCTCGCCGTCCGCCACGGCAGGATTGCCGGTGATGAGCAGGATCGGCAGATCCGGAAAGATCTGCCGGATCTCGCGGGCGAGCATCATGCCGTTCAGGGTTCCGGGCATGGACACGTCGGTGAGAACGAGGGCAGGCCGTCGCGCGTCGAGACTTTTCATGACCTGGCTGGCATGAGTGGCGATGCGCGTCACGTAACCGAACTCTTCGAGCATGGATTGCAGCGCCAGGGCGACCTCGACCTCATCGTCCACCACGAGGATTTCCGTATGAGGACGCACGACGCCACTCTCGATCGGGTCGTGCTGCGCGGAGCCCGAGGTTAGCAGCGCCGGGGCGTTAGCGCGTGGAAGGTAGAGAATGATGGCCCGTCCGGTTTCGGTATTGCGCACCTCGGCCGCGCCGCCGAGGGGCTGCAGGAACTGGAGACTCCGGCTTAAGGTCAGCCAGGGCTGCAGATCGATATCCTGCAGCACAAAGGCCTGCTCGGTCAGGTCGCGCTCCTGGGCGGGATCAGCTTCGCCAGAGCTGCCGATGACGAGCTGCACGAAGTCGCCCTCGCGTTCGAGATCCGACAACGTCCCCTTCTGCACATGGATGTTTCGCGCTTCGAGCGTGATGGCTCCTCCCTGGGCCAGGGTATCGCGCGCATAGGCGCTCAAGGTGATGATCGCCGTTTCGAGCTCGTCCCGGTCGGCCT
Source organism: Microvirga aerophila (assembly GCF_003332305.1). Taxonomy (GTDB): domain Bacteria; phylum Pseudomonadota; class Alphaproteobacteria; order Rhizobiales; family Beijerinckiaceae; genus Microvirga; species Microvirga aerophila. The sequence goes on along the minus strand of NZ_QOIO01000003.1, from coordinate 134,601 downwards.
CCACCGGCCACAGGCCATCTTCGAGGTCGACGCGCAGCTCCACCGTGTCCCGCAGTAGGGAGCGGCTCATCAGAGCTGCGATGGAATCGATGCGCTCCGCCAGATCCACATACTGCACCTTTGTGTCGCCCTGGCGGGCGAAGGCTGTGGACTTGGCCAGCAGGCCCGCCGCTTGATCGGAGGCCACGAGGGCGGACAGAAGCTTGCGCTGCAGCGCCGGCTGCTCCTTCATCTGTCTTGCGACGGAGTCGATATTGGCGCTGATCACCATCAGCTTGTTGTTCAGGTCGTGCACGATGCCGTCTCGCAGGCGCTCGACCGCTTCGAGCTTCTGGACGCGGCGAAGGTTCTGCTCGCCCGGCGACAGATCCGGGACGCTTGGCCGGCCCGCCGATAGTTTCGGTCCCGCCGGAACCGGAAACGATGAATGGATCTGCGCCGGCCCTGCCTGATCGCTCTTCGGGAAGGACAAAGCGCGGGCGATGCGTCGGCTGACGAGGACGCCTCCGACGAGGATCAGGGCCAGGAAAGCCACTGCCGCCATGATGACGAGTTCGGGACGCTGACTGAACGCAGCTCCGGCGAGGGCCAGCCCCGAGACGGCCAGGAGCCCGGACCACGCCGCAAGCACGCGCTTTAAAGGGTAAGGCAGCTCAAGCATCGCCTTTTTCGCATATTTGAATTGACCAGACGCCCCTAAGACGCCACTTCCGGCACTCGCTGTTTGTAGCACGAACTCGTTTTCTGAGGGAGTTTTCTCTGTAATAACGTTTTCGTGCGTATCGAGGAGATGCCGGTGCGGTTTTCTTGTCTCTCGGGGCTGACGCGAGTTAGCCTCGCATGTGGTCTTTTCTTGGGCGCTCTTTCCACAGGCCATGCACAGGATGATGTGGAGCGGCGGGTCAACGAACTCCTCGGCCAGATGACCCTTGAGGAAAAGATCGGACAATTGAACCTGATCTCCCATGGGCCGCCCCTGCGCTGGGAGGACATCTCCGAAGGTAAGGCCGGAGCGCTCCTGAACTTCAACAGCGCCGCCGACGTGGCCCGCGCTCAAGCCCTCGCGCGCCAGACCCGCCTGAAGATCCCGCCGATCTTCGGCCTCGACGTTCTGCACGGCTTCCGCACTCAATATCCGATTCCCCTGGGCGAGGCGGCGGCGTTCAGCCCGCGCATCTCACGGCTTGCCTCGGAATGGGCCGCCAAGGAGGCCGCCTATATCGGCGTGCAATGGACGTTCGCGCCCATGGCCGACCTGTCGCGGGACAGCCGCTGGGGACGCATCGTCGAGGGCTTCGGCGAGGATCCGCATCTGGGATCCGTGCTCACCGCGGCCCGGGTCGAGGGCTTCCGCCAGGGTGGTCTTGCGACCGCGGCGAAGCATTTCGCCGGCTACGGCGCGCCCCAGGGCGGGCGCGACTACGACACCACCTACATTCCGCCCGCAGAGATGTACGACACCTACCTGCCGCCCTTCCGGGCAGCCGTGAAGGCCGGCTCGGCAAGCTTCATGGCGGCCTTCAACGCCCTCAACGGCGTTCCGTCCACGGCCAATCCCTGGCTCCTCACCGACGTGCTGCGCAACCAATGGGGCTTCGACGGCTTCGTCACGTCCGACTGGGCCGGCATCCACGAACTGCTGGGCCACGGCATCGCCAAGGACGGCGCGGAAGCTGCCCGCAAGGCGATCCTGGCCGGTGTCGACATGGACATGATGGGCCAGCTCTATATCAATCACCTTCCGGGGGAAGTGCGTTCGGGCCGGGTGCCCGAGAGCGTGGTGGACGAGTCCGTCCGGCGCATCCTGCGCACCAAGATGCGCCTCGGCCTTTTCGAGCGCCCCGATACCGATCCCGCGCGAGTCGATTCGATCTTCCCGTCCGCCGAAACGCGCAAAGTGGCCCGCGAGGTCGCGCGCGAGACCCTGGTGCTGCTGCAGAACCGCGACAACGTGCTTCCGGTGGCGCAAGGGGTTCGTTCCATCGCGGTCGTGGGTCCGCTTGCGGACGCGCCGCACGACCAGTTGGGACCTCACGCGGCCCGCGGCCACAAGGAGGACAGCGTCACGGTCCTGCAGGGCATCCGCCAGCGGGCGGCAAGCGCCGGCATCACGGTCAATCATGCGCCTGCCTGTGACCTGTTCTGCCGCAACACGGACGGGCTTCAGGCCGCTGTCGACGCGGCTGAGTCCTCCGATCTCGTGATCGCGGTCTTCGGCGAGCCGCAGGAGCTTTCGGGCGAAGCCGCATCGCGCACGCGCCTGACCCTCAATGGCCGGCAGGTCGAAGTGCTGGAGGCCCTGGCCGCCACCGGCAAGCCCGTTGCGCTCGTCATCATCGCCGGGCGGCCGATGGAGTTGGGTCAGCTTGCCGACAGGATCCCGTCTATCGTCATGGCTTGGTATCCGGGCACGGAAGGCGGACCCGCGGTGGCCGACGTGCTTTTCGGCGACGCGAACCCCAGCGGCAAGCTTCCCTTGAGCTGGTTCCGCACCGTGGGACAACTGCCCTACTACTACAACCGTCTGCCGAGCGGACGCCCGACCCTTGCGAACAACCGGTTCACCTTGCAGTACATCGACGAGGCGATCACCCCGCTCTACCCGTTCGGCTGGGGCCTCAGCTATACGAGCTTCGCCTACAAAGAGGCCGCGATCGCAAAGCCCCGCCTCGGCGCGGGCGACACGCTCAAAGTTTCGGTCGACCTCGCCAACACGGGCGCGCGGGACGGCCAAGAGGTAGCTCAGCTTTACACCCGCGATCCGGTCGCAACGCGCAGCCGCCCCTTGCGCGAACTGAAGGCCTTCGAAAAGGTCGCTCTCAAACCGGGCGAAACCAAGCGCATCACCCTGCGCGTCCCGGTCGAGGAGCTTGGTTTCCACCTCGATGACGGAACCTATCTGGTCGAGGCGGGAGACATCGAGGTCTTTGTCGGCGGCAGTTCCCAGGCCGAGGCGATCGGCAAGGCCGAGATCATCGAGACCATCCGCATCCCGCCCACAGAGCGCCGCGCGTCCATCTCCCGGAGCACGGCCCAGTAGTTTTCACGCACCTTTTTGCATCGACGAAGGTATGCGGGAGCAGCTAAGCTCCCGCATCATGTCGTTCTGGGGCATCCTGAAAAATCATCATGATCTGACGGCGCGCTACATCGGGTCGGCAAGGCGCGTCGTCGCCTCGCAGAGAACCGGAACGGCAGACGCTCAGCTGGGGATGACGCTCACCTTCGTGGCCGGCGCCATCAACGCAGGCGGTTTTCTGGCCGTTGGCCAGTACACCTCGCATATGTCCGGCGTTTTCTCGTCCATGGCCGACAATCTGGCGCTTGGTGCGGTGGACTTGACTCTGATCGGCCTTGCAGCGTTGCTGCCATTTCTTGCTGGAGCCGGCTGCTCGGCCATCCTGATCAATTGGGGACGGCGCCGTCACCTGGAGAGCCAGTTCGCCCTGCCGCTGATGCTGGAGGCGGCTCTGCTTATCGGCTTCGGCATCTTGGGCTGGCTCATCTCGGCTTCTTGGCATTTCACCTTGGCGGCGGTGCCGCTGCTTTGCTTCATCATGGGGCTGCAGAATGCCACCGTGACAAAGATTTCCGGTGCCCGCATGCGCACCACTCATGTAACGGGCATCGTGACGGACATCGGCATCGAACTGGGCAAGCTCGCCTATTGGAATCGCAATAAAACGTCGCCGAAAGTGCAGGCCGATCACGGCAAGCTTTGTCTATTAAGCCTGCTGCTCCTGTCGTTTTTCATCGGCGGCGTGATCGGCGCCGTCGGGTACAGCCGTGCCGGCTTCCTGTTCTCGATCCCGCTCGCCCTCCTGCTCATCCTGCTGGCCGGACCGCCGCTCGTGGCAGACCTGTTCGCCCATCGCCACAACGCACACAGCGTCTGATCACCGGGCTGTCGCCAATGTACCCGTAGAGACCCCAAGACATGCTGCAACATCCGCCTGCCGAACCCGGAATGCGCGAGGACGAGGTCGAGACTCCGGCCCTCATCCTGAACCTCGACGCGTTCGAGGCCAATCTCGCCACGATGGCCCGCCGCCTCAAGGGACGCAACGTCGCCCTGCGGCCTCACGCGAAAACCCATAAGTCGCCGGTCATCGCGCACCTTCAGAAGGCGCACGGAGCCGTGGGCCAATGCGTGCAGAAGGTGGGTGAAGCGGAGGCTCTGGCCTGGGGCGGCGTATCCAACATTCTGGTGACGAACGAGGTCGTCGGTGCGCGCAAGCTCGCGCGCCTGGCGGCTCTTGCGCATGTTGCGACGATCGGTGTGTGCGCCGATCACGCTGACCAGATCGACGCCCTGGATGGGGCAGCCGCCGAGGCAGGTGCAAGGCTGACGGTTTACGTGGAAATCGACGTGGGCAGCGGCCGTTGCGGCGTCACCTCTCCGCAGGAGGCGGCCGATCTGGTCAAGCGCATCGCGGATTCGCGGTCGCTGACCTTCGGCGGCCTCCAGGCGTATCATGGCGGCGCGCAGCACCTGCGCCGGTTCGAGGAGCGCAAGGCGGCGATCGTCTCGGCGGTTGGCATCGTGAGGGCGACGCTGGACGCCCTGGAGCAGGGTGGCCTTCCCTGCCCGGCCGTCACCGGCGCAGGCACCGGAACGTTCGATCTCGAGAGCACGTCCGGGGTCTACACGGAAATTCAGGCGGGCAGCTACTGCTTCATGGATGCGGATTACGGCCGAAACTTCGACGAGAACGGCGCGCCTGTGTCCCTGTTTCGGCAATCCCTCTTCGTGCTCGGCACCGTCATGAGCGTGACCCGCGCAGGCTCCGCTGTAATCGATGTGGGCCATAAAGGCGTAGGCGTGGACAGCGGCCTGCCGCTGGTCTGGGAGAAGCCCGACATCGCGTATGCGGGCGCATCGGATGAGCACGGCAACCTGAAATTCACTCCCTCGCACAACGGCGCACTCAAACTCGGCGAGAAGATTCGCCTCGTGCCCGGTCATTGCGACCCGACGGTCGATCGCTACGACTGGTATGTGGGCGTGCGGAACGGCCGCGTCGAAAGCCTGTGGCCGATCACGGCACGCGGAGCCATGACTTAAGGCTAAAACCGGCGTTACACCTCGAAGGCCTGGCGAAGCCTTTCATCCGGCCGGTCGATCCGACGTGCAGGGTTGCCTTGCGCGCATCTGGTGCAGATGACGAGGGACGTGGCCCCGCCATAGACGGAGATGTAGCCCTGATCCCTCAGGCCGCGCTCAACCTCGTTGAGATATTCGAACCATTTCCGAAACAAGTTGGTCATGACTGCCTCTGGTGTTTGGCCATGATGGGGCAGGCAAGTTCCGTGCCGGGCGTGGGGCCGCGGCCGGTGCATACGCGCATGAGTGTAAGGACGGCCGGAATCGCACACCAGGGTCGTGCAAATGATTTCCAGACGCTCAACCGATGCTCAATCGCGCGGCAAAAGCCCGTCCGCTCAACATGTCGCCCGACGCGACCAGGAAATGGCCATCCCCGGAAGACTTCGAACTTCCGACCTACGGCCGCGGCGCAGCCAGCCCCCTTGTCCTTCAGTCATTCCGTCTTTTGACCAAGCTTTCCCGACGAATTCTGTTCTTGGACTCTGGCCGGGTTCAGCCACTCCGCTAAGCTCTCTTTGGCAAGGAACAGGAATTTTTCGATGCAGGCAGTTTGGTACGAGCGGAATGGTCCAGCGCGTGAGGTGCTTCAGTTCGGCGAGATGCCTGATCCGGAGCCCGGCCCAGGTGAAGTGCGGGTTCACGTCCATGCGTCAGGCGTGAACCCTTCGGACTGGAAGACACGCTCGGGCTCACGCCCAATGACTGCGCCACGAGTCATCCCGCACAGCGATGGGGCAGGCATCATCGACCGTGTGGGTGTTGGGGTGGGCCCTGCCCGGGTTGGCGAACGGGTTTGGATCTGGAACGGTCAATGGAAGCGGGCCTTTGGGACAGCCGCAACCTACATTGCGGTGCCGTCTGAACAGGCGGTTAGACTCCCCGACGCGGTTTCCCTCGAAGCGGGAGCTTGTCTGGGGATCCCGGCCCTGACAGCGCATCGCGCCATGACGACGGATGGCTCGCCTGAAGGCCAGATAGTCCTGGTTGCGGGCGGTGCTGGAGCGGTCGGACACTATGCCATTCAGATGGCAAAGCTCCTTGGAGCCACTCAGGTAATCGCCACCGTGAGCTCGGACGAAAAAGAGGAGCATGCCCGGGCAGCCGGTGCTGACGCGATTATCAATTACCGGACCGAATCGGTGCCCGACCGAGTTCGCGAGATCACAAGCGGGTATGGCGTCGACCGGGTGGTCGAAGTTGATATGGCCGGAAACGCATCTCTGCTTCCGAAGATCGTTGCACCGGGCGGACTTTGCGTCGCCTATGGGTCGAACTCACCGCAGGCGGCCTTTGACTTTGGACCAATGATTCTCAGCGGCGCCGCAGTGCGGTTCTTCCTCGTCTACGAGCTTTCGGCCCAGGCCCGTGTTCAGGGCATTATGGACCTGACCCGCTGGATGGATGAGGGGCGACTGCACCATGCCATCGGAGCAAGCCTGCCTTTAGATCAGACGATCGAAGCACACGAACGTGTCGAGCAAGGAACAGTGATAGGGAACGTGGTGGTGAGGCCTTGACCGGCGAGGCAGTGGCTCAGGCGATGAGGGCGGCTTCTGAACCACCCACGCAGTAACCACGGCATTTCGTGAGGGCGTAAAATACTGGCGATCCCGGGAAGACTCGAACTTCCGACCTACGGTTTAGGAAACCGCTAGTCAGTCTCCTATTAGGTTCGGTCTACCTTGATATACTTCTCACTCTGCAGTAATTTAGACCTAGCAACTACCCATGTTTTCTGCCCATTTCTCGCCACCATTGTAGCTAGCCTGTAGCTAGAAGGGTGCTCCAATCCGGCGAGGAACCGATGACTGAGCTCAAACGTACCCGTATCACCAAGCGATTGGTCGACGCCCTTGAACCGGGTCAGATCGCGTGGGACTCCGAGGTCCGCGGCTTCGGGGTCCGGTGCCAACGCCAAGCCAAAGTATATATTCTCAAGGCCACTATCCAGGGGCGGCAACGGTGGCTCACCATCGGCGAACATGGATCGCCGTGGACCCCTGACACCGCCCGCCATGAGGCTCAGCGGCTATGGGGCACGATCCGGGGCGGCGGGGATCCAACGGCCGCACGAAAGGCGGCTTCCGCCAAGCCAACAGTTGCTCAGTTGTGCGAACGCTACCTGCAGGAGCATGCCCGTCAGCATAAGAAGCCCCGCAGCATCCAGACGGATGAGAGCAATATTCGTAATCATATTCTCCCCCTGTTGGGCGCTCTCCCGGTATCCGAGGTGACTCAAGCCGATATTGACCGCTTCAAAAGGGCTGTTCGGAATGGGGAAACAGCCACGCCAGGCGCGTCGAGATCCACAAGCTTCCATGGGGGAGCGGTTGTCGCTGGAGGCCCAGGAATCGCAAACCGCTGCGTCTCCCTCCTGTCCAAGATGTTCAACCTTGCGGAACGATGGGGCTGGCGCTCTGCGGGAGCTAACCCGACGCGCCATATCGAGAAGTACCGGGAAGCCAAGCGGGAGCGTTACCTAAGCCTTGAGGAGATTGAGCGACTCGGTGCCGCTTTTTATACTGCTGAAATCGAGGGAAGTGAGAGTCTGTATGCCCTTTCTGCCCTCCGGCTGCTCCTTTTGACTGGCGCCCGTCTCAGCGAAATCCTCTCGCTGCAGTGGGAGTGGATCGACCTCACCAAGCAGATGATCCGACTCCCTGACTCAAAGACAGGGCAAAAGCTGATCTTCCTTAACAAGCCCGCCATACAGGTTCTTGAGAGGGTTCCACGCACTAACGGTAACCCTCACGTGATTTGCGGGAATCGGCCATCAGCCCACCTCGTGAACCTCCAGAAGCCTTGGCAGAGGATCTGTGCCACTAGCGGGCTCGAAGGAGTTCGTCTTCATGACCTGCGTCATTCCTTCGCGTCTGCGGCTGTAAACTCTGGGCTCACGCTTCCCATGATCGGTAAGCTCCTGGGCCACAAGCGCACCGAAACCACCGCCCGCTATTCTCACTTGGCGGATGACCCAATCCGCATCGCCAATGATCATGTTGGTAAATCGATTGCGGCAGCACTAGGCAGCCTACACGGCGGACAACCGACTAGAGATGCAAGGGACGACCTATCGTGAACATGCTCTCATCAGGCCGGAAGGTGCGGTTTAACTGCTAGACTGGCAGGTCGTCGCTTTTCCCGCCCGGGTCAGGGTGGCGCCCGTTCCTTTGATCCAGAACTCCACATCGCCGTGTGTGTACCGACCGCCATCCGCAGAGATGGCCTGCGGGAGCGTCGTCTCCACCGTTGATCCAGCATAGTCCAGCTTGACCGAACCCATTGAGGTGCTCGGGGGAGAGAACGTAGCCTGTAGCTTTGTCCCGTCCGCGCAGGTGTAGTGAACAGGTTTGGGATCTTGGGCAGCCGCCCCTGTGCCGGCGCCCGCAAACAGGAGGGCGATCAAGACCGTTCTGCCCGGAACACGGGTTGCGTCGTTCACGAAACGATCCCTCACTTGCCCGCCGCCTTGCGCAAAGCGGCGTTGATCCGGTCCTGCCATCCAGGGCCGTCCTGCTGGAAGGATTCGAGCACCTCCTGGTCAATGCGCAGGGTGACAGTCTCATTCACGCCCGGGATGGCCGAAGCCTTGGGAGGCCCCCCAACAGGCTTCGCCGTAACTTTCTTGAACGCAGCCTCGGCCGCCTTCAATAGATCGCTGGGACGCCGCCCTCTAGGTGATCTCGATAAGTCTTCCTCCCGATGAACCACTACCTCTCAAGCAGTTTCGGGCAGATGTCAGAACCATCGTTGCGGACAGCTTCAGCAACTTCAAGCCCCCCTGACGCCGCCGGGCGCCGTGTGCAGGCCTTTATCAACACCGTCGCCCGCGGTTGAGTCAGACTGTCGCCTGCATGCTGGTCCAGGCCGACAGCACCAGGAACTCGTGCCACCGGCCATTGGGTGCCAGAAGCCGGCGCACATCATAGTCGGCGGCTTCGCCCGATAGGGCCGGGGCCCTGTCTGGGGGAGTGGTGGGAGCCTTGCCGTCCTGGAGTGAGAGGCGGATCCGCCGCTCTTCGCCCAAGGTGCAGAGCATGCCTTCGCATGGGCCTCCCACGCACCGATAGGTTCGCTCCCGCGCTGCCATTGCGAATCTTCTCCCTACGCCACTGGGTTGCGCTTGGCAGCCCTGCGGAACAACGTTTCATTCATCTTGGGCATCCGCTTCAACGGGGTCAACGCCGTGTGGTGCGCCGTTTGACCTTCCCTAAGCCTTCGCAGCCGCAAACCGATGGTCCGGCCAGGGAGTCCTTCATGGGGCATGGAGGCGATGGCTCGATTCACCCGCGAGCGGCCAGCCGTCATGTTGCCGGGTAACCATGCTGTCTGATGCGACGCCTTAACCAAACAATTCCCATCAAACGGATTTGGCGGCAGTAAGTCCTCAGCCTAGGATCCCATTCTAGGATTCGAAATAAAATCCAAGAGGCGGGGCATCGTGGAATCGGCAATCAACAAGAACAGCTTCCGGTTTCTCGAACCGTTCTGGCCGGACCTCCATGAGTCTGCCCGGATGGCCGAAGAGGCGGGCGCCCAGCAGCCTGACCGGGCCGCGATCCGCCTGCGGGGCTTCACCGAAGCCATGGTCATGCATTTGTTCAACCGATTTGGTCTGGATCGCGTCGAAAACGACACGCACTTTGATCGACTCGTTCGACTGGAGCAGGGCGACCTGCTGGATGCCCGATTGCTTGCCAAGTTCCACACCATCCGCAAGCTGGGCAACGAGGCCGCTCACAATGGCCGGGTGGCGCCAGCGCAGGCGGAAAGCCTTCTTGAAGACGCTTGGTCGCTCGCCTGTTGGTTCTGTCGTTTCATGCGCCCAGACATCGAGTGGCTCACGCCGCAACGGGACATAAAGGAAACCGAAGCGCCCTCATCGTCGCCGGTGGAGGCTGACGCCACCCCCGCGAGGCAGTCGACAGCAACGGGGGCACCCGGTCGTATTCTGAAGTTTCCTGCAGACCGCATCCTCCGGATACAAGAGGCGGTCGCAAAGGCGATGGCGCAGGTCGATCCGAGGGTGCGGACGCTGCGCACCCGGATTGCGCTGCACGATGCGTTCTCGGACGATTTGAACCACGATCAGAACGGTTGCTTGGCCGCAGTTTCCGGCTTCCTGGCGGATCGTGATCAGCGCGTCTTTATGCTCAAGGGATATGCCGGGACCGGCAAGACATTCCTTATCAAAGGGATCACTGAGTATCTCTCCGCCCAGGGACGAGCATTTCAACTGTTGGCGCCCACCGGGCGAGCGGCAAAAGTTATCCTTGAAAAAACCGGGCGCGAAGCCCGGACCCTGCACAGTTTCCTATACGGCTACGGGGACCTGCAGGAGTATCGCGATACTCCTGCAGGCTCCGAGACATTCAAATTTCACGCCCCGATCAGGACCAATTCAGACCAGGCAAACACGATCTACATCGTGGATGAAGCCTCCCTGGTGTCGGACGCCTATGCCGAAAGCGAATTCTTTCAATCAGGATCGGGATACCTGCTGCAGGATTTCATGTCATACGCCGACTTTGCAAACGGCGCCAATGACAGGAAAATTATCTTTGTGGGGGACCCGTCACAGCTGCCGCCTGTTGGAATGTCGAACTCCCCGGCGCTCGATTCCGACTACCTTCGCAAGCACTTCCGCTTGGAGCCGGCGGCGTATGAACTGAAGGAAATTGTGCGCCAGAAGGCGGACAGCGGCGTGATCCGCAACGTCATGCCTCTTCGCGACAGCCTGGAGAAAGCCAAGTTCAGCGGGCTCAGCTTCGACTTCGGAGAGGATGTCTGCCGCATCCGCTCCGACGATGTCCTCCCGCTCTACATGGCAGCCCGAACCGGGGGAGGCCAGCCCATCGTCATCACGTATTCGAATGCTGAGGCTGCAGAGTCCAATCGAAGCATCCGAAATCATCTCTTCCCCGACAAGGACTTCATTACTCCAGGAGACGTCCTGATCGTCACCGCCAATGGTCACGTGAGCGATAGGTTCCTGGCCAATGGAGAGTTCGTCCACGTCTCCGGCGTGGAGACTGCAATCGAACGGCGAACCGTCACCCTTAAGGATCGTAACCCCGATACCGGGGTCGTGGAGGACGTCGAGATTGTTCTGACATTCCGGGATGTCGAGATTGCGCTTCCAGCCCTCGATGAAGATGCTTCCACAGTGAGGGTCAAGATCCTCGATGACCTTCTGCATGGAAGGCAGTCCGGTCTTTCAGGGGTTCAGCAACGCGCGCTCTATGTCGACTTCCTCAAACGCCACCCGGATCTCAGAAGGCGCGAGAACCGCGATGAACTCAGTCGGGTTCTGCGGCAGGACCCTTACTTCAACGCCCTCCGAACCAAGTTCGGCTACGCCGTGACCTGTCATAAGGCGCAGGGCGGTGAATGGACCGATGTCTTCGTCTCCTGCCAGACGGGGCAGAACCCCCGCACTGCGGACTACTTCCGCTGGCTCTACACGGCGATGACCCGTGCAAGTGGCAAGCTGTATCTCGTTAACCCTCCTGAGATCAGGCTCAAGGTCGCCGGCGCCGACTGGTGGTCTAGCCCTGCAGCGGAGGCACCAGTTGCTCCAGATACCGGTGCGGTCTCCACGCCTGCCGGAGGGATGGTGTCGCCACGGGAAGCCTTTCAATCGGGAGTGCTCGCCAAGATTCGGGTGATCCTGAGCGATACAGGGATCGTGATCGATGATGTCGCCCATCATCAGTATCAGGAGGCCTATTACCTGAGTCGAGGCGCCGCGACGTGCCGGGTCAACATCAGTTACAACGGCAAATTCAAGATCGGCTCGGTTATGCCACAACAGACGGGACCTTTGGGTGAGGAGCTTCGCGCTCTCCTTGCCCCGCTGGTCGGCCAGAACTGGTCCGCGCCCATGTCTGCTGCAGCGGGCACGGCGACCGGACTGGGTGCAGGTCCGGCCCTCCCCTTCCTGAGGGATCTTCATGACCGCCTGTTGCCCCTGCTTGAGCCCAGGAGCATCCGCGTCGCTTCACTTGAGGAGCGCCAGTGGTGCCAGAGGTACACCTTCGCGCGCGAAGGTGACACAGCCGTCGTGGACATCTTCTACGACGGAAGGAACCGGTTCAAGAGCTGCATGCCGGTGAAAACAAGTGCCATACCCGCCCGTCTGGTCCCTGAAGTGGTTGAGATCCTGACCTCGGAGATCATCCTGTGAGCATCTTGAATTTCGCGGCGCGACCCAAGAGCGGTAGACCGGGTTCTGCGAGGCTCTCGCAGGAGGTCACCGCGCTACGCAAGGGCGGCAGTCTCGATGATGCATATCGGCTGGCGCTTGACCTCATCTCCTCTCCTGAGGCCGACGAATGGACCTGGAGGGCCTATGGTTGGTGCCTTATTGACCTGGTCAAGCGGCATGCCTCCGACAGGGAACCTGGCCCCCTGCAAGAGTACATAGGACAGCTCTCCGCCTTCCAGGTTCCACAAGGAGACGACCTTCTTACTGAACACAGAGAGCGGGCACTGGCGCTGGCTGATGAAGACCGACGAGCAGTCATGGAGGCAAAAAAGCTCAGCAAGAATGGGCAGCATGAGCAAGCTATCCGTGTCTTCGCGGCACTTCGATCCCAGGGCAAATTGAAGGTCGAAGATAAGCGATCATTTGGTTGGGAGTTGTTTCGCGCCATTCAGTCCATTCTGAAGGCGGCCGGAGGCAAAGATCTGTCTCAGTCTGCTGTCGGCGCGATCAAGCAGCACCTCAACACCTATATCAAACTCGAATTATCCGACCCGGATTTGCTACACAGCGGCATCCTACAATACGCATTGCGGCTCTCCCAGGCTGACCATCTGCGTCTCGTGGCTTTCGCGCGGCTATGGAAGTTGGAGAGCTTCCGCCCTGAGGATTATGAGGCGTCTACCTCCGAAGATGGCAAGGTCTTTCCGGCTCTTGCCGAACTGGTACTGCAGCGTGCCTCAAAGGAGGCGGCCGAGGGGCAGCGTCCCGATGAGATGCAGTTCATCTTGCCCTATGTGGAGCGCGCACTGGAACGCTTCCCGGATAACATCTGGCTGAAGCTCAACATGGTGAAGCTGCTACGTGGTTTGGGGCGGCTCAATGAGGCTCGCCAGCTCGCTGTAGAGTTCGCGCGTAAAAAAGCCGGAGAGTACTGGGCTTGGGAAATTCTCGGTGACCTGGAAGCGGATCCGCCGATGCGCCTATCCTGCTACGCCAAGGCCCTATCATGCTCGGAGGATGACAGCTTCGTCAGCAAGGTTCGGCTCAAGTTCGCACGCCTTTTGTCGGATGGCCATCCCGCACAGGCTAGGGCCGAGGTCGAGAGGGTGATCGAGCACAAGCGGCGCGAAGGAACTCGCATTCCCTCTGAAGCTGATCAGCTTGCACAGAGCGACTGGTTTCAAGGAGCCACCTCTGCTCCCTCCGGCAGACCGTTTTATGACCGCTTCAAGACGCAAGCCGAGGAATTGCTCTTTCGCCACCTTCCTTGGACTGACGCAACGCTCGGAGAGCAATTCGTCATTGAAGGTAAGGATGGACAGAAAAATCGGAGTCGCCAACGTATCTATGTCAAGGCTTCTCCCTTTCCCTTGGAAATCAGCGTCTCGGCTTCGCATCCTGACGTGAAAGGAAAGGCACCGGGTGTTCCGATCAGACTACAGATGGAGACGTCGCAAGAGGAGCCGTGGAGATCCACCGTACACCGCATCCAGGCGCGCGAGGACGGTGCACCCTATGACATCTTTCCGGAGCTGTACGGGATCATCGACCACATCAATCATAAGAAGGCGCTTCTGCATTTCATAGTGGCAAGGGATGTAGACGGAACCTGTCCTTTGGCCGAGTTTCAGGGCCTGGCGGAACCCGGTGTGGCAGTCTCCGTGCGCATGGCCCGGCATCACAGCCGCAACGGCCTTCGGTCCCGCGTTCTCTCGATTGCACCCACAACCAGAAGGCCAGGCGAAGATATCTGGAAGGCCTTCAGCGATGAGGTTGAGGTCCGCAACGGCCTTGGCTTCACCTCTGACGGGGTCTTCATTCCACCCGACCTTGTCGCGTCTGCTGGCATTTCCGACAGAGACTCGGTGGAAGGTGTTGCCGTGATTAGTTACAATAAGAAGCGGAACACATGGGGCTGGAAGGCTATCAGGGCCACATCCCTCGGCGGCTCTGACGGCGATGCAGAGGACGACACAACCTGGGACGATAACGATTGAGATACTACCCAAGCTGCAAAAGGCGCCGGGTGGAAGATCGTTCCCGGCCGGTGCCTGTGGTTGAGGCGTTTAACCGCGATCAATTCCAAGATGCATTGACCACTATTCATAATAGATTTTCTTCGATCCATGAGAGCAAGAAAGCATGTCGATTTTACAAAAAGCAGTGGAGTCTGGCTGCATCTCGGAAGTCGAGAGAATCCTCGTCAATGGCGACCCTGAAGAAGTCCGTTACGAGCTACCGAGTGCTCTGACATTCGCACTCGACGCCGGCTTTTCCACGATCTCACGCCGACTGGCGAATGATCCAAACTACGATCCGGGCGAGCAGGCCTGCCCCAACCTAAGCAAGGCCGTGAGCCTCGGATACGTGGATGTCGCTCAAATTCTTATAGCTAAGGGCTCAAAGCTGAACCTGATCGCTGACAATTCGCGCAGCCCGCTCAGAACTGCACTGGAGAACGAATATTTCGATCTAGCGCGCTTCATGATCAGCCATGGTGCAGAGATCTCGGTGCGTGACAGCAATGGGTGGACTGCTCTGATATGGGCCTCAATCACTGGCAACCGCCCCGCCTACGACTTCCTGATCGAACACGGTGCAGACATCCATATCTGTACCAGCGACGGTTGGAACGCTCTCGCTGGCGCATTCTTCAAGCAGAACCATGAGATCGCGAACGACTTACGTGAGCGCGGCGCTAAATTTGGTCCAAAGCACGAGAGCGCTGCCTTAATATCCTCGTTCCTCGGCGGCTATTACGACGTGCTCCGGTCTCTGCTCGCAGGTGGTGCCAATCCCAATCTCGCCTTCCATGACGGCACTCCATTGCTCTCACTCGCGATTATTCGCGGCGACAAGGAAATTGTAGAGACACTCATCGAAAAGGGGGCTGACGTCGACGCGAAGTCTAGCGATGGCAGTTCGCCTCTATCATTGGCCATCAGGCTAAGACATTACGAGATCGCTGAGGTGCTGGCGGCGCGGGTCAGTACTGTGAACGTGCGGGATGCTAACGATAACACTCCCCTTCATCTGGCGGCGACGCACGGTAATGATCGTCTCTGCGCCATCCTTATCGAACGCGGTGCTGCGATCAACAAAGCTGACCGTGAGGGCTGGACACCATTGATGCGGGCTTGCAAAAACACGCACCTGTCTGCGGTGAAGGTACTCATTTCGCATGGCGCGGATGTCAATGCCAAGACACCTTCCAATAAGACTGCGCTCTCAATTGCTAGCGCGCCTTCGTTCAAAAACGATAAGGAAGAAGCGATCATTGCGGCTCTTAGGGAGAAAGGTGCCACCTACTGATGGCTATCAAAGCGGAAGATATCTTCGAATCCGTCCGCAGGGGGTACGACGATCTCGAACTGGCCGACTCCCGGCAGATCCTGGACTACTTCGCGAACGTTGAGGATGAGTTCCGGATGGGACATGTCAGCAACATCAAGGGCATCCTCTTCGAGCGACTCTACGTCAACAACTTGGCCGACCAAGGGATTGCCGCGTCTGTGTTCGAGGCCACGAATCATCCCCTGGTTGACATATCTGTCGACCAGGGCTCGGGTCTGATGCTGGAGATGCAGCTCAAGGCCACCGACAGCCCCGGATACGTCCTCTCGTCCATGAGCGAAAACCCGGACATCCCCTTCGTGGTCACGTCGGAAGTGGCGGACGGGATCTCTCACGCTCACCTCATTGACTCGGACATATCCAACGAGGCTTTGGAGCACGCGGTTACGGAAACGCTGTTCACGGATTACGTCAACCCATTCAGCGCATTGTCGGTGCTGAGATGGATTGTCGGCATTCCTTTCTGACTGGAAGGCGAGACGGCCTACTGTCGTTGGTCATGGTTTGCGAACGACAACGGGACCAATCCTTCGCCGTCACGAAGTATATGACGTGGAATGCGCATGACCGAGCAAGCTCAAGGACTTCGGGCTCACATCTCCCGCCATGTTGGGCGGGCCTTCTATCCCGCCTGCAAGAGCGACATCGAGGAGCCACTTTCCCTGATCGCCCCGCTTGTCGATGAAGTGGTCTTCTGTGACCCGAACGATGCGCTCGCTCCCGCTTTCTCTCGTTGGCGCTCTGCCACCAAGCCTCGGGTCACCTGGCTCCGGAAGGGCGCGGTAGAGGCACTGGAGGAACTGGGTGAATTCGATGTTCTGTTCTACCGGAGAGACAGCGATGGGGAGGGCGGCAGCCGCGTCTTCGTCCTTGGCGACGTTTTCATGAGGAAGCTCCTCCCTCTGTTCCATAATGGGCGAGGTCTGATCATCACGGATGGTTCAAACGAGCGGGGTGGCCTGTTTCGAAAGATGAGACGGCCGTCGGGTCTCATCAGGCATGGATATTCTTTCTCACCAATCATCGAGCCTACCATAGAGGCCGCTGGGCTGACCCCTATCGCAGTCCAAAGGTTGCCTGGTGCCGTCTGATCTAGCCCTAGGCAGCCTCGTCGAGGGCCACGGCTCCAGCGATGTGGTTGATGTCCTGCTTCTTGAGGCCATCGAACCAAGTGTCCAGCAGGCCTCGGAAGGCTTGAGGGGACGCCCTTAAGAACTCGAATTCTCGCAGTTTCTCGTCAACCCAGATCTCGCGGGCCAGGACCAGCTCACCTATAGGGTTTCCCCGCGCCCATACGTTTCCGTGGGCAAGCGCATTCCGGACGGTCTTAAGAATAGTCCTTGCACGCTTTTTGTTGGCCGGCTTCACCGCTCCGAAACCTGACCATGCGTCTGGGGGGCCGTTCAGGCCGCTCGTCGTGCCGACCAGCCATTCCCGCGCGCTTGCCTCTCCCAGGAAGCTCTCTAGCGTTTTGTCCAGTTCTTCTGCCAACGCCGCGGCAGCCTGGCTAAACCTTTGGGCATCGCCGCTTGTGTGAGGGCGATCAGGACGCAGCCGTTCGTATGGCACTACCAGCCCTGCGGACGCCACGGCCAAAAGGAGCGTGACCTCCCTGTCCCGTAGCTTCGCACCTGGCTCGAAGGTCTTGAGGAGATCGTGACAGCGCAATGGGAAATCACGCACAAAGTCCCTGTATTCCGACAATTGCTCACTCCGTGAGTTGCGCTCAACTAGGCTAGGGGAATTTAGCCATGGCTGGCGTCACCCTAGTCGACTGAGCGATCCTCCACCGAACCTAAAATCGGCGGGTGGAGGATCGAAGATCACGCCTATGCCGCCAATCCAGCCATGCGGCCCACAAGTTTAGCACGGGCGGCATCAATTAGGTCTGGGTTGGTCTTGTTCGACAGGAGCTCCCGGGTCTTGCGTCCCAGGAAGTATGCGATGCGCTCACCATTAGAGCCCGACGGATGCGGAAGGCCGTCGAGAACCCTGGCCGGATCAAGCTGTCCCTCTCGCACCAGCAGGTTGAGAGCCGCAGTTGGCCAAGGGCCGAGCGGGACCCACACAGCATTGGGCAGCGCGCGCGTCTCACCACCGAGGAATTCCCGGACATAGCGGCGCAGCAACGGATGCGAGGTGATCTTGGATGAGCCGGAGTAATTCTCGCCCTGACTGTAGACTGGGTAACGGAGCGCGGATGTGTAGTGGACCAGTCCAGCACTGGTACCGAATAGCTCCAGGGACGACCGGATGCCTAGCCATCTATGCAAGCCGATATAATCGAGCATCTCCACCAGATTGGGGCGCATCTGGCCAGAAAAGGAGGCCGTCTCCTTCGCAGCCTTCGAGGCGGCCCCGATGTCCGCACCAGCCGCCAACTGCCTCCGGGCCTCCACAAGGGCGTTCACCGCCTGCTGGCGACCTGGCGTGATGCCAACGAGCACGACACGGGCACCACTATTGATATGATCGAACGGAGCGTAGGTCACGCAAAACGGGTCTTGGCTATCCAGGACAAGGCGGCCACCCAAGGACGGGTCGGACTGGATTTCAGCCTGAGAGGAGGCTGCAATGATCTCGGCAAAACGGGGAAGGAGGTCTTCCATGATGGTGTGCACTCGCTGTTGGACATGGGACGGCCGTCACGGGACGATGCAGGATCGGCCCCAGCCGAAATTTTAGAGCTACAGAATGAGGTGGGTGATCAGGGGCGCCGGAAGCGCCCCTCCTGATGGGCAACCGTAACGACGAGGCCGTTGTCCCCGAGGACCATGTATACGCTGAGCCAAGTCTCTATGGCCTGCAGTCCGCGCGATCCGCCCAGATAATCCTTCAGACGGCGCCTGGCCGCCTTGTCGAAGAACAGCCGCTCGGCACCGCCGCAACGCATCGAGGATCCGAAACGCTGCAGGAGGTCGACGATGAAGGGCGGGATGGCGCGCTGTTTGAGCCGCTCGCGGACGTGAACCGTGCGATCGTCCTGCATCAGAGGCCCTCCCCTTCCACGGCAGGGAGCTCCTGAACGACTCGGCGCTGCCATGAGACGCCAGCGACGATGCCCCAGTTCCCGGCGCTGTTGCGACGGCGCCAGTAGGGAGTGCGCATGCGCGCCAAGCGCTCCAGTGCGAGGCGGTAATCCTCGACTGGCTCCTCGGCCCCCTTAGGACCGATGGTGTAGCCCCGCGAGTTCCGGCATTCGACCGGATCGAACCAGCTGCCGTCCTTGGCCACGGGAACGAATACGACCTCACCAACATCCTCGGCTTCGACCGATGAAGGCACCAGAGATACTGCAGACCCGGAGCGCCAGATCGACGACTTGAAATCCTCACGGCCTTCCAACCACCGGAGAGCGTCGGCACCAGGGATCTCGCCAGCCGCGTTGAGACGGAGGTCACTTGCTCCCGCCTTGGGCGTCAGCATGTTCTTGATGCTCTTCAGGCTGATGCGGGCCAAGGCAGCCAATTGCTCGGACGTGACATCCTTGCCAGTGTCGATGCGGATGCGCGCCTCTGAGGCCAACACCGTTCGGCGCAGTTCCGACACCTCGCCCCAGCCAGGTGGGATGGCGTCAAGCAGCGTACGGGCACGTGCCACGTAAGCCTCGACGGCGGCATCGATGTTGTCCTGGCATCCCAGCTCGAAGAATGCGGCGTCCGGGCGCAGGCCCCAGAAGGCGAAGGCATTCAACGAGACAATGAACTGGGCACCGCGCGGCATCAGCTGGTCGTTTAGGGAGACGCTATCCCAGAGTTCGCGCCAGCCCTTAGGCCCGTCGTTGTGTTCGGCACCAAACAGCTGCTCGTAGAGGACCGTCATCGTCGCGTTGACGGCATTCTGGTTCATCAGAAGAGCCTCCAACCAATCGCCGGTCTTTACGACCAAGCCGACGATGTCGGCGCCTTCGAAGTCTTCGTACTCGGCGCCGAATTCGTTCTGACGCAATTCATATAAATCGTTTGTGTCCATGCCCACTCCACTTGGGAAGCGGGATATCCCGCTTCCTGGCGAAGTTATGGGGAGATTGCATGAATGAGTCAATGGGATGCAGGACGTCCTTTTTCCCAAAAATATCTTTGCTTATGGCGTTCGTGTTTGTTCAAGCATTTGGCCCCGTAAACTGGTCCCTTGGCGAACCCTTTGCCAGCGGTGGGTGGTCGGGAGCTTTAGGTGGCAGGTCAGCACCACAGCGTCGGCCACGGCATTCCTCAACCGGCCCCTCGGAGAGGATTTGGGATTCCAGACGCTTGCAACGTGAGCATGGAGTATAGAAGGAACGCTCCAACGTTTGCCGCGAACTAAGTGTGGCAGTTCGATTGTCAAAGTGGTGTGGCCGCCACTGTGCAAGGATGTCACCCGGGACGAGCTTCCAAAGGTCGTCGGTGGAAAGCGTCCCATTTGGATTGATAGCAAGGTTCGTGCGCTGGGTAACAGTACTGGTCGCGGTGGCCACAACCGATGCTGGTCCCCGTTTGGGCTTCCCGTGGCCTCCTTCCGGGTCTCCGCCTGCCTCGGCCGAATGGCTGACCGGGAGCGCCAAACCGAATTCCAGGTCGTGAAACTCAGACCTGGCCTCGGCACCGCGCCCGGTCGAGCGCAGGATGACGGTGGAGACATAGTCGTGATCAATCTGGAGGTGGCACTCAAGCCGCTCCAGGAGTGGCTGCGCCTTTGGGTCGACCGGCAGGTTGAGCACGCAAAGGGTGCTCCGCGGATCCTCCGGGTTGGCTGTTCCAATTCGGGCAGGTTTCGCCAATTCAACGACCGCAATCCCTTCCCGCGGATCGACGCAGTAAAGCCGGGTATTGGTGGCTGGAATGACCTGGTTCTCAACGGGCAGCTGCAGGCCGGCTGGCACGAGGGGGTAATAGGCTCCTCGCCCGGAACTGTCGGCCACAAGGATCTCAATCGGCTTGGACAAGGTGAGACGGAGCCCGTCATGGGCAATCCAGGCAGCTCCTTCCGCGATGATGCGGTCGCCGTTGCCCAATTTTGGAACTCGTCCCACGAAGCGCTCGGTTAGCCCAGCCTGGATCGCCGGCATGTTCACCATGCCGCCTGTTGCGAGGCAGAGCTCGATGTCCTGGTAGGTCAGGCGGGCCCTTGCGAGGACCGAGTCGATGAGCGCGAGGCCTCGTGCAACGATGCTCTGGCTTGCCTCCTCCAGTTCGGCCCGGGTGACCGAGTTGACAAGGTGCCTAGAAGGGCCTTCCACCTTGAGATAGTTGCCGATAAAGACTTCCTCGCTCTCGGTGTTCGGGTTCGAAAGGTGGATCTTAACCAACTCGCACTGGTTCAGGAGCTTCGCGGCCATGCCAGGCTGCTCCAGGGCCGAGATGTCATCGAGTCTGTGCGCGGTGGCGTGCTTGGCACGGAACAGGTTCCGCAGTCTGTTGTCGAACTCGTCGCCTCCGATCTCGTTGTCACCCGCGTTGGCCACCTGCATGATGGAGCCACCCTGGATCTTACAGAGCGTCAGATCGAGGGTGCCGCCACCCCAGTCGAACACCAGGACAGACCGCCCCTCCAGACGGGCGAGCTCACGATTCATGTCCGGCTGCGAACGAAGGTAACCGTAGAGAGCCGCAACGGGCTCATGCACAAACTGGACGACCGAAATGCCGGCGGCACGAGCGGCCTGCCGGAGGGCTCGCCTTTCCGGCCCACCAAAGTCAACGGGGATCGTCATCACGGCGCGTCCAAGATCGCGGCCCGGCGCCCTCTCGCGGGCGACCGCCGCATCCTTCTTGAGGTGCTTTAGAACCTCCGCAACCGCATCGACCGGATCGACGGGACGTCCATCCACGAAGATCGGCCCCTGGCGGCGCAGGCTCATCTTTGGCGAGCGGACGAAGCCTGGAGGCGCACCACCCTGGTCGATATCGAGATGCTGCTTCGCCTCGCGACCGATCACGATGTCGCTTCCGCGGTACCAGATCACGGAAGGGTGCGGCCGCCCCTCGTCGTCGGCCAGCGGGACCGGACGGTCGCCGATGATGGAGGCGGCAAGGCTGTTGGTGGTGCCGAAGTCGATTCCAAATGTCATCCCGGTCATCGGGTGGTCTCCTCAATGGTGCCGATGGCCGATTTCAGGCGTTTGATCGCGATGTGAGGCACAGGAGGCTCGATCTCTAACGCGTCCACCGCGTCACTCAGCAGCGGTGCGATGCGTCTCTTCAACAGAAGTGTCTGCTGGGACCTCAGCTCCACGATGTCATGCCCGGCGTGCTGCTGACTTTCCTCAAGCCTGCGCTTCGCCGCCTCCAACTCGGAGGCGAGGCGGCCCCGCTCCTGGGAGAGAACCTCATTCTGTGCCGTCAGATCCGAGATCTGTGCTTTGGCTTCCCCAAGCCTGTCCTCGACGGCTGCCCGGCGCTGCCGCTCCATATCAAGCGAAGCGCGGGCCTCTTTCAGGGCGTGCCCAATGAAGGTGGCCACCGCGGCCGTTCTCTTCACCTCCGAAAACTTGCCGGAGACGAGACCCTTCCGAACCACGTCTCGGATTGAGTCCTCGGTACCTGGAAAGGTGTCCCGCAAGGTGTCCAATGTCGAGACTATGTCGAGCGACCGTTGCGTACCGAGCCATGCAAGCGAAATCAGGAGAAGGGTCTCGCCCTGCTGACGCCGCTGCTGGTCCGAAGCGTCTAGGGTAGGCGATACCTCGCGGTGGATACGCCTGAACGTCACATCGGCATCGGCGTCGAACGGCTCGAAGGCCGCAGGCACCCTTGTCTGCAGGAAAGCCTGGATTTCGGGCCAGATCCAGCGCTCAACTGCTTTCGGCAGCGTCGGCATGGCGGCGAGTGCGAGCAAGCGCGATCCGATTGGATCTGTTTCGGGAGCCAGGGAGGACGCAGCTTTGATGTCGTCATCCATGAACCGATGGATCTTTGCCGACCGGACCGCCCTGATGAAGGGACCAGGCTGAACCACGTCCTTGCCGAAATAGGCTGTCAGGGTCGGTTCCACAGGAGGACCTTCAGCACGCTTGCTCTTTGCAGACTTCGCAGCCCTGGGCGCATCCGGATCGGGTTGCTGCAGCGGCTGGGCGGGGGTTTCAGGGGATTGGTCGTTCACGCGCTCACCGCTTCAAGATAGGAGGAAGCCCACTCGGCGAATGGGTATGTCGCCGCAATGCGTTCCAAGGGTTCAATGGCATCACGGGTAGCCCCAAGGCGCCAAGCCGCCAAGGCCCACAGGGCTAGGGCCTTTTGTTGGTCCATCAGGTCCAAGGTCCCGGCACCTGCCACCTGTCGGCACTCGTCCTGTAGGACACTGCTCCACCGTCCTGTGCCGGCAAGGCGATCCGCCAGGAGGAGAATACGGCTCGTACCGTGATCGATGGGACATACCCGCCGCGTCGCGCCCCCTGGGCTGGTCGGAATTGGCGGACCGTGGAAGCTCGGTCCCCTCAGGATCGCAGTGGCTGCATCTAGCCCAGCATGTCCGGTTGGTACGCCGGCGCCAGAGAAGTTGTTCAGCGCAAAGCGCATGAGAGCGCACAAGAGCGCGGGTAACGGTCGATTGTGGGGCGAAAGCTTCAAATTCGCGGACCCGAAGTGCTCGCGGAAGCGCTCCAAAGGCGAGGTGATGCCCTGGCCATGAGGTCGCTCTTTGATCAGCAGCCCTAAGGCATACTCGGCCATGCCTGTCGCGTAATCGCTCGCGGCGCCGGCGCACCTTGGATCCGCCAGGAACCTGTCGACCGTCCCAACTGACAGCCCCTCGACGTTGAGGTGCTCTTCGAAGGCGCGCTCGACCGCCTGGAGCGCGGCGGAGCTGGCGACCCGGATCGAGAGGTCATAGCCGCCAGTGACCGGGGTGGTCCCCTTCTGGGCAGCGTTCTCAAGCCGCACTCGCACTGTCGCCAGGTTAGTCCTCGCCAATGCCCGCCCGAGCTCTGTCGCAGTGATCTTTTTGAAGGAGATACCGTCGATTGAAAGGCTGGCAGAGGTCACGTTGGCGAGGACGATGTCGGAGGGCAGCACACGCTCCCGTAAGACGAAGGAGGAGGTCGGCTCCTTACCGGCGATCAGCATCATGGGACGCGCGACATGGTGCGACGCCGACAAATGGGCCTGGAACTCGGCCGGCGTCTGGAGAATGCGGGAGCAGAACGGACATGCGAATGTTGGCGCCCGCTCACCGGATGGCTCCGGCACGCTTTCGGTGGCAGTCAGTATCCTGTCCCAAGCGTCCTCTTGGACCCAGCCGAACGTTGGCATTTCGAATCGAGCCCCCCTGTTCTTTGAATGCAAAGGTAACAGGAGAAGGAATGAAGTCACCGTTCAATAAGACCTTGGGGGCATTCGTGTGGGGTCGTTTCACGTGCGACGCCCAGGTAGGCCCTGGAGGGTTTTCGCCCAGACACCAATCCGCATCCGTTGTCACGCTTTGAGGATAGTCCGCGTTAACGCCAAGCTTAGGGAGCGGAGTGCTCTTATCCGTAGTGCTGGAGGTTCCGCAACTTGCGATGATCAGCAGTTCATGACTGCTTTCTTTTAGGCACAACTTTACCCAGTTCGTCGCCCTAAAACGCAATAATGTTGCTCTCTCCCCTCCTTCCGGACCAACTCGGAAAGCAGAGCATAGTTGGCTAGGGGCATAGTTCTAAAGAGTCGCCTGATGCGCTAGAAGTATTTTCTCGGCCCCCTTATATTCCCATCCTACAGCTAGGGAAAATTGATGGGTCAGGCAAAAGACTCGGCGCCAAGACTAGAATAACGAAACTGTCGTAATGCGGATCGATGAAGGCGGCGTCGACGAGTGTATTGCTGAGCAGTGGGCAGAACAGAATGGGTGCACCATAGATGAGGCTCGCAACAGTGATCAGAGCGCAAAATTGAGCAGCGAAATTTAAGATTATGACCCGTTTTGTGCGAAGAAAGCAGCGTCCGACTGAACTTTACCACCAAGATTGGTTATTGGCGTTCCCAGCAGCAATATCGAGCAATATTAGTAAGTTCCGCCGATAATGTAACTCTATACAATGTTGCTTCTGCTGATGAGTACAATAACAAGATTTCTGCCCCGCATTAAGCGAACGGTGGTCCATACCCATGTTGGTCGACGTCTGAGAGCTCTATGAAGTTCTATCCGACTTCTCTGTATGATGCCAATGCCGGCGAAGACGCTGTCTGGACAGCGTTACAGGTCGGTCTCGAGGCCGTGCTAGGTGGTGCATACTATCGACTGCCGATAACCGGATCTGATGGTTTTACCCGATATGAACCCGACATTCTCCTCGTCTTGCCTTTTCGGCGTCTCCTGATCCTGGAATGCAAGGGCTGCCGCATTGCGAATATCGACGCAATCAATGGCAGTGTCTGGCAAATGGCAGGGTGGTACCGCACACAGGAGCAGCCACACAGTCAGGCACGAACACAGATGTTCGCCTTGAAGGATATGCTACGGGATAGGGGGATCGCCGGTATGCCGGTGGAATATCTCGTGGCACTGCCCTTCGTCAGCAGAAAGGAATGGCAGGAGAGATTTGGCGGCTTGGCTGCCGGGGACAGTATTTTATTTACTGAGGACCTTGCCCCAGAGGCCCTTATTCGGCGTATCGAAGCCATCCAGACCCATGACATGGTTGATGAAGCCAGTTGGGGCCGGCTATCGGAGGTACTCGGCAGTTCGGATCGTTGGTCATCTGGAGGAGCTAGGGTACAGGGGAGCCCAACGGTAAATCCCGACGATCGTACCGCCATCGCCAGACGAGTCACTATCCTACGGTATACCGGGACCCCACCCTCGGCCCAGCAACTATGCTCGACGATTGGGATCGGTCTGGAAGCTCCTTACACATATCTTGTTGCTACCGCGGCACTCGAACGTCGTCGGAGTGCTGAGGCTTTAGGAGGACAGCATCAGGTAAGGAAGAATCTGCGTTCAGATGCCGAACAAACTGAGGAGGTGCAACTCCTCTTCAGTAAGGCGCTGCGCCACTTCATCTCTCGACCAATTCTATCTCGTTCCGAGGAGCGCGTCCTAATCCGCCGGGCAATCCGTGAGGTAGCCGAGCACGATGCCTATGCCGCGGAGCAACTCCGCCACGATGTATTCGCATGGCGAGATGTGCTTGCAGAATTGGAGGAGGCAGGAATTGATCTTGCAGTTAGCAGCGGTTCCACCAACCATGATTGGGCCGACCCTGCACTGCGGGATCTCGCTGTCAGACTACAGGCTTCTTTCCGGCGTCAGCGACAAAATGCTGGGAGAAGGCGCGAGACCTTCGAGGGAGCAGCCCGGCATTATCTGGACCACGTCTATGAGCCGACGCCGACGGTCGTGATGGAGGGTTTCACGCGACTAACGCCGCTTCAACGCCATTTCATATGGCGATGTGCAGAAAAGGGTGCTCGGGTTTGGGTGGTTCAACCCTACCGATCAGAACAGAGTCGGGGCTTCGCGGCTCTAGATGACACCTATAAAGACTTCCTGAATGGCGCGACAATCCTCGACATCCGCACAGATCCTGTCGGCCAAGGAAACATGCTTGTTCAACTTCAGCAAGGACTCTTTTCAAATCAAGTACCTGCAGGGGCAAATCCTTCCAATGGCAGTGTTCGGGTCGATAGATTTGAACACAGGAATGATGAGGTGGCTGCCTGCGTTGAGCGCATTCTGGCAGCCTTGTCTGATCCAGACGATTCCCGTTTACCGAAAGACATAGCGGTTGTGTGTAGCGATCCACAAGGAACCGTTCCTCTATTGCGGGAGGAAGCAGAGGTGCGTGGCAAACCGGACCTGTTTTCAGTGCCGCCGCGTCAACTACTGCTAACGCCGGTGGGCCGCTTTGCACTAACCCTCTACGAAGTCTGGGAATCAGACGGTTTAGATCTCGACGCCGAGCAGTTTGCTACACTATTGGCTTCAGGTTGGCTTGGAGCTGCCGCGCAGCGCAGTATTGAACCCTTTACTGCAATTGCAGCCCAGCAGTTCCTTTCGTGTCGCACAGCCAGAGATTGGTTGGAGGCTTTTGGTCGCCTTGAGCTACAACGTAAGGCAGGACCGGGGCTACTCGGAAGTTTATACGCTCGATTACCCTCATCTCTGATTGAGGACACTCATCTGAGGCTTTGGCGCGAAACAATCCATACGGTCGTGCGCCTATGCCGAAAGCTCTTTCAATCGGGCGAGAAGCCGATTGGTGATCACATTGCTCTGCTGTTGGACGAGATTGAGCGTCTTGATCCAGACAGAATATTGCTGGCAGAGCGGGAGGTTCTTACGAGTATCCGGGATGCCTTCGCTGACCTAGCGTCCGCTAACTCCGTATTGATGGACGCAGGGGAGTTTGGTCAGGTTCTTAACGGGCTAATTCGCGAACGTGCTGATGGCACTGGTATCAGTGACGGTGAGTTGCCCGGCAGCCAAGCGGGAAAGCAGCCGGACCGGATTTGGGTTGTTGGTCCAGAAGGCATCGATAACGTAACATGCCACACGGTCTTCTTCCTCGGTCTTGATGACCGTAATATGCCGGCCTCGGGCGGACCGCGGTGGCCGCGAGCCGAGTGGAACCTGGAGGAGCATATAAAGCGTGAGCGCTATCGATTCCTCGCTGTACTTAGAGCCGCCGAGCACAGACTCTATCTTTCCTATGCTGGACGGGACTGGGAGCAGACCTACCGAGCCTCGCTTTATTTAGACATGGTTGGGAGCTTTGTTCGCACAAATGTGGTTGCTCCCCGACCTTCACCTCCGAGCCAGGAGGTCGTAACGGCCGACCTCCCCGCGCGGCACCATATCAGCGTTCATCGCAGCCGGTATGATATCGCCGAAATCGCCATTTTTAAGCTGTGTCCCTATCGCTTCAAGCTGGAGGCCCTAACTAACTGGGCACGCTGCTATTCCAACTCATGGCAACTCGCCTGGATAGCGCGCGGGGTCTGGATTGCTGAGATCTTCGCCCACGTTCACGCAGTTGCGCCCGGTCGCCATGCCCCAATCGAGATGTCGGAACTCCTGCAAACGGCAGTTGCCGCTACAAAGTGTGCTGTTGTTGATCGGTTCAGAGGACTGCATCCCCTGACCTGGATTTCCGTCGAACGCGACGTCCGGCAATCAGTCGTATGGTTGGCCAACAAAATGATCCAGAGAGGCGCCGAGTGCGGCATCACATCGTCCACCAATTCCTTCTCTAAGGAGTTGAGTATCGATTCAGAACGCACCGTTATCATCGAGGCGTCTGCTGATTTCCTAGAACTCCGGGGCACATGGGCAAATCCCCTGTGGGAGACCAATCGCCGCGCGGTGTGGCTTCAATATGGGCGCAGGGATGTTGGGATTCCTGCACAGCAGGGCGAACTATCATTATTCACACGTCTCTACGATGCTGTGAGTTGGTGGGGCGACATGAGCTTCCATCTGTCTCGCACGGCTAAGATGGAGGTGTCCAAGGCAGACGAATTACGTGAAGCAGTACGGCACATTCAAGCCGGCGCTTTCCCGAAGAATCCAGGCGATCATTGCCGCTATTGCCCAGTGCACGACACCTGCATGGGCCTACTACCTTGAGAGATTAAGTTATGACTCGGACCCTCGCCTGTGGGATTGAGGTTTTTGAAGAACAATGGGACGTAATAAAGCATCTGATTGAGAACCCGGTGACAGTGGTTAGTGCAGGTGCCGGTTCAGGAAAGACGTACACAACAGTCGCGTCGGTGCTAGAATTGATAGAGACGCGACGAGCGCAGGCTGACCAGTTCATCCTGATCACTTTTACAAGGAAAGCTGCCAACGAACTTAAGAATCGATTGCAGGAAGCGATGTCTAAACGGGCATCGAGTTTAAGCGACGCTGATCAGCGTGGATTTTGGGAGGAGCAGCGTGAGCGCATTACAGCCGCTTACATTGGAACAATCCATGGATTTTGCCGGAGCATTCTCGAGCTATACGGGTATTCGATCGGGATTGCTCGCGAAGCCTCAGTTAGCACAGCGCAACAGTTGCTATCGCAAGCCATAACCGAAACTGTCGAGGCACTCGCTACTCGGGATGACGATCCACTCTCACCGCTTACGTTTCCTGGCGGATGGGAGGAATATCAATTGCGCAAGCGCCTCACAGAGATTTTCACGAAATCGCGGAATCAGGGCATCAGCGCGCAGGCTCTTCTCCAGGCCACAGAGCGCCAGCCAGATGAGGAGAGCAAGCGCTATAGAGTTAGAATTGCGCAAATAGTTCTTGAAGTTGAGGAGCACTACGAAACGGCTTGTCGTAATCTCCAGCAGTTAGACGCCGCAGCATTGCTTATCAAGGCCGCTCAGTTGCTGACGACGTGCGAGGATGATCGAATATCGAAACAGATAGCTGAGCGCTTCCGGTTCTTCTTCATTGATGAATTTCAAGATACAAGCGAGACACAACTGGTCATCGCGAGGGCGCTCTCACGGTACATAAAGACACTCGTAGTTGGCGATAGAAAACAGGCAATCTATGCATTTACCGGAGCCGATGTAGCGTTGATCGATCGCTTCGCTGAGGAGAACAGCACACAACCGCTGTCCCTTAGACTGTCCGGGCGCCCAACCAAGCCTTTGTTAGCCATACAGAACGTTTTGTTCGAGAGCATGCGCAGGAACTTTCGAGCTCTAGGAGATCCACTGCTCCCAAGAGATACGAGCCCTGAACCTAAAGATAAGCTGCCACCCTTTGTGATCTTTTCAGCTCCGGCAGACGACAGAGATCGCCTGTTGCGACTGGCCATCCGCATCAAGGGTATGATTGGCACCGAGATTGACCGCGAGGATGTACCCGACAGAAAAATTGCGGAAGGACACATCGCGGTATTAACTCGGACTAACGAAGAGGTCGCAGAGTGCGTTGCAGCGTTACGCAACGTTGGAGTCGATGCTAGGGCTGATAGTGGAACACCGTTCTTCCACCGACCGGAAGTCGTTGCGATGTACCGGTTTCTACATTTCCTTGTCCGCTATCCCGACGATGCCGCCTTGGTTGAGGCACTTGCAACACCGCATTTTTCGGAGGTTGATATTAATGATCGGGAAGCGCACCTGCTCGCTTATGGACACCAACGTGGAACTCCGCTGACAGACGCTTTGAGCGCGCGTCATACTGACCTCCACAAAACCATTATGGATCTTCGCTTTGCTGCACGTACTGCGACGGTGCCTCAGTTTCTCGGTGCAGTTGAACGTGCTTTTGGTCTAAAGGATCACTACAGAGAGTTAGGTCTCAGCGATGCGGCACTAGCTCTCGATCGTTTACGCGACTATGCGCGAACACTTTTCGATGATGATGAAGCTCTAACTCTTCGGACCTTTATCAGCATCCTACGCAGAGATATTGAGAATGATCGCGACCTTCCGGAAGCTGATGATCCTGCAGCAGGCGACCCGTCATTTGTCCGCGTGATGACAATACACCGTGCAAAAGGCCTCGAGTTCCCGATCGTGGTGATCCCCGAAATTCATCAGAACCGCCGTGGTAACTCAAGACCATCGTCATTGGTCGATCCAGATCATGGTCTTGAAGTGAGCGTCCAAGGCGCGCCGATCGATACTTTATCGCAAGGGTTCAGAAGGCAATCCGCCGCCGCTTTGCAGCATTCACTGGAAGAGGAAATGCGCCTGTTCTATGTCGCCGTGACTAGAGCCGAACATTTGGTCATCATGTTCGGGAGCGATATGACGGATCCGGCGCCTTTCCCCCCGCGGAGAACTTATAGTTGGCAGGACGAGGTCATCCGCGCCCGGAGTACACTTGAACGTCTCGGGGCATGGTTCGGCTCGGTTGATCGCCGCTCTCCAAACTAAAATCGTCGGAACGCTCAACTTTGCTCGTGGCGCAGAAACTCGCTCTCGCGCTGTAGCCCCTTCAGTACAGCTTCCATGTCCTACTACCGATATTCTGGCGTTACTCCAGGTTATCTAGAACGGCCCGAAGAATGCTCGCCGTACCCTTGCCAAGTGCCCAGACGGGTTCACTTGGACTGGCCCCCTTCACGCAGTAAAAGGCTTGATGACTGCTGCTTTTCCAGGCGAACACAAATAGGTCAGCCGCTCTTGCGAGACTCGTGAGTTTAGCGGTGCATACGAGATCGGAATTTACCTCAACACGGCAACCGGGGAACATCATCTCGAGAGCCTGTTTCGCTCTGCTGCCTGCAGCCTCCTCAAGTGTGTAGATGCCGAGCGTTTTGCCGTCCAGAGTCGGAAGCGTGGGTCGGGAGGTGTCCTCATCACTCACGCGCTTCAGCGAAACAATTGCTTCGTGGCTAATGCCGTAATCTTTGGCCACAAATTCAATTGGCAGCAGGTCCTGAGGCCCTAGCCGATGTGCGAAGGCTTGCGCTTGGCCAAGCACCTTCAGAAATAACTGGAGCCGGGCATTGTGCCCAGCGTCGGAGGGGCACGGTGCGACAGCGAGCGCTTCGCAGACATCAAGGCTCCAGGGCAAATGCGTGTAAGATCCGACGCGGCTCTGAACGTCTTCCAGATCAGCGATGACAGACACATAGTCGTCTGCTGACAAACCAAAGCTCAGCAAGGAGTTCAGGAGTTGCGCTAGGAGGTCTAGGTCAGTGCGCGATAGAGATTCGCCCATCGCGATCAGGACAAACAGGACGGCGGCTATCGGCTTCACCCCGGGCGCAGTCTGAGCCGCTGATGGGAAGAAGGCCGCGAAAATCTGTGGGACCGACCGGCGAACGACTGCTTCGGCCTCCCCGCTGAGATTCCCGAGTGTGTCAGCAAAAGCCTTTGATAAGTGCTGGCTCTCCTGAAAAGGCGCAATGTCCCAACTGGTCGCTGCCGCCTGGACGGACCTCTCGGCGTCGGCGGGGTCCGTCCCGCGCTTTAACTGCTCAGCCCAACGCGTCCAGGGACTCGACGCTGAATTGACGTCCGAAGTCTCAGATACGTCAGGAGTTGATGTACGCAGATCGGATATTCTCTGCTGGACCGGCGGCGGGAGAGTTGCAATGAGTTCGCTGTCGGCACCATCCACCGCAGCTCGGAGCCGCCGCGTCGCCTCCTCAGTACCGATGAACAATACGCAGGACAGAAGCCGGGTGATCGATCTGCGGCTGAGCGGAAGAGCGAGATACAGCTCGAACGCGCGATCATACTGCGCGTCGTCGAATGCCTCATCAGCATTTGCCTCGCTCGTAGCAGGCGCCGTTGACGCATTAGCGGCGCTCACGGCAGCCTGCATCAGAACCGATCCATGCTCCCTTTCCGGCAATAGTGCTACCAAATCGCCGATGATCTGCGGATTTGGTCGGGGTTGAAGGAGTTCGTAAAGGAGGAAAGCTTTAACGACATGGGGAATCCGGATTCCCCGCCGCGAAGCGAATAAGCGTGGATAGCGCTTAGCAATATGCTGGTCGAACGCCTGGCGCGTGGCGGCAAAATCCCCGGTTGCCTCCACCTCATCAACGTAGGTGCGAAAAAGCGCCTCGATGATGTCAGCGAGGGTCTGCGGTGGCAGGGCCAAGTCTGACATCGTTAGAATCAGCCAATGATCGCGTGCGACCTGTGGCCAAAGGCCGAGTCCCGCTTTGAGGCGGATATCAAGGTAGCGGAGGTTCTCCTCGTTGAGCCGGCCAGTTTCCCGCAATTCAACTATCAATTCCTCGGCACGGGTTTCGTCCCGCGCCAGGAGTGCCCGCTCAAAATCGGCCCGTATGCTCCCAACAGGCCGAGTGCTACGCCTAAGAATGGCTGGGCGTCTGCGCAGTAATGCACCGTAGTCCGCAACGCGTGCAGCAATCCTGCCATTAGCAGCAGCATCGGACCCCGCGAAGCGATAGACGGTCCCGCTGAAACGAGCACGCATGGCGCCCGCCATAGGGTCCTTGCCTCCCGCTGGCACCAACTCGAAAACATTCAGGTAGGTTGGCCCGAGCCAGGCTTGCAGCTCTTCCCCGAGCTCATAGCCACCCCGTGGGCCTGGAGTAGTGGCGTACCAACCGGTGACAGCGTGAGGCACAGTCCGAGCGAACGGGAGAATGATCGGCACGTTACTCTCTCCCTTCAGCAGGGGTTGGAGCCACAGCCGGATCTGCTCGATCACATCGGCAGGGGCGGATCCGTCGACGATTGCTTCCCATCCAAGTGCGTTCGGCGCGGCAAAAAACGCTCCAAGCCAGGCAGTTTCTGGTTCGGGCAGAGCGTGGATCATGTGCCACTCTCAACATAGGACTCGAAGTTGAGCCGAGCTTCGGCTAGCGTCTTGGGAGTTGTGTCGTAGACAACCACCTCATCGTTGAGTTCGAGGCCGTTGTACGTAAGATTCATTGAGCCCGTCAGGAGCCCGCGTTTCAGAAGCACCCCCTTGGTGTGAAGGTGTTGCCGGCGCACGATTGTGAGTTTGTCGCGCACACCAGCCTCGTCAGTCGCTTCGCCAATTGCGTCAATCAGGGTATCATTGTGCGCATCGAAACTGGTCGCGATCCCGAGCGGCGTCCCTCGCACGATCAAGTCCGTAACAACTTCGACAAGTCGGACTTCGCGTATGCCCCATTCCGGATTGATCGACCCGAAGCCGCCGGCTCGGTTGTCGAAAAGAACGATGTTGCTAATCCATGGACTCACAAACCAAACGCGATCGCCTCCAGGCGCCAGCAGTTCGCCCAGCAGCATGAGTTGCAACAACTCGCGGACAAGGTTCTGGCTCGTCACTGCGCTCTTAAAAATGCGGCGCGACTCGAAGCTCATTGGATTGCCTCCGCGATGTCAACATCAACGTGGAACCTGTCAGTGACACGGCGAACCGCCTGGATCCGAGCGAAGACAGAAAGATAGTTTGTCTGAACCGGGTTAGTCGCAAGAAAGCTGAAAGCGTCGGCGAGAACAGAAGCTGCCGTCATAGGGCATGATAAGGTAACTGCGCCGGTGCGCGCGAGTTGATCGAGGCACTGGTCGCGCCATGCGGGGTCGCACAAATCGACTAGTGCGGCCCCTTCTTTGAGATACGCGTTGACTAGTAGTGTCTCGGGCGAGGGCAGGTCGGCAAAAGGCGAGTAGAGGCGGAGGCCCGATTGCCGAATATGGGCACCGCGGGGCCACAACAGGCCATACACGACGCCGAACCGCCACTGGTCGGGGTTAACCGTTGGCGCTTCGATTCCGGCCAATCCGAGCGCCGCATCGATGTCGCTGCTGCGTGCTAACCGATAAGCGAGCACCCGCGCATCGAGTTCGACCCCAAGCCGTTCTTCTTGCTGGCTCCACATCCGGATAGCGTCAAGGAAAAAGGAGTCGCTCTCTGGTCCCGAACCGGGTCGCAGCACACGATTGGCAAGCGCGACCATGAATGCATGGAAGGTGATAAAGCCCTCCTCTGCCAAGCTTTGTCGGAGCGCGGTAAAAGTACGGTGGCTTTCGTCGGCGCCGTAGGCGTCACGAAAAGCGCGCGTCGCAACACCAATCTCACTGTTGCTATCGCCCTCAACGACATTCTCAAGGAAACGGCGCAGCTGGAAATCGCTCAAGGAAAAGTCATTGTCGCGCAGCGCACCTGTCATGAGGCTGAAGAAGCGGCGTGGATCCTCCGAATACTGGCGCAGAACCTCCTCAATATGCCCGTTGCTGCCTGGCGTCAGTTCGCTGATCCATATCTCAGTCTCCCGATCGCCCTCCAGCACATCTTCCTCGCTGCGGGGTCCGGCATCAACGTCGACGACAAGGCTCTCGCCGTCGATCTCTGGGCAAGTACTCAGGATTGCATTGAACGCAGCGGCGCCGGCCGTGGTGGCGAAACGCTCACGCAACCACGGTTCCCAATTTGCATCGATCGGAGTCCAGAGGACAGCAGCCAAGCTAAGCAGGCCCGCATTGACCTGCGCATCGCCGAGATATCCTGCGAGCTCCTGTCTGAGCTTATCCTGGACATTGCCCTGGCCGTCAGCGTCGTCGACGACGGGTGACTGGAACAAGACGTTCAGCGTTTGCTCGAGGTTAAGGTCGGCTTTACCGTTAGTAAGATTGTCTGCAGCCTGCTTTAGACTGATCAACTTGGCAATCGCCTCGTTGCTGAGTGTGGCAAGCAGGAGATGGGCCAACCACTCCCGTGCGAATGGGTTGTCGACGGCGCGGAGATAGGGTCCATAAATTGCCTCGTGATGGAAGCGCGCCGTTCTCATTGCGCGGTAACGTTGACTGGTTTCCTCGCCGAGATCCGACCACAATGCTTCTGGGAAACGTAACCTGATGCACAGTGCATCAACCGCAAGGCTGAAGCCAAGCGCCGCTGCCGTGCCGTTGACCTCAAAACTGAAGTCCTTGTTCAGCGAACTCCCGTCCCGAAAGCGGAGCACGGCATCACTGCCGAGTGCCATGCGCCTGGCCTCGATCGGGTTCATGCCCTGGTGGGTGAAAAATCGGACATCGGCGACAAGATTGGTCCAGGGACTTCCGCGTGGTGGATCAAGAATGAGGCCGGGGTCACGCGCGACGAGCTGCGTGCGCCATTTGAGACGTGCGTTTGACGTATCGATTACATTTGCAGGCGGTTGCTGCACGTTGATGACCCGAGGACGAAACACCGGCAGGCAGCATGGTCCGGCCTCGCTGTGGATCATCCAGTTGCCGAGACGATCGGTTTGCAGACTGGGCGCGAGCGGAACGGTCTGCGCCCGGTTCTGGTCAAGTGGGGGACAAAGCCAATGGCGCTCGAACGCATGACTGATGCCATAGCGTCGCGACACCCGGCCTGGGGCGAACTCACGCATCGCCTGAGTGATAGGCATGGTAACCCCTTCAGGCGTCTCACTGCCCGGTCGAGGCAGAACAATATTCACCTCGGGTAAATTTAGGTCGCTAAAGAGGTTGGCGGGTGCAAACTCGGGAAGCGGCGAGTTTGATATGTGGTAGTCCTCGCCAGTGCGGCCAGAGGCAGACCAACCGCTCTCAAGGCGCCTGAGCGCCGTCGGGAGGACCTGAGTCAGCAGCGGCCGTGGATGATCCCATAGCAGGAGCCGCACCTCATCCTCGTTGATGCGCAGCGCTTGCCCAAGATAGGTGGCAAAGCGCTCCTGCTCAGCGGGAACGCTGATGATGCGCTTGATTTCATCTGCCAAGACTCGCTGACGCTCGCGCTGACTCGAATGCTCAACTGGGCCAGCCAAGTTGGCCCAGACGCTGCCACGCTTAACTGGCCCGATCGCTTGGCTCAAGTAGTCGAGAGTGGCATAGACAGCCTGCATGCGACGGACATGACGATTTCCAGTCGGAAGAGTACGGAGCGGAAGTTCAGGATCGAACAGCATGTCGTATCCCTGATAGGCGAGACGGTCACGGCCATAATCAGAGAGAACGACGATGGTCCAGGGTCGCATGCGCCGTGACCGACCCGCCCGCCCTTTCCGCTGGAGAAATTGTGCAATGTCGCGGGGCGCCTTGTGCTGGATGACACCCCCCACCTTTGAATCGTTAAACCCCACCTCAAGCGAAGCGGTGGCGACGACGATATCGAGATTATTGCCCACGCCCGGATCCATCGACATGACGCGGCCGACCGCCTTGCGGTCTTGAGCCTGAAGGCTGTGGCCGATTGCGACCGCAGCCTCCCAATCTTGACCGTGGATCTTTCGATGCTGGCTCGGCAGGGGGCGACGCAGGGCGGCCAAGCCACCGGTGCGATGCCTAATCATGTCGAACACGCCATCGCTCTTCCGGCCCTCAGCGTCAAGCATCGCGAAATACATGCGGTTGGTAACGTCAATATCGTCGGTGAAGAGAAATACTCGCTCACCCAGAACGCCTCCGCTCTTCCGTGTGTCCGGTGCATCTAGCACGCGCGACAGCAGCATCGTGGTCTGGATAGTGGTTGACAGAAGAGCGGTGCGGGACACCGGATCGCCGCGCAGTGCAAGGAGATACTCGGCGCCCTCGGCGATCATGTCACGGCTGCGTGGCGTGACCTCAAGTGATACCTGTTCGGAGAGGCCCGTTAAACGAGCAAAGAAACGTGCCCCATCTTTAAGCGTCGCCGATAAGCCAACGAAGCTGACAGGCCTGCGCAGCATCCATCGCCAGCGGCGGAGGAGAAATGCGACCTGAGCGCCTGAACTGCCAGAATAGGTGTGAACCTCGTCAAGCAGCATCATCTCGACGGGACGCTCGGCCCTGTCGCCAATTCCGAAGAGATGACGGAAGCGATTGTCCCCGATCCGCTGGTTCAGCATTTCGGTTGTCGTGAACAGAATGTCGGGACTTTCGGCTTCGAGGCGCCGCCGGGTGAGAATAACTTCATCATTGTCGACCACGTGTCCGCAAGCGAGACACGATAATCTCTCACGACCTGCCTTTCGGTCGGACTCGCGCCAAACCAGATCGCCATCACAGCCATTGCATGGGCAGCGCAGATACTCGCAGATCAGGCCAGCGGAATGAGTTCGCCAACCGCTGCGGGCCTGGTGCGCCGTATCAGCATCGTTCGGTGTCGGACCGAAGAACGTTCCGATCAGGATCTTGCGGCGGCCCTTTGCGGCCAGTGTAGCGTCGAGCCGTCGCGCTTGGCTATAAACTTCGGAGAACTGGTCCTTGAGCAGTTCATTGCGTGGGTACAGTGCAAGGACCTTGACCCATCGACTGTCTGCGGCGGCGTGTTGAATGTTGGAGGCTATACGCGATAACGCAGGCAAATAGAAAGCGAGTGTCTTGCCACTGCCGGTCCCAGCGCTCACCAGGGTAGCCAAAGACCGAGGGCTCTCGAACCCACTAAGGATGCGGCGCGCGGCGTTGACCTGGAACTGGGCAAGGGCGAAGCTGGGCCCGTAGCTCTCGATCAATGCCTTTATGGCCACGCGGGCTGCCGTATCAGGCGTGGCGGTGCTGATCGATGCGAGGGCTGCCTCGGCATCGATATCGCGCCTGGGGTACCGACGTCGGCGCCAAAGGAAGCGGAAGTCCGCGACGAGCGTCGGCGCAGTCTGCCACCCTGTCGGTCCATTGTGTTTGGTGAACAACTGGCGCAATCGGAAGAACAGTCGGACAGCCTCGGCCATTCGCGAACGGAAGCGGGTGCCCTTTTCGTCGCCTACATCGAACAGGAGCGCCCGTGACTTGAGCGCGTCAATGACCTCAGCTGCACTTTGGAAGCTCACGGTCGCGCCAAAATGCGGGTCATCTAAAAGTCCATCGATAATCCCATGGAGCTCCTCGCCCGACACAAAGCCGTCGACGAGTCCCCAGGTCAGCAGCCGCGCCTCTCGTTGTTCAACCCTGTCGAGCGCGGCCAGAAGAAAGTCATCACCGCTTGGCATCACCGGTTCCATGCCCATACGCGGTAGCTGTCGAGTGCACTGTTAGCCTTCAACCAGCTTTGCACGGTGTCGGTGAGCAGGGCTAGAGGCGCACCACCCGTCTGGACGGCCTCAAGAAACGCTTTGACCTCGGCGGGTACGTCGAAGTCAAACGATTTTGCTGTCGCCGCCAGTTCGGCCGCGAGCCTCTTGATGCGCGTGACCGTCGCGGCATCCTGGGGCAGTGTGTCAAAGGCAACGCGGAATTCCTGATAAAGAGTCTCGTAGCGTTTGAAGGCGGTCATATTGTTATTAGTCATTGCAAGGCGTGATCTGATGACGGATGGGTTATCACCGCCAAAGAGTTCTTGGCGGTAAGCTCGCCACCCGGCCGATGTCGCCTTCGCGACATCATTTGAGGCAGCCTCGATATCCTCGAGCAGTTGGGTCCAATGGCGTCCTTTCTTGAGCGTGGCTGCCTTCTTTTCAGCCATAAACCTCTCAAGCAAGACCGCGGCCCGTTTCTGCCCAGCGCTGAGCGATGCTGGCTGTTCGACAGTAATGCCTGCGGCAGTGAGAACTGCCCGCTGATCAAGATGCCTCTTGAGCCTGACAACTGGCGTGGCGAGTTCAGACCTAAGATCATCAAGGAGACCGGCTTCAGCGACATTGGATCCCAACTCGTCGAGACGAGCCAATCGGATCCTAAGTGCCTTTGCTCGAGACGGCAGGGACCTCGTCATGTCGCGGCCTCCGTTGCTACGAGGCCGGCATCGAGAAGGATATTGAAGAGACCGGCGATCTCACCAGCTATTGCACCTGGGTCAGCCTGTTTGCGGGAGGCTTCCTCCTGTACCACCCGGGGTTCCGCAAGGGTGAGGATCTCGTCGGCAGCATGCAGGAATGACATCGTTCGCTGAATTAGACCGAGGTCGATCGACCCGAGGGCATTCAGGAGTTTCGGAATCTGCTCGCGGTCGGCTTCGTCGACAATCGTGGTGGTCTTTCCGACGAGGTCCACAATAGGGCTTGACTGAAACTCAGTCAGCCGCGAATCGAATTCCACGACTTTCATCGTTGCTCCCCTCGGCCAGGTGCCGGTTTTCTGAAGCATGAGAATGATCTCGCGCAGGTCGTTGACGAACTCGGTTTTATCCAGCTTCTCGTCAATGAAGTCGCCGATCTCGTCCTTGAACGCTCGCAATTTCGCTATAACGGGCTGAAGCCGTGCCCAGATCCGAACCTCGCTGATAGTTGGGAGAAAAGTACGGACGTGTTCGGGCAGGCCTTCCGGTACAGGTCCGGCTGCCGGAACGTCCGCCCCTAATGCTTCCAACAAGCGGACCGTATCGATTGCAAATGGCTTGTTGCCTGTCCCCTGGAAGCTGGCAACCCGCTCCAACAACAACGTTTGCAATAGGTCCCGTGCGCGCTGGTCATTAATATTTCCCAGTACCTGCCCACGCAACTGGTCCCAATTCTCTTCGAATGTTTGGGCGCCCATCACGGGCACCGGTGCAAACAGGCCACGGAGGAGACCATCGGTTCCCGACAGCCGAAGCGGGGGAGACAGACCGGCGACTCGAGCCTGGATCATCAGGGCTCGACCGAGCACTGCCGTTTGGGTCTGGGCCTGCTCCGTCAACAGCGGTGTCAGCTGCCTGAGCAGAGAGTCAATGATCGCCGCACTTGCGCAATAGTCGACATCGGCCTCGGGATATGCCCAGCGGCAATCGTTGATGCCAAAGCGGAGTGCACCGAGCAAGCCTTCGCGGATGGTTCCATCCTCGTCCTCATGCGAGTCGCATACAATGAGCACGCGACCACCGGTTGGATTGCTTCGGGCATTGGCGATCGAGAGCCAAGTGGGCTTGATCTCTTGAACGGGTATTCGCAAGCTTGCCCAGTTTATGGTGCTCTCGAGCATCTTGGCGAGCACACTCCTGATCTCACGTGCCTCTGCTTGAACAAGCTGGGCTCCGGCAGCCCATGCGTCGAGCCGCGCAGACCACTCGGCGATGCGGGGATCCTGTGGCGGCGGGGCCACTCCACTTGAGGGATGACCGTCAATGCTTTCGTCTGGTGTCAGCGCGCTAGCGGCTGCGGCTGCGGGCGTCGGCTTCTCGGGTTTTGGAGCATACTTGATGTTCGCGAGATCACCCGGAGTCGGCAGAGAGAATGCGGTAAAGATCGCGGGGGCTAGGTGAGATAGCGCGGCTTGGTCCGGCGCATTGCCACCCCAGATCGCCAACAGAGTTCCAAGCCTCCGCTTGACGGCGTCCGGTTGACTGGCCTGGCGAATCCAGCCCGCGAGGAAGCCGTTAGGCCTGATGCCCTGTAGATCAGCAGGTGGGAAATTGCCGCTTAGATAGGCGGACCGCATTAGCAACGTGCTACGCAGGATCTCGTTGATCACGCGGCGCGGGTTGAAGACAAGACGGCCGCCCTCGGTGAGATGGCGCTGCACCATTTGATCAATGGCTGCCCGATTGAATGGGAAGAGCGCGGAGCCGCGGCTCGAAAAGCCAAAAGCATTGAGGACCGCTGTCTCGTCGTCTGCTTGGCTCTCATCGTGCCAGGTTGGGAGCCAATCAGTTACCAATCCACTTGTCGCCCAGCTGTCGTAGCGCCTGCGAAGCCCCTCTGCCCCCCACCGGGCAGCATTTAGGTAAGCGCCGACCATGTCAACAACGCTCGACTTGATTTCGTTATCAGTCTGCTGCCGATTGCCGACAATCCAGACGCGCTGCGCACGGGTAAGGATCGTATCGCGTGATACGAGGTAACCATCGGTCAGCGCAAGCGCAGTCCGCATTGTGGCGCGCACCTTGCGGCCCTCGTATTCTCCTTCTTGGATGCAGACTTTCAGAAGCACATCCTGAATGCCCGCTAGTGCAGCGAAATCCTCAACAAGAAGGACTAGATCCTTGCCGTCCTCGAACAGTATCTCGCGCACGCCTAGGATGATGTCCTGAAGCGTCATACCGCCCGTGCTCTGCTCAAGCTGAAAGACATTGCCGATTGCGGTGTCGACGACAGAGTTGAGAAGGTCGACTGCAGCCTGACGGCGGCTAGTATCACTTACTGCCAACTGAGATTGGTAGTAACTTCTCACGGCAAACGCCGCGTCATTGAGGTTCACGTCGTCGGGCAAGATCAGATCTTCGCCCGAGAACTGCGACTGCGTCTCGTCGCCCTCGTTCTCTCCAGATCGCCCCTGCAGTGCCCTCGCCACAACCCGCGACAACACTTTGTCGACAAAATGTTCCGCAAGGGCCGCATCGGAGAATAGCGTTGGAAGGGACTTCGCGTGCCCCATAAGGGGTCGTAGTTCAGGAGCACGATCCTTGTGTTCGCGTGCTTCGTTGGACAACTGCTCAAAGCGTATGGCTAGTGCGTTTTCTAGCTGCGCCCGAAAAAGAACAACCGCCTGCCTCTTATCGACCTCGGCAACTGCCCGCGTCAGCGCCTCGCGGGGCTTCGCATAGCGCGGGTCCCCTGCGAGCGGCTCAAGAATCAGCTCGACGACCCTCCGTAAGCTCGCGCTTTTGGGAACGCGGATAATGTGAAGCTTCTCTCGCTTCGGAGAGCGCCGCAACTGCGCGTCAAGCCACCGGACGATATGTGATTTACCAGCTCCCGACGGGCCGGTGATTGGAACCAGCAAATAACCGCCAGGCACATTGTCGCTCAGGAAGGCGTCAAGAAGATCCTGCTCGTTCGCTGCGTTTTCGATATTCGTGCCAGCATTTCGTGTGGTCAGGTGCGAAGGCTGATGAACAGCCAACAGGACTGAAACATCTGCAGTTTCAGCCTCGTTCTTGATGCAGGCGTTGACCTGCTGCGCCTCAGGCCAATAACTCTCGAGCATCAACTGGCCCTCTTTGCGTACTTGAGGCTGACATGAGTGATGTCTCGCCATTGCCTTTGATCGTAGCCGGTCAACGTCACACTGCCCTCCGCGTCACTCCTTTGCTCGACCAGAATATAACCCTCCCGATCGAGTCTCTGGATGGCACGTGACAGCGATGTCGAGATCAGGCCCGGACGCATCCGGAACCAGGCCGCATCTTTCAACGCACCCTCCACCTCGGCACGATACAAGCCCCCGT
Organism: Microvirga aerophila; assembly: GCF_003332305.1. Taxonomy (GTDB): domain Bacteria; phylum Pseudomonadota; class Alphaproteobacteria; order Rhizobiales; family Beijerinckiaceae; genus Microvirga; species Microvirga aerophila. Next base: position 92,605 of record NZ_QOIO01000003.1, on the reverse strand, counting down.
CCATGACAGGCAGTACCGCGGCGACCCGCTCGACAAAGGCTGGAGCTGTCAACTGTTGGTTGGGTCCAAATATTTCAGCTAGGCTGTCGCGTACAGCAACAGTTGGATCGATCGTCCAGGGGGTTCCATGACGCGCAAAGCCGAGGTACACCATCCAGGTGCGCAGTCCGTTCCAGCGCGTGTTGTTTTGCACTATTGGACGGCCGCGGTCGATCAATTGGTGCGCCTCAAGTTCCGCGAGTCTGTCGACCGTCGTATCGATCGTATAAACGTCCTGTGCAAGCATCCAGGCGATGCCGCGCGACAGGTCGGCGCTCTTCGACTCTTCGCTCTCCCATAAACGAGCATTATTCTGGGGCGCAAGCGCAATAGTCCGGACAATCCTGGGAAGCCGGTCTTCTACATCGTCAGCGGACTTGTTGAGCGCCGATCGAAAGGGCTCGCACATGACAACCATGCCGCCGTCGGTCCCAAAGAGCCCTAGTTCGGTCCATCGATTCAAAGTTCGTGTGAGATGCCCAGGATCAACACCTTGGACGTCTCCGCCGCAGGCCGCGAGAAGTTCCTCACGCGGGTGTGGCCCAAACCGTATGAGGGCCCGCGCCAGCACGATCAAAACGTTAAACAGTCCGTCACTGGCTTGGTTGAGAACACTCATGTTCGGGCTCCGAGCTTAAATACATCCAACGGAAGAAGATTGGATCCGGAGTCACACAGCCGTCGTCCTGGGTGCCATGGGTCGCGGGTTGAGGCTGGCGCTAGAATGACGTGTAACGGCCGGCTCATGTTGAAGAAATATTGTGGAGGACTTTGCCCACTGATGTCCGTCCAAACGGTAGCGCGCGGCAGTCCATACGTGGAGGGTTGGCGCCTCTCCTCTTCAATACCTTGAAGTAACAGGATCCCTCCCGCGGCATGGCGATGCAGGTGTGACAGCCCCGCGTTCGCCGCTCTGAAATGGGCCGACACGGCAACCTCAGCGATGCCGAACATTGCGACGAGATCGGTCAGAACTGACAGGATCAGCCCGTTATCGAGTGGCTCGGGAAGCGGCAGTACAATCGGAGCGCGAACATCGAGGTGTGGAAAGCGGGCGTGCCATAAGGTCGTGTCGGTGGTGGCGACCCGTTCGATTCCGAAGGCAGGGGGTTCGGCATAAGCGGTCTCAACCTGTCCACGAACTCTGTGGTCAGAACATCCACCACAGGCGCGGGATACAATTACAGATCGGCCGGGTGCATGGCTGCGGTAGAGGTGGTCGAGAAGGCTAGAAATCTCGACGGTGCCACTCAAAAGTCTAGCGAGCAGCATCCGGTTGTCAGACGCTGCCTCGAAGGAGCGCATGCGCTCTTCCCTAATCGCTCGATCAAAGATCTCGCGATTCTGATGGCCGTACTCAATAACACGAACCACCGTCTGCCGAAAATACTCGGTCCAGAGTTCGTCGCTGCGCAGGTCGAAGGCCGAGGTTGTCTCGTTCTCTTGCTGTGCAATGCGTACTGGCGGCAGCGACTCGAGTTCAAGCATATTGGCGCGCGCCATCATGATAAGCGTGCGCATGTTCCAGGACTCGTTGTAATCGGACTCCTGCCGCAGCCTTGGAGGAACGATGCTAAGGTCGAGCTGCAGCAACTGTCCGAGCGGGTCAAGTCGCTCCGCATGTGCGAACATTGCAGTCCAGCGTTCGAACGCGAGATCCTCGCTGATAAGCGCTGGTGAGCCGATCTGGTTGGCAGTCTCCTGATCCTCTTTCGAATAAATGAGGAACGACGCCGCAGCGCAGCCATCCCGGCCGCCACGGCCTACCTCCTGATAAAAGCGATCGAGCGTTTCTGGAACGGCGGCATGCACAATCGTTCGAACATCACGTTTGTCAATTCCGACGCCGAAGGCCGAAGTTGCAACGATCCCATCGAGTTGATTGTCTGACCAAGCGTTGATGATCCGGAGTCTATCAGCATGACCCGTCTCACCGTGGAAGCAGTCGAGACGTCCAAAACCAGCAGTCTTGAGCATCTTGAACCAGCGCTCCGCGTCACTCCGCTTTGTTAAGTACAAGATAAATGGCCGTGGAGCGTGCCGCAGGACTTCGAGGACCTTCCGTTCCTTAAGGGGCGCGTCGTCTTCCCGATGTACCCAGTACTGAGGTTCCGGCCGCAGGTGGACGGATGAAACCATCTGCACGGTTCGCGTTGGGCCGAAAAGCGCATCGATTGTGTTGATCGTATCCGGCGTGAGGGTCGCTGACATCAGCAAGGTTTTAAACGGAGCACTCGGGCATGCGCTCAACAGGCCGCGCCGCACACCGGCGAGCATCTGAAAGGCCGGCCGGAAGCCATCACCCCACTGACTCACGAGATGTGCCTCATCGACGATTAAATATGCGAGCAAGCCCGCGCGCGCGCAATCGTAGAGCGCGGGTAGCAGTGCACCCGTTACTGCCTCAGGCGAACAATATAGGATTCCCTGGCGGCCTTCGCGGATTGCAGCCTTTATGGTAACGCGCTCGTCGGCCGTCAGCCCAGCATGCCACGCCAATGGTGGGATCTCTCGATGCGGATAGCGGCGCTTGAGCAATCGAGACATCTGGCGCGCCTGATCGAGCACGAGTGCTGTCGTGGGAACCACACACACCGTGAGGCCGCCCTCGAGCCCGCGCACGAGCACGGGCGCTTGCGCAACAAAGCTCTTGCCCGATCCCGTCGGCAGTGCAACGATCAGCGTTTCCCCGCCTGGGAGAAGGAAAGCACTACGCACAGCTTCGCGCTGTCCGGGCGATACATAGGCCTCGAACCCGCTTGCCTCACCGAGGAATGGATCTATGGGACGATACCAGTCGAGGCGCACATTGGCTTCGGCGAAGACATCCTCAAATACAGGAGTATCCGTGGCTGCAAGCCATTCAGGTTGCCAAGGCAAGGCCTCTATCACGTGTAGCCCGTCAAATTCACTGTGAGCTCGGACGCCGAAAAGGCTCCACTGTTCGCGACTCGGCCAAGAAGCGGTTGTCGGAACCCGCAGCCGTGCCAACTGTCCGGAGCGAAGTGAGTGGCGACGCAAGACGTGGCGAATCAGCGGGATGAAATCGGTTGCATGCACAAGACGGCGCTCCTGCTGGGACATCAGCAGGATCTGCCCCAGGCGCGCAAATACCCCATCCTCGCTGGCACTTGGGATTGCGCTACCCGGCAGATTGGCGAGGATTTCCTGAAGTACCGCAAAGTCAAGCACTGCCACTAGGTGCTCCCACTAATGGCAATGGTTGCCGCTTGATTATTGCTTAGGAATACAGCGCCAATCGTGTCGACGCGAACATGGGGCGCTCGAATACCATCACGAAGGGCCGCAGACAAAGCTTCCTCGAACAGCAGTTCGCTATGCTCGGGGGTATCGCCGATAGCGTCATTTTGGATGCGGGCGCGCAATTGACCGAGTCGGCCGTGGTCAACAGTTGCCGCGCGTCGCTCGGCCATAGCGAGTTTGTCTGTAAGGTCACCCTGAATACGCAGTGCCACTTCGGCCTCGATACGGGCTTTGCTGCAAAACTCGGACCAGTAGTCGAGCTCTGGGATATTCAGTCGGCGGACGCTTTCCCACCGCCGGGCATTCAGGTTGAAGTCTCGTCCACCGGCATCCTGTGGCTCGGGCACATATGGTCGGGTTAGCACTTCGAGGAGCGCCGGGTCCTCGACTGGCTCAAACTCCTGAGTGAGCCAGACCGTCTTAAAAAATGGCGGCAGCGCCATATCACCGCGGCGCCTTATTGCCGCCGTCGATGCTGATTGATTGCGCCCAAAGCGGTCGAGCACATTGTGGGCAAGTTCGAGATCAGCTTCGACCACGAAATCGAACCTTAGGAAAATGTCGGCACTCTGATGAGACTTGTAGCCGGGCACGAAGCGCCACATCGCAAAGGACCGCCCACGGTCATCGGCCTCAGTAATCGCGGTCATACCGGCAATGAACGGATCACCATAGCGCAAGAGTCCGACACCCGCATTACGTGCGCCTCGGGTCAGGGCGGTGCGGCGCCGAAACGTATACGGAATGGTTCGTATAGCCCGGGCCCGATGCGAGTTCGAGACGACGTCGAGTGAAGGTTCACAATGCTCCATGACCGTTGCAAGGGGAATTAGTGTGTGCCGACTCGAAGTCGAGTAGTGGTAACGAAATGGCGTAGCATCGCTGACGTCCAGTGATCCCACAGTTCGATCTTCTGCGCGGACGAACTGCAGGGTTCGCTCGAGCCAGACTGTGGTATCGGCGGCGATCGAACGCCAGTCATCATCGATATCTGAGAGATCGTCGAGGAGTTGTGTCGGCGGCATGCCCAAGGCGTCAAGGGCATCCTGCTGGTCGATGTTGCGAATCTCGCGCTCAATGATCCCCTGCTCTCCGGCACTCTCTCTGGTTAGGTCGGCAAGCGCTTCGGATCCATCAGAGAAAAGCGCAGAAGACAGGCCACGTATGGTGTCATCAATCAGGTACTGGAGACTTGCGACCGAGCGACTGAAGACCCGCAGGCCTGTGCTCAGATAGCCTGTCCAGGCACCGCCGAGCGGATCATCGTTGCATTGGAGGACCAGAGACAGAACCGGATCCCCTGACCCGTAGCGGTCGGCGCGCCCCAAACGTTGCTCGATGCGATTGGGGTTGAACGGAACATCATAATGGACAACGATTTTCCTTCCGCCCTGAAGGTTCAGCCCCTCCTCAGCGCGGCGGTCACAGACAAGAATAGCGTGAGTTGGATCATCGTTGAAGACGAGCCAGCTGTCATCATCTGGGCTGTGCCGGTCGACAATCTTATTCAGACGATCTGCCAAGAATTTCGCTAATGCATCTGCGGTTTTTGGGTCGGAGCAGAAGATTACGCACTGGGCTTTGCGGGAGAGCAAAGGCGGAAGGGCATCAGCTAAAGCTGTCGCGCGGTCCTGGAACAGCCCCGGTCGCGCCAATAACCTCTCAATCCGGCCAAACCTCTCAGCGTCACCGATGAGTGCGGGGCGGCGAGCTAGAAAACCAATTCCCCCGCTGCCGGAGATTGGATAATGAGACGCTCGGTCTAGCACCTGCCAGAACGCGCGCACACGATCCGACCAAACCTTACCGCTCTGGTCGTCTCCGAGATGAGAGACCTCGGCGAAACGCCAATCATCCATGGCAGCCGTCAATGCTGCCATGTCAGGAGAAGAATATTCGATGATCTGGACACCTGACCTGTCTGGTGTGAGACCGCCAATGCTGCGCCGACGGTGGCGTAGGATGCGTCGATGGAGCCGGTAGACTTCACTCAGATGGGCATGAACCCGCCCGATGGCTTCGATCAACCCCGGGTCGTCTTCCCCAGGCATCTGGTCAATCACGGCGTGAAGCGCAGAGGCATGTTCCTGCATCAGCCCATCGTTTGGGAAAAGGTGGGCCAGTTGATCGATCGTATAATCGAGGTAAAGCACGTTCTCTGGTGTGAGTCCGGCGACGATCTCGGCTAGCACCTGACGCGCTTCGATCTTGCGGCGGAACGCGGCTTCCCCGTCGAGAGGATAGGTCTTCGCATCAAGAAGGTGCAGCATTCGTAGGAAGCCTCGCTCATTGTGCAGTGCGGGCGTAGCAGAGAGGAGTAGGATCCGCTCGATTTCAGAAACTGCTGCGGCAATCTCGTGGTAGATGCCCTGGTCTCCAGTCGACCTCATATCAGTCAGGTGATGCGCTTCGTCGATCACCAGCATCGTCGCCTTACCGATCAGTGATCGGATGCGGTCGGCATCTCCATGAGCAATGACGTGAACCCGTTTGTCCAAACTGTGCTCAAGGAAGAATTTGCTTGAAAGCTCAGAACGCCACTGCGCGATAAGAGGCTCAGGAACGAGTACGAGAATCCAGGCATCGTCGGCTGAGTCGAGAACGCATTGCCGGATGAGCACCCCGGCTTCGATGGTTTTGCCGAGCCCGACCTCATCCGCAAGGAGGTAGCGCTGGACTGGATCCTGCAGAATGCGCCGAACCACCTCAATCTGGTGCGCTTCGAGCTCTACTGCAGACGAGAGCAGCGCGGACATGCCCATAGAAGCTGCGCGCTGAGCAATGAGCGAGCGCATGAACGCGCTTCTTCCATCAGAGAAGCGGGGGCTCTCATTGATTTTATTCGCAAGAAATGGCGTTGGGTCAGCAATGGGCACTGACCAACGCACGAAGACATCGCTCACGTCTAGATGCTTGGTCACGCCGTTGGGAAACCGGACTAATTGGCGATCGCCCTGATCGTCGAGAATACGCCCGATCTCCCAAGCGCCCACAGAATTATAGTGGTAAACACGTGTCTGCTCGGGCAGAGTTATTGCTTCTAAGTGGACGACCTCAATCTCGTGGACGACAGGTGCAGAGGTAGGCGCATCAAAATACTCGACTGCGCAGTGCTCGCCTAGCCTCTTGATTATCTTGCCTACCCCAAGTGATGCCCAGTTGCCGCCATTTGCCCTTACAAGCACGAATTGCCCCCGCAGTGCTCCACTGCCCCTTTTTCGGCTCAGCGTAGAGGAAAGGATGAGAATTCCAAGGGGAATGCACCACGTCTAGGGACTCCTGAATGTCCATGTGGCGCCGGGGACACAACCAATAGGTGATTGTAGCACAGATGTTCTGGTGAACCGAGCTCCTATAAACGCTATGTCGTTATAATAGACCAGGTTATTTTGCCTGTGTAAGTAATGTCATTGCGGCTATGATACTGTTGCCGGGATGTCGTTTCACTGTAGTGAACAACGGAGTTCGAGATCAGTCCGCCTCTTTATGCCGGCTGAAAGCCGATTCGAGCGTCCCGCTCGCGGAGCAGCCAAATCACCGGCAAAGCGAGAAGCACCATCCAACTCTTGCCCAGAACTTGGCCGACCAAGAAGGACAGGTCTCCAAATGCTAGCCATAGGAACAGGACACTGTCGACCACGAGCCCTATTGCGCTGCTGGCGGCTACAGCCAACACGAGGCCACGGCGCTGCAGCGGCGTGTAAACGGCAAAATCCGCCAGTTCTGAGATCAGGAACGCCAGACCGGAGGCGACCACGAGCGCCGGCGGTGCCAGCAGGGCCGACAACACCGCACCCACCAGCACTGCTCCGAGCGTCCACACCTTACCAAGCCTGCGCTGCACGAGGTCTCTCAGCACCAAAGCCAGTCCGACCATCAAAACGCCACTCGGTGCCAAAATTCCTGGCGCGACTGGCAACAGGCATGGACTGCTTGGAGGGCACACTGTCCCGATATGGCCAATGAACCAGTTGGCGGCTGGAATGCATGCGGCAAATGCTGCCAAAAATACATAGCCTTCGACTCTACGCCGAGCTTCCAAATTCATTGAGAGACTCCTTCTTGGACAGACGCTACGCCCCATTGCTCATAACCTGCTGCGCGCAACTCACAGGCCGGACATTCACCACATCCATACCCCCAGTCATGCAGGTCGCCCCGGTCGCCGCGGTAGCAAGTATGTGTCTCGGTTCGCACGATCTCGACCAAAGCGTCACCCCCAAGCTCCTGTGCGAGTTCCCAGGTCTCGGCCTTGTTGATCCACATGAGAGGGGTATGCAGGACGAAGCGGCGATCCATGCCGAGGTTGAGTGCCAACTGCATGGCTTTGACGGTGTCATCCCGGCAATCAGGGTAGCCGGAAAAATCCGTCTCGCACATGCCGCCGACGATATGCTTCAGGCCACGGCGGTAGGCGAGGGCCGCCGCGAACGTGAGAAAGATGAGATTGCGCCCTGGCACAAAGGTGTTGGGGAGGCCATCATTCCCCATGGCGATTTCGACGTCTTGGGTGAGGCTCGTGTTCGAGATCTCTTTGAGAGCATCGATCCGAATCGTATGGTCTTCTCCGATCCGACCTGCCCATTGGGGAAACTCACGGGCAAGGCGGTCGCGAATCGTTTTGCGGCACTCAAGTTCGACAATGTGCCGCTGACCGTAATCATACCCCACTGTCTCAACGGTCTCGAACCGATCTAAGGCCCAGGCTAAGCACGTGGTCGAGTCTTGCCCACCCGAGAATAAGACGAGAGCGCCATGCGTCACAGCCGGTTCTCCCCATTGAGTGGACCGAGATAGCCGCACATATCGCCGCTGCTGTCGCGGTATATGGTGACCCGAGCCAACCCGGTGCACGTTGGCGCAACCTTTCGCCAAATCCACGCCGACAGATTTTCCATGGTTGCAGGCCCCAGATCCTGAACCTCGTCCAAGAACCGGTGGTCGAGTCCGTCGCGCGCCTCATCAAGCGCCCGTTCGAACAGACCTAAGTCTACCACCATGCCAGTTGAGAGATCCGGAACGCCGCGGACCGTCACCTCAGCCCGATAGGAGTGACCATGGATGCGCCGACTGGGTTCAGCGTCAATTGTCCGCTGAAGCGTGTGAGCAGCCTCGAACCAAAACTGTTTGCTCAGCCCAAACATTTACGGAATCCCAATAAGTTTGTGGGTTTGCAAGCTCAATCTCCAACGGGGATTCTGCAGGCAGTACTCGACCGCAGCCACTGTATTTGCCTCACGCCTTGGTCCATCCATGGGCTGCAACCAAAAGTGCTCGAACGCCAAGCCGGCCACGGTGGCAGGGTCAAGTCCGACCTGAGGGTAGACGAGCTTGAGTTCGTTGCCGCGGGATTGGCGCAGGGGAGCGCCGGCTTTGGGGCTGACACAGACCCAGTCCAACCCTGGCTGGGCCTCGACCGTCCCATTAGTTTCAACCGCAACCTCGAAACCACGCCTTCGCACAGCCTCGATTAGGAATTGATCGAGTTGGAGCAGCGGTTCCCCCCCGGTGAAAACAACAAACCGCTGGCGCCCCGCTCCTGCCCAGGCATCCTCTATCGCCTGGGCCAAGGCTTCCGCTGACTGGAACCGCCCTCCTCCGACCCCATCTGTTCCAACAAAGTCGGTATCACAGAACTGGCATATGGCTCGGCTGCGGTCGTCCTCCCGCCCAGACCAGAGGTTACAACCGGAAAACCGGCAAAACACAGCCGCTCGCCCAGCCTGCGCTCCTTCGCCTTGTAACGTCTTGAAGACCTCTTTGACTGTGTAAGCCATCGGTTGCTATCCGGTCATGGCCTCAAGCAAGGGTGCTGAATCGAGACCCTTTGAGCGCCGCGCTTTCAGATCGGCGCGCACGACCTTGACCAGGTACTGCGCGAGCGTGGTGACGTCCCGATTGACGTTTTGGATGGCTTTCCAGTGACGGACGTCGCCACCGCCAAAGTCCCACTCGCCCCCCGTCCAGGCGGTTCGGTCCACAAGGCAGCCCATGCCCTTTGCGAATTCCTCCCAGGATCGTGCGCCGTCCAGGGTCGCAAGCACCTCCATGACATAGCCGAGGGCACCAATGCCGGCGCCATGGACCAACCGGGACGTTTTTGGAGTATGCCCCCACCACGCCTCTGGGAAAACCCGCTGGACGGCTTTGTAGAACTCACTGACCAGCTTCAGGCTTCGCTCGCGCCCATTCGCTGACGGCATGAAGTCACGCAAAATGCCATCATTCAGAGAGTTCATGATGACCTTCTGAATCGCCGTGTCGCTGATAATGCCATTAGGGTTGGTATGCTGGTGGATTTGTCCCCTGAGGGAAGAAATTGAAGAATAATTCAGCTTGTCGGTGAACTCTGCTGCAATCGAGCGGCTCTCAAAGCGCGGGGGCAGGCTCTCGACACCAGGGAGCAGTTCGTAGATGAGGGACTTCGGCAACGGCCGCGTGTTGTTGATCAGCACGAACTGCCGGCGCAGCTCCGCCTCATCACGGCAGATCACCACAGACACAAACACCCTGAAGTCCTTATCTTCCAGCTGGGACAAGGCGGTTAGGCGCTGCTGTCCATCCACGACGAGGCCGAGAGGCCCCTCCGAAACATCGATCTTGATCTTGCAGACTGAATCGTCGCCGTCTGTCACCTTTACACCCCTCGTAAAGGCGACCACGATGGGGTTGGGCAGGATCGCATCGGGCTTTTCAAGATAGTCCCGGATTTCTCGGATGTGAGTGGCAATTTGTGGCCGCTGAAAGCCACTCAGATTGCCTTCGCTGTCCCGGCCAATTCGGTCGATTGCTGCAAATGTGAGAATCTCCCTGGCGGACGCGGCGAATGACACGACCGTATGGGATTTGCTTTGATCCGCCCGGATTGCATTAAAGGTCAGATGGCGCATTCAGACGGCCTCTTTGATGTCGAGATTGTTGATAAGATGTTTGTAGACGCCCAGGTTGTGAATACCGCGGCGCTTGTTACGGTTACTCGCGCGGAAGAGGATCACGTCGATTGAGGCACTCTGGCAAATGGCACATGAGCACTGACGCCAGGCGCGGTCGCTGAGCGTCTCACGGTACCGGTCCGCTAATGCCTTTATTTTCGGCGTCTCAGCCACGTCCGCATAGGGGCGCTCCGTTGCCAGGACCGCGTTGTAAGCCATCACGGCCTGTGTGGTCTCCTCGACCTCGTTTTCATTTCGGTCAAAAGCCCGAAGTGCCGAAAGAGCCGTCTTTTCCAACCGAGTCAGGTCTTCCGCACGAAAGGCCCCTCGCTTGACCAGGCGCTGCAGTCGTGTGTTCTCGATCGACTGAGGCACCCGAATGGCGGTGTAGTACTTCAGGCGGCCCTTGTCCGCAGGCAGGTAGTAGTTCTGCCGGTCGTCCTTGAACGCTCTGATCAGAGGCGACGTTGTGTCGAAGCTCGTGATGTTGAATTCAAGGAACGATTCTATGTCGTCAGCCTTGGCGAAGCCGAGCACATGAATTCTCGTATTCGACGGGATGGCTGCACGGATTGCCCGCAGACAGTTTTGAATCTGGTTGGATTTCAGGGGTACCATGCCGCCGATGGCAAGATAGGTATATCCAATACGCACCAACCGCTCGGCAGCGACCGCCATGCTGCCAGGGGACCAGCCCTGCACGACACCGAGGGGCGTGAACCGGTTGCTGATTCGGTGCGCCAAGGCGAAGAACTTGCTCGCATTGTCGAGCGTAATGTCGAACCGCCGCCGCCTTTCTTCCGTTTCGCCCTCGAGTTTCTGCAGACCATCCTCATAGTCGAATATGATGTGATCGACCGAACAGCCGTGCGTAAAACCACCATGGTCGTAAAAGTCGATCATTTCCTCAGGGCTGTAAGGAGGAACTTCTTCGTTCACATAGGTAAAGGCACCGCAGTCTCCATAAATGGCGAGATGTCGATACCGTTCACTGTCGAGGCGCAGGAACTTGCGAGCTCCTTCGATTTGGAATCGCATCGCCTGCGAGGCACTGTATTTTCCGGCGACCCTATGATCGCCGACGATTCCGCGCGACACAAGGATGCCATCATAAGGAGCATACCCGAGGATCTCGTGCGGGTAGAGGTCATCCCAGTACGGTTTACGGGTCGGCGCATGGCGGTCGGCCAGCATGTCGTAGTGCGGATCGACCATATCCAGAGAGTCGGCAAAGATGAACTTCATCGGTGTGGCCTTGCGAGATCTCGGTCGAGGCGAACGAGGTAATCAGACAGCCTCGAGATGTGGGGTGTGGTGCTCTGAACCTCATTCCAGCGCCAACCAAGCTCCTCCCAGACACCTTCAGTCCAGCGGCAGTACGGAGCAATCCGACTCAGCGAACGACGCACCTCCTCCTCGATGGTTGTCGAGGTCTCCGCTCTCAGCATGATGGGGTCCATGAGGGCCCCCATGGCGCGAATGCCGGCTGAATGCATCAGGCGACTCTCGGTTGGCCTCCGCCCCCAGGCGTGGGGAAATATGTCTCGGACGGCGGACCAATACATAATCAAGCTGCGGTACATCCCATCCGTATCGGCGCTGGGCAAACCACTGAATTGGCTCAGAGCCCCGAGTGGAGGTCGAAGATTACGTTTGATCGCCTCGACAAGCGCCGTATCAATGACGACAGCCTTGTCACGCTCGCTGTCGGACTCTCTACGGATGAGATGATAGAATGGCGACGACGGATCCCGGTTCAGCAGGTTACATAATTCTGACGGCAACCGCCGAGGAGCCAAGTCTCGCGGCAGGACGCTGCCGATTTCGGGAAGCAACTCGTTGATCAACCGGGTCGGCAAGGGCTTCGCCTTGTTGACCAAGATGAACTGCTCGCGTTGCGTGCCGATGTCGGGAGAGATGAAGCCGACAACCGGAACCGGGAACCTCGGATTTTTGGCTTTCGCCAAAGCTAGGGAGCGCTGCTGCCCGTCAACGATCCACGCAGCACGCTGGCCTTCTGGGTGAATGGGGATCGTCAGGGTGCCGCCTTGCGCTGCCTCAATGAGTCCCTCGGGGGCAGGCCCCCGCGACTGCCGAAACTCAATTTCCTGCGAAAGGGCCAGAATGATTGCATTGGGGAACAGCACAGGACCGCTGTTGAGAAACTCGAGAATCGAGTTCACATGCTCCCGGATTTCCTTACGCTGAAACCCACGCAATCCATCCGTATCATCTCGGGCAATGCGACTGATGTCCGCCACCTTTGTGATGTCAGATCCATGCAAAAAGAATGAGTAGACTGGAACTCCATCACCCTGGACAGCGCGAAGCGCCCGAACGACGACATGGCTCATAGCGGGAGACATTCCATGCCCTCCCCCTGAAGCTCCTCGAAATTGTTGAACAGATCTCGGAAACGAGATTGCTCGCAAGCAATCCCGAGTTCACGCCGCAGTTTCTGCAGCATGCGGGAACTTTGCCCGCCAACAGCATGGTAATGGACACCGATAGCAGCCCTGATTTCGTCGTCAGTTGCCCTACGACCGACCCGTTTCATTGGAGCAGCGAGCGGCTCAAGGCGGGACCTGACCAAGGCTGCGTGATCCTCGACACCTCCCGTAAATGAGTTGGGCAGGATGAACTGCGTGAAATCCGCCATCGCCCGCTGCGCGAAATCAGCAACAGTACCAGGCCGGCCACCCTCAGCCTCTAGGCGATCATCGTACGGCATCACGGCCGACCTTAAGTCAGCCGGGAGCGCACCAACCTCCGTACGGGTGAACAAACGGAGACGCTCCACCGGCAATGTGAGCAGGTCCCGCTCAACCATTTGCAGGTAAGAGCCAGAGGCCGCAATGAGCAGAAGGCGACAACCAGAAGGCCATTCAAACCGCTGATACTGCTTTAGCACAGCCCACCAGTGATCCGGAGCAATGCCGAGATGGGTCGGGATCGCATTAGGCAACCCTGGCGAGATGGTCGCCTCGTACGAGGGTACCTCCGCCTCCGCATCAACCAACCCAAGCCCAGCAGAGATAATCTTCAGGGGAGCTCCGAGCAATTCCGCCGCACGTCGAGCCTCAGCAAACCCGCGACCACTGTACATCTTATCTGCGCGGGTTCGCCCGAGCCCAGCAAGCTGGCTGAGCCAATGCCGGGCAGCCGCGTCGGGATCCCACTTTGGCACATTCCGAAAGTGAGCCTCCTCTTTTGGAAGCACGCGCTTGCGCCCAGTGCAGGTGGTAATGAGGGTAACGTGTTTCATCGCAACCTTGAAACTGCTTCAGTCTCTCAACCTACCTTACAGAAACTACGTAACACACGCCATCACAATTTCAATTAACTGTTGCCCCATTGTCGGTCGTTAACAGGTTTTCTGCAGGCCGCTGGACAGCGTGACGGCGGTGCCGGGCAGGCTAAGCGCTTTCTGGAGTTTGCACGTGTAAGGTCGATGCGTTGAGTTAAGCGGTTATTCACCACCAGCAGGTTAACAGCCTTAATGGCAATTTTGTATCATATGATGGGCATGTAGTTATCGGTGTCGAAACGGCGCAAACCCACAACCACAGCATTGCAGTCGCCGCGGTCGATGTAGTCGGCCATAAAATCAGTTTGCGGTCGTTCGTAGGGCGTGTGAAACGGCGCTCAGCAATGAGTTCATTTTGCTACGCTGTTCACGGGATTATCCGGGTAGATCTGGGAGAACTGTATTTCGACGAGGTTGTCCCGGAACCTGGAGAACTCGTAGGTAAGTGTACGATCGTCGCTCGCCCCTATGCATACGAGCACAATCCGCTGAAACGAGAACTGGAACGGGCAGCCTAGCCGCGGGACTGCCTCTTCTGCACCGAATGAGCGCCCACCGATCCATCTGAACACGATCGACTATAGGCAACAGCTGATACGTTCCTTCCCCTGCCGAACTCGATTGAAGGGGGCCGCAGAGGTCGCTCGCAAGGCTTGTTCTATCAACTCAAAGAGACTCCCGGGTATCCTCCTCGTGTCAATCGACTCTATGGAGTTCCCGTGACGATCTACGTCTGCAGGCGGTGTACGCATCGTCGGTTAGCCTCGATGAGGTTTGTGAGGCCTCGAAGCGTTCACCTGAAGACGTTGCACACGGACTTGTTGCCCTGAGGTTCTTGCCTGCCCACACCCCCTATGAGGAGCTTGAGATTTAGTAGCGGCTCTGTTGCGGTTAGACACGCTGCTGATGAGTGTCAGCAGCCATGAGGGTACTGAGATGAGGGTGCACGACTTTGGTCTCGCCTGCCCATTCTAGGCCGAGAGCATGTCGCTGGTACGCGGAGTACGAGACGCAGCCAGGACCGGGGTCGCTTGGCAAGTTCGACCATTTCACAACAAAGGCTTGTTGCCGCGGTCCCGCACGAATACTTGACCGGTTCGAGCGACACAGTCAGGCGGAAGCTTCTTCGATCCAATTGGTTTGTAGCCCATCTGCCTCATCATGTTTGTGACCATATAGCCGGCCTGGACAGTTCCTTCGTTGTGCTTGGTGTAATCGCCTCCCAAGGCGGCTTGAAGCAGTGGATCAATTTTTGCCAGCGGGGGCAATCCTTGTGTGATGGCAGTCAGAGCGACCTGCTTGCCCTCTGGGGAGAAGATGATCCGGTGCATCACTTTGGAAATCGGGTCATCCAGGGTTAGAGACTTGTTGGAACGGTAATCGAGACCTGATTGTTCGATGAACTCGACCCAGGCAATTGCCTTTGGGTCACCAGTGTCCGCGCGCTTCCTTGCGTTCACCCAAAGGTTATGACGCTCGGTCGGAAGTTTCGACTTAAGCCACTCGAGATCCATTCTCACAATCAGGTTTCCTGACGGACAGCTACGTGAGGTGCATCTTGGCCCTCGGAGTGCGCGCTCGCAAGCCTAGTGAGATACCATCAACGTATTCAAAATTCTTCTATGGACCTGCGCTGCGTGCCGTATGCTTCGGCCACCATTTCAGCGCCCGAGCAGGTGTTAAGTAGCGAGGCCCGGCCCAGGCAGAGGCATAATGGGGGCCCATCCCTTCGGACAGAGTAGACGTGGAGTGGGCTCGTGTTGAACCCACTCGGATCCTTCTAGCACTTCATGCTGGCCAGTTCCGGCCTGGTGGATGCCCCTGTGCCGTTGCCGGCGCTAGGGACAGTTCTCCACAATTGTCCTGGATAGTGCGTCTCGGCGCTCGATTCGGGAAAGGGCGACCGGTGTGGGCTATGATTAAGGCGCCTCTGAGAGGCGAGCCATGTATCCGAAGCACACGCGGTTGAGATGGACGAAGACAGAAGAGCTAATTACAAATGTGCTTGATCAGGGGAGCCCACGATGGACGAAATGAAAACGGCAGATGCGTTGGAGGTCGCCACTGAATTGTTAATGGAAGCTGCAGCTAGCACCGATACGGCAAGCCGTGAAGGCCATCGTTATCGTTTGGCACTCAACACGATTGAACGGCCGCTTTCGCAACGCGGCGTTACGAAAATCTTTGCCTTCGGCGACAGTAGCCTCAAGCCGTTTATGGACGATCAACTCACAACACTGTGCGACATCGTCCTATTTGACCGTACTACTTCCTGAGCACCGGCATTGGGTGATGGACTTTCGTCCGCCTCTGCTGGAGGGTGACTGGCGCTGTTCCAGACCCAATCCAGATCGAGGTCCCCGTCTGTGCTGGGTGGCTGAGCAAAGGTAATTCACCCCGTCGCTGGCGCGACCGAACTGGTGTTCTCCGCTTGTTGGCGATCTCCCTGCTCGTGGCGCTCGTCATGTAACGGGTAGTCTCCCGCTTAAGGCAGGCAGGCCAAGTGGCCTCTCTCTTCAAACACAGGTGGAGCCCCGGCGCGAAATTAAATCCTCGTTGGGTGGTGGCCGCTTCCAGATCAGGCTTTCGGGATCAATGATCACGCTCAAGGTAAAGGCTGGTTTGCCGAATAGCCTTATAGCTAAGCTTCGTTGTCGTTAAGCTTCAAAAAAAGGTGTTATTGACAATTTATAACGTATCTTTTATAATAAAGTTGCTTCGCCGGTACTTGCCCCTTGAAGCGTTGCCTTTGGGCTTATCAGTTAGCTTGAGCATACGTTACTGCGAAGCTTGTCACGTACCAAATCATCATCAGTTAGCCGCTTGGGCTAACACCCAACGAGGGAGCCTCTGGGCTCCCTTTGTATTTGAGGAGCCATGCTCATGTGCCTTGCTCACCAAATTGGCCACGGTCGCTCTGCCCTACCCCTGTTTAGGGTCAGGATCTCAGCATCCCAGGTCCTGCGCACCCTTGCCGTCAGGTCCCGTTCTGGTTCGGTATATGATATATTCAGTGATATCGGATCTTCACCTCCAACCCGACCACCCTCGCCTATCCCGAATAGGAGCTGATGGCCAGGCGCAAGCGCGCTTACCGGCAAGGCGACCTTGATGGCCTGTGCGGCGTCTATGCTATAGTAAACGCTCTCAAGCACATCCTCCGGCTGCGGGATCAGCAATGTCGAAAGCTCTTCGAAAGGCTGATCAAGAGTCTTGAACAAGACTGTTATCACCTCCACAAGCCTCTTATCCAAGGCATGTACTTTGCCCAACTGAAGCAACTCGCCGTTGTGGCAGGTCACAGCCGCATTCAGGGCAGGTATCTCACCTTCCAAGCTCGTCCTCTGCGGCTAAAGCGGGATCACCGCACTCTACCCCGTATATGGGCTGCATTGGACCAGGAGCTTGGGCCAATGTGTGTGGCTATCGTCGGCCTTACAGGTGCCACCGACCATTGGTGTGTGGTGTACCGGGTGACGCCTAAGACCCTCTGGCTTCTGGACTCTTCTGGCCAGAGCCGGATCCATCGGTCTCGCTGCACAGTCCGGCTCTCCCGCACCCGTTACTGCCTCGATGCCCGCGAGGTTTTGCTGATCAAGCGATAGCCTGTTCGTAACTCCTCTGCAGAACACTCCTTGCCAAAACGGCAGAGCTCTGAGCGCGGCACCTCGGAGTTCTGCCTTGTCTCTTCTTGCAGCAGCAAGTGTAGCTTCATGACCTCGAGAGACCTGTCTTTGATGATTGCTTGGTCTCGCTCTCACCTGCACCGCATTGGACCATCGCGGGAGCAGTCCTCACAAAACACTGCCCATGCGACTCCTGGCAGCAGGCTAGACAAGCTTCTGCTGCCAGACACAATGCACAAAGCGGATATCCTGTGGCAACTGCTGGAGGGAAAGAACAAAAGCTATCACAATGGCGTTGCGCGTCTGAAGGAATCAACGGAAGGATGTTGCTCCTTTCCGAAACACGACGCTGATTTGAACAGGACCGCTATGGTCAGTAAAGCGGCGTGCCTACCTCGACAAAGAGCCACGCAGAAAAAAGGCTAAAAAAGCTCAAGGAATTGAGTATTTTCGAAACCAAATGGGCCATTAAATTAGCATATCAACTTGGCACACAGCAGCGTTGAAGCCAGCCGACAAAGCCTCAGTCGAGTTCCCTGTTTATCTTTGTAGAATGGAATTATCGTACCCAGTCTGCGGCCATAAGGTAGAGCGCCTGTTTTACGCCCGCGCAACCTAAGACAGGGTAATCTTCCACCATCCGGGTAAGGTTTAGGTACGCGGTTGGCCTCTCTAAAAAAGCACCATCAAGCTTTTGAAAGACGCCATACCGAATGCCGTCGGTAACAATGAGGCGCTGGCATCCTTCAAATCCAATCCTCTGTGCGTAGGAGAATGCCTGCGACCGGGCGGTCAGGCAGGCTCGGTTACGCTGCTTTGCCTCGACCACAGCCGTGAGCGTATCTTTTTGCCGTGGCATTCGCGCAAACAATGCAACATCAATTCGGTCCCACTCAACCGCCATTCGTTGCGGTGTCCACCCCAGTGCGCGGAAGAGCGGGATAACGAGATACGAAATTGTTTCGTATTCAGACGGGGTTGTGTGTGAGCGTTCGTACCACTTCGCAATCCGGATCAGCTTTTCTATTTCCTCCATCAGGAGGTCCGTCGAATGCGCTGAGACACCGTTGTCGAAGAGGAATTCCGATATTTCTTGGGGCCTGACCTCAATCAGAGACTCCTTTGCTTGAGGCAAGACCGGCAAAATTCGGCTATTGGGAGTGAGTTGCAGGCTCGCGATCCACGTCAATACGTCAGGCGACGTCAGCACCTGTGTTGTGTCGCCCCATTTCAATGGCTCTCCACTAAAGCGCTTCGGTCCACCGCTCGCCTGCCAAACCCAGTCTACGCGCCGGAGGTGCTGTATATCCCAGCCATCAACATCGCCGAAGTGATCATTCCATTCGTAATCTCCGCGAACATGACCAACACCATACACTTCGGATTTTCCAACCTTGAGAACCACCAAATCTCCATCCTGAATGCGCTCGCAGAACCGCTGCAGGTCCTGCGCTTTGCGCGGCGAGATGCCATTCCTGTTTGGCCAAGGCCCGTCGTAGCCAGGACCGTTCAGGATCACGCCCCAACGCAGGCAAAGCTCTGCATAGTTCCGCTCGGCATCCCCAGCGCCGACCTGCCATACCATTGGGTTTCTCATTATGGCCCCTCATCACTGGTACATCTCGATGTAAAACAGGTCCGCTTACCACGGCAGGGGAATTGATCTCCACCTGGATTGGGTCCCTTCTTGGGCTCAAACGCCTTCAGGTACTTGCCTTGTGTCGCTCAGTTCATTGGTGACTGGAAAGGGCGTGACGAAAGTGATCGGGTTGAAACAAGTGTGACACCCCTTCCCTTTTTTCTTTCTCGTTTTTTATTTCAGAATTCGATCACTTTCGTCACCAATAACAACAACAACGATGGTTAGGGCAGGTTACCCACGAAGGCTCAGGCCGACCACCTTCTGGCCCTTGTTCGAGTGGACAATCTCGAACCCGAAGCTTTCGAGATTGCGTCGGACCGTCAGTTGTTGCTGTCTCATTGTAATTCCCATTTCCTGTGTCCAATCTGCGTACGCTTGATAGAGTTCCAACATCCGGCAACTGCCGTTTCGCTCGCAGCGGTCGTCAAGGAAGGCTGGGAGCGGGTTCGCGAACGTCAACCAGCGCTGCTTTGATGCCTTGATGGCTTCCGGCTCTTTGAAGCGCCAACTACGCCGGATTATTCGTCGTAGGCCGTCAATGGCTCGGTTGAGGACGCCGGAAAGCTCGGACGCCGAGATCCGCTCGAACAGGTCGCGGTCGATTTCCTGTTCCGTGAAGGTGCGCTTGAAGGGGATCACCATGAGACGCCGCATCATGCCGTGACTGAGATCTGCGAGCGAGGGTGGGTTGTTGCAGAGCAGGATAGGAACGGTCAGAACGGTGAAGGTGAAGGGCTGCCCGAACTTTCTCTCACCGGTGACAACCTTTTCCTCGCTAAGCTTTTTCAATTCACCGTCGGGGAGCTTGATCCCAGCCCGCACATCGTCATCGAGCAGGAGAAGCTTGCCGAGTAGGCTGCCGACAGTGAACCGACTGTTTCCAAGATCTTCGACTCGAATCGCGCTTACCAGTTCGGTACCCATCAGCTTAACCATAGTCTGGAGAAGGGCACTCTTACCGTTGCTTCCGCCCCCTTCGCAGACGATCACCGACGGGATCTTGCGGATGGGTTGAATCACATAGCCACACACCTCGTGCCAGTGCCGCACCATCGCCCGGTCGCCACAGAAGATTTCGGTAATGGCATTGTCATACTGGGGGCAGGTGGCGTGAGGGTCATAATCGACGTCAAGAACGTGCCGCAGATAGGACTGTGCACGGTGTGGCTTTAACTCGACCGTTCCGTCAGTTCCAATCCAGAGCTCGCCGTTGCGACAGTTGATGACCGCAGGCGGAGGCGACAAGAAGCGCAGGCGGTCATCACCGACAGCCACCTGAGACGCGAGCAGGGCCATAACCTGCTTGACGAGTGAGGCTGTGTTAGCCGATCGAGGGACATTGAGAGTCTGGAGCGTTTCCAGAACCACGCGCCCCATCACCTTTTGATCCACAGGCGCCCACTTCGTGTCATCGAAGGCCCAAAACTGTCCATCCGGCGCATGGATCAGATGGTTTCCACCGGCGTAGCGGCGGTCCAGCACCGCTTGCATGATAAATTCCCCCTTGTCTTCACCTGGAGCAATTGCGGCCGTGTACCGTGTGATGCTTGTGACAATCTGCTCGACTTCTGAGCTATCGAGTGCAGGCCGACAACGCGCCTCGTTTTCGGCAAGGAGGGCGGCCTTGATTGCGGCAGGCTGAAGCCCGGTGTTGCGCAACTGCCCCGCAAGGCTAGTTAGGGTAGTGTTGCGCCGTCCCTTCGGGATTTCCTGCTCACCAGGCTTACCCTGCACTGGCGGTGAAGGCTCCTTCCGCTTCTGACCGTCCCTAATTTTTTGACGCCAGCTCTTCGGCAGTTTGGTAAGCGATTGAAACTCGGGCGTCCCACCACCTCGCCACGAATATCGCTTGCCTGAGACATGGCGACTGGGCGGGACGACGACAAAGGCTCCATTCGCCTGTAGGTCAACGCCACTGCCAAGAGTTGTCCCATGGCTCGTGCGTACCGTGAATGTGGGATAGCGGAAGAAGTAATGGGTTCCCCCGCCGCCCGTTTCGGAAATGAGCAAGGGCTGCAAGACGCCAAGTTCGGCCTCAAGCTGCTTGAGGGAGCCGTCACCACCGTTACGAGGATCGACGTCGATAACGATTATTCCGGATTGCTTACCAGTTGCGATGGCGATGTTTGCGTCCGGATGTTCTGCGAACGCATCCCGGATTTTACTTTCGTCGGTGGTCGCACCATTGACCCCGCCTGTGAAGAGGGGGTGCTTTCCAGGTCGTACGCAGGAGGCACCTTGGCTACAAGTACAGACTCCTTTTCTAACCGTGTGCAGGAGGATGATTGGAATTCCAGCTCTAGCATAGCGGAGCGCATGTTTGATGTTCGATTGCATGTCAGTTCCATGGTTGCCGCATCAGCGGCGCGCGGCGAAGGGAGGCGCAGACAGGGATGCCCACCTTCAGTTTCAGATATTTTTTCCTGGGAACTGATGGTATTAACGCGCAGAGTGCACGTACTAGTTACTCTAAAGATGAAGCTATCTCACCCTATTCGTCAGCAATAGTCTGATATCGATATAAGTTTTACCTAAATTTACTGCAATAAGGTCGAAAATCAGATTTAAAAGACTCGATTCTGGCTCTTGAAGTCAAGTATTGGGGCACTCTCCCACGCATATCTGCGCGGGCACTGGATATATTTCCTAAACCGCAGCAAGGTCCCGAGCAATTGACCTCCCGCGGCCTATTATCGGGTCGGCAGGGTACCCTGCCGACCCGCTCACCGGGGGGTTACGTCACTCTTTGAACTCGGCCGCAACCGAGAAGACGCATGACAGGCGACCTCGCCTTGATTCGATTGCGCGCACCTGCGCCCTGGCTAGGTCGATCACCAAATGCGCCGGTTGCAGGCAGAGTGGTGTACCCGTGCGTCGGAAGACGACATCGCGCCGTTTGGGGATCACGCGGATCATATTCCAGGCGTGAAGACCGAACAGGGCAATTTCGTAGAAGTCGTCGTCACGAAGGATGTGTGCGTTCCGTACTGTCGTGTCACACAGCAAGCGAAGGTGATCCAACAAGTGCCAAGTGTCATCGTCAATGCGGGCGGCGGCCCCTTCCGGAAGGGTAATCCGCGTCAGCATGGTGAGGCTCCGACGCACGCGGTTGAGGTACTTGTCCGAAGACCCGCTACCTCATAGGCCTCGATATCGCACAGACGATATCGGATTGCGCGGCCAAGTTTAACGTAGACGCACCCGTCCCCACGAAGACGAGCAGCTTGGAGAGTCTTGGGGCTTACGCTCCATCGCTCCGCCAGTTGCGCTTCGGTCAGCAGCACAGGGCTGGAAGGGAGACAAAAGTTTTTATTTTGTTCAGGGGGCATTGCCGCACCTTTCCACAGAGTTCAAGGAGCTCGCACAGACAACGGTGCGAGGGCATGACTTGGAACTGGGTACGGTTTGCAGCGCAGGGCATCAGCGATGCTAAGGCCCATGGACTAGTGCGACTAAGAACTGCCCCCTCTATAAGGGAGCCTAAAACCTAGTGCAACCCGGCTCGGGCAGAAATCGGCATGATTCGAAGCACGCCGGCGCGACGGTTGCTAGGCTGTTGCTAGGCACCTGCAGCATGGGCTTGGGGGGTTAGGTAAGCCTTTGACGGCGTTGGCGATCCCGGGAAGACTCGAACTTCCGACCTACGGTTTAGGAAACCGCCGCTCTGTCCAGCTGAGCTACGGGACCGCACAGACGGATGAGTAGCACAATTCTTCGATAGGTAAACGGGTCATGCACCGCTTCCTGGGCTGGCTGGCGTGGCTGTTTCATTGAGGCCGGATATAGTCCTGTGTCTCGCAGGAATGGTCATGCGGAATTTGAGCGCCCTCGTCTTGGTGTTGGGTCTGCTGCCCCTGTCGGCGGCGGGCCAGGAGCGTGGGGCCCGGCCTGCTAGTGGCAAGGGGCCCGATCCATGCGCGACGCAAAGCCAGCTCGACCGGTTGCAGGGTCTGACCGCCCAGGGCGACCTCGCGCTGGGATCAGGCCGCCTCGCGAGCCTTGCGTCGATCCGACTGCCCGACGATCCTGTCCACCGGGAAGAGGCCCTCGGCTGGCTTCGGGCCTGGACAGGGCGCGAGGTCCGGGTGCAGGGCCGGCCTGAACCCGACCGCTGGGGCCGGATCCCTGCGCGGATCCGGCTTATGGGCGAATCGACCTCTCTCGATCTGGCCCATGGCCTCGTGGAGGCCGGCCTTGCGCTGGTGGATCCGGGGGCGGCGGACGCGTTCTGTCATCCGGAATTGTTGGCGCTCGAGGCCACGGCCAGGGAGCAAAGCCTTGGTGTCTGGAAGGATGACCGCTATAAGCCCTTGGACGCCGAACGGATCGACCGCTTGCGCGATCGGGTCGGCAGCTTCGTTCTGGTCGAGGGACGCATCCGCAGCATCGGCGAGCGGACTCAACGAACCTATTTAAACTTCGGGGGGCAGTGGGCAGAGGACTTCACGATCATCGTGCCGAAGAAAACATGGAAGCTGATGGCGGAACGCGGTCTCGACGCTGCGGCGCTGAAAGGCCAGCGGGTCCGAGCCCGAGGCATTTTGGAGCCTTGGCAAGGCGCCTCTCTTACCATTGTACTTCCGGAGATGATGGAACGCCTCGCAGGCGAACGCCTGCCACGCTGAGCAAGCATGAGCGAAACACGTTATTCAGCAGGACTTCGAGTTGCCGGCAGCCTGACGCTCGCGGCCCTGCTCTCTGGCTGCGCCGCCCTGGGCTTCGGCAGCATGTCGGTCCCGTCCGATGCGCCCCGGGTGATCGGGCCGGAAAGGCCGCGGGACCAGGATCACGAGCGCCTGGTGGCGGCGTTCGGAGGGGAGGCCAAGGCGCCGCAGATGCAGCGCCGCCTCAACGACATCGTCAACCGCCTCGTCATGGCGACCGACAGGCCGGACGAGTCCTACCAGGTGACCATCCTGAACTCCCCCGTGGTGAACGCCTTCGCGCTTCCCAACGGTCGGCTCTATGTCACCCGCGGCCTCCTGGCGCTTGCCAACGACACATCGGAAGTGGCTGCCGTGCTGTCCCACGAGATCGCCCACGTCACCCTGCGGCATGCCTCCCAGCGCAATGAGTTGCAGGCCCGGTCGACCCTGATCAAGCGGGTGACGGAAAATGTGCTCAACGACGCCGAGCAGGCGGCCGTGGAGCAAAGCGAGGCGCGCTCCAACTTGGCGAACTTCTCGCGCGCTCAGGAGCTGGAGGCCGACCAGACCGGCGTGCGGGTTCTGGCGCGGGCCGGGTTCGACCCCTACGGAGCGCCGCGCTTCCTGACGGCCCTGGGTCGTTCAGGCACAGGATCCAAGGACAATGCGGGGGCGGACATGATGGCGTCCCATCCCAGCACCAACGACCGCATCTCGCAGGCCCTTCAGGCCGCCAAGCGCGCCGGGCAGCCAGGCATGGGCGAAGCGACCCGGTCCGACTATCTGGCTTCCCTCGACGGCATCGCCTTTGGTGACGACCCGGCCGACGGCGTGGTAAAGGGGCGCCGCTTCACCCATGCGAGGCTGGGCGTCGCCTTTGAGGCCCCCGAGGGCTTCTCGCTCGAGAATACCTCGCAGGCGGTGCTCGGGGCATCGCAGGACGGCTCGCGCCGGCTTCTGTTCGACGCGGCCAATACGCCGAGCGGCCAGAGCCTGGAGGAGGTTCTGCGCTCGACCTGGACCGACACGATCGAGCCGGGCAGCCTGGAAACCACCACCATCAACGGCCTACCGGTCGCCACCGCCACCTCGGTCGGCAAGGAATGGTCGTTCCGCCTCTCGGCCATCCGCATCGGCAGCACCACGTACCGGCTCATCATGGCGACGCGCAGCGGCGGGGGCGATCTGGAAGGCATGTTCCAGCGGACCCTCGACACGGTGCGCCAAGTCAAGCGCGACGAAGCCCGGCAGGTCCGCCCGTTGAAGCTGCAGGTCGTCACCGCGCAGGAAGGCGATACGGCCCAACGTCTGGCGGACCGCATGCCGGTCGACCGGGCCCTGGACCGTTTTCTGTTGCTGAACGGACTCGACCGGAACGCCCCCCTGAAACCTGGCGAACGCTATAAAATCATCGTCGAGTGATAGGCAGGCCTGTGGCGAAAGCATCGAACCCGGAAGCGGCGGCCGCTTCCGGGTTCGATGTTGATCTGTCAAAGCGGAAGAACCGGGTGCCGCGTCTGGCCTGACGCGCTAGACGAAGGCTCCGGACGCCTGAGGATACTTCTCCATCAAGGCGCGCTTGAGTTTCTCAAGCGCGCGGTTCTCGATCTGGCGGACGCGTTCCTTCGAAATCCCGAGCCTGTCGCCAAGGAATTCGAGGGTGACCTGCTCGTCCTCGAGGCGGCGGGCCCGCAGGATGCGCAGCTCACGTTCGTTGAGAACCTCAAGCGCCTGCCGCAGCCAGCGTACGCGGCGTTCGGTGTCGATCACCTCGCTGACGCTCTCGTCCGGCAGGGGGCTGTTGTCGACCAGGAACTCGACCCGCTCGGCGGAGTTCGACGCATCAGCGTCGAGAACCGGGGCATTGAGGGATGTGTCCGGTGCCGACAGACGGGCGTCCATGAGCGCCACGTCGGCGCTGGAAACGCCGATCGCCTCGGCGATCTTGGCATGGACATCGGAAGCAATGCGCTCCTCACCGCCCCGGGTCAGACGGGCGCGCAGGCGGCGCAGGTTAAAGAAAAGGGCCTTCTGGGCGGAACTAGTTCCGCCACGGACAATTGACCAGTTGCGCAGGATATAATCCTGCACGGAGGCGCGGATCCACCACGTAGCGTAGGTCGAGAAGCGCACCTCCCGTTCGGGTTCGAACCGGGCGGCGGCCTCAAGCAGGCCGACATGCCCCTCCTGAACGAGATCGGCCATCGGCAGTCCGTAGTGACGGAAGCGGGCGGCGAGCGCGATCACGAGACGCATATGCGCAGCCGTCAGCTGATGAAGAGCCGTTTCATCGCGGTTCTCTTTCCAGCGCACGGCTAACAGATGCTCTTCTTCCCTCTCGAGAAAAGGAGCATTCATGGCGGCGCGGACGAACCGGCGACGAACCCCTGAGATTTCTCCCATTGTGTCCTCCTTGGCAGAGACACAACGAGCGACTGGGGAAAAAGTTCAGGACAAAACTGCTGAGGTTGCGAAAATAGATTCCGGACCTTCGAAAACAAGAGGCTGGAAAAAGAAAAAAGCCCGGCGGGAAGCCGGGCTTTTCCAAAGGCGGAACAGGGGCCTGGATCAGGCTGCCTCCTCCTGGAGATCGTCGCCGTCGGCGTCCACGTCGCCCTTGGCGCGGCGCGGAGACTTGGCAAGGCTCTGCTCGATCAGCTTCAGGGCTTCCGTATCGGTGATCTTGTTGACGGCCGCGATTTCGCGGACAACCCGGTCGAGGGCCGATTCATAGAGCTGACGCTCGCTGTACGACTGCTCCGGCTGAGCCTCTGAGCGGTACAGGTCGCGTACGACCTCGGTCACGGAGATCAGATCGCCGGAATTGATCTTGGCTTCATATTCCTGGGCGCGGCGCGACCACATGGTGCGCTTGACGCGGGCCCGGCCGGTCAGCACGTCCAGAGCCTTCTGGACCAGGGCCGGCTCGGCCAGCTTGCGCATGCCGACGCTGGAGACCTTCCCGGTCGGGACGCGAAGGACCATCTTGTCCTTATCGAAGGAGACCACGAACAATTCCAGTTTAAAGCCCGCGATTTCCTGCTCCTCGACAGCCGTGATGCGGCCGACGCCGTGAGCGGGGTACACAATTGCTTCGCCGGTTTTGAAACCCAGGCGCTGGGCGGACTTTTTGGTGGTCGTCATGCGAGAGAGGCCTCCTTGCATGGTCCTCGCTTTCAGGCGAGGCGCTTTAATTCCATCGGGCAGGGCCCCGGAAGGAACGAAAATGACTGGTTGCGGAACGTGATTGCTCCGCGCATCTCCCTGATGAGCCAGTAGCTGGAAAACGCCCATAACCCATGACATAAGGTTGGTCAGTCTACCTTAGGTCATCGGTTGTGCTGTCATAGTTTCATCGTGTGGACTGCCTACCTGCGGGGTCGGCGCACGGAATGGGCGCATGCGACGGCATTGACGAGACCCTATCACAGTCCGCCCGAAAAAGCAAAAAATTTCAGAATCAGTGTTAAAAAAGTTCGCGTACGGCCACGTTTCGTAACCGATGTTTCGTCTCTCAGTCGCCCTCGCCGGGAGCCGGGGTGAAGAACTTGTCGTACTTGCCGGGGACGCCGTCGAACTCCTTGGCGTCGGGCGGCGCGTCCTTCTTCTGAGTGATGTTGGGCCAGCTCTTGGCCATTTCGGCGTTAATCTTGAGCCACTGCTCCAGGCCGGGCTCCGCGTCGGGCTTGATGGCTTCAGCCGGACATTCGGGCTCGCAGACGCCGCAATCGATGCACTCGTCGGGATGGATGACGAGCATGTTCTCGCCCTCGTAGAAACAGTCGACCGGGCACACCTCCACGCAGTCCATATATTTGCACTTGATGCAATTTTCCGTGACGACGTAAGTCATGAACAGTCCTTCGAGGGTCGGTTCGATCGAAACAGGCGGTCTGGCGTCGCTCTAACCGCTGCCGTCACGGCTGACAAGCGTTCCTTCGGCCTCATTGAGGTCAACGTAGAGCAGCCTTGCTTCCGTTGCAGGGCCCCGGCGCTCTCCGAGCCCCTCGACCCGGACCACGAGGGTCGTCCAGGCAAGAGCCAAGGTGATCACGTCGCCCACCGCCACGGCCTTGGCGGCATTGTCCGTCCGCTGGCCGTTTATCCGGACAAAGCCGCCGGTGACGAGCTTGGCGGCCAGGGTCCGGGATTTGGCGAAGCGCGCGAACCACAGCCACTTGTCGAGCCGCTGCCGGTCCTCACGCATGGAGCCTCACAGTCTCACTTCTTGCTGTCCTCAAGCTGGGCCTTGAGGGCCATCAGCTTGGCGAAAGGCGAGTTCGGATCTGGCTGCTTCTCCCGGCGATCGGGCCCGCCGTCGCGGCGTCCCTCGGGCCGCTTGTCCGGACGGGGACCGCGACGCTCGTCGGGCCGGTTCGGCCCACGGTGCGGCCGATCCTGCTGCTGACGGCCGCCCTCCCCTTGCGCCTCGCGGCGCTCGGGCTGGCGGTCCGGGCGTGGGCCCTGACGGTGCGGGCGGTCACCCGCAGGACGCCCGCCTGCCGGGCGCTCGCCTTGGGTGTCTCCCTGGCGGGGACGCCGGTCGGGGCGCTGCTCCGTGCGCTCTCCCCGATTGGGGCGTCCGCGTCCGTGGCGGGCATGGCCGCCCTCGTGGTGGCGACGGCCCTGACGCCAGATTTCAATCATCTCGGGCTCGGCCGGGGCTTCGGCTGCACCCTCGGGCGCCGCAGCCTGAGCCTCGGCGGGAGCGGCGCCTTCATGGGCAGCCTCGACGGCCTCATTGACCGTGGCTGTGCCCTCCGGAGCCTCCGCTGCGACAGCCCCAACCTCCTGCGTGAGAACCGGAGCCTCGGCGGCTTCGGCTTCCGACGCTTCTGGCGAATCCTCTTCGACCACTGCTTCGGCAGGCTCGCCCTCGGGCGCCGGGGCAGGAGCCGCCTCGGTGGACGCCGCCGGCACGATCGGCGTGGTGATGGCCGGGCCGGGGCGGCGCTCAGCCACGTAGCCCAGGGACTTGAGAATGGTGGCGAAATCCTCGCCAGCGCAGCCTACGAGGGACGTCATGGACACGGTGGGAACGAACCCGTCCCCGTCCGCCGCGCCTGCCGGCGGTTCGCCCGGCGTGACGCCGGGCCTGTAGGTGATGGCGGGCCGGATGAGGTCGGCCAGACGCTCGAGAATATCAACGCGCACGGCCCGGTTGCCGCAGACCCGGAAGCCGGCGGCCCGGTAAAGGCCTGGCGCGATGTCGTGATCGACGGGGATCGAGGTTCGGCCGGACTGGGCCAGATGGGCGATCTCGTCGATGCCCTTCTGCTCGAGGCCGCCGTTCTGCAACGCCCAGAGCTGCGCCGCCAGCGTGCGGGGCGCGGGCTTCAACAGGGCCGGCAGGTAAAGGTGATAGGCCCCGAACCGGATGCCGGCCTTGCGCAGGGCCGCGCGGGCGTCCTGATCCAAGCTGCGCACGTCGTTGAGCACCTTCGAGCGCTCGAGGACACCAAGGGATTCGCCGATCTGGAACGCGATGCCCCGGGCGAGGCCCGTGAGTTCCTGGCTGTCCTCCAGCTGCATGAGTGGGCGGAGAAGCCGCACGATATAAGCTTTGAGCCAGGCCCGCAGGCGGGTCTCGACCTTGTCGCGGGCCGGCCCCGTAAGCTGCTCGTCGGAGAGGACGCGCAGGCGCGGGTCGAAGAGCTTGTCCCCAGGCTCCAGCTTGGCGACCGGGTCGCCCATCCAGCGGATGGTGCCGTCGTTCGACAGCACCAGCAGGGTGTCCGGGGTCTCGGCGAACCGGTCCGCCCGCGCCTCGATCTCCCCGGCCAGGGCCTTGCTGGCTGCGTTGCGCAGGGTCTTGGCCTCTCCCGTGTCGGCCTGGGGATCAGGCACGAAATGGAAGCCGTGCAGGTGGCCGATGTGCTGACCCTCGACAGTGACGTCGCCGGTGGTCGTAATTTCCGCTTCGAGCATCGTGTTCTCTCTCAAGCGCCGCATGAGAACGCTGGTTCGCCTGTCAACAAAGCGCTGGGCGAGACGTTCATGAAGCGCGTCCGATAGCTTGTCCTCTACCTGACGCGCAACACCCTGCCAATGCTCTGGATCCTTCAACCAGTCGGGACGGTTAGCGACGAAGGACCAAGTCCGGACCTGGGCGATTCGGTTCGACAGGGTGTCGATGTCTCCATCCGTACGGTCCATGGCCGACAAATGGCGGGAAAACCAATCCGCCGGCACGGCTCCGTCCTTCATGAGGAAACGATAGATCTGTCCGACAAGATCCGCATGGGTTTGTGGGGACACTTTTCTGTAATCGGGCACCTGACAGACCTGCCAGAGCCTCTCCACTGCGACCTTGGACCGCGCAAAGGCCTGGATGTCGTCGTCCCGCGCCAGCACTTCGAGCGCCGCCACGTCCTCCCCCATGGGGGCGCGCACGAGGCCGTATTCGCGGGGCTGCTCGGCCAGGGAATCGCGCAGGCGTCCGAGGGTGGAGAAATCGAGATCCGGGTTGCGCCACTGCAGGATGCGCAGGGGATCGAAGGTGTGGTTCTCCAGCGCCTCGACGGTTTCCGCGTCGAAGGCCGGGCAGCGTCCCGTGGTGCCGAAGGTGCCGTCCCGCATGTGGCGGCCGGCGCGACCGGCAATCTGGGCCAGCTCCGGGTTGTACAATTTGCGGAAGCGGAAGCCGTCGTACTTCTTGTCGGACGCGAAGGCCACGTGGTCGACGTCGAGGTTGAGGCCCATGCCGACCGCATCCGTGGCGATCAGATAATCCACGTCCCCGTTCTGATAGAGCTCGACCTGCGCGTTGCGGGTGCGGGGCGACAGGGCCCCCAGAACCACCGCCGCGCCGCCGCTCTGGCGGCGGATCAACTCGGCAATGGCGTAGACCTCCTCGGCCGAGAAGGCCACGATGGCGCTGCGGCGCGGCAGGCGGGACACCTTCTTCTCGCCCGCGAAGGTGAGCTTCGATAGGCGCGGCCGGGTGATCACGTGCACGTTGGGGATCAACGTCTCGATCAGGGGCCGCATGGTGTTGGAGCCGATGAGCAGCGTCTCCTCGCGCCCGCGCTGGTTCAGCAGGCGGTCCGTGAACACATGGCCCCGGTCGAGGTCGCTGGCGAGCTGGATCTCGTCCACGGCCACGAAGGCGAGATCGAGATCCCGGGGCATGGCCTCGACGGTGGAGATCCAGTAGCGCGGACGGTCCGGCTTGATCTTTTCCTCACCAGTGACGAGGGCCACGTTGTGAGGGCCCGCCTTCTCCACCACGCGCTGATAGACCTCGCGGGCGAGCAGGCGCAGCGGCAGGCCGATCATGCCGCTTTCGTGACCAAGCATCCGCTCGATGGCCAGATGGGTCTTGCCCGTGTTGGTCGGGCCAAGCACGGCTGTGACGCCACGCGAACGGACTTGCGGGGGAAGGGAACGACGGGCCATGCCTGAAAAATGACGCGGGTTTGGTCCCGATGAGAGGATCGAGGGGCTCCATGACCGCAAAGCGGGAACAAAAAAGCCGTCTCGGTAAAGCAGCCCGGCGCGAGACGCCCGGCTGCGGGCTAAACCCTTATATGGTGTTTCACAGCGGTTTCACCACCGTCCGGGACGATTAAAGGCTCGTGCGGACAGGCTTTTCTACTGCTTGTTCGAGATGGGGACCACCTTCGCGTCCCCCTCCACGGAAAACCGGGAGGCCTCGACCACGCTCACGCCCACCATGGTGCGTACCGAAACCCGGACTGGGAAAAGGAGACGCTGCCCCTCGACCGGCGCGAGCCAGACCGACATGTCCTTGTTGTCACGCATGAATTTGGTCGCGGGCCGCTCAGACCGGTGGCCCGAGATCGGCACGTAGCGGGCGTTGCACACCAGAACAGGGCCCGAATAGCCGGGCACTTCGACCTTGTTGGTCCCGCCATAGCTGAGGACCACATTGAAGCGCGCCGCCCCATCGAAGACCGGGATCGTGCGGTTGCAATTGGCCGCATCGGTCAGGTTGCCGTTGCCGATCGCCGGCATCAGCAGGGCGCTGACCGGATCGACCACGCCCTTCTTGTCCTGCTCCTTCACCGGAACCCGATCGGGCTTCTCGTCGATGGGCGGATCGATGTCGACGGCCGCCACGTTGCCGGCCGTCAGGCCCATGCGCACGATGCGCTGGTCGTCGGAGGAGCGCGACGTCACCGCAAAGGAAGTAGGCTGCGGCTGGGAGCCGACGATGGCGCCCGCGGCGGTCGCCGCGCCCTTGCCGCCGGTCAGAAGCTTGGCGAGACCAGACAGCTTGACGCCCGCTTCCATCTTGTATTTCGAGCCGTCGAAGGTCCCGACGAGATCAGCCTTGCCCAGGGACAGGCCGATCAGGCTGACGTCATAATCCACCTTGAGAGTCCCCGCCCCGCTCGGCGAGCCGACGCCCACAAGGGCCAAGGTTAGTAAGGTGGAAGCAAGAGGGTGCATAGGGCTTTCCCGGAACTGGGTCAGGTCACATGTTAACGGAATCAGGATATATAGTGACCACGATGCTGCAAAAAATCGAGATGCGGCGCCGTGTTATTCTTGACGCGGGCCCCTGTTTTGACCTATAGGCTCGCAACTTCCAAGGACTTCTGGTGTCCGGCCGCGCGGGATCTGCGTTGAAGCAAACCCGTGAAAGATAAGGCCGTGGCACCCTGACACAATAGGATTGAACCCATGTCGCGCCGTTGCGAACTGACCGGCAAGGCCGTGCTGAGTGGCCACCTGGTGAGCCACTCGAACCGCAAGACGAAGCGGAAGTTCCTGCCGAACCTCTGCAACGTCACGCTCGTCTCCGATACGCTGAACCGCTCCGTGCGTCTTCGCGTCTCCGCCAATGCGCTCCGTTCGGTCGAGCACCGCGGCGGACTCGATGGCTTCCTGGCCAAGGCCAAGGCGGACGAGCTGTCGTCGAACGCCCTCACGATCAAGCGCGAGATCGAGAAGAAGCTCGCCGCTGCGAGCTAAGCTCGGCTTTTTCGACACCTGACTCTGCGTTTCGGGCGGCGTCCAAGCCGCCCGTTTTGCGTTTCCAGCGTGTAGAGCATCGGATCGGCGCATCGTTGGACCGGAAGACCGGACCGGCGTTCCAAGCGCGATGCGCCAGGAGACGAACCGCATGACCCGCATCGACCGTCGCGATTTCCTCATCGCACTTGCCGCCATGACCCTGGTCGTGCTGGCCTCGAACATCCTTGTGCAGCACCCGTTCACCCATCTGGGGCTGGCTGATTATCTCACCTGGGGTGCCTTTACCTATCCGTTCTCGTTCCTGGTGACGGACCTGGCGAACCGGCGATTCGGGACCGCCGGCGCGCGCCGGATCGTCTATGCGGGCTTCGTCCTGGCCGTGGTCCTGTCGGTGGCGCTGGCGACGCCGCGCATCGCCATCGCGTCGGGTGCGGCCTTCCTGGTGGCGCAGCTTCTCGATATTCGCATTTTCGCGCGGCTGCGCGACAAGGCCTGGTGGCTTCCCCCCTTCGTGTCGTCCGTGATCTCCTCGGCCCTCGACACGGCCATCTTCTTCTCGGTGGCGTTCTATTGCGGCGTTCTGCCGGGCACCGGAAGCACCATCAGCGGCTTGCTCGGTTCCGTGGGAGTCGCGGACGAATGCGTCGTCCTGCCCTGGACGAGCCTCGCCATAGCGGACTATGGCGTGAAGCTGGCCCTGGCGGCCCTGGCGATTGCCCCCTATGGGGCCATCCTGCGGCTCATGCGCCCCTTTACGACCCCGCGCGCGATCTGACCCGAAGAGGCGCGATTACAGCGCCTCCTCCACGTAAGGCGGATGGGGAATGGCTTGGTGGGCGGCGCGCAAAGCGGCCGACCAGCGTTCGCGCAGATCCCGGAAATACGGCTCGTCCTCCTGAATGCGGTAGGTGATTCCGGCTTTCAGGGCATTGCGCTTGGCCATCACGATATCAATCGGCAAACCAACGCCCAGATTCGACTTCAGCGTCGAATCCATGGAAATGAGCCCGAGTTTCAGGGCCTCGATCAGCTCCGTTTCATGGGAGATCGCCCGGTCGAGGATAGGCTTCCCGTATTTGGGCTCGCCGATCTGCAGGAACGGCGTGTCCTGGGTCGCCTCAATGGCGTTGCCGGCCGAATAGACCTGGTAGAGGCGCATCGGCCCCTGCCCGATCTGCCCTCCCAGAAGGATCGTCACGTCGAACCCCGTACGGTGCTTTTCCATCTCGGCCCCGTCCATCTCGTAGACCTGACGGACGGCCCGCCCCACGAGCTGGGCGGCCTTGAACATGCTGGAAACGCTCAAAAGCGTCTCGAGCTCGCCGGTCACAGGATCCTCGATCCCATCGGACAAAAGGGACATCACCGACTGGCTCACGGACAGGTTGCCGGCGGTTGCCAGGGTGATGACCCGCTCGCCCGGGATCTCGAACAGGTGCAGCTTCCGGAAGGTCGCGATGTTGTCCACGCCCGCATTGGTGCGGGTGTCGGCGATCATCACGAGGCCATCCCGCACCAGGATGCCGACGCAATAAGTCATGGGTGCTCCTCCTGGAGGCTTCTGGTTGAATTGACGCGATGGAGGCATCATTACGCCTGTGCTTGACGGGCGCCTTCAATCCTCAAGGAGACATCGAGCGCTTCACGGGAGATCCCGTAATAGCTGCCTCTGACGGGAGCCGCATCAAGATAATCGAGCCCAACCGCGATGCGGACGTAGTGTTCCGTTGCGGAAACAGCGTTGGTCGGGTCGAAACTGACCCATCCCAGGCCCCCGATATGGGCCTCGGCCCAGGCATGACCGGCCTCTTGGTTGATCTGGTCAGGCCTGTGCAGATAGCCCGACACGTAGCGCGCCGGAATGCCAAGGCGGCGGGCGGCTGCCAGAAACACATGAGTGAAATCCTGGCAGACGCCATGCCCGGCCGAGAACGCCTCCGCGGCCGCCGTGGTGGCGTTGGTCACCTCCGTGTCGAAGCGCATGCGCGCCTTCAGCTCGCCCATAAGGGCATGGGCCTGCTCTAGGGGATTCGAGAGGTGCCCCGCGGCGGCCTCGGCGAATTCGACCATCGGCGCGTCGATCTGGGTGAGCGGGGTGTTGCGCAGATAGAACATCTCGGGAAAACGCTCGACGCCGCCGCGAATCACGCCTGCGGTGTCGGTGGTCTCGATCTCGCCGACGACCCTCAGGTTGATGAGATCGACGGGGCCGTGGGCGTACAGGCTGTGGGTGACGTTGCCGTACCAGTCCTCCCGGCGCATGAGGCGGGCGTCGCAATCTGCATCGATCCCCCAGGACAGCACCGTCTGTCCCTCATGATTGCCGGGCGTGAGGCGCAGGATCTGAATCGCCGACTTCACGGGCTCGCTGTAGCGGTAGGTGGTCTGGTGGGTGATCCGAATGCGCATGATCAGCACAGATACTGGTTGGTGATGGTGTGTCCGAGCCGGTTGTTCTCGTGAATGAAGTCCTGAAGAAACTCGTGAAGGCCGTGCTGGAAGATGTCGTTGATCGTCCGGTTGGTGAGGCGCGCATGGGAGGCTCTGGCCTGCCGCTGCGCGTTTCCGGTCGTGCCGTAGCGGTGGGCGATATCGTCCAGATGACGGGAGAGCGCCGCGTAGCAGGCGGCGAGCGAGCGCGGCATCTCCTCCCGGAGGATCAGGAGATCGGCCACAAGCCACGGCCTCAGGTTCTGGTGATAGACCCACTGGTAGCTCACCAGCGCCGAAACGGAACGCAGGATCGCGGCCCACTGGTAATAGTCGATCCCGCCGCCGACCTCCGCGTCCTGCGGCAGCAGCACGTGGTATTTCACATCCAGCACCCGCGCGGTGTTGTCGGCCCTTTCGATGTAGACCCCAAGACGGGAAAACCAGTAGGCGTCGTTGCGCAGCATGGTGCGAAGCGCCGAGCCGTCGTAGCGCAGGGAGGTCTCCTTCACCAGGTTGAGGAACCGGGGCAGGTCCTCGACGCGGATCCGCTTGGCCTTGAATCGGCGCAGATCGAGCCAAGCTGAGTTGATCGCCTCCCACATTTCCGACGTCAGCGCTCCGCGAACGGACCGGGCATTATGCCGGGCGGTGTCGAAGCAGCATTGAATGCTGGACGGATTGGTCTCGGAAAAGGCCAGGAACTCGATGACCCGCTCGGGCGTGATCTCGACGTCCCCATAGGCTTCCAGGAACTGATCCATGCTGCCGGCGGTGACAAGCGCCGATTCCCACTCGTTGCTGTTGACGCCGTGATAGGAGATCGGCATCGACGCCATGCGATAGGCCACATCGAGGATCCGGGCCGTGTTCTCGGCGCGCTCCACATAACGTGAGAGCCAATAAAGGCTGTCGGCATCACGGCTGAGCACGGAAACGCTCCGGTTGGGACAAGTGACTCATTCGCTCAACACCCAGGTGTCCTTGGTGCCGCCGCCTTGGCTCGAATTCACCACCAGGGAGCCGGGCTTGAGCGCCACCCGGGTCAGGCCGCCCGGCACGATCCGGACGCCGTCACGGCCGGTGAGAACGAAAGGCCTCAGGTCCACATGGCGCGGGGCAAGGCCGCTTTCTGTGAAGACCGGGCTCGTGGACAGCGCCAGGGTGGGCTGCGCGATGTAGTTGTCGGGACTGGCGAGGACGAGCCTGCGAAAATGCTCCCGCGCCTCTTGGGTGGCGTGGGGCCCGACAAGCATGCCGTAGCCGCCCGAGCCGTTGACTTCCTTCACGACGAGCTCGTGCAGGTTGTCCGCCACGTAGGACAGGGCCTCCTTCTCGCGGCAGCGCCACGTGGGCACGTTCTTGAGGATCGGCTCCTCGCCCATGTAGAAGCGAACGATGTCGGGCACGTAGCTGTACATGGCCTTGTCGTCGGCCACTCCCGTTCCGGGCGCGTTGGCGATGGCCACGTTGCCCGCCCGGTAAGCCGCGATCAGCCCCGGCACGCCCAACGCCGAATCGGGCCTGAACACGAGCGGATCGAGGAAATCGTCGTCGATGCGGCTGTAGATCACGTCGACGCGCTTCGGGCCCTCCGTCGTGCGCATGAAGACGACTTCGTCGCGCACGAAGAGATCCCGCCCCTCGACCAGCTCCACGCCCATCCGGTCGGCCAGGAAGCTGTGCTCGTAATAGGCGCTGTTGAGGGAGCCTGGAGTCAGCAGGACGACGGTGGGTTGGGCCGAGCTGGTTGCGGGTGCCACCGATTTCAACGTGCCAAGCAGTTCGTCCACGTAATTCTCGATGGGACGGATGCGTTGCATCGCCATGAGATCGGGAAAGAGCCGCAGCATGACCTCCCGGTTCTCCAGCATGTAGGAGACGCCGGAAGGGGTCCGCAGATTGTCCTCGAGCACATAGAAATCGTCGCCGTCGACCCGCACCACGTCGATGCCCGCCACCTGAACGTAGATGCCGCCGCGAAGCGCCAGTCCGTTCATCTGCGGGCGGTAATAGGGATTTTGGAACACGAGTTCCGGCGGGATGATGCCGGCGCGCAGGATTTCGCCAGGACCGTAGATGTCTTGCAGGAAAAGATTGAGCGCCTTGACCCTCTGTTCGAGGCCGCGGGTCAGGCGAGCCCATTCATGCCCGGCGAGGATGCGCGGAATGATGTCGAAGGGGATAAGCCGTTCTTCCGCCTCCGCATTGCCATAGACCGCGAAGGTGATGCCGACCTTTCGGAAGAGGAGCTCGGCCTCCTCGCGGCGGTGTTCCAGAAGCTGAGGGGGCGCGGACTTCAGCCATTCCTGGAGCACCTGATAGGCGTCCCGACACTGGCCGTCGGACCCATTCATCTCATCGAAAATCGATCTGTCCGTCACCGGGTATCCGTCACCCTCTCGAGCCTGCCTGCGGCGCAGGGGCTCTGCGTCACCAGCATATCAATAAAACTTAGAGTTCTGAACCGTTTGAGTTCAATGGGAATCAGGAATCGTCCAAGGCAACGACGGATGAGAAAATGAGCAGCTGCGCAATAACTGGGCAACGCCTCTGGAGTGGCTGCCGTCAGCCCGCGAGAGCGAACTCCAGCAGCAGCGTTCGCTGGAACCAGTTGAAGTTGTTGTCGGAGATCATGGTCAAGATCGTTTCGCCGGCTTCCCGGTGAACCGCGAGCCCTTCCATGTTGTCGATCTGCTGCGACGCATCGCTTTCGAAGATCACGTCTCCGTCTACGAGGGCGCCTGGCCGGATGGCCGTGCGGGCGATCCGGCGCAGGCGGATACGCAGCCAGTCGAGAACCGAAAAGCGTCGCTCCAGGAGCAGCATCTCGCCACTGGGTAGAAAGGCCAAGTCCGAGATATCGTAGCCTGCCGTGCGCACAACCTCGAATGTGCCCGCCTGCGATCCGGTCAGGATGAATCCCTTGGTGGGCGTATCGTCGAACCAGCCGGAGCGCTCCGCGACCGCCACGAGGGAACCCGCGAGGGGCGAGCGTGCGGGCGCTATGCCGATGGCCTCCAGGCCGCGATTGCCCGGCAGACCCGACAGCTCTTCCGGAACCGCAATCGGCGCGCCCTCGCCCAGAGACCCGTCACGATGCCGATCGAAACGGATGACCCCATGGCTGCGCTCGACGCCCATAAAGGCGGCCCCGCCTGAGGCCGTGAGGCTTTCGGTGTCGTAGAAACGGCTCCGTCGCAGAGGTTTTCCGCCATCGAGAAGCAGGGGCGCCAACACCGTGCCGGACAGGCCAGAAAGACGCCCGTCGGCAGTCTCCACACGGGCTTTCAGCCACTGGGAATTATCCGCCACCGCAACCAGATCCCGCCCGTCGCGGGAGCGCCAGAGGGCGGAAAAGCCGCCGAACCGCTTATCGGTCGACCGCAGGTCGAGTCCCGACCGGAACAGGAGAGCCCCGAACCGGGACCGGTCCGGGTCCGCGGCGGACAGCCTGTCGATGGGCACGGCCTCGATCGCCATGGCGGTAGGCTGCTCAAGGGCCTGCGGACGCCGTGACAGGGCCCGGCTTGCAACGGCCGTGGCCGCGAGTGCGCCGCCGCCGATCAGAAGGGATCGCCGGCTGAGCCTCAAGCAAAGGCCCGGCGCTGAGGAGCGCGGCCCGTGGGCGTCTGGTTTTCCTCGAAGAGCTCCGCAAGCTTCTCGGTCATCACGCCTCCGAGTTCCTCCGCGTCCACGATGGTGACCGCGCGGCGGTAATAGCGCGTCACGTCGTGTCCGATGCCGATGGCGATGAGTTCCACAGGCGAGCGGGTCTCGATCTCTTCGATGACGAAGCGCAGGTGGCGCTCGAGGTAGTTGCCCGGATTGACCGAGAGCGTCGAGTCGTCGACCGGCGCGCCGTCGGAGATCACCATCAGGATCCGCCGCTGCTCGGGCCGGCCGAGAAGGCGCTTGTGAGCCCAGTCCAGCGCCTCGCCGTCGATGTTCTCCTTCAGCAGTCCCTCGCGCATCATCAGGCCCAGGTTCTTACGGGCGCGCCGCCAGGGTGCGTCGGCGGACTTGTAGATGATGTGCCGCAAGTCGTTGAGGCGGCCGGGATTGGCCGGCTTGTTGCTCTGGAGCCAGGACTCACGCGCCTGCCCGCCCTTCCAGGCGCGGGTGGTGAAGCCCAGGATCTCGACCTTGACGCCGCAGCGCTCCAAGGTCCGGGCCAGGATGTCGGCGCAGGTGGCCGCCACCGTGATGGGACGCCCGCGCATGGAGCCGGAATTGTCGAGGAGCAGGGTCACCACCGTGTCGCGGAAGTTCGTGTCCTGCTCCTGCTTGAAGCTGAGGGGCTGGAACGGATCCATGACGATGCGGGGAAGCCGCGCGGGATCCAGGGTCCCCTCCTCGAGGTCGAATTCCCAGGACCGGTTCTGCTGCGCCATGAGGCGGCGCTGGAGACGGTTCGCCAAGCGTCCCACCACCCCCTGGAGGTGGGCAAGCTGCTTGTCGAGATAGGCCCGCAGGCGCGTTAGCTCGTCGGAGTCGCAGAGATCTTCCGCGTGGATGACCTCGTCGAACCTGTTCGTGAAAGCCTTGTAGTCGGGTCCGCGCGGCTCGTTGGACCGGGACGGGGGACGCCACGATTCGGCTGCATCCTGAGAATCGGCTTCGTCGGCCTCTTCGGGCATTTCGCCCGATGGGCCGTCCGCATCCTCACTCGCGCCCTCCTCCATCTCGTCGCTGGCGTCCTCGCTGACCTCGACCTCGGCCCGGTCGCCCTGCGCCTCCTTCTCGGACTCGCCCTCGCCCTGCTGCTGGTCCTCTTGGGACTCGTTCTCCTCCTGGCTCTCGTCGTCTTCCGGGTTGAGGGCCGATTCATCGGCCATGTCCAGGGAGGAGAGAAGCTCGCGGATGTTGCGGGCAAAGTCGCGCTGGCTCTCGATGTTCTTGAGAAGGCCGTCGAGATCGCGCCCAGCCCGATCCTCGATGAAGTCGCGCCAGAGCTCGACGATCTTGGTGGCGGCCGGCGGGGGCCTTTCGCCCGTCAGGCGCTCGCGCACCAGGAGCGCGATGGCGTCTTCGAGGGGCGCGTCGGCGCGGTCGCTGATGTTCTCGTATTTGCCCCCGCGATGATAGCGGTCCTCGAGCATCGCCGAGATGTTGGAGGCCACCCCCTTCATCCGGCGGGAGCCGATGGATTCCACCCGAGCCTGCTCGACCGCGTCGAACACCGCGCGGGCGGCTTGGCCGTCCGGCGCGAGCCGGCGATGGAGCGCCGTATCGTGACAGGCAAGGCGAAGCGCCATTGCGTCCGCGTTGCCGCGCAGGATCGCCACGTCGTGGGAGGTCAGCCGCCGGGGCGGCTCCGGCAGGCGCGCCTTGTCGCCCATGAGGGCCGGACGGTCGGACGCGAACGTCACCTCCAAGTCCTGCTTGCGGGCGATGGCCTTCATGGTGCCGGCGATGGAGCGCTTCAGCGGCTCCGCCGGCGCTTCCTTTTTCTCACCCGGCTTTCGGTTTGAGATGGACATCTCACCTCCCCTGTCATCCCCGCGAAGGCAGGGATCCATCACCTCCGACAGAGCCAATCCGGGCGCTGCCGGCCTTCATGGATTCCGGGCTCGGCTGTGCCGCCCCGGAATGACGTTGGTTTACGACAGAGCCATGTTCACGGCGCTTTCCGGCAGGTCCTTGCCAAAGGAGCGCTGGTAGAACTCGGCCACCAGGGCGCGCTCGAGTTCGTCGCACTTGTTCAGGAAGGTCACGCGGAACGCGAAGCCCGTATCGCCGAAGATCTCGGCGTTCTCCGCCCAGGTGATCACCGTGCGCGGGCTCATGACGGTCGAGAGGTCGCCGTTCATGAAGGCGCTGCGCGTGAGATCGGCCACGCGCACCATCTTGTTGACGATGTCGCGCCCTTCCGGGTTTTCCTGATAATGCTTTGCCTTGGAGAGGACGATGTCCACCTCCTTGTCGTGCGGCAGGTAGTTCAGGGTCGTGACGATGGACCAGCGGTCCATCTGGCCCTGGTTGATCTGCTGCGTGCCGTGATAGAGGCCGGACGTGTCGCCGAGGCCCACCGTGTTGGCGGTGGAGAACAACCGGAAGGCCGGATGAGGCCGGATCACCCGCTTCTGGTCGAGAAGCGTGAGCTTGCCCGACTGCTCCAGGATGCGCTGGATCACGAACATCACGTCGGGGCGGCCGGCGTCGTACTCGTCGAACACCAGCGCCACGTTGTTCTGCAGCGCCCAGGGTAGAATTCCGTCCTGGAAGGCGGTGACCTGCTTGCCTTCCTTCAGCACGATGGCGTCCTTGCCGACGAGGTCGATGCGCGACACGTGGCTGTCCAGGTTGACGCGGATGCAGGGCCAGTTGAGGCGGGCCG
Source organism: Microvirga aerophila (assembly GCF_003332305.1). Taxonomy (GTDB): domain Bacteria; phylum Pseudomonadota; class Alphaproteobacteria; order Rhizobiales; family Beijerinckiaceae; genus Microvirga; species Microvirga aerophila. The sequence goes on along the minus strand of NZ_QOIO01000003.1, from coordinate 51,436 downwards.
CGACCTGCTCGATATGGGTCGACTTGCCGGTGCCGTGATAGCCCGTGATCATCACGCGGCGGTTGCGGGCAAAGCCTGCCAGGATCGCCAGGGTGGTCTCGCGATCGAACAGATAATCCGGATCAAGATCCGGCACGTGCTCTTCGCTTTGGGAAAAGGCCGGGACCTCCAAATCCGAGTCGATGCCGAAGACCTGTCGCACGGACACCTTCATGTCCGGTGTTTGGGTCGCTGTCTCGGTTAGTGCCGTCATAGGGGCCTCTCGGTCGGATTTGGAATGCTTCGTGTGTGTCGGTGCCATGAGCTTCTTAACGCCCAAGGCGGCATGGTGCAATTTCTTGAGAGATTAACAGGGTTGCATCGACTGGCCTGCTCTCAGCACAGGCCTGCCGTCTTGAGGATGTCATGCGCCTTGATGATGTCGCGCAGGCGCTCCTCGAAGGAGCGGTCGCCGCCATTGGCGTCCGGGTGGAACTGCTTCACCAGGGCCTTGTACTGGGCCTTGATGGCGGCCTTCTCGGCGGTCTCGTCGAGACCCAACACATCCAGCGCCCGTCGCACCGCCCCCGTATAGCGCGGCTGCTTGGGCTCCGCTTGCGCCCGGCGCTGGCGCCCTTGCGTGAAATCCTCACCCCGCAGGATGCCCAGGGGATCGGAATAGGCCCATTCGCGCGTTTCAGGCGCGGCGTCCGCACTCCCGGCCTTGGCGGAGGAGTTCACCCCCATGGCCCAGGTCGGACGGTGCCCGATGATGGCGTCTTTCTGATAGGCCGCCACCGCGTTGTCGGACATACCGGCGAAATAGTTGTACGACGCGTTGTACTCGCGCACATGCTCGAGGCAGAAGCGCCAGTACTGCCCCTCGTTGTCCCGTCCCTTCGGGGCGCGATACTGCCCTTCCGCCTTGCAGGACGGATGCTCGCAAGCGGGCCCTTTGGCGTCGCGCGGCTCGTCGCAGGACGGCTTGATGCGGATGCGGTCGAAAAGAGGCGAATTGAGATCCATGATACAGCGATTATGAGTGGCCTGAGGCCCGGAGCCAAGGCCTCAGCGCTTTTCGCCGCAGACCCGTTCAAAAAGGTTTACCAAAGCATGACCCTGACCGCCTGGATCACCGAAGAACTAACGCAGCGCCTACACCCTGCCGAACTCACCGTCACGGACGAGTCGCAGCAGCATTTCGGTCATGCGGGGTGGCGCGAAGGCGGGGAAACTCACTTCCGTCTTTATATCGTGTCGGAAGCCTTCATCGGCAAGAGCCGAGTCGAGCGTCACCGCCTCGTGAACGAGGTTCTGAGCGGGGCGTTCGCCCGGGGCCTGCATGCCCTCGCCATTCAGGCGAAGGCCCCGGGGGAGTAGGTCTTTCCCGAAGGGACTACTTGATTCGCTCGAGCACGCTCACGTAGTTGGCAACGGCCGCGCCGCCCATGTTGAAGACGCCGCCCAGAACAGGGTTCTTCACCTGGATGCCGCCCGCCTCCTCGCAGAGCTGCATGGCCGAAAGCGCATGCATGGACACGCCGGTCGCCCCGATGGGGTGCCCCTTGGCCTTGAGGCCGCCGGATGGGTTCACCGGAAGCTTCCCGTCCCGGTTTGTCCAGCCTTCCTTGATGGCAGTGGCGCCCTGCCCCCGGGGCGTCAGGCCCATGGCCTCGTATTCGAGGAGTTCGGCGACGGTGAAGCAGTCGTGGGTTTCCACGAAGGAAAGGTCCGTCAGCTCGATTCCGGCCTGGTCGAGAGCCCGCCGCCACGCTTCCGCACAGCCCTCGAACTGGATGATGTCGCGCTTGGACATGGGCAGGAAGTCCTGCGCATGGGCGGTGGCCCGGAACGCAACGGCGCGGGGCATGCGCAGGGCCGTCTCCGTGTCGGCCAGCACGAGCGCCGCAGCGCCGTCGGATACCAGCGAGCAGTCGGTGCGCTTCAAGGGGCCCGCCACGAAGGGGTTCTTGTCGCTCTCGGCCCGGCAGAAGTCGAAGCCAAGATCCTTGCGCATCTGCGCGTAAGGATTGTCGACGCCGTTCTTATGATTTTTGGCCGCAATCATGGCCAGCGCATCGGACTGGTCGCCGTAGCGCTGGAAGTACCGGCCGGCGATCTGGCCGAACACCCCTGCGAACCCACCCTGGGTCTCTCCGTCCTCCTTGAGATAGGACGCCTTGAGGAGGATGTTGCCGATCTCGGGGCCGGGGGTCCGCGTCATCTGCTCGACGCCGACCACCAGAACGGTCTTGGCGCGCTTGGCCTCAATGGTCTTGATGGCTTGGTGCACGGCGGCAGAACCGGTCGCACAGGCGTTCTCGACCCGAGTCGCCGGCTTGAAGCGGAACCTGTCGCTGGCCTGGAACACCAGGGAGGCGGTGAAATCCTGAGCCGAGAAGCCGCCGTTGAAGTGACCGAGCACCACCTCGTCGATATCCTCGGGCCCGAGGCCCGCATGCTCCAGGGCCTCGTTGGTCACGCGCACGATGAGGCTCTCCACCGTCTCGGTGTCGAGCTTGCCGAAGGGCGTATGAGCCCAGCCGACGATGCAGGCTGTCATGGGGTTTCCTCGCGAATCTGTCCTTGAACACGAAAATGGGGTCGTTCATGGAACGCAGCAAGAGAAGAGTGCCGCCTGCAAGCGCACGAAAGGTGTTTGAGGGAGCGGAACGGTCTTGTCTCTGGTCGGCCCCTCATGCTCCTTAGAGTGTATTCAGATGAGGCCTCCCATGCGCTTGTGCGTCTTTTGCGGCTCCAACCCGGGCCATGATTCGTCCTATCTCGAGGCGGCCCGCGCGTTGGGCGAGACCTTGGCCCGGGAGAAGATCGAGCTTGTCTATGGCGGCGCCTCGGTCGGCCTCATGGGGGCGGTTGCGGATGCGGTGAGCGCGGGCGGCGGGACCGTGATCGGCGTGATGCCTCAGGCCCTAGTCGATAAGGAAATCGCCCATAAGGGATTGAGCGACCTGAGGATCGTCGGCTCCATGCACGAGCGCAAAGCCCTGATGGCCGAGCTTGCGGATGGGTTCGTGGCCCTGCCCGGCGGTCTCGGGACGTTCGAGGAGCTGTTCGAGGTCTGGACCTGGGCCCAGCTCGGCTATCACCGCAAGCCATGCTCGCTTCTCAACGCGAGCGGCTTCTATGACAAGCTTACGGACTTCCTCGACGACGTGGTCGAGCGCGGCTTCGTAAAATCCATCCACCGCTCCATGCTCATCGTCGAGCAAGATCCAACCGCTCTCATCGCAGCCATCCGGGCCTACGAGCCGCCGGTCGTGGATAAATGGATCAAGGCCGGGGAGCGGTGATCGGCACAGGGGCAGCCAATCCCCGGCTGCGCCCTGAAAATCATTCCTGCGACAGCAGCAGGAGCGCCACGCCGCCGACGATCAGCCCCATGCCGAGGATTTCACGCCGGGTCGTCGCCTGGGCCAGGAAGTGGTGGGACACGGCCTGCGCCATCAGCACCTCGACGAGGGCAAGGGTGCGCACGTTCGCGGCAGTGGTCAGGGCGAATCCGAGAAACCAGAACTGGGACGCAAGCGCCCCCAGGAATCCTGCCCCCAGGGAGGGCCGCCAGGCCCCGAAGCTGGCGATGAGCGCCTTCCGGTCGAAAAGGCCAAGCCAGACGAGCAGGATTCCCGTCTGAAGGCCGAGTCCCCAGACAAGGGTGGTGGTCGCCCGCATCAGCGAGGACCCGTCGGGCAGCGACAGAATGGCCCCGCGAAACCCGATCGCCGCCAAGGCAAAGAAGGCGCCCGATGCGATGCCGAAGAGCACCGGCCTCACGCCTCCCGAGGTCAGGCTGGTGCCGGGCTTCACCGACATCACCACGACCCCGAGCGTCGCGATGACGATGGCGAGCGCTGTTGCGGGTGTCAGGCGGTCGCCGAGCAGAACGAGGCCGAACAGAGCCACCTGCACGGGCTCGGTCTTCGTATAGGCGGTCACGATGGAGAAGGCGCGCTCCCGCATGGCCGAGAGCATGAGCGCGGTCGCGAGGATCTGCGCCACGGCGCCGGCGAGAATATAGGCGAAGAACGCCGCGTTTGGACCTGGAACGGTTTCGGACGTTATTAGGGTCACGATGGCGAGAGCCAGGAGGGCGAACGGAAACCCGTAGAGAAACCGAACCTGCGTGGCTCCTACGGTCCCGATCTGCTCCGTCAGCCGGCGCTGGGTTGCATTGCGGCCGGTCTGGGCGGCGGCGGCGGCCAGCGTCACGGGGATCCAGAGGAGGGATAAATTCATGTGCAATCTTTAAACCGCGCGGCTCTTGCCACTCTCTTGCCATGGAATCTTATACAAAGGGAGAACTGGGATGGACGATAAATGCCCTCAACCCTGGCCAAATCCGGGGTAAGGGTCTAAAAACAGCCCAGCTGGCACAAGCGGGACCGTTATTATGCCATCTTTCAATCTTGCCTCTATGGAGCCGTTCCGCATGAACGTAAGCCGAGCCCTTCGCCTGACTGCCTTCGCCATCGCGGCTCTTGTGAGCGGGTCGGCACTGGCAGCGAGCCCGGCTCTGGTGGTCGAAGTCGAGTCCGGCCGCGTGTTGCACGCGGAGCGGGCGACCGATCCCTGGTTTCCCGCCTCCGTCACCAAGCTGATGACCGCCTACGTGGTCCTCGAGCAGGTCCGCGCCGGCCAGTTGAGCATGGAAAAGCTCCTGACCGTCTCGGAGAACGCAGCCTCTCAGCCCCCGTCCAAGATGGGCTTCAAGCCCGGCACCGAAATCCGCCTCGACAACGCCCTCAAGATTCTGATGGTCAAGTCCGCGAACGATATCGCGACGACTATCGCGGAGAATATCGGCGGCTCCGTCGACGGCTTCGCGGAGATGATGAACGAGACCGCCATGCGGCTCGGCATGAAGAACAGCCACTTCGCCAATCCGCACGGCCTTCCCGACGAGCGCAATCAAACCACGGCGCGCGACATGGCGATCCTCGCCCGCGCACTCCTGCTTGAGTTCCCCAACCAGCAGAACCTGTTCCATATCGGGGCCATTCAGTTCGGCCGCCGGATCATGCGCAACACCAACGGCCTCATCGGCCGCTATCCTGGCGCAGACGGCATGAAGACCGGCTTCATCTGTTCGTCCGGCTTCAACGTGGTGGCCAGCGCCACCCGCAACGGCCGCCACCTCATCACGGTGGTGTTCGGCGCGCCCTCCGCCAACGAGCGCACCATGAAGGCCGCCGAGCTGTTCGATCGGGGCTTCAGCAGCTCCGTGAACTTCACCAATCCGGTCCTGACCGCGCTGCCGGCCTCTTCGTTGACGACCCCGCCGGACATGCGGTCGGTCATCTGCGACAGGCGCGGCCCGATGCCTCAAGAAGAGGACAGCCCGGCGGCGGTCGCCGAAGGCGAGACGAGCGCGCCGAATCTGTTCTCGTCGAGCGTGATGGCGTTCGCCGGCGGAACGACGCAGCCCATGCGCACCACGCTTCTGCCGCGCACGGCGGTCGAGCCGGAGCGGATCTGGGTTGGCCTCACGCCGCCGTCGGAGGCCGATCTTGCCGCTGAGGCCGCCAAGGAAAAGGCTGCGGCCGAGAAGGCTCGCAAGAGCAAGGCGACCGCCAAGTCCAAGAAGGGCTCCGCGGCTAAGGACGCCAAGGAAGCCTCGAGCGACGACGCCGAGGTCAGCGCCGACGACGAGAAGGCCTCCACCAAGGAGGCGGTGAAGACCAAGGGCAAGAACGGGTCCCGCGTCAGCGTTACGCTGAAGCCCTTGACCAAGGACACCAAGGAAAAGGCCCCCGCGACGAAGCCCCAGGCCTCCGTGGCCGAAAAGGCCAAGCCGGCCAAGGTCGATGCGGCCGCCAAGCCGAAATCATCCAAGAACTGACCCTGGACACACTGACCCTTGAGCCGGGCTTTCTCTGGTTAGGAGAACGCCCGGCTCAGGCGCGACGCCGATCGGCGGGTCTCTTCGAGCCGGACTGGCCTTGCAATCGAAGACAATCCGGGCGAACGGTGCGGGCCTGAACCCGATTGCGCCCATGACCCAAGCTTCTCCCCAAGCCGCGCCCCACTCCTCTCCGCTGGCTCCCCCGGCCTTCGGACTGCTCTTCGCTCTCGGCTCCGCCTCCTTCTACGGCCTCAACATCGTATTTGCCCGGCTGGCCTCGTTCGCCGGGATCAGCGGCTCGACCGTCGTGACCTATCGAGTGCTCCTGATGCTGGTGCTCGTGGGGGCCTTCGCCCTGCTGGCGCGGCGATCCCTGGCCATGGCCCGGGACGAGCGGGGCACGATGCTCGTGCTCGGGATCTCCACCACTCTCGTGGGCATCTGCTACCTGTCGTCCGTGGCCTACATTCCGGTCACGGTGGCGGTCGTGGTGTTCTACACGTTCCCGATCCTCATCGTTCTAGCCAGCCCGTTCGTGGAGCGAACGAAACTCACGCCCGCGCTTCTGGGCGTTGCGGCCCTGGCGCTGACCGGCGTTGCGATGGTGGTCGGCCCAGCGTTCGGTGGGCTCGACTGGCGCGGCCTCGCCCTGGCGTTCGGCGCGAGCATCGCGACCGCGACCCAGTTCTTCGCAGCCGCCCGCTGCCGCAGAACCGGCGTCGTGGCCAAAGTCTTCTGGATCCATCTTCTGGTTCTGCCCACCTCGGTGGCGATCGGCTGGGTGGCGGGGCAGCTTGGTCCGCCATCGAGCCTGGGGCTTGCGCCTTATGCGATTGCCATGACGATCGGCGGCTATGTGATCGGCTTCATGCTTCAGTTTCTCGCCCTGGGGCGCATCACGGCGGTTGCAGCCGGGATCATCTATTGCGCCGAACCCGTGGTGGCGGCCGTTTCATCGGCGGTCATCCTGGGGGAGACCTTCACCATCGTGCAAATGGCCGGCGGCGCTCTGGTGCTGTCAGCCATCGTCGCCAATGTGGCGCTGGAGCAGCGCCGCATGAGGCGCTCGCCCGCCTTGACCGCCGCGGAGTAACACCATGCAGACGCCACCAGCCCCCCTGCCGCTCACCGTTCTGACGGGCTTTCTCGGCGCCGGCAAAACGACGCTTCTCAACCGCCTGCTCCAGGACCTGGCGCTTCACGACACGGTGGTGATCATCAACGAGTTCGGCGAGATCGGGCTCGATCACCTGCTCGTCGAGAAGGTCGACGAGGGCATGGTTCTCCTCTCCGCCGGTTGCCTCTGCTGCACCGTGAGAGGCGACCTCATCGCCACTCTGGAAGATCTTCTGCGCAAGCGGGACAACGGGCGCATCACGCCGTTCCGCCGGGTGGTGATCGAGACGACCGGCCTCGCCGACCCGGCCCCGATCCTGCACGCGGTTCTGTACCATCCCTATCTGTCCATGCGCTACGCGGTGGAGGGCGTGGTGACGGTCGTCGATGCGGTGAACGGATCGGCGACCCTCGACGCCTATGTGGAGGCCGCAAAACAGGCGGCCGTGGCCGAGCGCATCGTTCTCGCCAAAGCGGATCTCGTCACGGATCAGGCGGATCTGGCCCGCTTGCGCCAGAGACTTCGCGATCTCAATCCCGGCGCGGCGATCCTGGCGGCGGACGCCCCTGCGGATGTCATCATTTCCGGCGGCCTCTTCGACCTTGAGGGCAAGATTGCGGACGTGGCCGAGTGGCTAAAAGCCGAGGCCGTCGAGGAGGCCGAGCACAGGAGTCACGCCCATCAGCATGGGCATCATCATCACGGGCATGGGCACGCCCACGAACACCATCACGACGTAAACCGCCACGACGAGCGTATTCGCGCCTTCTGCCTGACCAGCGACCAGCCGGTTCCCCAGGGCACGCTCGACATGTTTCTCGATCTCCTGCGCTCGTCACAGGGTGCGAAGCTTCTGCGGATAAAGGGCCTCGTGGCCCTCGCGGAGGATCCGGAGCACCCGGTCGTCATTCACGGCGTCCAGCACGTGATCCATGTGCCGGCGATTCTGCCACGCTGGCCGAGCGAGGACCGCCGAAGCCGCATCGTGTTCATCGTGGACGACCTCGACCGCAGCGTCGTGGAAGGGCTCTGGAATGCGTTTCTGGGCCGGCCCGGCATCGACCAGCCTGACGCGGCGGCGCTGTCGGACAACCCGCTGTCGCTGAGGCGCTAGAGCCTCAGGCGTTCGCCATCTGGGAGCGCTGCGCCCAGCCGGTCATCGACTGCTCGATGAGCGCAGTGATCACGTACATGACGACGCCGAGCACGGCGAGCACCACGAGAGCCGCCCAGACCAGCGGCACCTCGAAAGCCGCCGATGCCCGCGTCAGCAGGTTGCCGATTCCCACATTCGAGGCGTTCTGCTCGCCGATGACCGAGCCCACATAGGCGAGCGTGATCGCCACTTTCAGGGAACCGAAGAAATACGGCATGGCGCGCGGCAGGCCGACCTTCAGGATGATATCGCGCTTCGAGGCGCCCAGCGCCCGCAGCACATCCTCCATCTCGGGCTCCACTGTCGAGATGCCGGTCGCCACGTTCACCACGATGGGAAAGAACGAGATGAGGAACGCCGTCATGACCGGCGGCACCCACCCGACCCCGAACCAGAACACCAGGATCGGCACAACGGCCACCTTCGGGATCGAGTTGAAGCCGACGAGAAGCGGATAGGTGCCCGCATTGATGAGCCGGGATGCGCCCAGCACCATGCCGAGCAGGAGACCGAACACCACCGCGAGGCCAAATCCCGCAATCGTCATCCAGAGAGTGTGCATGGCGTGATAGGCGAGCTGGTTCCGGTATTCCCAGATTGCCAGCAGGATGGTGGACGGGGCGGGCAGCACGAAGCTGGACACGCCGAAGAGGCGGCAGATCAGTTCCCACAGACCGAAGAACCCGATGGTGAAGATCCATGGCGCTAGGGTAAGCTGACGTTTGATGGGCATGGGCATCCTCACGCGGCCATGCGGGCCTGCGCGATATGCCCGCGCAGCTCGTGGACGAGGGTCGTGAACTCCGGCGTGTAGGTGATTTCGAGGTCTCGCGGTCGTGGGAAGTCCACCTCGCGTTCGGCCACGATGCGTCCGGGGCGCGCGCTCATGCAGAAGATCCGATCCGCCAGGAACGCCGCCTCGCGCAGATCGTGCGTGACCAGGATGACCGTGACGGGACTTGCCGCATGCAGGTCGCGGATCACGCACCACAGCTCCTCGCGGGTGAAAGTGTCGAGCGCGCCGAAGGGCTCGTCGAGCATGAGAAGCTTCGGCTCGTGGATCAGCGCCCGGCACAGGGACGCGCGCTGCTGCATGCCCCCCGACAATTGCCACGGAAATTTATGCCCCTGCCCTTTCAGGCCCACCTGGGCCAGGAGCTTTTCGACCTTGGCGACGTACTCGGCCTTGTGCCTGCGCAGCTTTGATCGATGGGGCTCCACGATTTCGAGCGGCAGAAGAATGTTGTCGAGGGTGGTGCGCCAGGGCAGCATGGTCGGGTTTTGAAACGCCATGCCGGCGAGCTTCACCGGCGCGGTCACCTGCTTGCCGTCTACGATGACCGTGCCTTTTATGGGAAACTGCAGGCCGGTCGCGAGCTTCATCAACGTGGACTTTCCGCAGCCCGACGGGCCGACGATGGCGGCGAACTCGCCCTCCCGCACCGCAAGATTGAGGTGCTCGACCGCCGCAGCGCCGTCTTCCGTCCGAGCGTAAACGTGCGTCACGTCGTGAATATCGACGAATTTTTTCATGGAAACAGGATGCCCGGAATGAAAAAGGCCCGATCACTGGATCGGGCCTGCAAGATCAGTTCACCTTCCGCTGGTCGGCAGCGGGAAGAAACTGCTCGGTGAAGACATCGTCCACGTTCGGCTTCGCCTTATAGGTAAAGGTCAGGCCGATTTGGTCGAGGGACTTCGCGAAGCGCTCCTTGTCGATGCCGCCGAAGCCGTTGGTCTTGACCCATGGGGTCAGCATGTTCTGCTCCAGCACCATCTTGAGGCGCTCCAGCTCCACATCCTTCTTGGCCACGTCGTTGCGCTTGATGACCGCGTCGACGGCGCTCGACGGGTCCTTCACGGTATCCTGCACGCCCTTCATGATGGCCCGCAGGAGGCCCTTCACGGCCTCGGGCTTCTCGGCGGCGAATTTCGGCGACACGATGATGGTGTTGCCGTAGAGATCCACGCCGTAATCGCTCATCAGCATGACGACGATGTCATCCGTCGGCACCCCGCGGGACTTCAGGTTGATGTAGGACGACATGGAGAAGCCGAAGACGGCGTCCACCTCTCCTTGAGCCAACATGGGCTCGCGGACGGGAAAGCCCACATTCTCGAACTTCATGCTGGAATCATCGATCTTGTTGACCGACTTGAAGATCGGCCACTGGGCAAAAGCCCCATCGGCGGCGGGCGCCCCGAAGGTCTTGCCCTGAAGGCTCGACGCCTCCTTGCTGATGCCCCGGCTCTTGCGGCCGATGATCGCGAAGGGCGGCCGGTCGTAGATCACCATCACGGCCTTGATGTCGGTTCCGGGATTCTCGTCGCGGAAGCGCACGAGGGAGTTTACATCGCCGAAGCCCACATCGTAGGTGCCCGACGCCACGCGGGAGATCGGCTCGCGGGAGCCGGCCGCAGGATCGATGGTCACGTCGAGGCCCTCAGCCTTGAAGTAGCCCTTGTCGAGGGCGACCGCGAAGGGAGCCGCAGGCCCCTCCCATCGCCAGTCGAGGCTGAAGCGCACGGGCGTCTGCGCCTGCGCGGCTGCCGAGCCGAGAAGTGCGAACGCGCCCACGAGCACCCCCCTGATCCATCGGGCCTGTGTCGAACGAGCGGACGTCATTACCATTACCTCTGTTATCACTTGGGCCCAGTGCAGGGCCGCCTGTCGAGAGCGGCGGCATTGCCGGGCCTTTTTCCTGTTGCGCACATGCAAGCAGAACTGCGTCGGGCGTCAAGGCTCCGCCTGTACAAGAAAACGACATCGGATGCCCAAGTTCAGGTCTTGACGCCCAAAATGTCCCTTCCTACCTGAATACCATCGGCGACCGGGCCCCTCTGGCGAGCGCATCCATGCGCTCGCGATGTCGGAGTCGATGCTTGAACAGAAGCAATCATAGGTCCGGTTATGCCAGAATTCCTCTTGTTGGAATGGCTGGGAAAGCCCGTCTGGATGTGGACGGCTTTCTTGAGCCTTATCGTCTTTCTCCTCGCTTTCGACCTTGGCGTCCTCAACAGGAAGGACAAGGAGCTGGGAGTAGCGCAGAGCTTGTGGCTCTCTGCTTTCTATATCGGCATCTCGGTCGCGTTCGGCGTCTATCTCTGGTGGGCGTTCGAAAACGGCCTTCTCGTCACTGAAGACGGGAGTCATGCCGGAATCGCCTATTTCACGGGCTTCTTCATCGAGAAATCCTTGTCCATCGACAACGTGTTCGTGATCTCGCTGATCTTCGGCTATTTCGCGATCCCGAGGGCCTACCAGTATCGCGCGCTCGTGTGGGGCATCATCGGCGTTATCGTGCTGCGTGGCATCATGATCGCGCTCGGCGCCGCTCTGGTGCAGGAATATGCCTGGATTCTCTATGTCTTCGGCGCCTTCCTCATCATCACGGGCATCAAGATGCTCTTCCTGCCGGAGAGCGATCCCAATCTCGAACAGAACCGCATGATCGGCTTCCTGAAGAGGCACATGCGCGTGACGGATCGCCTCCACGCCCAGCACTTCTTCGTGCACGGACCGGATCCGAAAACCGGTAAGGTCGTGCTTTGGGCGACGCCGCTCTTCCTGGCGCTGGTGGTGATCAACGTCGCGGACCTGATCTTCGCTGTGGACTCGGTGCCGGCGATCTTTGCCATCACGACAGACACCTTCGTGGTCTACACGGCCAACATCATGGCGATCCTCGGGCTGCGCGCCCTCTACTTCGCGCTTGCCGCGATGGTGCACCGGTTCCACTATCTGAAATACGCCCTTGCGCTCGTTCTCGTGTTCATCGGCGGAAAGATCTTCTGGAACCAGATCGTCGGAAAGGTCGATCCGACCATATCCCTCGGCGTGACCCTCACGCTCATCCTGGGCGGCGTGTTCTACTCGCTCTGGAAGACGAAGGGTGAGCGGATGATCGCTGCCGAGTAGCCGCGACACCAACCTACGGCAGTGCGCTCCGGCCCGGGTCGGAGCGCACGCTTGCATAAACGCTAAACAGGCAGGATCCCGTCGCTCTTGACCTCCTCCATCACCGCATAGGTGCGGGTTTCCTTGACGCCCGGGAGCGCCAGGAGGATCTCGCCCAGGAAACGGCGATAGGCGGCCATGTCGGCAACACGGGTCTTGACCAGATAGTCGAACCCTCCCGCCACCATGTGGCATTCGAGAACCTCCGGCGCGCGCCGAACGGCTGCGGCGAACTTCTCGAAGACGTCGGGTGTCGTCTTGTCGAGGGACACCTCGACAAAAACCAAAAGCTCCAAGCCGAGCCGGTGCGGGTCGAGCCGGGCTCCGAACCCAGCGATATAACCCTCCCGCTGAAGGCGCTTCATTCGCTCGCTCGTCGAGGTGGGCGACAGCCCCACCTTCTCGGCCAGATCGACGGTTGCGATCCGCCCATCCTCTTGGAGGCATTTAAGGATCTTGCGATCAATCCGGTCGATTTCCGCCATTGTCACGGCCCTTTGCCAACTTTGCCTTTATATCTACGGATAAACTAGAAATATTGCCATCGAAACGCGGATGCCTCCTGGGTATATTTCCGGAACTGGAGGACACCATGACCCTGAACTCGCAGCCCGCTGCCCCCTTCAATCCCCCTTATGCGGAAGACGACAAGGCTATCGCGGCCCGGCTTCTGGCCAACTCGCGCCTATCTCCCGAGCGGGAGCACCGGGTGGACCAGCGCGCCAAGCGGCTGATCGAGGCCATCCGAGGCAAGGGCGGCGGCCTGGGCGGCGTCGAAGAGATGCTGAGGGAATATTCCCTGTCCACCAAGGAGGGATTAGCCCTCATGGTGCTGGCCGAAGCGCTGCTGCGCGTGCCCGATTCCGCCACAGCCGACAGGCTGATCGAGGATAAGCTCGGACAGGGCAACTTCGCCGACCATGAAGCGAAATCCGATGCCTTCCTGGTCTCGGCCTCCGCTTGGGCGCTGGGCATCACGGCACGGATCATCCAGCCTGGCGAAACCCCGGAAGGGATTTTGCGCCAACTCACCAAGCGCCTTGGCCTGCCGGCGGTGCGCACTGCGACGCGACAGGCCATGCGGGTCATGGGCAACCACTTCGTGCTCGGCCAGACCATCGACGAGGCGCTCAAGCGCGCAAGCTCCGGCAAGGGGCGGCTCTACCGCTATTCCTTCGACATGCTGGGCGAAGGCGCCCGCACGGCGGAGGACGCCAGGCGCTATTACGACTCATATGCGTCCGCGATCGACGCCATCGGCCGCTCCGCCGGCAATGAGCCCTTGCCTGATCGACCGGGTATTTCAGTCAAGCTTTCAGCCCTGCACCCACGCTACGAGGCGACAAGCCGCGAACGGGTAATGCGTGAACTCGTGCCGCTTGTCATCGCACTGGCCCAGAAGGCCAAGTCCCACGACCTCAACTTCACCATCGATGCGGAAGAAGCCGATCGTCTCGAGCTCTCCCTTGAGGTGATCGAAGCGGTTCTGGCCGATCCATCCCTTGCGGGCTGGAGCGGTTTCGGACTCGCGATCCAGGGCTACCAGAAGCGCGCGGGCGCGGTGATCGACGCCATCGGCGCCATGGCCGAGCGGTACGACCGGCAGATGATGGTGCGCTTGGTCAAGGGCGCCTACTGGGACACGGAGGTGAAGCGCGCACAGGAGCGTGGGCTGGACGATTATCCGGTGTTCACCCGCAAGGCGATGACGGATCTGAATTATGTCGCCTGCGCCGAAAAGCTGCTGGCTCAGCGTCCGCGCATCTATCCGCAATTCGCCACTCACAATGCGCTGACGGTTGCGTCCATTATCGAGCGCGCCGGCGGGACCGATGGCTACGAATTCCAGCGTCTGCACGGCATGGGCGAGGCGCTCTATGGTCGCCTGCTCGAAGGCGAGCCAGGCTTGGCCTGCCGGGCCTACGCGCCGGTGGGCGGCCATCGCGATTTGCTAGCTTATCTGGTGCGGCGTCTTTTGGAGAACGGTGCGAACTCGTCCTTCGTGTCCGTAGCGGCCGATCCATCCGTGCCGGTCGAGACACTGCTGAAGCGCCCTGCCGACATCATCGTGTCGGCAGATCGCGCGCGCCACCCGAAAGTGCCGCTTCCCCGCGATCTCTACGGGTCAGGGCGGCCGAATTCCCGGGGCGTGGAGTTCGGGCATCGCGCCTCTCTCGAAGCTCTGCTCGGTGAAATCGGACGGAGCGCTCGACAGCCTTTCAAGGCAGAGCCCCTGATCGACGGAAAAGCCGCGTCGGGCGAAGTCTGTCGAATCGTCAGTCCCATCGACTGCGCCACTGGGGTGGGCGAAGTCGTGGAAGCCGCCGCTGAAACAGCCGACAGGGCCATGGCTGCCGCGCAGGCAGGTTTCGTCGGCTGGAGCCGCACCGCGGCCGAGACACGCGCGAAGGCTCTGATGCGAGCAGCGGATCTTCTGGAGGAACGTCGCGGGGCTCTGCTGCATCTGCTGCAGGCCGAAGCAGGCAAGACCCTTGACGACGCCATGTCCGAAGTGCGCGAGGCGGTTGATTTCTGCCGCTACTACGCTGCCCAGGGTCGCACCCTGTTCGGCAGCGGGGACGCGATGCCGGGCCCGACCGGCGAGAGCAATGTGCTGCGTCTTCGCGGACGGGGCGTTTTCGTGGCCATCTCGCCCTGGAATTTTCCCCTCGCGATTTTCCTCGGGCAGGTCTCCGCGGCTCTCATGGCGGGCAACGCCGTCGTGGCAAAGCCCGCTGAGCAAACGCCGCTGGTCGCCGCGCTCGCGGTCCGGCTGCTGCACGAAGCGGGTGTGCCGCAATCCGCCTTGCATCTCGTGCCAGGCGACGGACGCGTGGGCGCCCGTCTGGTGGAACATCGGGATGTGGCGGGTGTGGTCTTCACCGGATCAACGGAAGTGGCGCGGCTCATCAACCGCACCCTTGCGATGAAGGACGGCCCCATCGTGCCGCTGATCGCCGAGACCGGTGGCATCAATGCCATGATCGTGGATGCCACGGCCTTGCCGGAGCAGGTGGCGGACGATGTGGTGATGTCCGCGTTCCGCTCGGCCGGACAGCGTTGTTCGGCCCTGCGTCTGCTGTGCGTCCAGGAGGACGTGGCGGACCGCATGATCGAGATGATCGCCGGTAACGCGCAGGAACTGAAAATCGGGGATCCGCGTGAGATCGATGCCCATGTGGGACCGGTGATTGACCGTGACGCGAAGGAAAAGCTCGACGCGCATGTGAGCGCCATGAAACAATCCGCGAAGGTGCACCATGCGGGCGATGCTCCCGCGGCCGGCACCTATGTGGCGCCGCATATCTTCGAGTTGAACAGGCCGCACGATCTGGCCGAGGAGGTGTTCGGCCCGGTTCTGCATGTGGTCCGCTACAAGGCAGATAAATTGGAGGATGTGCTGGAATCCATCGAGGGCACAGGCTACGGCCTGACCCTTGGCGTGCATTCGCGTATCGATGCCACTGTCGAGCATGTGATCGAGCGGCTGTCGGTGGGCAACGTGTATGTGAACCGCAACATGATCGGGGCGGTCGTGGGCGTGCAGCCGTTCGGCGGGCACGGGCTCTCGGGAACGGGTCCGAAGGCGGGAGGTCCGCATTATCTCCTGCGCTTCGCCACCGAGCAGACGGTCACCATCAACACGGCGGCGGCCGGCGGCAATGCAAACCTGATCGCCATGGGAGAGTGAGCCCCGCCCTCAGCGATTGGTCACGAACGGGAATGTCTCGATGTGCTCCCACGGTCCGCCGAGGTAGCGCCAGAGGCTCATTCCTTCGGCCACAACGGAAAATGCCGCGAAGCCTCGGCTGAGGTCTGCGAGCAGAGTCCGTGCGGCGTCCGGCTCCACCTTGTTTTGGACCGTGACGTGAGGCTGATGCTTTTGCCGGTCCTGCAAGGTGAGCCAAAGCGCCCATCTCATGGCGAGCGCCCGGCGGAAGGCGCTGAGCGTTTGTGACTCGAAGGTGTAGGCCACGCCGCGTCCGAGCGAGCGGAGGCCCGTCACATGGATGGGAAACGGCGGCTGCGCCGCAGCGGCGTCCATGATGTCCTGGACGAGGACGTCGTGCTGATCTGCCGGGAGCTTGTGAAACAGGGTCAGGTGCGCGGGGATCAGGTTCCGATCCGGCGGGAAGTAACGCCGCCGCTGCCGGTCGAAGAACGTGAAGGAACGCTCGTCCATGGCGAGCGTGAGAATCAGCGGCGCGTGCTCCGTCATGGCAAAGAAAAACCCGGCTTGCGGCCGGGTTCCAGAACCTTAGAAATTGAGGGCCGCTTTGGCTTCTCGCAGCTGAGCGACAGTTGCCTCCGCGGCGTGTTTGATTGTGACGTCCGTGGTGGCGTCGTAGTGCATCTCGGCTTGGAGAATCTCATGATCGAGGATCTCCTGCGTCAGCTCTTCCTCGGGAAGAGCGCGCTCGGCCAGCACTGTGAGGCCGTTCGGGCTGATGTCGGCAAAGCCGCCGCGAACCAGGATGCGCCGGCCGTTGCCGGGCGTGTTGGTGACGACGAGAAACCCGATCTTGAGAGTCGTCATCGTGGGCGCGTGACCGGCCAGAACCGTCATGTCGCCCTCTGTCGCGGGAAGGATCACCGCATCGACGGCCCCCGAATAGAGCGTGCGCTCCGGGGAGACGAGTTCGAAAGTAAAGGTAGCCATTTTAGCTCCTCGTCATCCTGTCCGCCGCAAGGCGCGGCACGGGGAACGTTGGGAATGCTTTGAGACGGGTCCGGAGCGCAGGGGATGCGCTCCGGAATGCGTGTTGCTTACGCAGCTTCGGCGGCGAGGCGCTGGGCCTTCTCGATCGCCTCTTCGATGCTGCCGACCATGTAGAAAGCAGCCTCGGGCAGGTGATCGTACTGGCCGTCCACGAGACCCTTGAAGCCCTTGATGGTGTCTTCGAGAGCCACGAGCTTGCCCGGCGAGCCGGTGAAGACTTCAGCCACGAAGAAGGGCTGCGACAGGAAGCGCTCGATCTTGCGGGCGCGGGCGACCGTCAGCTTGTCCTCTTCCGACAGCTCGTCCATGCCCAGGATCGCGATGATGTCCTGGAGCGACTTGTAGCGCTGCAGGATCTGCTGGACTGAACGAGCCACGTTGTAGTGCTCCTCGCCGAGGATGGCGGCGGAAAGCATGCGCGAGGTCGAGTCGAGCGGGTCCACGGCCGGGTAGATGCCCTTTTCGGCGATCGAGCGCGAAAGCACGGTCGTGGCATCGAGGTGGGCGAAGGACGTGGCCGGAGCCGGGTCGGTCAGGTCGTCGGCGGGCACGTAGATGGCCTGCACCGAGGTGATCGAGCCCTTGTTGGTGGTGGTGATGCGCTCCTGCAGCATGCCCATGTCGGTGGCGAGCGTCGGCTGATAGCCCACCGCCGAGGGAATGCGGCCGAGAAGCGCCGACACCTCGGAGCCCGCCTGCGTGAAGCGGAAGATGTTGTCGACGAAGAACAGCACGTCCTGGCCCTGGTCGCGGAAGTTCTCTGCGACGGTCAGACCGGTGAGCGCGACGCGGGCGCGGGCGCCTGGGGGCTCGTTCATTTGCCCGTACACGAGGGCGCACTTGGAGCCTTCGCCGCCGCCATGCTTGTTCACGCCGGACTCGATCATCTCGTGATAGAGATCGTTGCCCTCGCGGGTGCGTTCTCCGACGCCGGCGAACACGGAGTAGCCGCCGTGGGCCTTCGCGACGTTGTTGATGAGCTCCATGATCAGCACGGTCTTGCCGACGCCGGCGCCGCCGAAGAGGCCGATCTTACCGCCCTTGGCGTAAGGCGCGAGCAGGTCGACGACCTTGATGCCAGTGACGAGGATCTGGGCTTCCGTCGCCTGCTCGGCGTAGGACGGAGCGGGCTGGTGGATGGCGCGCTGGCCTTCCGCTGGGATGGGTCCGGCTTCGTCCACGGGCTCGCCGATGACGTTCATGATGCGGCCGAGCGTGCCGGCGCCAACCGGCACCGAAATCGGCGCGCCGGTGTCGGTGACGGGCTGGCCGCGCACGAGACCCTCGGACGTGTCCATGGCGATGCAGCGGACGGTGTTCTCACCGAGCTGCTGAGCCACTTCGAGCACGAGGCGGTTGCCGCCGTTCGTGGTTTCGAGGGCGTTCAGGATCTCGGGCAGGTTACCTTCGAACTGCACGTCGACGACGGCGCCGATGACCTGCGAGATGCGACCGGTCGGCTTGCCGGCAGTAGTGGCGGTGTTGGCCATGATTGGCTCCTCTCGGATGTCGTCAGAGCGCCTCGGCGCCCGAGATGATTTCGATCAGTTCCTTGGTGATCATCGCCTGACGCGACCGGTTATAGGTCATCGTCTGCTTCTTGATCATTTCGCCCGCGTTGCGGGTCGCATTGTCCATGGCGCTCATGCGAGCGCCCTGTTCGGACGCGGCGTTCTCCAGCAATGCGCGGAAGATCTGCACGGTCAGGTTCCGTGGCAGAAGCGTCGTGAGGATTTCGCCCTCGTCAGGCTCGTAGTCATAGACCGCGTCCGCCGCGACCGCGCCGCTTTCGATCTGCGCCGGCACGATCTGTTGTGCGGTCGGGATCTGGGCGATCACGGAGCGGAAGCGCGAGTAGAACAAGGTCGCCACGTCGAACTCGCCCGCCTCGAAGAGAGCGAGAACCTTCTGGGCGATCATGTCGCCCTGCTCGAAGCCGAGCTGGCGCACGGAGCGCAGGTCGATGAGCTCGATGATCTGCTGGGCGAACTGGCGACGCAGAATGTCGTAGCCCTTCTTGCCGACGCAGATAATCTTGACGGTCTTGCCCTCGGCCATCAGCCGGTTGGCGTGATCACGCGCGAGACGCGCGATCGAGGAGTTGAACGCGCCGCAGAGGCCACGCTCGGCTGTGCAGACGATCAGGAGATGAACCTGATCGGAGCCGGTGCCGGCGAGAAGACGCGGCGTCTCGGGCCCGACGGTGACGCCGGACGCGATGTTGCCGAGCACGACGGCCATACGCTCCGCGTAAGGACGCGCGGCCTCCGCCGCGCTCTGCGCACGGCGCAGCTTCGCGGCGGCGACCATCTGCATGGCCTTGGTGATCTTCTGCGTCGCCTTGACCGAGGCGATGCGATTGCGAAGGTCTTTTAAGCTCGGCATCGAGCAGCCCTACCCTCTCCGGAGAACCGGTCCGATCTTACGAGAACGACTTGGCGAAGTTGACGACGACGTCCTTGAGCTTCGCTTCGGAGTCGCTCGACAGATCCTTCGAGGCGCGGATGGCCTCCAGGATGTCGGCATGCTTGCCGCGCAGCAGGCTGAGAAGACCGTCCTCGAAAGCGCGCACGCGGTTCAGCGGGAGCGCATCGAGATAGCCGTTCACGCCCGCGTAGATCACCGCCACCTGCTCTTCCATCTTCAGCGGCGAGAACTGCGGCTGCTTCAGGAGTTCGGTGAGGCGCGAGCCGCGGTTGAGCAGGCGCTGCGTCGTGGCATCGAGGTCGGAGCCGAACTGGGCGAAGGCCGCCATTTCGCGGTACTGGGCCAGCTCGCCCTTGATCTTGCCGGCAACCTTCTTCATCGCCTTCGTCTGGGCCGACGAGCCCACGCGGGACACCGACAGACCGACGTTCACGGCCGGGCGGATACCCTGGTAGAACAGATCCGTCTCGAGGAAGATCTGGCCGTCGGTGATCGAGATCACGTTGGTGGGGATGTAGGCCGACACGTCGTTGGCCTGCGTCTCGATGACCGGCAGAGCGGTGAGCGAACCCGAACCATTCTCGTCGTTGAGCTTCGCAGCGCGCTCCAGCAAGCGGGAGTGCAGGTAGAACACGTCGCCCGGATAAGCCTCGCGGCCCGGCGGACGGCGCAGGAGCAGCGACATCTGGCGGTATGCGACGGCCTGCTTCGAGAGGTCGTCGTAGGTGATCACGGCGTGCATGCCGTTGTCACGGAAGTACTCGCCCATGGCGCAGCCGGCAAACGGAGCCAGGAACTGCATGGGGGCCGGATCGGACGCGGTGGCCGCGACGATGATCGAGTATTCCAGCGCGCCGTTCTCTTCCAGAACCTTCACGAACTGGGCTACCGTGGAGCGCTTTTGACCAACGGCCACATAGACGCAGTAGAGCTTCTGCGACTCGTCGTTGCCCTGGTTGAGGGGCTTCTGGTTGAGGATCGTGTCGAGAATGATGGCGGTCTTGCCAGTCTGGCGGTCACCGATGATCAGCTCGCGCTGGCCGCGGCCGACCGGGATCAGGGCGTCGATGGACTTGAGGCCCGTCGCCATCGGCTCGTGCACCGACTTGCGCGGAATGATGCCGGGAGCCTTGACGTCCACGCGGCGACGCTCGGTCGACACGATGGGACCCTTGCCGTCGATGGGATTGCCGAGCGCGTCGACGACGCGGCCGAGCAGGCCCTTGCCGACCGGCACGTCCACGATGGCGCCTGTGCGCTTCACTGTCTGGCCTTCGGCGATCTCACGGTCGGAACCGAAGATCACGATACCGACGTTGTCGGTTTCGAGATTGAGGGCCATGCCACGCACGCCGCTCTCGAACTCGACCATCTCGCCCGCCTGGACGTTGTCGAGGCCGTAGCAACGGGCAATGCCATCGCCGACGGACAGCACCTGACCGACTTCGGTGACTTCAGCCTCGGTGCCGAAGTTCTTGATCTGCTCTTTGAGGATCGCGGAGATCTCAGCGGCTCGAATGTCCATCAGCGGACCTCTTTCATCGCTAGACGAATGGAATTGAGTTTGGTGCGCACCGAGGCATCCACCATGCGGGAGCCCATCTTCACGATGAGACCGCCGATGAGGCTCGGGTCGATTTTGACGTCCAGGGAAACGTCAGCCTTGGCGACGTCGCGCAGCGCCGCCTTGATTTCGTTCATGACCGTGTCGGAAGGCTCTTCTGCCAGGATAACCTGCGCCCGGACGATGCCCTTGGCATCCGCCACAAGATCCCCGTAGGCGCGGATCATGTCCGGAAGAGCAAAGAGACGGCGCTTCGCGGCAACCAGACGGATGAAGTTGCCGGCCAGACCGGAAATGCCGGCCCGGTCCAGAATGGCCGCAATCGCGTCCGACTGCTCTTCCGCCGTGAAGATGGGATTGCGGATCAGGCGCTGCAAGTCTTCGCTGCCCTGGATCATCTCGTTGAAGCGACCGAGATCGCCGGAAGCGGCGTCGACGGCGTTTGCTTCGCTGGCGAGGTCGAACAGCGCCGTGGCGTAGCGCAAAGCTACGCCCGACAGGAGGGGTCCTTCATTCGAACCGCTTTGCGCCACGTTATTCGTCTCTCTCAAGTCTTACGGGTTTCGGACCGGCAGCGCCTGGAATGAAGGCCCTCGGGAAACCCGTCAAGTCGGTGGAAAGGAGCCAAAGCGGGAGGTTTCTCCGCCCATCGGCGGGGGTGCACTAGCATGGGTTTTTCGCAGGCGCAAGGTTGGCTGAGACAAGCGCGGCCCGATGGCCAGGACAAAGAGAAGCATCAGGGTTAAGAGCGCCGCTCCATTGGGCGGAAATCGGGCCCCGGAACGAGGTTTTTCTTACAGGAAACTTTGCGGATCCACGTCGATGGCCACCCGGGCATTGCCCCTCACCTTGGGACAGCGGCCGAGCCAGTCGCGGAGATAGGCCTGAAGATCGACCTCGCGCTCCGTCTTGACCAGAAGCCGGAACCGGTAACGTCCCCGGATCAGCGCAAGGGGCGCCTCGGCCGGCCCAAGCACCGTAACGCCGGCCGGCGGCTGGGCCACCAGGGCCATGGCGCGGGCATGGGCTTCCGCCGCCTCCCGCTCGGCCGCCGAGACGATGAGGGAGGCAAGACGCCCGAAGGGTGGCAGGCCCGCAATTTCGCGGACGCGGGTTTCCTCCTCGTAAAAACGCTCCGCGTCTCCGGAGACCAGTGCGGCGATCACCGGATGGTCGGGCTGCCAGGTCTGGACCAGGGCGCGGCCCGGCTTCTCGCCGCGCCCGGCCCGACCGGTCACCTGCTGGAGCATCTGGAAGGTCCGCTCGGCTGCCCGGGGATCCCCCGACGTGAGGCCGATATCGGCGTCCAGCACCCCGACCAGGGTCATGAGGGGGAAGTTGTGTCCCTTGGCCACCAACTGGGTGCCGATCACGATGTCGAACGCGCCGTCCGCGATAGCGGCGAGTTCGGTTCGCAGGCGCTCGGTGCCGCCCAGCATGTCGCTGGACAGGACGACGCAGCGCTTGTCCGGAAAGATCTCGGCCACCTCCTCGGCGATTCGCTCCACGCCGGGCCCGCAGGGCACCAGCGAATCGATGCTGCCGCAGGAGATGCAGGCCTGGGGCGTCCGCTCTACATGGCCGCAATGGTGGCAAACGAGGGAGCGGCGGAAACGGTGCTCGACGAGCCAAGCCGAGCAGTTGGGGCATTCGTAACGGTGGGCGCAGGCGCGGCAGAGGGTCAGCGGCGCATAGCCGCGCCGGTTGAGGAACAGGAGAACCTGCTCGCCACGCCCCAAGGTATCCTCGATGGAGAGGTTGAGGGTCGGCGAGAGCCAGCGCCCTTTCGGGATGGTCTCCCGCCTCAGGTCCACCGCCCGGATCTGCGGCATCTGACGCCCGCCGAAGCGCTCCGGCAGCTGGACGTGACGGTAACGTCCGCGCTGAACGTTGACCCGGCTCTCGATGGACGGCGTGGCGGAGGCCAGCACCACAGAGGCGTTTTCTATCCGACCCCGGACGACCGCCATGTCCCGAGCGTGGTAATGGACCCCATCATCCTGTTTGTAGGCGGTCTCGTGTTCCTCATCCACCACGATGAGGCCGAGATCCGCGTAGGGCAGGAACAGGGCCGAACGGGCCCCGGCCACCACTCTCACCTCGCCCGAAGCAATGGCCGCATAGAGGCGCTCCCGCTTCCGCCCCGTGACACCCGAGTGCCAAGTCGCGGGTTTCACCCCGAAGCGGGCCGCGAATCGGTCGAGGAATTGGGTCGTCAGGGCGATCTCGGGCATGAGAATCAGGGCCTGCCGGCCATCCCGCACCGCTTGCGCCACCGCCTCGAAATAGACCTCCGTCTTGCCAGAGCCGGTGACGCCTTCAAGCAGGGTGACCGGTGGGTGCTCCTCGGCCATGGAGGCGATGAGCTCCAGCGCGGCCGCTTGCTGGCCGTCCGACAACGCAGCGCTCCCGGAGTCGGGGTTCGGCGCCTCCGCGACAGGCTCCTGCAGCAGGGTAACGGTTTCCAGCGTGCCCTCGTCGATGAGCCCGTCGACCACTCCGGCGCTGACGCCTGCTGCGTGGGCAAGCTCGCTCTTGAGCCGGACCACCCCGTCCTGCGCTGCCTCGATCACCTTCTGACGCGCGGGCGTCATGCGCTTGGGCAGCTGGCCTGCGAGCCTTACGCCCACCCGGACCACCTCCGCCCGCTCCGCGTCCACGAGCTTGAGGCCCATGGCCAGCGCCGAGCCCTTGGGCGCGAGGGTGTACCAAGCGATCCAGTCCAGGAACTTGCGCATCTTGGCCGAAAGGTTCGGCGCGTCGACGACCCCTGTGACCTTCTTGAGATTGCCGCCCTGCCCCGACCGCAGCCCCCACACCACGCCCACGACCTCGCGGCTGGCGAGCGGCACCTGCACCACATCTCCTTCCTTGAGGTCCAGTCCATCCGGGACCGCGTAGCTGTAGGCCGTGTCCAGCGCCAGGGGGATGAGGACATCGGCGATGTGGCTTGTCATTCGGAGGAGGTTAACCTGTCCTAGCTAGAGTTTCTGAACTTGCACAAAGCGGGAACATGTCAAGCAGCGATTCGCAAAACGCCCTCGATCTCGTCCTGCCCGGCGCGGCCGATACGCGCCAGGAGGCGATGCAATGGCTGGCGTCCCTTGCCAAGGAGCGCCGTCTGTCGCCGAAGACCGTGGAAGCCTATGCCCGCGATCTCAGGCAGTTCCTGACCTTCCTGACAGACCACCTGGGAGAGCCGCCGGGCCTCGTGGCAATCCTCGGCCTCAAACCCCTCGACATTCGGTCCTTTCTGGCGGCCCGGCGCATGAAGGCGGTGCAAAGCCGATCCCTGATGCGCCAGCTTGCGGCCTTGCGCTCCTTCGCGCGCCACCTGGAGCGGGAGGGCCACGGCACCGCGTCGGCCTTCGCGGCGATTCGCACCCCGAAGGTCGACAAGAACCTGCCCCGACCCCTCTCGGCCACATCGGCCGTTGCGGTAACGGACACGGAATTGAGAGCGGGCGAGAATCGGAAAGCCTGGGTGCTGGCCAGGGACGCGGCCGTGCTCTCGCTGCTTTATGGTGCGGGTCTGCGCATCTCGGAGGCGCTTGGTCTCCAGCGCCGGGACGCACCGATCCACGGGACGGATTCGAT
Organism: Microvirga aerophila; assembly: GCF_003332305.1. Taxonomy (GTDB): domain Bacteria; phylum Pseudomonadota; class Alphaproteobacteria; order Rhizobiales; family Beijerinckiaceae; genus Microvirga; species Microvirga aerophila. Next base: position 27,058 of record NZ_QOIO01000003.1, on the reverse strand, counting down.
CACCGTCACCGGCAAGGGCGGCAAGATGCGCAGCGTGCCGGTGATCCCGGCGATCCAGCGTGCCGTCGGGGAGTACCTGAGCTTGTGCCCCTATGCAGTGCCGCCCGAGGGCCCGCTCTTCGTCGGTGCCCGGGGCGGACCGCTCTCGCCCCGCATCATTCAGCTGGCGGTGGAAGAATTGCGCGGCGCTCTCGGCCTACCGGACAGCGCGACGCCCCATGCCCTGCGCCATTCCTTCGCGACGCATCTCTTGGCTCGTGGGGGCGACCTCCGCGGCATCCAGGAACTTTTGGGCCACGCCTCCCTGTCGACGACGCAACTCTACACGAAGGTGGATGCCGCAAGGCTGATGGACGCTTTCGACGCCGCCCATCCGCGGGCGCGCGTGAAGGGCGTCTAATCCGTCCTCAGGAAAGTCTTGGCCATTTCGGGAGGCCCGACGCTAGGGCTTTGCCCTCACTCGGCCGCGGTCGCCCGCGCCAGGAGCTGCCGCGCGGCGGGGCCGATGTCACCGTTCGTCCAGTGGCGACGGCAGACCGAGACGTAGCGGCTCTCGTCGCCGAGCTCGATTACCTCACCGGAACGCACGGCCTCGCCGTTGCGGTCGAACTTGAGGATCATCGTGGCCTTGCGGCCGCAATGGCAGAGCTGCTTGATCTCCAGGAAGTCGTCGGCCAAGGCCATGATCGTGGCGATCGCGTCGCTGAACAACACGCCATAGACGTTGTTCTTCAGGCCGTAGGCCATGACGGGGATGTTCAGCTCGTCGACGATCCAGGCGAGCTGGCGGACCTGCTCCGCCGTCGTGAACTGCACTTCGTCGATGAGCACGGCCGTCACCGGCCTTTTCGCATGTTCGGTCGCCACGATGGCGTCGATGGCGTCATCCTTCCTCAGCGGAATCGCATCGGCTTCGATGCCGATGCGGGACCGCACCTTGCCGACCCCGAAACGGTCGTCGACGAGGCTCGTGAACAGCAGCACGTGGCCGCCGTTCTCGATGTAGTTGTAGCGGACCTGCAGGAGATGGGTCGTCTTGCCTGCATTCATCACCGAATAGAGGAAGTGAAGCTTCGCCATCTGTCGATCACATATGGATGGCGCGCTTCTCCACGGCCATCGCCGCTTCCTTGACGGCTTCGGCCAGGGTCGGATGCGCGTGGCAGGTGCGGGCCATGTCCTCGGACGATGCGCCGAACTCCATGGCGATGGCGGCCTCGTGGATCAGGTTGCCCGCCTCAGGGCCGACAATGTGCACGCCCAGCACCTTGTCGGTGGCAGCATCCGCCAGGATCTTCACGAAACCGTCCGTGGTGCGGTTCACCTTGGCGCGGCCATTGGCCGTGAAGGGGAACTTGCCCGCGTTGTAGGCGATGCCAGCCGCCTTCAACTCCTCCTCGGACTTGCCGACGGAAGCGACCTCGGGGAACGTGTAGACCACGCTTGGAATCACGTCGTAATTCACGTGGCCCGCCTTGCCGGCGAGGATCTCGGCAACCGCCACGCCCTCGTCTTCGGCCTTGTGGGCGAGCATCGGGCCGGCGATCACGTCGCCGATCGCGTAAATGCCGGTCACGTTGGTGGCGAAATGCGCATCGGTCAGGATGCGGCCCTTATTGTCTATCTGGACGCCGATATGGTCGAGGCCGAGGCCTTGCGTGTAGGGCACGCGACCGACCGCCACGAGTACCACGTCGGCCTCGATGGTCTCCGCGTTGCCGCCGGCAGCGGCTTCCACGGCCAGGGCGGCACCGCTGCCCTTGCGCTCGACCTTGGTCACCTTGGCGCCGAGCTTGAACTGGAAGCCCTGCTTGCCCAGGATGCGCTGGAACTGTTTGGCGACCTCGCCGTCCATGCCCGGCAGGATGCGGTCGAGATATTCGATCACGAGCACTTCCGAGCCCAGGCGACGCCACACGGAGCCGAGCTCCAGACCGATGACGCCCGCTCCAATGACCACGAGACGCTTGGGCACGCTCTCGAGTTCAAGCGCGCCGGTCGAGGACACGACGACTTTCTCGTCGATCTCGATGCCTGGAAGGCGTGTCACGTCCGAGCCGGTCGCGATGACGATGTTCTTGGTCTCGAGGATCTGGTTGGAGCCGTCCTCGGACATCACTTCCACCTGGCCGGCGGCGGCGATGCGCGCTGTGCCGATGAAAGCGTCGATCTTGTTCTTCTTGAGCAGGAACTCGACGCCCTTGGTGTTGCCCTCGACGCCTTCCTGCTTGAAGGACAGCATCTTCTTCAGGTCGAGGCTTGGCGCGCTGACGCCAATGCCGAGATCGGCGAAATGGTCTCTCGCATCCTCGAACATATGAGAGGCATGCAGCAGCGCCTTGGACGGAATGCAGCCCACGTTGAGGCAGGTGCCGCCGTGGGTCTTGCGCTTCTCGACGACGGCCGTCTTGAGGCCGAGCTGCGCGGCGCGGATGGCACAGACATAGCCGCCAGGGCCGGTTCCGATGACAACGAGATCGTAGGACATTGGTTTTTCTCAGATCTGGTTTGCAGCTACACGCCGCCGTTCAATGATTAGCTCGTTCCAAACATCGGCAAGGCTATCCAAGAGCACTCTCTGTTGTTCCTGAATGGCCTTAGTCTGCTCGATGAATGTTGTCGTCGTGCTGAATGCCTTGAGCTTCTGGAGGCCACCTTCCCCGAACTCGGCTGCAATCCTGAAGATCTCTTCGTCTACACCGCCGCCAAATAAATGGAGACGGTGTTGAACTATGTCATTGATTGGATGATCTCCAGGCTTGCCGTTTGGCATTTTGGAAATCTTACAGATCGAGAACCAGACGAGCCGGATCCTCAAGGGCCTCCTTGACGCGCACCAGGAACGTCACGGCCTCCTTGCCGTCCACGATCCGGTGATCATAGGACAGCGCCAGATACATCATGGGCCGCGCGACGATCTGGCCGTTCCGGACCACGGGCCGCTCCTCGATGCGGTGCATGCCGAGAATGCCCGATTGCGGCGCGTTGAGGATCGGCGTCGACATGAGCGAGCCATAGATGCCGCCATTGGTGATCGTGAAGGTGCCGCCCTGCATCTCGTCGATGGAGAGCTTGCCGTCGCGGGCGCGGCGGCCGAAATCCGCGATCTTCTTCTCGATCCCGGCGACCGACAGGTCGTCCGCGTCACGAACCACGGGAACCACGAGGCCCTTCTCGGTGCCGACCGCGATGCCGATGTGGTAGTAGTTCTTGTAGACGAGGTCCTGCCCGTCGATTTCGGCGTTGACCGCCGGCACGTCCTTGAGAGCTTGGATCACCGCCTTGGTGAAGAAGCCCATGAAGCCGAGCTTCGTGCCGTGCTTCTTCTCGAACACATCCTTGTACTGATTGCGCAGGCTCATGACAGCGGTCATGTCCACGTCGTTGAACGTGGTGAGCATGGCGGCGGTGTTCTGGGCGTCCTTCAAGCGGCGCGCGATGGTCTGGCGCAGCTTGGTCATCTTCACGCGCTCTTCGCGCTCCTCATCCACCGGAGCCGAGGGAGCGCGCATCTGGACGGGCGCGCTCGGGGCGGGAGCAGCGCTTCCGGTCGCGATTGCCGCTAGCATGTCGCCCTTGGTGACGCGTCCATCCTTGCCCGAGCCCGGAACCCGAGAGGCATCGACGCCACTCTCGGCAGCGATGCGGGAAACGGCCGGACCGTGGTCCTTCGCGGCGCCGGCTTGCGCGGGAGCAGCCGCCGGAGCCGGAGCCGCAGCGGCCGGAGCAGGCGCCGCGGCCTTCGGGGCCTCGGCCTTGGGCGCGGGAGCCGAAGCAGCCGCGCCACCCTCGACGATCGATCCGAGCAACGCACCCGGGCCAACGGTCTCGCCGTCCTTCGCCAGGATATCACCAAGGGTGCCGCTTGCCGGGGCATTCACCTCGAGCGTCACCTTGTCGGTTTCGAGCTCGACGACGGGTTCGTCGGCTTTGACGGCTTCGCCGGGCTTCTTGAACCAGCGGCCGATGGTGGCCTCTGAAACGGATTCGCCAAGGGTAGGTACGCGGATTTCGGTTGCCATGATCGTCTTACGGTTTCGGGGCGTCTTGAGGCCGATGATGGGTTAAGGTCGCTCGCGGCGGTCAGGCCGCGAACGCCTCGTCGAGGAAAGCCTGCAGCTGAGCCATGTGCTTCGACATGAGGCCCGTGGCGGTGGCGGCGGAAGCGGCCCGACCCACGTAGCGGGGACGGTCCACCTTCGAGCCTGCGGTTTTGAGCACCCATTCCAGATAGGGTTCGACGAAGGTCCAGGAGCCCATGTTCTTCGGCTCTTCCTGGCACCACACCACGTCGGCCTTCTTGAAGCGGGCGAGCTCCGCTGCCAGGGACTTGGCCGGGAACGGATAGAGCTGCTCGACGCGCATCAGATAGACGTCGTCGATCCCGCGCTTCTCGCGCTCCTCGAGCAGGTCGTAATAGACCTTGCCAGTGCAGATCACCACGCGCCGGATCTTGTCGTCCTTCACGAGCTTGACGCCGTCCGTCGTGCGCTGCGCATCGTCGTGCAGGACCCGGTGGAACGAGGTTCCGGATGAGATCTCGTCGAGGCGCGAGACGCAGCGCTTGTGGCGCAGCAGCGACTTCGGCGTCATCAGGATCAAGGGCTTGCGGAACTCGCGCTTGAGCTGGCGGCGCAGGATGTGGAAGTAGTTCGACGGGGTCGAGCAGTAGGCGACCTGCATGTTGTCCTCGGCGCACATCTGCAGCCAGCGCTCGAGGCGGGCCGAGGAGTGCTCGGGACCCTGACCCTCGTAACCGTGCGGCAGCAGGCACACGAGTCCCGACATGCGCAGCCACTTGCGCTCGCCGGAGGAGATGAACTGGTCGAACACCACCTGGGCGCCGTTGGCGAAGTCGCCGAACTGCGCTTCCCACAGGGTGAGCGCATTGGGCTCCGAGAGAGTGTAACCGTACTCGAAGCCGAGCACCGCCTCCTCCGACAGCATCGAGTTGATGACCTCGTAGCGCCCCTGACCTTCGCGGATGTGGTTGAGGGGCGTATAGCGCTCCTCGTTCTCCTGATCGGTCAGCACCGTATGGCGTTGCGAGAAGGTGCCGCGCTCCACGTCCTGGCCGGACAGGCGGACGCGGTGGTCTTCGAGCAGGAGCGAGCCGAAGGCAAGCGCCTCGGCCATTGCCCAGTCGATGCCCTCGCCGGTTTCCATCATCTTCTTGCGGTTGTCGAGGAAGCGCTGGATCGTGCGGTGGAGGTGGAAGCCTTCGGGCACCGTCGTCAGAGCCTTGGCGATCTCCTGCAGGGTCTCGACCGGCACGCCAGTCTGGCCCCGGCGGGGATCATCCTGATCCTCGCGCACGGCCTTGAGGCCCGCCCAGCGCCCATCGAGCCAGTCCGCCTTGTTGGGCTTGTAGCTGGTGGCGATGTCGAATTCGGTGTCGAGCTTCGAGCGCCAAGCGCTCTTCATGCCGTCGATGTCGGCTTCCGTCACCGTGCCGTCGGCGAGAAGCTTCTTGGAGTAGAGCTCCAGGATCGACGGATGTGACCGGATCTTGCGGTACATGAGCGGCTGCGTGAAAGCCGGCTCGTCGCCTTCGTTGTGGCCAAAGCGCCGGTAGCAGAACATGTCGATGACGACCGGCTTCTGGAACTTCTGCCGGTATTCGGTCGCGACCTTGGCGGCGAACACGACCGCCTCTGGATCATCGCCATTCACATGGAAGATCGGCGCCTCAACCATCTTGGCCACGTCGGACGGATAGGGCGAGGAGCGCGAGAAGCGCGGATCGGTGGTAAAGCCGATCTGGTTGTTGATGATGAAGTGGATCGAGCCGCCGGTGCGGTGCCCGCGCAGCCCCGAGAGGCCGAGGCACTCCGCCACGACGCCCTGACCCGCGAAGGCGGCGTCGCCGTGAATGAGGAGCGGCATCACGGCGGTGCGGTTTTCCGGCGTGCAGCCGTGCTGGTCCTGCTTGGCGCGCACCTTGCCGAGCACCACGGGATCGACGATCTCCAGATGCGACGGGTTGGCCGTGAGCGACAGGTGGACGTTGTTGCCGTCGAAAGTGCGGTCGGAGGATGCGCCCAGGTGGTACTTCACGTCGCCGGAGCCTTCCACATCGTCGGGCGCGAAGGAACCGCCCTTGAACTCGTGGAACAGAGCCCGGTGAGGCTTGCCCATAACCTGGGTGAGCACGTTCAGGCGGCCGCGGTGGGCCATGCCGAACACGATCTCCTTGCAGCCGAGGTTGCCGCCGCGCTTGATGATCTGCTCGAGCGCCGGGATCAGCGACTCGCCACCGTCCAGGCCGAAGCGCTTGGTGCCGGTGTACTTCAGGTCGAGGAACTTCTCGAAGCCCTCGGCCTCCACAAGCTTGTTGAGGATGGCGCGCTTGCCCTCGGGCGTGAAGGTGATTTCCTTGTCGGCGCCTTCGATGCGCTCCTGGAGCCAGGCCTTCTCGGTCGGATCGGAGATGTGCATGAATTCGACGCCGAGCGTATGGCAGTAGGTACGCTCCAGGATCGCGACGATTTCGCGGATGGTGGCGAATTCCAGCCCGAGCACGTTGTCGAGGAAGATCTTGCGGTCCCAATCGGCTTCCGTGAAGCCGTAATGGGACGGATGCAGCTCCTGGTCGTTCGGGCGCGGATTGATGCCCAGCGGATCGAGCTTGGCGTGCAGGTGTCCGCGCACCCGGTAGGCACGGATCAGCATGATGGCGCGAACCGAGTCGCGGGTCGCCTGCTGCACGTCAGCCTGGCTGATCTCCTGGCCCTTGGTCTGCGCCTTGGCCTTGAGCTTGTCGCCCACGGCCTTCTCGACCTGGGCCCAGTTGCCGTCGAGGGCGGAGACCAGTTCGCCGTTCGCCGGAATGGGCCAGTTGGGCTTTTTCCAGGACGCACCCTGGGCGTTCTTCTCGACAGCCTGCTTGTCGTCCTTGAGCGCGCCGAAAAAGGCCTGCCACTCGGCGTCCACCGAGGACGGATCCTTCTCGTAGCGAGCGTAAAGATCCTCAATGTAAGGAGCGTTCGCCCCATAGAGAAAAGCGGTGTTCAGGAACGTTTCGTTGGCGTCTTGGCGTGCCATGGCAAATGTCTATCCAAATGAACGGTAGGGCCGCCTCAGCGTGACCGAGGCGGCCTGTGGCTTATCGGGCCTTGAGAACCTCGACCAAGGTTTTTCCAAGGCGTGCCGGAGACGGCGAGACGCGGATGCCCGCCGCCTCCATGGCGGCGATCTTGTCTTCCGCGCCGCCCTTGCCGCCGGAGATAATGGCGCCGGCATGGCCCATGCGGCGACCGGGAGGAGCGGTGCGGCCTGCAATAAAGCCCACCATTGGCTTCTTGCGGCCCTTCTTGGCCTCGCGGGCGATGAACTCGGCGGCCTCTTCCTCTGCGGAGCCGCCGATCTCGCCGATCATGACGATTGACTCGGTCTTGGGGTCCGACAGGAACATGTCGAGCATCTCGATGAACTCGGTGCCCTTCACGGGATCGCCGCCGATGCCCACCGCTGTGGTCTGGCCGAGGCCTTCGTTGGTGGTCTGGAACACAGCCTCGTAGGTGAGCGTGCCCGAGCGGGACACGATGCCCACCGAGCCGGGCTTGAAGATGTTGGCCGGCATGATGCCGATCTTTGATTCACCCGCCGTCACGATGCCGGGGCAGTTCGGGCCGATGAGGCGCGACTTGGAACCCTCGAGAGAGCGCTTCACACGCACCATGTCGAGCACCGGAATGCCTTCGGTGATGCACACGATAAGCGGGATCTCGGCCTGGATGGCCTCGCAGATGGCGTCCGCCGCGCCCGGAGGCGGAACGTACACCACGGAGGCGTCGGCTCCCGTCTTCTCGCGCGCTTCCATGACCGTGTCGAAGACGGGCAGGTTCAGGTGCGTGGAGCCGCCTTTGCCGGGCGAGGTGCCGCCGACCATCTTGGTGCCGTAGGCGATCGCCTGCTCGGAGTGAAAGGTGCCGTTCTTGCCGGTAAAGCCCTGGCAGATGACCTTGGTGTTCTTGTCAATCAGGATGGACATCAGCTCGAAACCTTACTTCCCGCCGCGCACGGCGTTGACGATCTTCTGGGCGGCGTCGTCGAGGTCGTCCGCCGGGATCACGTTGAGGCCGGACTCGCGGATGATCTGCTTGCCCTCTTCCACGTTGGTGCCCTCAAGGCGCACCACCAGCGGAACCTGGAGGCCGACGGTCTTCACGGCCGCGATCACGCCGCGGGCGATGACGTCGCACTTCATGATGCCGCCGAAGATGTTGACCAGGATGCCCTTAACGTTCGGGTCGGCCGTGATGATCTTGAACGCCGCCGTGACCTTCTCCTCCGAGGCGCCGCCGCCCACATCGAGGAAGTTCGCCGGCTCTTCGCCGTAGAGCTTGATGATGTCCAGCGTCGCCATGGCGAGGCCCGCGCCGTTGACCATGCAGCCGATGGTGCCGTCGAGCGCAATGTAGGCGAGGTCGTCCTTGGACGCCTCGATTTCCTTGTCGTCCTCCTCCGTGATGTCCCGGAGTTCCTGAACGTCCGGATGGCGGTAGAGCGCATTGCCGTCGAACGAGATCTTCGCGTCCAGACACTTGAGGTGCCCGTCCTTGGTGACGATCAGCGGGTTGATCTCGAGCATCTCCATGTCCTTCGCCTTGAAGGCCGTGTAGAGCTTCGTGACCAGGTCCTCGGCCTCCTTAGCGAGCGGGCCCTTCAGGCCCAGCGCCTTGGCGACCGTGCGGCCGTGATGGGGCATTACGCCAGTGGCCGGATCGATCGAGAAAGTGAGGATCTTCTCCGGGGTGTCGTGTGCGACCTGCTCGATATCCATGCCGCCTTCGGTCGAGACGACGAAAGCGACCCGGCCCGTGGCGCGGTCAACCAGCATGGAGAGATAGAGCTCGGTTTCGATGTCCGAACCGTCCTCGATGTAGAGACGGTTGACCTGCTTGCCGGCTTCGCCCGTCTGGATGGTCACCAGGGTGTTGCCCAGCATCTGCTGCGCAAACTCTTTCACCTCGTCGATGGACTTGGCAAGGCGCACGCCGCCCTTTTCGCCCGCAGCGGCTTCCTTGAACTTGCCCTTGCCGCGGCCGCCCGCATGGATCTGGGACTTCACGACCCAGAGCGGTCCGCCGAGTTCCTTAGCGGCAGCCTCCGCCTCGTCGGGGGAGAAGATGGCCTTGCCGCGGGAGACCGGCAGGCCGAACTCCTTCAGGACGGCTTTGCCTTGGTATTCATGAATGTTCATGAGCTTTTCTCTTCCGTCGTCCCGGCGCGCCTCGAGCGCCTCCGGGACCGTTGTGCCTGAATGCGTTTAGGCCAGCGCCGAATTGATCTGCTTGCAGGCGTCCACGAGGCCCTGCACCGAAGCGACGGACTTCTCGAACATCGCCTTCTCGTCGCCGGAGAACTCGACCTCGACGATGCGCTCGACGCCCTTCTCACCGATCACGATCGGCACGCCCACGAACATGTCCTTCACGCCGTACTGGCCGTTGAGATAGGCCGCGCAGGGCAGGACGCGCTTCTTGTCCTTGAGGTAGCTCTCGGCCATGGCGATGGCGGAAGCAGCCGGCGCATAAAAAGCCGAGCCGGTCTTGAGCAGGTTAACGATCTCGCCGCCGCCCTTGCGGGTGCGCTCGACCATGGCGTCGAGCTTCTCCTGGGTGGTCCAGCCCATCTTGACGAGGTCAGGCAGCGGGATGCCGGCGACCGTGGAGTAGCGCACCAGCGGCACCATGTCGTCGCCGTGGCCGCCGAGCACGAAGGCGGTCACGTCCTTGACCGACACGTTGAATTCCTTGGCCAGGAAGTGGCGGAAGCGAGCCGAGTCCAGAACGCCGGCCATGCCGACGATCTTCTCAGGCTTGAGGCCGGAGAACTTCTGCAACGCCCAGACCATGGCGTCGAGCGGGTTGGTGATGCAGATCACGAAGGCGTTCGGGGCGTATTGCTTGATGCCGTTGCCGACCGCTTCCATGACCTTGAGGTTGATGCCGATCAGATCGTCGCGGCTCATGCCCGGCTTGCGGGGCACGCCGGCGGTCACGATGATCACATCCGCGCCTTGGATGGCCGAATAGTCGTTCGCGCCCTTGTACTTCGCATCGAACCCGTCGACCGGTGCGGATTCCGCGATGTCGAGACCTTTGCCCTGGGGAATTCCCTCTGCGATATCGAAGAGAACAACGTCGCCGAGTTCCTTCAAGCCGACGAGATGGGCGAGCGTGCCGCCGATCTGGCCAGCGCCGATGAGCGCGATCTTGTGACGGGCCATGGATTTGTCCTTGGATTGTGGAGAGGCGCGAGCCTTTTTGGAGTGGCGCTGTTTGACTCAGAAATAAGCCTCGTTCAAGCCAGCAAAAGGTTAAAGCTCAAGGGTTTACGGGCTAGCGGCCGTGCCGGGCTGGAGCCATACTTCCGTTTGTTTCGTTATTTCAGTATCTTAGGTGGTAAACAGCGTCAGGAATTTTCCTGTTACAAAAATCTCATTCTGTAACTTCCATTATATTATTCCATCCGCCAAGGCCCGCAGAATAACCCGGACTGTAATGGCCAAGCGCAGGTCCAGGACGTCGCGCGGCACCTCCGCGTCGAGCCGGATGGCGAGCGGATTGATGAAACGGTAAGCCGCATCGCTCACGTAGGCTAGCGCCTTCTCCCGGTCGCGCGGCTCGAACTTTCCCGTGGCGATCCCTTCGTCGATCACCCGTTCGATGAGCTGGCGCATGCGGGTGCGGTGCTTTCGTATGAGCGCGCGGGAGGTTTCGGTAGCCGTGCAGTACACGTCGAAGAGATGCCGGTTCTGGGTGAGCAGGTCCCGGTGGGTCTGGGACCAAGCCTGGATCAGCCGCTCCATCTTGTCGTCGGCGGGGTCGGGCGCATCGGCGATGTCGGCGATCCGTGTCTCTAGGGCTTTAAGCCATTGGCCCGCCACCGCATCGATCAGGGCCGCCTTGGATGGGAAATACCGATAGACGTTCGCATGGGTCATTCCGGCCGCATCCGCGATGGCCACCACCGTGACCTGCTTAGGGCCCAGGCGCTTCAGCTGGTCGTCTGCGATCGCCAAAAGGCGGCTGTCAGCCGGCGTTGCCGTGTCTTGGAACCGTGAGAGACTGCCCCGCGGGCGCTTCATGTTTCGACCAGGCCGGTCGACTGGCCTGAACTGGCGGAGTCCGGCCGACCATGCGGCTGGCCGAGATACTCCTCGGAACGCATCTCGATGAGGCGCGAGACGGTGCGGTCGAACTCGAAGACCTCACGCCCCGTCTCCGCATGATAGAGGTCGTGAACCTCGGTTTCGGCGGAGGCCAAGAGCTTCACATGGACGTCGTAGAGCGTGTCGATGAGGGTGATGAAACGCTTCGCCTCGTTGCGGCGATCGAACCCCATGCGGGGAATGTCCTCGAGGATGATCGTGTGGAACTCATCCGCGATGGCCAGGTAATCGGCGGCCCCGAGGGGTTGTGAGCAGAGATCCGCGAAGGTGAACCGCGCAACCCCACCAGCCGCCTGGGGAATTTCCACCGGATGGCCCTTGACGGTCAGCGTCATGGGCCGCCCCTCCGTGCGGCCGGTGAGCCGCCGAAAGGCTCCGCTCAGCGCCTCGTGCGCGGCGCTGTCCGCAGGCGTATGGAAGACCGGGCTGCCCGCGAGCTTTTCCAGGCGGAAGTCCGTGCGTGAATCGAGCCGGACGACATCCATCCGTTCCGTGAGCAGCGCAATGAAAGGCAGGAAGAGGGAGCGGTTGAGCCCGCCCTCGTAGAGCCGGTCCGGCTCCACGTTGGAAGTGGCGACCACCACGACCCCATGCCCGAAAAGCGCCGTGAAGAGACGCCCGAGAATCATCGCATCGGCGATGTCCGTGACGACGAACTCGTCGAAGCACAGGACCCAGGCCTCCTGCGCCAGAGCCTCGGCCACCGGCGCAATGGGATCGTCACCCCGCACGTCCCCGTTCTTCAGCTTCTGCCGCCACTGATGGATGCGCTCGTGCACATCGGACATGAACGCGTGAAAATGGACCCGGCGCTTGCGATGGACCGGCAGGGCCTCGAAGAACAGGTCCATGAGCATGGTCTTGCCACGCCCGACCGAGCCCCAGACGTAGAGGCCCTTGGGAGGCGCGGGATTGCGCTTGCCGAACAGCCAGCCGAGGGCGCTGGCCTTGCGCGAGAGACGGTAGCCGTTCAGGCTCTCGGCCAGGGTCTCGAGCCGCCGCAGAAGAGCGACCTGTGCGGGGTCGCGCTCGATTGCCTCGGCGGCCACGAGGGCGTCGTAGCGTGCGGTGATGGAGTGGGGATGAAGGAGGCGAGCTTCGGTCACGGATTGACCGATAACCTCCTCATCGTCGGAGCGCAAATCCCTTATCGCCCCAAGGACAGAGGCGCGCCGGATTTAGCCAGGACGCCGCTGAGGGACCCGGAGGAGCCGCGCAGACGCGCCGCGACGGCGCCGCCGGTCTGGTAGAGATAGACCTCACCATTACGGTAGTCCCAGGCATTGACCCTGGACAGGTCCTGGTTCGAGCAGCCGCTGGCAGAGGCCTTGTAGAGGTCGAGAGCGGGCGCGCTTGAGAGCTGGACCCGGCACGATCCACCTGAGGCGTCGCGTGCCGTCCAATTGCCCACCATGGCGGTGCGGCTCGCAGGAGCCGCGGGCGCAGCGGGCGCGATCGGAGCCGGTGCGGCCGCGGGAGGCAGGCCTGCCACGTCGGTCCCGCCGGGCGTAGGCATGGGCGCGCCCGCTACGGGAGGCAGCGGCTGGCCCTCGACCGGAGGCAGCGGAGCCGACGAGATAGGGCCCGTAGGCACGGCCTCGACGGGCTCCGCCTCCAGTGGGGCCGGCGCCGCAGCGGCACTGCGGATGGGCGAGCCGCCAATGCGGGCGGATGAGCATGCGCCGAGCGCCAGAACCGCGCAGAGAGTGGCAGCAAGGGCATAACCGTGACGACTCATCTCATCCTCATTGTGTTACGGGACTCCGGTCCCGGTGGTCTCAATCGGGTACCGTGAAATGGCAGTAATCAGGCGCGAGTCAAGCCGAGACGCATCTGGAGGGCCCGCAGGCACCCGGTCTGAAGATCGGTAGGATCTCCATCCACGGCAGCGATGCGACACGCCATGGCGTGAAGGTCGCTCCGCTCGGAGGGCTGCAGGGTGTTCATCCAGAGCTTTGCGAACCTCAAGGTCAGATCGCCTGGGTCATTGGCGTGATCGGCGACCCATCGGGCGAACGTGAAGGCCTCGTCAACGTTCGTCTGATCCATGGTGGTCTGCATCTCGTGCTTGATGGCAGTCTCGGCGGCCAGGCTGAGGCGCCCGCGGGAGGCCGCCAGGGCGATCAGCATGGCGGCCGCGGCCGCAGCCGGATCGTCGACTGACGCGATGGGGGAGCTTTCGGCTTTGCTCAGGAAGCGTTTGCGTCGGTAGATGCCCCGGATGCGCTGGGCGGAGTCGATGACATCGAAAGCCGCGCGTCCGGCGTCCCTTAGGCGATAGAACCAAAAGGCGGCTGCCCCGAGGGCTGTGAGTAGGGCAATAAGGGCAGGCAACGGAGGCTCCGGGCAATGATCGTTCTGCCCGGAGTGTTACTTTAGAACGCCTGAGGCGCGCTAGGCATAAATTCGGCTTAGACGACCCGCGCGATCATCATCTTCTTGATCTCGGCGATGGCCTTCGCCGGGTTCAGCCCCTTGGGGCAGGTGTTGGCGCAGTTCATGATCGTGTGGCAGCGGTAGAGCCGGAAGGGATCATGAAGGTTGTCGAGGCGCTCGCCCGTGGATTCATCACGGCTGTCGATGAGCCAGCGATAGGCCTGCAGGAGCGCCGCAGGACCCAGGAAGCGGTCCCCGTTCCACCAGTAGCTCGGGCAGGACGTGGTGCAGCAGGCGCACAGGATGCACTCGTAGAGGCCGTCGAGCTGTTGGCGCTCCTCGGGGGTCTGGCGCCATTCGGTCTCGGGCTCCGCCGTCTGGGTGTGCAGCCAGGGCTCGATGGAGGCGTGCTGGGCAAAGAAGCTCGTGAGATCCGGCACCAGATCCTTCAGCACCGGCATGTGCGGCAGCGGATAAATCTTGATGGCGCCACCGTCGCAATCGTCGATGCCGAGTGTACAGGCCAACGTGTTGCCGCCCATGATGTTCATGGCGCAAGAACCGCAGATGCCCTCGCGGCAGGAGCGGCGGAAGACCAGGGTCGAGTCGACGTTGTTCTTGATCCAGATCAGGGCGTCGAGCACCATCGGGCCGCAATCGTCCCGGTCGACGTAGTAGGTGTCGATGCGCGGGTTTGCGCCATCGTCCGGATTCCAGCGGTAGATGCGGAATTCCTGAAGGTTGGTAGCCCCGGCCGGCTTCGGCCAGGACTTGCCTTCGGTGTATTTGGAGTTCTTGGGAAGCGTGAACTGAGCCATTGTTGAGTTCTTCCTTAGTACACGCGGGCCTTGGGCTCGATGTACTGGATCTCGTTGGACATCGTGTAGGTGTGCACGGGCCGGTAATCGACGCTTACCTTGTGAGAGGTGTCGTCGAGCCAGGACAGGGTGTGCTTCATCCAGTTCTTGTCGTCACGGTCCGGGAAGTCCTCACGGGCATGGGCGCCGCGGGATTCCTGGCGGTTGGCCGCGCTTTCCATGGTGACGACCGCCTGCCCGATGAGGTTATCGAATTCGAGGGTCTCGATCAGGTCCGTGTTCCAGATCAGCGAGCGGTCCGTCACCCGCACGTCGGCCGCGCCGTTCCAGACCTTGTGGATGAGCTGCTTGCCTTCTTCCAACACCTCGCCGGTGCGGAACACCGCGCAGTTGTTCTGCATGGTCTTCTGCATTTCGAGGCGCAGCTCCGCGGTCGGCGTGGAACCGTTGGCGTAGCGGAACTTGTCGAGACGCGAGAGGGCGAGCTCGTCCGCGCCCTTGGGCAGGTCCGTGTGCTTTTCGTTGGGCGTCAGGATCTCGGCGCAGCGAAGGCCGGCTGCGCGGCCGAACACCACGAGGTCGATGAGCGAGTTGGAGCCGAGGCGGTTCGCGCCGTGCACCGACACGCAGGCCGCTTCGCCCAGCGCCATCAGGCCCGGCACCACCGTATCCGGGTTGCCGTTTTTGAGCGTCAGCACCTCGCCATGATAGTTCGTCGGGATGCCGCCCATGTTGTAGTGGACGGTCGGCAGAACCGGGATCGGCTCCTTGGTCACGTCGACGCCCGCGAAGATCTTGGCGCTCTCCGAGATGCCCGGCAGGCGCTCGTGCAGGATCTTCGGGTCGAGATGGTCGAGGTGCAGGTAGATGTGGTCCTTGTTCTTGCCGACGCCGCGACCAGCCCGAATCTCCATGGTCATGGCGCGGGACACCACGTCACGGGAGGCAAGATCCTTGGCGGAGGGCGCATAGCGCTCCATGAAGCGCTCGCCTTCGGAGTTCGTCACATAGCCACCTTCGCCCCGCGCGCCCTCGGTGATGAGGCAGCCCGCGCCGTAGATGCCGGTCGGGTGGAACTGCACGAACTCCATGTCCTGGAGCGGCAGGCCCGCCCGCAGCACCATGGCGTTGCCATCGCCCGTGCAGGTATGGGCCGAGGTCGCCGAGAAATAGGCGCGCCCGTAGCCGCCCGTGGCCAAGATCGTCATGTGGGCGCGGAAGCGGTGGATTTCGCCGGTCGACTGGTTGAGGGCAACGACGCCGATGCAGCGGCCGGAATCGTCCATCATCAGGTCGAGGGCGAAGTACTCGATGAAGAAGTTGGTCTGGTTGCGGACTGCCTGCCCGTAAAGCGTGTGCAGGATCGCGTGGCCCGTGCGGTCGGCGGCCGCGCAGGTGCGCTGGGCGGTGCCCTTGCCGTAATCGGTGGTCATGCCGCCGAATGGGCGCTGGTAGATCTTGCCCTCATCCGTGCGGGAGAAGGGAACGCCCCAGTGCTCCAGCTCGTAGACGGCTGCCGGCGCATTGCGGCAGAGATATTCGATGGCGTCCTGATCGCCGAGCCAGTCCGATCCCTTGACGGTGTCGTACATGTGCCAGCGCCAGTCGTCCGGGCCCATGTTGCCGAGCGACGCGGAGATGCCGCCCTGCGCCGCGACCGTGTGCGAGCGGGTCGGGAACACCTTGGTGATGCAAGCGGTGCGAAGACCAGCCTGCGAGCAGCCGACGGTGGCGCGCAGGCCCGCGCCGCCCGCGCCCACGATCACCACGTCGAAGGTGTGATCAACGATGGTATAGGCCTTGCCGTTGACGGCGGCGCCGTTCGTTCCTTGAGCCATGATGTTGTTCCTTAAATCAGGATCCGGCCGAGGCTGACCTTGAGAATCGCGTAGAGGCACGCGATCGCGATGATCACGGCGTAGAAGTTGTTCGCGATGACGGCAGCGATCTTGTAGCCCTTGTCGTGGACATAATCCTCGATGACGATCTGCATGCCCAGGCGCATGTGGTTCGTCACCGAGATGACCGCCAGGATGAGGATGATCGCCACCAGCGGGTGGGAGATGATGTCGATCGCCCGGGCGTAGTCGCTGCCGGCGAGCGCCGCCACGATGATCACGAAGGCGATGATGAGCGGGACGTTGGATACCGCCGTCATGCGGTGAAGCCACCAATGCTCCACCCCGTGCCCGGAGGCGCCGAGGCCCTTCACGCGGGCGAGCGGGGTGCGCATGGAAACGCGGGTATCGGGTCTGTTGTCGACCATGAGCCTGTCTCCTTTAGAACGCCACGAAGGCGACGACCCAGATCAGCACCGTCAGGATGACCGAGCCGACGAGGGTGAAGCGGGCCATGTTGATGCGTTGGGCAGGCTCCATGCCGTGCCCGAAATCCCATACGAGGTGCCGCACGCCGCCCAGCATGTGGTGCATGAGAATCCAGGTGTAGCCGAACAGGATCAGGATCCCGAGGGGCGAGCCGAAGAACCACTGCACCCGGTCGAAGGCCGTGGGGCCAGCGGCCAGGGACACCAGCCAGATCGCGAAGAGCGCAATGCCCCCATACAGCGCCATGCCCGAGATACGGTGAGCAACCGACATGGCCATCGTCCATGACCAGCGATAGACCTGAAGATGCGGGGACAAGGGCCTCGGGGCCACCTTCGCCTCAGCCATGGCGTAGACTCCTGATCGGCGACACGAACGTCGCGCCTAGTTTGGAATGGTTCGTATCTGAAGCGCCGCAACACCGCAATGCGCCTCGTGCGATCCTGGTTTACAAAAGGCATGCTTCGTCAGACGCGAAGTCTGCCTTAAGGTTTGGACTTGTACAATTTGTAATAATTCTCATCTACCTTCGCGAATGACGAAGGATCGTTTATGCAATTCGACCTGACGGATTTAAGCCTCTTCCGCCATGTGGTCGAGGCGGGAAGCATCACCCATGGTGCGGAGCGGGCCCATCTGGCTCTGGGGGCGGCTAGCACTCGGATCCGGAACATGGAAAAGTCGCTCGGCGCTCCTCTTTTGTTGCGCAACCGCCAGGGCGTTGTCCCTACGCCCGCCGGACGCACCCTTCTTCAACACGCCCGCGCCATGCTGGCCCAGGCCGAGCGCCTGCGCGAGGACCTGGGCACCTACACGGGCGGCCTTGCGGGCCAGATCCGCATTCTCTCCAACACCAATGCGTTGACCGAGTTCCTGCCCGAGGCCTTGAGCGCCTTCCTGGCCGAGCATCCGCAGGTCAGCATCGACCTGGAGGAACGCCTGAGCGACGAGATCGTGGGCCTGATCGCCGAGGGCGTGGGGAATCTGGGCATCGTGGCAGGCACCGTCGACACGGGGCGGCTGGAGACCTATCCGTTCCGCAGCGATCGGTTCGTGCTGGTTGCGCCAAAGGGGCATCCACTCGCGGCCAAGGGCAGCATCGCCTTCGCGGAAGTGCTGGAGCATGATTTCGTGGGGCTCGACCGGGCGAGCGCCCTGCAGCGCTTCCTCGCCGACAAGGCGGGCCGCATCGGTCGCCCCTTACGCCTGCGGGTTCAACTGCGCAGCTTCGATGCCGTGTGCCGTATGGTGGAGGCGGGCGTCGGCCTCGGTATCGTGCCGGAGACCACCGCGCAGCGGGCAGCCAGAACCATGGCAATCGCCGTGGTCAGCCTGGAGGACCCATGGGCAGCCCGCGACCTGACCCTGTGCATCCGTGCCTTGAAGGACTTGCCGTCGTCGGCGCGGCAGTTGGTCGAGCACCTGAGAAAAGGCGCGTGAGCGATTACGCCAAACGGACGTCGAGGGATGGCATCGGCAGGCTGCGACGGAGGCACGCGGCCTCAAGCGTGTTACGCAGCAGGCAAGCGATGGTCATCGGCCCGACGCCGCCGGGCACTGGCGTGATGGCGGAGGCCACGGCTGACGCCTCCGCATAGGCCACGTCGCCGACGACGCGGGTCTTGCCCTCCCCGGACGAAGGATTCGGCACCCGGTTGATGCCCACATCCACCACGATGGCGCCCCGCTTGATCCAATCGCCCCGCACCATTTCAGGCCGTCCGACAGCCGCCACAAGGATATCGGCCTCGCGGCAGACCTCCGGCAGGTCGCGGGTCTTCGAATGGGCCACCGTCACCGTGCAGCTCTGCCCGATAAGGAGCTGGGCCATGGGTTTGCCGACGATGTTGGACCGGCCGAGCACCACCGCATTGAGACCCGCGAGATCCCGCTGGACGGATTGGATGAGCAACAGGCACCCCAAAGGCGTGCAGGAGACGAGGCCCGGCACGCCGGTCATCAGCTTGCCGGCATTGATGGGGTGGAAGCCGTCCACGTCCTTGGCGGGATCGATGGCCTCGATCACCTTCTGGGCGTCGATCTGCCTTGGCAGGGGCAGCTGCACGAGGATGCCGTCCACGGCCGGATCGGCGTTGAGCCCAGCCACGAGGCTCAGCAGCTCGGCCTCACTGGTGGAGGCTGGCAGCACATGCTCGAAGGAGCGCATGCCCACCTCGACGGTCTGGCGCGCCTTGTTCTTCACGTAGATCTGACTGGCCGGATCCTCGCCGACGATCACCACGGCAAGCCCCGGCGTCGCCCCCTGTTGCGCCATGTCGCCGACCGCATCGGTGATGCGAGCCCGCAAACCCGCCGCATAAGCCTTTCCGTCGATGATGCTGGCGCTCATGAATGCTGTCCTGTCAAAGCGGCGAGACGGGCTGCCAGAGCCGCTCCGTCTCCCGAAATCAGAAATGTCTTCAGCCTGTTGGTTGCTCCCCCTTCCAAGCTCACGGAAGAGACTGGCACCCGAAGGGTCTTGGCCAGGAGTTTCCGGACGCCCTTATTGGCTGCCCCATCCTCCGGCGCTGCCCGCACCCGAACCTTGAGGACGGCTCGCCCGTCCGAGAGCGTCTCGACACCGTCGATGGCGTCGCGCCCGCCTCGGGGCGTGACCCGCACCCGAACCTCGAGCCCGTCCGGGCGGATGCGCAAGGGCAAGGCGTGAGCCGCCGTTAGAAGGCCGCCGGGAGCAGGTAATCCACGATAAGCTTCTGGATGAAGATGATGAGCAGGATCAGGATGACGGGCGAAATATCGACCCCGCCGAGATTGGGCAGGATCCTCCGGATCGGCCGCAAGGCGGGTTCGGTCACCGCATCAAGGAAATTCCAGATCGAGCGGACGAAATCGTTGCGGGTGTTGACGACGTTGAAGGCGACCAGCCAGCTCAGGATCGCCGAGGCGACGATGAGGTAAACATAAAGCTGCAAGGCCAGCAGGATGACTTCGAGCAGAGCGCGCATGGGAAACCTGTCAGGAACGGATCGTGCTCATGTAGCGTTCTTGGCAGTTCGGAACAACCCGGGATCCGCCGGAGGCCCCAATCCCATCCGAAAGAATGGCGGTTTCAGGCTCCATCAACGATTGACAGACCCGAGCCCCCGAGCCTAAAACCCGGCCGCTTGGTCGCGTACAACCGGCCGGGGCTGTAGCTCAGATGGGAGAGCGCTGCAATCGCACTGCAGAGGTCAGGGGTTCGAATCCCCTCAGCTCCACCAAGCTTTTCAATGATGTAGCTGCTTTGTGTTGCCCGCAGTGAATGAGCTGGTAAGCAGTGGGTAAGCAAGCGACACAATATCGCTGGTTTGAAGAGGGTATCCACCAACGGAATTTGTGTGGGTCGATTCCGTTTGCATTCACAGATTTGGTCTGACAAAGCGAAACGTGTGGGTTTAGCTAGGTAGTAGAGCACTCCCTTGGTAAGGGAGAGGTCGAGAGTTCAATCCTCTCTGGCAGCACCAGCCAAACCTTTGAGAAACCAAGAACTTGTTGTAGGACAAGACTTTGAGGCCGCCCCACCTGTACACAAGGGCGGTACACATGGTTCTCAAGATGGCTTCCCCTTGGAAAGACCCAAAGACAGGCATTTTCTACCTTCGCATTCGTGTGCCATCTGATTTGGTCACGACGGTGAAGGGGCAAAACATCAGCCTTCCTGTAGGCGATGAGACCGTCCAAGCTAGGGCTGGTGAGACTGTAAAAGCCTCCCTTAGAACGCGCGACCCCCGCGAAGCTAAGACGCGATTCGCCAAGGCCCTAACGGCTCTCAACAATTTCTGGGGTGCAGTGAGGAGGGGGCCACAGAAGCTCTCCCAGAAGGATGCTGTAGCCCTCGCTGGTGAGATTTACAGTGCCTTCGTGAAGGCCTTTGAGGAGAACCCTGGCTCCTACGAGAGATGGGCGAACGTCCTTGAGGCGAATGAGGAGGCCAGAGCTGGTAATTTCGGTTATGGCGCTCTGATGATTGGTCACCAAGCCAAGGTGAAGCGGTCAATGGAAGATCGCTTTGGTCCCATCGCTGATTCCATTGTGAGGCATAAGGGTTTAGTCATCGATGGGGAAAGCCGTGAACGGGTTCTCATTGAGGTAAGTAAGGGTCTCGATCAGGCCTCTCACCAGATCAAGAAGTTCGCAGATGGGGACTACTCTCCAGATCCCCGCGCAAATCGCTTCCCTTCCTTCCATAAGCCATCTGAGAAGCAAACTAACCCCCTCACCATGACCTCAATGTTCGAAGCATGGGAGAAGGAGGCCATCCAGCTCAATAGAGCCTCTGCCACTCCCAATCGCTATCGTTCGGTCTTCACCAACTTCCGCGCCTTCCTCGGCGATGATGACGCGACGAGGGTCACCGCTGAGGATGTCATCCGCTTCAAGGATGCGAGGCTTGCTGAAGGTAAGTCGGGAAAGACGATCAAGGATGCTGACCTTGCAGCCCTCAAGTCTGTCTTTGGGTGGGCCGTGGAGAACAAGCGCCTCCCCAGCAATCCTGCTGCCGATGTGACGATTCGTGTTACAAAGCGAAGGGTGGAGCGGGAAAGCGGCTTCACTGACGATGAGGCCGAGACCATCCTCAAGGCTGCCCTCACCTACTCCAAGCCTCGCCAAGAAAGTGAAGGTCTCGCCTCAGGCAAGCGGTGGGTCCCTTGGATTTGCGCCTTCACTGGAGCCCGTGTTTCGGAAGTGACTGCGCTACGTAAGGACAGCTTCAGGAGTGTTAAGGGCGTCCACGTAGTTAGGATCATGGGCACAAAGAACGGGGTTTACCGTGACGTTCCCCTCCATCCTCAGCTTGAGGAGATTGGTCTCCTGAAGTTCATTGAGAGTGCCTCCCCTAGCCCTCTGTTCTTCAGCGAAAAGGATCAGAAAGGGCGAGGCGCACAATCCCAATCAGAGAAGCTTGCTAAGTGGGTCCGGTCTATTGGGATCACCGATGAGCGCGTTCAGCCTAACCACGGGTGGCGGCACCGCTTCACGACCAAGGCCAGAGCCGTTGGCATGGATCACGAGAAGCGTGAGTACATTCTCGGTCACACGCTTCCCGGCCTTGGGTCAGTCTATGGTGACATGGCCGGGCTCTATCATGAGGTAATTAAGCTGCCTCGGTACGAGGTCTGATGCCTAATCCAAGGCGAAGCCCAAGCAGACGGCGATCAGGACACCAAGGGTGCCCAAACCAGCGGCGGCCACTAACGGGACGGCAGACCAGAGATGGTAGTTGGTCATAGGTGAACCCCATCGACATCCCTCTGAATTAACGCAGAGCAGAGAGCCAAGGGTCCACAGGGCCGACATCCGGCACCAAGGCTTAGAGCAGTCGTCAGGCTCAAACGATTCCTGCGATGATGACGATTATAACCCCGGCAGCACCGAGTCCGGCCGCTGTGGCTAACGGCAACAGAACAGTTGTCAGGATGTCGTCTCTCACCATCACGGCCTCCTCAGGTTACTGCTTAGTTAATTAACGCTGGAGAACGTCGTTTATTCCCGATCGCTCACCTCCGGCAGCCTAGCTTCCGGTCTGGCTGGAGGGGCTCATGGGAGTGCGCCTATACCGACCGGTGGACCTGGGGTCGTGTTCCTCGGCGGGGCTGACAAAATAAGAGCCCCAGGAGGGGCGTCCTGAGGCTCTCGCTTCTCGCTTCTCGCAACTCACTTTTAGCAATCACTGTCGCCAAGCCTATCAACGCGAGGATCAGTTCGTGTCACCTGGCAGATGATCAACGCTGCTTCTACATTCCGGGTTCGATAGCTTCCCGAGGTAACCAACGTGGAGCTATCTAATTTCACTTAAACTAGGAATACACAGGGGGCGGCTCTCAGGGGTCGCCTTTCCCTATTTCTAGATTGAGGCCGCCTTCCTCAGGTCACAGTTTCTCATTCATTGCGGAGCCCCGTAGGCGTTCTTAAGTCTACGGTCTCCGTTATCGATGATGAGTGAGTTCATGGAAGCGCAGACGAGCGACAAGACAACAGCCTATAAGGTAACAAGCGGAGTCCTCGGGGCTCTGGCCCTGCTGGGGTGGGGTCTCTACGGCTACTCGGCTGCATTCTCAGGAAGCCAAGAGGATGCCCTCCGTGAGCAGACTACGCGTCTCCAGAATGAGATCAGTCAGCTCAATGCGGAGCATCGTCGGGTCACTGCCGAATACGACCAACTTCGCCAAAGCACCGGGGACTTGAAGATTGCTCAAGGTCAACTCGCGTCTGTCCAGGGGCAGATAAAGAGCCTTGAGCAAGCACGGGCGCAACTGACGGAGTCGATCGCTCAAGCGCGGGCTCAGTTGGGATCGGCGCTCGCTTCAGATGACGGAGGTCCGTCTCAGACTGGCGCGACGAGTCCCGCGAACGGTCCAGTACGAGTAGATGCCGTGCAGGAGGCCCTAACCAAGCTCGGATATGGACCGCTTACAGCCGATGGGCGAATGGGTTCCAAGACCCGTCAAGCTATCCAAGCCTTCGAGCGAGCCCAAGGCATCACGGTTACGGGCAATCTAGAACCGGCGACAGTGCAAGCTCTTGAAGCTGCCTCTGGTATATCAATCCAGTAAATGACCTGTGCCACGCACGCAGGTGCCTTAAGCTACCCTCGGCTTCAATCACCATGAGCTTAATGCGGGGCAGCTCAGAGCCGCCCTGTTTCGCCGTGAGAGGGCAGCAGCTCGGTTGTATCGTTGATAACTAAGGCTTTTTCCTCTTGGTTGTAGGCAAGTCCTGTAGGCAGGAAATGAGCTTGGGGATAGCTGTGAACAACTCTTGCCAGACATAGGGTCGTACCTGACAAGATGACCC
Organism: Microvirga aerophila; assembly: GCF_003332305.1. Taxonomy (GTDB): domain Bacteria; phylum Pseudomonadota; class Alphaproteobacteria; order Rhizobiales; family Beijerinckiaceae; genus Microvirga; species Microvirga aerophila. The sequence goes on along the minus strand of NZ_QOIO01000003.1, from coordinate 3,563 downwards.
AAACATGAGCCAGACAATCCGCCCAATCCTCACCGCCCTTCGTTGGTTATTCGTTCTCGTGTTCGGGGCCATCATCGGAGAGTTCTTTGTCAGATGGGCGGATGAGCTAGGGTTCTACTCGGCCCCTCATCTCCGCGTGACACAGGCCGCAGCTTGGCTCGGATGGGCAATCGACACCTTTTACCTTCGGTATGTCGCCACCTTCCTCGCTGGATTGCTGTTCGGATGGCGTATCGCTTTCATGGCTCGTCGTCAGAACCAAGATGACGCTGCGGTCCCGAAGGAACACCTCGAAAACTTAGGCCAACGGTCACTCCTTCTTGCAGCACGGATCGAGAAACATCTTAGAACACCCCCCGCTCTACAAAGAGGAAACCCGGAAGATTTCATGGCAGAGATTAGTGCCGTCCTTACGAGCTATGAGAAGCTTGGGATCGCATCTCCCCTCATCAGACCCAACGTTGAACTCACCAAATTCATCGCAGCAAACTCGCAGTGCTTTCGCACGTTGGGTCCCTTGATTAGAGACGGCCACATAGAAAAGGCGCGGCTCTTTGCATCGGAGGTTAACAAGAGGGTTCTAGCTGATTTGCAATTGGATGTTTGCACCCGAAAAACGTGAAAGCGCGTACTACGGAGCGTCTAGGCCGCGTTCCCTGTACCCACCCCGCCTCCCGCAGCGCCCTTTCCGCTATCCCCCTCCGTCACTGGCGGCGATCTTGGCTTTGAAGGCACCCATATAACCCCATCCTACTGGTTCAGGACTCACCAAGGCCTCTCAGGCGGCATCGGGAGGTGCTTATGAGACTCCCCTAGGACCACTCTTTTGATGACCTCACGGTGGACCCGGTAGTCCCGAGCAAGCTTGGATAGTTCCTGCTCGCCGTCTGCATAGCGCAATCGAGCTTCCAGAATCTGCTCCACGGAGAGCCTTGCATCTCGTATCCGCTTCCTCATAATCCCCGCTCGACTCAGCTGGAACGGATCGGGAACGTCTCATGAGATAGGAGGAGTGTCGAGGAACTGCGCTTGGTCGCGCACAAAGCCTGTTGATCAGTGTGGAGGAAGCTGCAATTCGCCTGAGGCGGCAGAATCTTAGCGGCCCTCCCGCATGAGGGGGCTCTGATCAGCCGGCACTCTGACCCACGAATGTTGAGACGACAAAATCACCTGAGGCCGGAGAAGTAGACTGGGCGCGCTTATAGCTAAGCTTCAAGAAAAGCTTGTTGTCCAGGAGGTACAGCAAGAGCGAGTAGCCTCTGTTGAGGCTTGGCCGCTCAGCGGTACACGTTCGCAGCTTACTACAAATCAAACGAGATCAGACCAATGGCTTAAAGATCCTGCGACCTTTGGCAGATTTCAGCACATTCTCTGGAGATACGATCAATTCAGAATCCGCGCTTGGTGCACAAATGCTTCGGCTCTGCTTCAGCCGGTCGGGCTCAAAGATTTTCTTGGCCCTAACAGATGCGAGTTAATCAATGTCTCTTCATGGTGCTCATGAATGTTATGACGCTTTAGCAGCCCAGGATGTATTGGAGATTCCCACCGTCTTGATATGCGACACTTTCCTGATGCGCGAGGGAATCAAGCACCTCCTGCCGAAGACTCAGTTCCAGATCCAAGACGAGGCCGTCGACCGTCCATCAGGTTTCCCGGGTTTTCCCGATGCCAAGGCCATCCTGTTCCTGATAGAGACAAGCGGCAGTCCCTCTGATGTGGCTGATCTTATCAGGGAGCTAAAGGCGCAGGGCGAGGCTGCCCGGATCGTTCTTCTAGCCGACAACGTCGGTTGGGATGAGATCGTGCTGGCCTACCAGGCCGGAGCGGCGGGAGTTCTCGACACGGCAACAGCCCCGGAGATCCTGATCAAATCTCTTGAGCTGATCGTGCTGGGAGAGAGTGTGTTCCCCGCTGCCGTCATCCTGTCCGCTACCAATGATATGACACACGCGCTCCGACAGGAGCATCAGCCCGGGACAGCAGAGGCACCAATCGATACCCATTCGCCAGGGGAGAGAAACCTATCTGGCCGGGAGGAGGCGATCCTCCGGTTGCTGACAGAAGGGGCTCCGAACAAGATCATAGCCCGCAAGTTGGGTGTGGCTGAGGCAACGGTGAAAGTTCATGTCAAGGCGATCCTGAGAAAGATCCGCGCCCAAAACCGCACCCAGGCTGCCATGTGGGCAACAACTCACCTCAGCTCAGCACCTGATTTGAGACGTGACTAGGCACCTCCAGGAACCGTGAGAGAAACAGGCATGAGGATCATTCTCGCTGCTTCGATTTGCGTGTTCGCAACATCAGCACATGCTGATCATTGGACCGGAAAGGTGGCCCAGACCCGGTACGCCGTCGATGCTTGCTTGAGCAGCCTCGCCAATACTCTTCCGGGCGAACCGAGTCATCAGCCATTAGTGACCACCTGCACCGACCGGATGAAAACTCATGCGCGGGCTCTCAGATGCCAATCGTTGGAGCAGACTGGCAGACCTGAACATAATGGTAGGAAGTGTTCAATCTGATCGGCAGCCAACTGGGTCCGGATGTAAGAGCGCCCTGACCAAGGAAGTCGGGATGAGATCACCGTCAGGCTCCTAGTTCATCCAGAGGGAAAACTGCTGGAGATGAATCTTTCACCGGCACTACGGTTAAGTGGTTGAGAGCTGAATAGCTATCTGTGAGACTACAAGCGTAGCTATAAGCACCGAGAGCCTCCATGCTGGTCCGATCCCCTGCCCTATCCCGCAGGTCAGTCACTGAGCAGATCATCAAGCAGTCCCGCAACTGGTCCGAGTTCTGGGACGCTCTGGTCCAACTCGATGACATCTCCCAGCAGGGGGATACCTTCGAGCGCCTGACGCAACTCTATCTCCAGACCCAACCTGAGTACCAATCTAAACTCAGGAGCGTGTGGCGATGGAGCGAGGTGCCGGATGAGGTCAGGGCAAGGCTGGGGTTACCTGCCACGGACGAAGGCATCGACATCCTCGCTGAGACGTTTCAGGGCGAACTTTGGGCCATCCAATGTAAGTTTCACAGCAACCCCGATCGAGCCGTAACCCGCCAGGAACTAGGCACCTTCGTCGCTCTCGCCTCAGTGGCAGGGCTGTCGCAGCGAGTTGTGGCTCACACCTCCTCCAAGCCTATCCGTAAGCGAGCCCTGATGGGCGAGACAGTCGAGATCGGACTGGACCGCTGGCTTACGCTGGAACAGGAGCAGTGGTCTCTAATCACCGCTGCCCTCCAAGGACGTGCGGCACGGCCAGAGCCTCGTCTCCCCCGGCTCCACCAGCAAGAAGCACTGGCAGCAGCTCGGGCTCACTGGTCCTGACCCGTCAAACTGGTCCATTCGGAGGACAACTTTTCCGGGCATTTTGATCCTTGAGGAGGGTCAGTGCCATGAAGAAGACGCGCTACACGGAAGAGCAGATCGCCTTTGCGCTGCGCCAGGCCGAGAGCGGCACGCCGGTGGCCGAGGTGATCCGCAAGATGGGGATCACCGAGCCAACCTTCTACAGGTGGAAGAAGCAGTTCGCCGGAATGGGCGTGACCGAGATCCG